>NZ_JAZSAF010000081.1:0-73232 GCF_045601785.1 Fibrobacter sp.
CCAGTCCAGGTTCCCTCTGCAACAACCGCGTTTTCAAATGTGGAAATGTTATTCTTTTCCTTCACCTTTTGTTCGGTGACAATAAAGGAACCGTCCTTGAACAGGTAGACGGCATCCACCATCGTCTTGGTCTGCCCTTTATCTGAAACACGCTGTTCATCAGTTGCATACCAGGCAACTACCTTATCAGCATCAAAACCTTCTGGAAAAAACGCCGAAACTTTGGTGGTCTCATCACCCGACTCTTCGCCGCTAGAACTACTGATATCTTCATCAGGAGTTGCATCTTTTTTACCTCCGGAGCTACTGCTTATGTCCGCAGAATCTATAGACGAACTGGACTCCGTTGTTGCATCAGCTCCAGACGGACTGCTCGATGAATCGTCACCACAGGCGACGAAGGCTCCCATAGACAGAGCCATAGTCAGCAAGAGATACTTTTTCATATCCAACTCCTTATTCTGTTTGTGAAGTTTTGTCTTTAGGAAAAAATCCAGCGCGAAGACTGGACTTTTCGTAAACAAGTTTCTTCTGAATTGACTAGTAGTCTTCGTTGACAGCCTTGCAACTTTCGTCACCCATCAATTTCAATTCTTCCATTGTCATTGGTGTAGGAACTTCTATAGGTTCAAGACCATCTAAACCATCACCTTCATAAGAAACCATGTAACCCGCATCAGTAAGGGTGTAAATAGTAGTACTCGAATATCCTGCTACACCAATCACAACTTTCACCGAGTTATCACCGACAATAACATCGCAGGTGTAATCGCTCGATGCGTAATTGTCTTCATCATAGTCATAGTCATCGTCCCAGCTGTAATCGTTGCTGTAATCGTAGTCGTCGTCCCAGCCGTAATCATAGTCGTTATCATTAGCTATGCTGTTCAGTTCTTCACAGGTTTCATAAGCGGACTGCTTCAATTCGGCGAAAGTCATCCCTTCACTCGGTAGAATTTGCGTTTCTCCATTCACGGTAGCTACAATTTGATCTCCATCAAGAGTAACAGTCATCACCTCTTTTTCGCCGTCCATATTGACGGTCATCGTTACAGAGTTACCCGAAGTTGTAACGGAACAAACTTCGTCAGACTTCGAAGAATTGGAGCCGGAATCAGCCTTTTCGACAGTCTCACCCGCTTCGGTCGGAGTAGGAACCGTAGACGACTGCAACTTGAAAGTCATGGCAACATTTCCATCGGGAGAAATCGACAAGATACCGTTCACGACTTCAAGCGGCATCGTCACATTCTCATCGCCCACTCCGAAGGAAACCGTAAAAGTTCCATTGGCGAAATCATCACCACCGGTCCATGTTCCCTTGGCCACAATTTCATTCGAAAGCTTCTTGGAGCCGTTCGACTTGACCTTCTGCGTGCTTTCTGTCACAATAAAGGAGCCATCCTTAAATAGATAAACGGCGTTGAGCGACGTCTTAGTCTGATCTCCATCAGGAAGTATCTGTGTTTCGGTCGCGTACCAGGCAGCGACATCTTCGGTCTTGTAGCCCGTCGGGAAGAAAGCCTTTACCGATTCTTCGGAAAGTTGCTCCGTACCCGAGCCTCCGCCCATCGGAGAGCCTGAAGAGTCATCGCCGCAGGCGACAAAGAGAGACAAGGATGCGGCAAGAGCCAGCAGGAAGATTTTTTTCATAATAAACCTCTTTTGTATCTTTTTTGTAAAGATATTCTAATATTTTACAAAAGTCAATAACAAATTAAGGAAAAAGTTGAAAAGTGACGGTTCTCACAATTATTTTTTTGAAAAAAAGTCCTTTTCGAGCTGTTTTAGGCTATCGGCCCATTCGGTCTGGACTTTCTGCTTGAGTTTTTTGGCTAGTGAAGGGGCGCGCCCCTGGGTAGAGACAGTCACGGCAATATTTTCGCCAAAATCCATGCGGGCTGGCACGATAAAATCGCCATCAAGGTAATCACAGGCATTGTTCACCAGGATTCGGCGGGCGTGGGCATCGTTAGAAACCTGAGCATTGACATCGGGCTTATCGGTACAGATGAAGACCATGAAAATTCCGCGAAGGTCATCAGTCGCGTAAGGTCGCGAAAACATTGTAACCATGGATTGCTCCGCTCCGTTCGCAATCACGTGGGAAAATTCGGGGTCGAACTGCGGGGCGACTACGGTAATGCGGGCTCCCGTGGGCAAGAGGGTCTTCACCTTGCGGAGCGCGATGCGGCCACCACCCACAACGAGAACATTACGCCCTTCGAGATTGAGTTCGATGGAGAAGAGGTTTGAGCTATGGGCGCGCTCTTGTGGAGCTTTGGGGTATGGGGTCGCGCCTGCGGTGCTTTGAGAATTTTCAATCTGAGCGTTGCGGATGCCACAGACAACCATGCTTGAAAATTCCTTCCAGTCGCCAAGGCAAGGCAACAGGGAAATTGGAATCTGCGGAAATTCCGCCTGCAATTTCGCCACGACGCGAGGAACGTCATTTTTCGCATGCTGGCCATTCAAAAGCAGGAACGGCAAGAGCGTCACCGATTCCACATCTTCGCGGAGTAGCGTGCGCAGGTCGTTTTCCAAATCCAAAAGGCTGGTGCTCGCCACGCGGGTACCGGGCAAATCATGGTGCAACTTATCTAGAATTTCTTCAAAGCCCTTGTAGGCCCCAGGCAAAATGCAATGATGCGCAATAATCAGAATCGCCTTCATTATGCGCGCTCCCCTGCCGAGTAATATTCCACAATTTTCTTCACCAGCGAATCCATGGTGGTTTCGTCGGAGATGACCGTTTCAAAGCCATGCTTCTGGGCTGCCGATTCTGTCATGCGACCGATGCAGAAGGAGGTTTGAGGTATGGGGGCGCTCCCGTTGGTCGCTTTGAGGTATGGGGGCACTCCTGCGGTGCCTTGAGACATAAGTTTGACAAAGTTCTCTACGGCACTGGTGCTCGCGAATACGACGGCATCGGCCTTTTCGACCGCTTCGCGTTTCCATTCGGGGAGTTCAGTTACCGGGAGCGTCTCGTAAACCACCCAGCGGGTCGCCTTGGGTAAAAGATTCAACAGGGTTTCATCGGCAAGGTTACCCTGCAAAAGGAGAATGCGAGGTATGGGGTATGAGGTCGCACCTTCGGTGCTTTGAGGTATGAGCGCAGCTAAAAGTTTTCCGAGGCCTTCGCCGGTATGATCTTCAGGCACGTAATCGCAATGGATGCCGTATTCGAGCAGCTTCTTTTCGGTAATTTTTCCAACGCTTGCAATTTTCTTGCCCGCCAGTTCGCGGATATCGTGACCGGATGCGAGCAGCTGCTTGAAGAAGCTTTCGACGCCGTTTGTACTTGTAAATGCAAGGACATCAATGTTTTTCAAGTCTTCGAAATCGGCATGAATAGATTGCTTCGGTCGCTCGCTCCCTCGCAATGACGTTACTTCATAAACATCCGGTATATCCAGCGTTCTTGTCTCGATCATCGGAGTCTCGATGACTTCGGCACCGAGGGCAGTAAGCCTTGCCGAAATGCCACTCGCCTGCTTAGCTGCGCGAGTCACCACCAGGCGCTTACCCGAAAGCGGCAAATTCTTTTTCCAGGCGAGAGTTTGCCCGAGTTCCACGACGCCGCCCATAATCGTAATCGCAGGGGCGGTCACCTTTTCGCGGACAATGGTCTCCCCCGCCGTTTCAAGCGTTGCCATGACGGTACGCTGGTACGGCGTGGTTCCTTTTTCGATAAAGGCTAGCGGAGTTTTAGGATCTTTGCCGCATTCCATAAGGCGCTTGGCAATAAAATCCATGTTGGCAATGCCCATTAGGAAGATTAGCGTGCCAGAGCACTTGGCTAGGGTCTCAAAGTCAAGCGAAAGTTCGCCGTTCGATTCAGCCTTTTCGTGCCCGGTGATAACATGGAAACTCGTCGCTATTCCGCGGTGGCTCACGGGAATGCCCGCATAGGCAGGCACCGAAATAGCCGATGTAATGCCGGGGATCACATCGAATTCCACACCGGCATCCACCAGTTCCAAGGCTTCTTCGCCGCCGCGACCGAACACGAACGGGTCACCGCCCTTAAGGCGGGCTATAATACCCTGCGGGTATTCACGCGCAAACTGCACCAGGAGCTTGTTTATTTCGGACTGTTTCACCTTATGGTGCGTCGGCATCTTGCCGACATCCACCATTTTCGCCTTCGCATTGCACATGCCAAGAATGGCCGGAGAAACCAGGCGGTCGTAAACCACCACATCGGCCTTTTCCAGAATTTCTTTACCGCGAATCGTCAAAAGTCCCGGATCGCCGGGGCCAGCACCAATCAAGTAAACATGACCTAAATTCGCCATCAAAACTTAATCCTTGTCATCAAAAGCCTGGGCGTCTTCGGGTTCTTCGACAATCCAGTCGCGGATGTGGTCGGCAAGCTTCTTCTGGTTGTCTTTTTCCAAAGAATCGGCAAGTGCCGTCAATTCTTCGGCATCGAGCGTCGTCAAATCCTTTTCGTGGCGGTCCACATAGCCCGAAAGCTGCTCATAGCGCTTCATGGCGGCAAGCAGCTGCATGAACTCGATATCCACCGTATTTCCGCTGCGGAACCGTTCGTGTTCCTTGAGAACCTGGTCCGCTTCGTTATCGGGCAAGAACGCCGCATAACGCCCCAGGTTCATCACCTTGGGGAATGTCTCGTAAAGGGTGCGAGCAATCTTGATGCAGTCAGACTTTCTGCCTTCCTTGTCGGCAATCGCCGCCTGCAAATCCAGGTAGGCTTCTTCGTCTTCGGCACCGGGGTTGCGAACATCGCCGAGCCACTGCTTGGCAAGTTCAATATTTCCGGCCATGAACTGTGCATTGGCAATATCAATCAGCGTGGCGTTGCTCTTGTCCGGGTCCTTGAGGAGAGCGGCTTTCGCAAAGTTCGCGGCATCCTTGATTGAATCGGCCATGTCGCAAATGGCATCGAGAATGTCTTCGCGGTTTCCCTGATCCACTTCGGTGACCTTGTTGATGAGTTCTTCAAGCAAGGCCTGCGCGCGTTTCTTGGGCAGGAACTCTTCAATGCTCAGGAACACCACCGAGCGGCCTTCGCCACCCACATGGCGCATAGCGAGGTCGTGAACCAGGTCAGCCAAGTAGTCCTTGTCGTCGTACTGCGATGCGAGTTCTACAAAGAAGGTGCCCGCATCGTAAAAGAGGTTGTCCCAGTATTCCTTTTCTTCGTCGGTATCGGCCTTGAAGGCAATGAAATCAGCGCGCAAAGTCCACGCCAAAAGTTCCAGCTGGTCCCTTGGATTCTTGAAATTTTCAATATCGTCAATACCGTTTGCGATTGCCTCGTACAAGTCGTCGGGGCGGTTCAACAAGCGACTCTGCCCGCTCACAATCTGCATGAGCATATCGCGGAGCTTGTCTTCTTTGCTGCGCATCGCCTGAGCCATCGCAGGGGATTTCCATACCTTTTTCTTCTTAGCCATGTCCCAAATGTAGAAATTTAAAGGTGACGCGACTTTAAAAGCTTCATCCGTTTTTCTTTTCGACGCTGTCTACGGCGTTCCTTACGCATTTTCATGCGCTGCAATTCCAGCATTTCCATTTGCTGCAAAGCATCCATAATGCGCTCTGCGGCAAAGGCATTGTTTAGACGCCTACGTGTCACGAAATCGAGCAGGCAAACACAGAGCAACAACATTCCAACGAAAATGCCTAGAGCCACAGGCCACACGATTACCGAAAAATGGAGCGCCACAAAGCCAAAGGCCGGAGGCATCACAATTGCACCTAAGTAGGAGCCAGCCATCTGAATACTGATGGCGCGCCCCGAAAGTTCCTCACCAAATCGTGCAGGGGTCGCATGAATAAGTGACGGATACACAGGAGCGCATCCAAATCCCAATAGGCAGATGCAGACCGGAGTCACCCACAGCGGGAGCGGAAGCACCAGGATAAAGCACCCCACCACCACAATCGCAATACCCGCATGCACCAAGCGCATATCCGTAAACTTGATGGCAAAAAATCCACTCAAAATGCGCCCCACCATGACGCTTGCAAACATGAGCGAGACCGCAATCGCACCGATTTCAGGCTCGAAGCCGCGGGCCACCAAGTATGTACCGCACCAAAGGCTCGTAGAAATTTCTAGCGACGAATAAAAGAAAAACACCCAAAAAGAAAGCTTCATTCCGGGCACCTTGAGGGCCGCCCGCAGCGAAATATCTTTTACCGCGGACTCCTGCTGCGAGGCGTCGTGTTTCTCCATCTTCTTCCAAATCGGGAGCGTCACCAGCATCATCACGGCAATCACCGCAAGCAACAAGGCGACCATATCGTAAGCGCCACGCCAGCCGACACCCGTCACCACCGAAATCGAAAACAAGGCCGGACCAAGGCATGCGCCCACGCCCCAGCTGGCATGCAGCCAACTCGTGTGTTTCGATTCCAAGTAAATCGCCGCAAAATTGTTCATCGCGACATCGATTGCGCCCGCCCCGATTCCCATGGGAATTGCAAACAGGCACATCATTGCAAAAGAATTCGAAATGCCGTAACCAAACGAAGCCGCCGCCGTAAAAGCAATGCTTAAGAATACAAGTTTGCCTGTACCCATCAGGCGCAAAAGCGCCGGCATCCAAAGGCTAGAAACAATCGTTCCTACACTTACGATAATCGACAAAAGCCCCGCCGCCGAAAGAGGCGCCATCAGGTCACGCTGCATCAAGGGCCATGCCGCCCCAAGCACCGTATCAGGGAGACCTAAGCCAATAAAAGCCGCATATATGACAACGAGTAAAAGCAAGCGCTACACCACGGATCCAGAGCTACTTTTTTTCTCGAATCCTTTTATAAAGGCTCTCCGCTTTTTCGGTATCGCCTGCATTCGAGAACACATGGCCCACGTTTTCGGCACCGATGCGTCCCTGAGAATTGCCCGCAAGCCAAGCCTTCATGTAGCAATCAAACGCTTCGTCGTAGCGTTTCTGGGTAAAGTAAATTTGTCCTAAATCCAGGTTCAAATCTGCCTTGCCCTTATTGTGACGCAAACCTTCTTCAAGCGTGAAAATCGCCATCCACGGAGAATTGTTCTGCACATACATCTGTGCCAGGTAGCGGCGGGCCGAAACGTTTTCCGGATCCATCAGGATTCCATTTTCCATTTCGTTCAAAGATTGTCTCGTAGAATCCATGCTTCGGTAGTAATAGGCCATGGTAAAGTGAACATCGGCACCCGCGGTAGCCGTCATCTGAAGCGCATTCTGAAGCGTCTTGATGGCATATTCATAGTCGCCTAACTTTTCATAGACTTCGGCCAAACCGTACCACGCATCCATACGGTCGGGGTTCAGATGCAAGGCGCGTTCAAAGTTCTTCTGGGCCAGCGTCCAGTCGCGGCCTTTCAGGTAGCATTCAGCAAGTGCAAAATGCACATGGTCCGATTCGACTCCAAGTTCGATGGCGCGCCGGTATGCCGCAATGGCTTCGCCCACGTCTCCACCCAAGTAGTAAAGGTCGCCCAGGAGCATCCAGGCCTTCTCGAAATTCGGCAGGAGTTCCACGGTGCGCTTGTAGGCGACCATGGCCACCTGCTTGCGGTCTAGCTGCACCATGGCATTGCCTAAGTTGAACCAGGCAAAAGGCTCGTAGCGGCCATCGTCAATGGCGGCGCGGTACAGCGGCACCGCTTCCTTGAACTTTCCCTGGTCATAAAGCTCGTTCGCCTTGAAGAAGTAATCCTCCGCAGCAAGCAACGGCAACGCCAGCGACAATAAAACAATTGTAGCGAGCCTAGTTAACAAAGCGGAACTCCTTTGTGGCTTTTTGTGCCACGGGGAATCCCCCAAGCTGCGCCGGACTGAACTTCCACTGGCGAACAGCCTTTAGTGCCTCGTTATCAAATCCATAACCCGCCGGCTCCTGCGTAAGCACCTGGGCCTGCGCCACATCGCCATAGACGTCGATCACGATCAGAACCTTCACATAGCCCGAAATGCCCATGCGCTTCGCCTTCTCAGGGAACTTCGGCTGGATTTCACGCAGCACCTGCGCCTGCTCATCCACTTCGCCCGCCTCGTAGACGACATTTTCCATCGAGCCCGTGCCAACGGCCACGCCATCGCCAGCAGCGCCGCGGGCAAGCGACAAATCCATCTGGAAATTCTGGCTACGGGAAACTCCCATGTTGGCTGAAATCTTGAACGGGTTCGGATTCATCACGGTACGCAACACCTTCTGCTTGACTTCAGGCTTTTTCTCGCTTACGAGCACTTCGACTTCGGTCACGGTTTCGAGTTCCTTTTCCGCCTTGACGCCCTTATCGAAGAACAGCGTGTTAATCACGGGAATGGCAAGGAAAAACACCGCGCTCACCACGAAGGAGAGAACGAATGCTGCCGGGAACCGGAAATATTTTGCGAAAAAATCAAGCATAAGACTACGAGGTATGGGGTCGGGCTTCGCCCTTTGAGGTATGAGTACGGACCTACGGTCCTTTGAGTTTCAGTATCGCGCCCTTGGCGCCATCTTTAGCCCAGAGCCTTGCTTGCAAGGCGACCTCATCGCTCAAAGCGAGTGTAACGAGCGTGCTGAGTTCCTCTTACTCCTCCTTATTTGCCGAAATAGAAACTTTGCGGACTTTAGCGAGATTACATTCATCGAGAATATCCACAACGACTCCGTTAGGAGCATCGCGGTCACTCACGATGATTACAGGGCGGTCGGGCGCTTCGGCCATCATCTGACGCAGCACCGTATTCAAAGTCGAAAGGTTCACCTGGGTCTCGTTGATGTGAATCGTGCCTTGGCGGGTCACGCCAATCAAGATGCTCTCCTTGGCGAGTTCCTTTGCTGAACTTGCCTTGGGCTTCGTCACGTCGACGCCGGTTTCGCGGGTAAAGGTCGATGTCACGATAAAGAAGATGAGCAGGATAAACACCATGTCGAGCATCGGCGACACGTCTATCTTTCCTGCATCATTGGATCGTTTACGGATAAAACTCATTTTTGCACCTTTTCAAACACAAGAGATTCGTACTTTAGTGCTTCGCTCCAGGCCTGCTCTTCGACATCGGCTACGCGGCCCGCCAAGTAATTGTAGGCAAGCATCAGCGGGAACGCCACCAGGAGCCCCGCTTGCGTCGTCAGGAGCGCTTCGGAGATGCCGTCGGCCAATAGCACCGGGTTTCCAAAGCCAAAAAGCTGAATAGTCTCAAAAGTATGCACCATGCCCGACACCGTACCGAGCAGTCCAAGCATCGGGGCGATTGCAGCACATGTCGAAATGGTACGCAGCGATTTCGACAAGTTCACCGAGATGCGGTGGCGCGTCTCTTCCATCGCGTTGCGGACCGCAACGGGTCCCTGGTCGCGGTAGTGGCGCACATCAGAAGCCAAAGCATAAAAATATCCATAGCGGCGGCGTTCGAGTTTCTTGAAGGCAGCATCTTCGCCATCCTTCGAAAGCGTACGCCAGAAACCACCCACGGACTTGCCTTTCAGCATAAAGTAGTAGCAGTAGCGCTCAATCATCAAAAACCAGCCGAACCACCCCAATATGAATATAGGGGCAAGCACCCATCCTCCGCGGAAGACGATGCCCATGGCGGCTTCGATGACCGATATTTCGTTTACCGTTTCCAACTACTTTTCCTTAATCCAAAGGGCATTCAGCACGACTAGGCCTGCACGCTCCATACGGGAACGCAAGGCATCGGCGCGGTTCATCAGGAACGTGTGAATAAGCTGCAACGGAATGGCCACAATAAGGCCCGCCTCCGTCGTCACCAAGGCAATCGAAATGCCTCCCGCCAAGAGCTTCGGATCAGAGGTTCCGTGCATCGTAATCACATCGAAAAGCTCAATCATGCCCATCACCGTACCCAAAAGACCAAGGAGCGGAGCGGTCGCCGCAAAGACAGAAATCCAGGTGAGCCCCGATTCGAGTTTGGGCACTTCGGCAGAGAAGAGTTCCTCTAGGGCCTTTTCGGCTCCGTCGCGGCCCGCGTAGTTCTTGGAAAGGACTGCTCGCAGCACCTTGCCCACTTCGCCATGCGACTTTTTAGCCAAAGTTCTGGCCGCATCGACATCGCCCTTCTGCAGGGCCTTGATGGCACGCCTAGTCGAAAGACCGCCAAAGCCCGCTACCATGAGCCACACAAAGCGCCACAGTGCAACAAGTAGGCCAAGCGCAAAGAGCGTCACGATCGGATACATTAGAATTCCGCCGTTCTTGAAGAACTCGCGGAGTTCATCCTTCCAGGTCTTTTCCTGATGGTTGGCCAGCTCAGAGGAAAGTTCCGTGCTCAAGAGAACGTCCACAGGCACCATCGCATAGGAGGAATCCTTCGCTGCGGCAAAGGCCTTGGAAACTTCGTTCTTGGTTTCCGGAGTCAGATTTTCTTGCCAGCTGAAGGAGCGCTTCTTCTCCCCCGCCACCGGAAGCATCAATGCCGAAGGCTTGTTGCCGTTCACGTCGGTAGCGGCAGAGGCCATTTCCATTGCATAGAGGCCACCTAGGCGGAGTCTGGAACCTTCGGCTACGACCTTGCCAAAGACAAGTTCCGCTTCTTCCAGTTGAATTTCGCGGGTAAAGGCGAGTTCGCCCTTCGCCACATCCAGAAGCGACTTTGCAATGCGCACCGGATCGTCGCGGTAGAGCCCCATTTCCTTTTTCACCTTGTTCTGCGCCTCGACGCGCTCGGCAATCTTGAAGGGAATTCCCTGTTCGGCAAACTTCGAAAGTGTCTCTAGGCGTTCGGGCCCTGCCGCAAGCGACAAATATTCGGCGCGGGCCTTTTCGGCCTGCAGCTTGACCTGGGCCAAGTCTTCACGGGCCACACGCACATCTTCGAAAAGGCGAGCGCGCTCAGACATCAACGCATCGACCTTCTCCTTGCTTTCGTTGTACTTTTCGTTGAAAAGTTCACGTTCCTGGTTGGCCGTTTCGCGGTCCTTCCAGCGGGCGGCAACTGCCATGTCGCGCTTTTTGCGGGCTTCTTCGAGGTCTGCCTTTGCACTATTCAAGGCGGCGCGCTGCTTCACCGCATCGATATCGCTGTTCTGCTGCGCAATAGAAATCGGCGCCAATGTCGTGAGGGAGGCGACCAAGACGAGAGATGAAAAACGAGATGCCAAAGATGTCATTGCGCATCTCACATTCCACATTTTAAATTTCATCTATCTACCCTCCTTCGGAATTGCAACGGGAATCGTCACAAGCCTAGGAGCAGTCTTTCCTTCGGCCACCTTCATCACGTCCTTCAATACCGAGCGCATGGCAAGATTGTCGGAGACATTCTTCCAACTGTAACCGCCATTGTCAGTCCGGGCAAGCCACAGGATATCGTTGCCATCATTGCTCACAAAGACCGAAGACACGGCTCCATAACGCAGGAATGTCCCGGGAACGCTGCGGGCATCTACCTGCAGAAACCCATTGTAGACTTCGGTCGTGTAACCGAGACGGATGCGGTCATAGAAAACTTCGAGTACGCGGTTGAGTCCGTCATCGGCTTCGATCAGCCCCTTGTGGAGCTGAGTTGCAATCTCTTGCACACTCTTGATGGTCTCTTCGTTCCTATAAGGGAAGTCCGATTCAAATACCGGCACCAGGGAATCAATCACCTGGGCAAGCGATTCACTGTACTTCGCCTTGCGTCCTTCATACCACTTGACCGTCCCCATCGTCTTCTGGCGAACATTGGAGAGATTCTTGAGTTCCGCCTTCAGCGAATCAATTTCGGCCTTCAAGGTCTTGTTCTGCGTGGCAAGCGCCTGCACCTTTTTGCGTCCCACCTCGACAAACTCGGCATGTCGCTTCTTTTCAGCATCGTGCATCGACTTTTCGCGGGCCGTTTCAGCATCCACCGCCTTGATCTGGCGACGAACGCTCTCCACCGTTTCCTGCGCCTGCGAGAACACCCCCGCAAGGCATAGACAAATGAAAATCTTAGAGAACAAATGAAATTTCATAAGCGAAAAAATACAAAGAACCGCAGTCCCTAGACCACGGTTCTTTTGAAAATCGGCGAAATTTCGCCATTAGTTAGAACATCGTCCGCAAAATTACTTCTTGGAATCCTTGAAGTACTGCGGAGTATTCTTGGCACCGGCCTTCTTCAAGGCCTTGATCAAGCGGGTGTAGCCTTCGTTGGTCGCCCAGTCGAGCACAGAATAACCCTGGCCGCACTTGGCGTTCACATCGACACCCTTGTTGATCAGGAACATCATGGCATCGTACTGACCGTTCTTTACGGTCCAGTGAATCGGCAGATAACCGTCTGCGCTACGAGAATCGAGCGGAGCTCCTGCTTCGGCCAAAATTTCGAGCATATCGACCTTGCCGGTCTTTGCAGCGAGAAGCACGGCGGTGCCCAGCGTCTGGGATTCAGCACCTTCGGCCTTGAGCTGGGTCAGAAGGCGGTTCACGACTTCCTTATTGCCCATCATCACGGCGTTGTCGATCACAGCTTCGCCGTTGCCGTTCTTCACGTCGGCCTTGGCGCCGTGGTCGAACAAGTAGTTGAGGACCACCATATTGCCCTTGTTGGCGGCAATGGCGACAGCGTTGTTGCCGTTGTCTGCCGGAGCATCGATTTCAAAGGACGCCTGCAAGAAAAGCGTCATCTTGGCCGTATCGCCACTTGCTGCATAGGACACGAACTGGTTCGGCGTAAAGGCAATCTGTTGCTTGGTCAAGTACTTGCGTACAGACTGGGGATCATTAGGATCCATCTTGTCGTTACAGGCGGTCATGGACATCATCAGGGCTGCGGCACAAAGAGTGAGCAACTGTTTCTTCATAAAAATCTACTCCAAGTGAGGTTTTTTACTTTTTTGGTCTAAAAATAAACATTTTTTTTGCATTTAACACAAAAAATCTCTATTTAGAACTTTTTTTTACCAAAATATCCCCCGTTTTTTCACATCGGGCCAAAACAAGGAGTAAATCCCCTTTTATTATATTTTGGGCATGAGAAAACAAATTTTCACCCTGATAGCCTTATTCAGCACCCTTTCCTTTGCGGATAGAATCGTCATCGACACCACCATGGCCGCCGCCGAAAATAGCGAACACATGGTCTATGAAGACCGCGGATCGTTCGGCCCCTACGTCGAATTCAACAACATCAAGATGAAGAACGTGGAATACTCCTACAAGGTCCACGGCAAAAAACAGGACATCAGCATCGACAACTCCTACATCTACGGTGCTTCGGGAAGCCTTCCGCTTACCGAATGGTTCGACATCTACCTGATGGCAGGCTACCAGTACATCGGCATAAGCCACAAGCCCCGCAACGAAAAAGATGCTTATGAAGACTTAGCCGCCAACACGGACGAAGACGATTTCTTTGAAGCCACCTTTGATTCCACTGACCTGAAAGGTCGCCACCAGGTCCACACGGCCCTGTTCCAGCTCGGTTTTGACTTCGCCCTTCCGATAGTCATGAACTATAATCACCAGTTCATGCTCAAGGCTTACGCTTTCGGTGGCGCCGTTTTCGGAAAGACGTTCTTCTCAGACGATACCAAGTTCCTCTCCCCCGTCATTTACGGATACGCCTACGGTGCGGGGCTGCGCATGGCGTGGCACGGGTTCTTCCTTTCGGGCGGATTTAGGAACAACCACGAATACTTCCACACCTACTTTGAACGGAAAACGACGGACAAAAAGGAAGACGACGAATTCATGCTGGATTTCGACACCTACTTCCAGCCGTACGTAAGCCTGGGCATTACGCTGTTCTAGCAGTTCCTACTGCTTGATCTTGAGCTTTTCACCCACCTTGATCTTGGTGTCGTTCAGGTTATTCCACTTTACAATTTCTTCAATGGTCACCTTGTACTGGCGAGCGATATCCCAAAGTCCCTCGCCTTTCTTGACGGTATGGATCTTGAAGCCGTCTTCGATTATGGTTCCATCGACAATCAGCTTCTGCCCGACGCTGATGTTCGTGGACTTGCCCATGCCATTCAGCTCCTGAATTTTCGAAACCGTCGTGCCGTACTTGCGGGCAATGACACTCAAGTTGTCACCCGACTGCACCACATAGACAGACGTTTTCTCGGCAGTTTTTTTCTTTTCAGCCTTTGTTTTTTCGGACTTGGCAGCACGCCCGCTCTGCTTAGCGGTAGCCTTCTTGGCATATTCGGGAATCACCAGGGAATCGCCTACCGTAAGTCTGCGAGTAAAGCCCTGATTTGCTTGCATCAGTAGAATCACCGGAATGTCGTAAGCGGCTGCAACGGCCGCATAGGTATCGCCATCGCGAACCACATACTTTTGGCCCACCGCCAACTTGGGGCGGCTTTCATCGGATTTTGTAGTCACCTCGGGCTTAGACACAAGCAAGGTGTCACCCGCCTTCACGAAGGCGGCGGCGTCCATTGAATTCCATATACGCAGGGATTCCTGCGATACGCCGAACATGCGCGCCACAGACGCTAGGTTGTCGCCTTCTTTTGCCACATAGGTGCGAACCCGTTCCGGTTTCTTGCCCCTGGTCGATTTCGGCTTCGGAGTCACCTTGATCGGAATCAGGAGCGACTGCCCTGCACGGATGCGGCTACCCTTCATGTCGTTTGCCTGCTGCAGTTCCGAGACCTTGATGCCGTACTGCCTTGCAATGATTCCAAGGCTTTCTCCGCGACGCACCTTGTGGTGGTGCCAGCTCGAGAAATTGTTTTTTTCCATTTTGTCGTAGCCTTCGACAAAAGCCGAACGGGTACCAACCGGCAAGCGAAGCAGATAAGAATCCTTGTTTGGCGGAGTGCACCACTTGACCAGTTCCATGTTCAAAGTGCGGAGCGTGTCTTCGTTTACCTTCAAAAGCTTGGCCACTTCTTCAAGCGGGAACGAATCGAATACGGTCACGGTGTCAAAATCAGGGCGGAATGTCTTCTCCACCGTCATCTCGTACTGTTCCGGATAATGCCCAATCACCATTGCGGCAAGGATTCGCGGCACATAGCGCATGGTTTCCTTCGGAAGTTCCAAATCCCAGTAGGTAACCGGCAGCGTCGAATCGCGAGTGGAATCCGCCTGCATTTCACGCACAAGCCTGCGCACGCGGCCCTCGCCGCAGTTGTATGCGGCCATCGCGAGTAGCCAGTCATTGAATTCGTCGTGCAGGCGTTTCAGATATTTGAGGGCAGCCTTTGTCGCGAGCTCCGGATTGCGGCGCATGTCGACCCAGTAGTCGACTTCAAGTCCGTACCGCTTGCCTGTCTCGGGAATGAACTGCCACATGCCCGATGCCTTTGCGCGGCTATACGCCTTGAGCTTGAAACCGGATTCCACCAAAGCAAGGTAAATCAGGTCGCGGGGCATCTTCGCCGAGTCCAGCTGCGCGTAAATAAGCGAATCGTAGGCTGTCTTTCGGTTCAGCGAACCTGCCATGAACTTCCGTGCAGAATTCGTCATGTAGAATATTTCTTGTAGCACGCGTTCGTTGAACTGAACAGGAAGAGTAAACTGCGATACATCCAGCGTATCAAGGAAACTTTCAATGACCATAAGGGATGCACTGTCTGCCATGCTTTCATCCAACGCATCGACACCTTCAATGGAATTGTCGTTCTGCATAAAGTTTTCAGCATTTTCACCCAAGGCGGCTACATTGGGGTACACTTCGTCTAAAGCGTTGACGATCCGAAGCGGCATCTGCGAGCGGTAAAGGGAATCTTCCTTTTCAGAAACATTTTTATAGGTAGAATCATACTTTTCGGAAACAAGCTGTCTTAGGGATTCATCCAGATAGTGCTTCGCCAAAAGCCATTCCTGGTTATCCATCGCCTGCAAGGCATACTGGTAGTAGGTCCAGGAAGGACGAATCGCCAAGGAATCCGAGACTTTTTCTTTGGACGCCCTTTCCGAAAACGACAGGGAATCCTGAGGCTCTATGTTAACAATTGCTGTTTTTGAAGCTACAGACTGGCTGTTTCCCGCACAGCCCGCAAGCACCATCGCAAATAATGCTAGGACAAGGAACAAACGCATCATCTTACTCAGTTGCCAGTCACTCGTTCAACACCAAACCAAATGACTCCTGCCAAAACCAAGGCCGCCACCATCTGCAATACGATGACAATGCGGTTTAGGCGATAAGCCTTTTGGGATTTCCTGTGCCAAGACGGCAATTCATTTTTTTCTTTATAATCCTTCATCGATGGATAAATATAGAAATGTTATATTTATGTCGATTGGACACCCTTATGAAGAAACTGCTTCTCGCTTTATGCCTTCTCTCCATACCCGCCTTGGCTCAGCTGGGTATCGTGAGATCGATTAGCGGAATTCACGCCCCTTCGGCAAAAACGCTTCCGCAAGGTTCACTATTCATATCCGGCAGTTTCGAAATGGTGAGCGACGGGCACGCCCTTAGTATCGAAGAAGGATACACCAACAAGGACGGAGAATTCGTTCAGCTAGACCAAAATACGCCTTCAAACACCGAGAACCTTTTTGTAAGCTTTGCGCTCAAGGACAATTTTGAAATCGGAATGTCGTTTCCCATGCACTATGACGGCTACATCAGGGATACCGAACTTCAGGGGGTAGGTATCGGCGACATTGAAATGATTGCAAAAGGCTCCTTTCCTATCAACGACTGGATTTTCCTTGGACTCAGCGGCGAACTCATAGCTCCCACGGGTTCCAAGGATAAGGGATTCCGCCCCAGACACCGTTGGTATGTCAAATCCGATGGCGACGCCTACGCATTCTCCTCGGACCAGTTTGCCGCCTCGATGAACCTGCACCTTACCATGGAATTCAAAGACTTCTTGACTTTCAACGGTGTATTCGGTCTATTGAAAGACTTTGGCGAAAATGACAACTATTGGCTCTGGGCTGCGGGATTCAACATTTTCCCCGAAAAAATCGTAACGGTCATTTTGGAAGCCTCTGGTGAAATGCCGCTTCGAACATCGCACATCAAATACAACTTTTTAAGCAGTCCCTTCAGGCTCACGCCAGGTCTTAGGGTCCATCTGCCATACGATGCCTACTTGACCATATCCGGCGACGTCGGCTTACATTACTTCAACAAGAAGGACAAGGAGAACGTTCTTCCTGTGGAGCTCAAGACACGTGAAGAAGATATCAGGTACAGTGTTAGGGGGACCCCTGAAGTCGGTGTTGCCGTTAGCATCACGAAAATCATCGACCTGAGCTGGGCGGACGACGACAAAGATGGAGTTATCAACCGCAAGGACATGTGCCCCGAAACATTCAAAGGACAGGTTGTCAATGCCCGAGGCTGCCCTGTCGACGAAGACCAGGACGGAGTGCTCAACATCGTTGACATCTGCCCCGGAACTCCCCTCGGGCTCATCGTCGACTACAACGGTTGTCCCGAAGACCTCGACCACGACGGCATCGCCGACTATCTGGACAAGTGCTCCGTGACCCCCGAAGGCTATGCGGTTGATTCAAGCGGCTGTACACTGGATACCGACGGAGACGGCATCGATGACAACAACGACAAGTGTCCAGGCACACTCCACGGTGAACATGTCGGCAAGGATGGATGCCTCTTGGACAAAGACCGCGACGGTATTCCCAATGAACATGACCAGTGCCCCGACACCCCCGAAGGCATCTCCATCGACTTGTACGGTTGTCCTCTTGATTTTGACGGAGACGGAATTCCAGACGACATTGACAAGTGTCCCAATAGCAAATTGGGCGAAACAATTGCCCCCTGGGGCTGCCCCGTCGACCAAGACAACGATGGAGTTCCTGACTCCAAGGACCAGTGTCCAGACACTCCGCCGGGAGCAAATGTCAACATACACGGTTGCCGCATCGACCAGGATGACGATGGAATCTTCGACGAGGAAGACAAGTGTCCTGGTACGCCTAGCAAGGCTCCCGTCGATAGCCTAGGATGCCCTCTGGATAGCGACAACGACGGTATTGCCGACTGGGCGGACCATTGCCCCGGAACATTTGCCAATATCCCAGTGAATTCGCAGGGCTGTCCCCTAAATGCAAAGATGAACTTCAACCTTATTGCAACAAAGATCCGCTTCAAGGGTTCTTCTGCCGTACTCTACAATTCAAGTTTCACTGCCTTGAACGACATCATCTATTTAATGCGGCAATATCCGATCAAGCTCACAATCCAGTGTAGCGCAAGTGATGTTTCATCCCAGGATTCCGAGCAAATCGCTACAGAAAGGGCAAACCAGATCTACAACTACCTCCTTCACAAGGGCATCAAGGAAAGCCGCCTGGAATTCAAGGGGTATTCAGCAAAGCTTCCGCCCACACTCACGCAGCAAAACGGAAGCACCGATACGGTGAGACTGATTCCTTCAAACATGGAATAATTTCTATATTTACATCCCACGACATTTTAGCGGACTATTCCGCAACAACAAAAAGGATTTTCCATGAAGATAGCCGACAAGACCGTTGTCCAGATGCACTACACCCTGACCTCCGACGAAGGAGCAGTCATCGACACTTCCGAAGGCCGTGAACCGCTGCAGTACATTCAGGGAGCCCACATGATCGTAGTGGGACTTGAAAAGGCAATGGTCGGCCACGAAGTGGGTGACAAGTTCGATGTCAAGGTGATTCCTTCCGAAGGTTATGGCGAATACAACGAGGAAATGACCCAGGAAGTCCCGCTGGACGTTTTCCAGGGAGTCGATAAGGTCGTAGAAGGCATGATGTTCTACGCCCAGACACCCATGGGTCCGATGCCCATCCGCGTGAAGTCCGTTTCGAGCGACAAGGCCGTCATCGACGCAAACCATGAACTCGCCGGCAAGAACCTGAACTTTGCGATCGAGGTGGTTTCCGTCCGCGAAGCAACCGAAGAAGAACTGAATCCGCAAGGCCACCACTGCTGCTGTGGCGGTAATGGAGACGGCGAATGCAAGTGCGGCGAAGAAGGTCACGAATGCGAATGTGGCGGTGAGGGTCACAAGGAAAACTGCGACGGCAACGGCGGCTGCGGATGCCCCAACCACGATAAGCACCACGGTAAGTAGCGCAGAGCAAATAAGTCACTAAACGAAGGGCTCCCGATGAAAACCGGGAGCCCTTATGATATCGAAAAAGAATAATCCGTATTATTCGTACTGCGGAAGAGTCCAGTCTTCCGGGAATCCCGTCGAGCTTGCATCGTTGTGCTTGTATGTAAATCCCGATTTGGGATCAAGGCCTTCTACAGTTCCTTTCACCGCGGTAGTGCACTCGTCGATGTCGCTACACCTTGTATTTTGCAAGAACAGCTGGTCTCCGTAAACAGTCCAGGTTCCAGATCGTTCCACAGAGGTCTGTCGTCCACTCTTCGCCACAACAGAATAGCTTCCGTCCTTGTTCAGCTTCAGAGTCCAGTCCAGCCCTCCATCGGGAGCGACCCATTCTCCTTCTAGCTTCTTCGAATCGAGTTCCTTAAGCTTGAAGGTAGACTTCTTGCAGTCAAGCGACTGCCCCGTTACCATTGTAAGATTGAAATCAGGGCTCACCTGGGCCGTAGCCATCGAGGACACAGGATTTTCAAAGAAAACCGGAAGCATCAGCAGCTGACTGCGCTGGATATCGTAGTAGCCCGCATACCAGTTGGAAGAATCGCCCTTCGATTCCTCGGCAAGGTAACGCCCCTTGTAGAAGGTATAATCCTGCTTCTTATCGCCATCTTTGCAGGAAAGCTTTACCCCCTGAAGGTCGGAGGCATCCGAAAGCCAGTTATCGGATTTGGTCACATTCGCCTTTTCAACATCGACATAGTCGCCACCGTTCACAGAGACCTGCAACTGATCCTTCTCGTTCATGATGAACTTGAGCATTCCGGACTTTTCGAAGGCATTCTTCATCGCATTGGCGCTCTTCGCATCGGTTCCCATAAAGGAACCGTTTGTCTTTCCATATTCAAGTTCACCATCCTTGAAATCGGAACGGACGGCGATCCACGCCGAATCAGGAATCCAGATAGAGAACACGCCCAACTTGGCACCCGTCGCGAGGTACACATCGGTACCAAACATTTCGCCAAGGTACATATTCTTTTCCAGATCGTCCAAGGTTGCTGCACGGGTACCCTTAGGAGCGTCTTCTTCTTTAGAAGAAGAGGACTTTTCATCGGAGCTTTCGGACGACGAAGACTCTTCGATGCTGGAGCTCACACCATCGTCTCGTTCCACGTTAGATGAATTGTCGTCGCTTCCACAGGCGGCAAACATCATTGAGGTCGCCAATGTTGCCGGAAAAACCATAGAACCAAAAGCTTTTTTCATATTCAAAATCCTTTAGAGCGTCTTCTTTACTCGAATATATACAAAAAATGCGGCAAAAACAAAAAAAATGCAAAAACCGTGACGATAACGACGATTTTTTGCCGCAAATTACAGCGGAGAGCCGGGTTTGTAGCCCAAGTCCCGTTCGGCATCCAAAATATCGGGAGCTGCATCAAATAAAAAACCGGACAAAGCCTGTTCCGCCGTCACGGGGCGGCCTCCGATCCAGCCTTTAAGAACGGCCAATTTTCTTGCAATCCACCAGGGCAAAGGAAGCATCAAATGACGCTTCTTCGCCGCATTTAAAATGGACTGCGCCATTTCCGCCATGTTCATGATGCGCTTCCCTGCCAAAGCGTAGGTTTTCCCGACCGCACGTTCCGAAAGCCCCGCCAAGACAATTCCTTTGACCAAATCGGTGCTCGCTACGGGACGCTTCAGGCATTTACCCCCACCCGGCAAAAAATATACAGGAAAACGACGCACATAGTCGGCATACATGTTAAACTCGATTCCGCCGCCACGACCCACAGGTTCCCCTATCACAAGCGTCGGACGCACGATCGTCCAAGAAATCCCCGAATTTTTAACATAGGACTCCCCCGCAAGTTTACTTTTCGCATACTCCGTCAGGACCGGATAAGTCACCGATATGCTAGACACATAAACCAGACGCGACACCGCGGCCTCCTTGGCCGCAAGCACCACATTGCGCGTCCCACCGGCATTGACATGGTCAAACGCTCCCGGCTTTGTCGAAAGCAGAATGGCTGCTAGATGGTAAACCAGATCAACCCCTACAAACGCTTTACGGATCGATTCAAGATCCGTCACATCGCCATAATAAACCTCCACCCCCACAGGCAAAAACCCAGCCTGGGTATCGCCCGGAAGCGTCAGGACACGCACACACACACCGCGTCCCAAAAGCTCCCGACAGAGCGCCTTCCCTACGACGCCTGCGCCTCCTGTCACCAAAGCAATCATTGCTAGGCTTCCAGCAAATAGCGGATGTCCTTTACCCTGCGGGCAAGGTTTTCGTCTTTATCCATCTGCTTTGTGAGTGACTGAATGGCGGCGATAACAGAGGAATAATCCCTGTTGAAGAAGCTACCAATATCGGCAAGGGAACTGTTCGTCATTTCGCGGCAAAGGAACATGGACACTTTTCTGGGAAGTGTCACCCCGGCATCCTGACGCTTGCTTGTAAGCGAAGTCAAGTCGGAGCCAAATTCCATCGCCACCGTTTCGGCAATACCCTTGACCGACAGCTCCACCACACCGGTTCCTGGTGCGGCCACCAGGCGCTTGACAGCACCCAGGTCGAGATTCTCGGAGCAAAATTCATTCATGGCACGCAACCCGTTCAACATACCTTCGATGACTCGCACATTTTCGCGCGGCGGAAGCGACAGGAACCGACAAATTTCGTCGCGGTCCTTGTCGAGGAACGGAATGTTCATGGACTTCTTCTGGATAAGCTTCATGCGTGTATTCAAGTCGGGCACGTCGATGCCCACTGCCACACAAGATTCGAGCGGCGCCAAAAGCCTTGCAGAAATATGCGGAATCGCACCTCCATTTTCCTGGATTGTAGAATCCGCTTGCGTTTTCCTGAACTCCGACGGGTGTCTATCCGAAGAGAAAACGACCTGCTTGCCCATGGAACGCAGGTGCTTGACTAGAACGGCAAGCCTTTCCTGGCTAATGGTCTTCTTGCTTTCCAAAAGCTGTACATCGTCAAAAAGCAGTACATCGCAACGCTCGTACTTTTCCATGAATGCGTTCGCAAGCTCACGAACATTGCCGGTCTTTGCCTTGAGCGCTTTAGAAACAGCCGTCGCGTCGCTCAAGAAATCGTAGGCATGGCAGTAGACAACCTTCGTCTGCGGGCGTGCCTTGAGCATATAGGCCGCAATGGACTGCAACAGGTGCGTCTTGCCTAGGCCAGACTTGCCGTAGACAAACAGCGGGTTGAGCGCCGGGTCACCCGGCTTTTCAGCTACCGCCTTGCAGGCCTCGCATGCGGTAAAGTTGCTGTCACCTTCGATAAAGTTTTCAAAAGTATAGCCCGCATAAAGTGAGAGTTTGATACGGGGAGCACGCTTCTTGGGGCGTTCCACAACCACAGGCGCCACAGGAGCGACCCGGGGAAATACCACCTTATTTGCCACTTGAGGGACAATTCGAATTGAAAAATCAACAAAACTAGATCCCAGAACAGACGAAAACGCCTTGTGCATGATATCTGCATAATGGGACTTGATCCAGTTTTCACGGAATTCATCGGGAACAGAAAGCTGGACTACGCCATCTGCAAAACCGTCATAGGAGACGATGTCCAGCATATCAAGGCCCAAATAATCTTTACAATCTACACGCAGGCGTTCAAGGACCGCCTGCCAGACCGAAATTCCAGATTCAACTAAAGAAACAACGTTTGTCACAATCTACCAATCATCTAAAAAGCAAGATGAAAATTAGAAACGGACTTTCCAAAAAGAGCGACATCAAAATTTTTTTTTTTGAAAATGCCTTTTTTCTTACAAAAAAAAGCAAAAAAAATATTTTCCCATAAATTCCCCTATTTTTGCAAGAAAATCACGCCTTTAATCACTCTACAATCAAGATACACTCCCTATGATTAGAACAACTTATCAACAGAAAAATTTTGAACCATCTCTTGACAAAAAAAAATGAAAATTTTTGCTCAAAAAAGCACCATCCATTTTAATAACATTTCAGCAAAACGGCCTTTTTTGACAAAAAACGGCAATTTTTCACAGAAATCATTGACTATCATAGATTTAGCCATAAGCTTAAAATTTTACTATATTTATAATATGATTTGCCCCCATTGCCACTCCTCACTAGACGATAAAGCCACATTTTGCCCACACTGCGGGAGTGACAAAGAGACCGGTTGGTCTGAAGGGGCCGAATTCTCGGATCTCGAGACCCCGGACTACAACGAAATCGTCGAAAAAGAATTCGGTAAAAAGAAAGCAAACCCCGTAGCTATCGTAGCGGCAATTATAGTCGCCTTTGCTTTTATTGCCGCCATGGTACTACACTAGGCGGAGAACGTCTTTTCGATTTTTTCCAGAGTTTCGGCTGCTTCAGTAAAGCTGTAATCGTCGATGAGTTCCTTGAGCTTGCGCAAAAGGGCTTCCCTGCTACTGTCGAAGGCGATGTTGTCAATTTCTTCAAGGATGCGCTTGCATTGTGTCGAAGAACAAGTATCAATGGCATCCTTTAGCGAGTTCACCGCCGCCATCAGCTTCTTTTCGGCTTCAGGATCTACCTGCTTCTGAACGGTTGAGTTCTGCTCAGAAACAATATCCCTTAAAACAATGTCAAGATCTTCGACAAGAGAATGTAGGTTTTCCTCGAAGACATTGTACTCGCTAAAGTTGCACTGTTTCTGCTCCAGTTCCGATTCAAGCGCCGCCGCGAGCGTCTGCACATGAGTTGAACCAATGGTTCCACAGAGTCCCTTGATCGTATGGACGATGCGGGTTGCTTCTTCGTAGTGGAACTGTTCGATAAGCCCCCTCAAGTTGAACGAGTTGCCGCCATAGTCGCGCACGAAACCATGCAGAATCTTGAGATACATGTTGCGGTTGTTGTTGGCATGGTAGAGTCCCGATTCTGCATCGAAATTCTTGACCTTCTGGAAATACGACAGGAACATTTCGTCATCCTGCGAAACATTCTGGTCCATCGAGTCGGTCGACGTGCGCTGCGTTTCAGCCGCCACCGGAAGGAACTTCGCCATTTCCTCGTAAAGAATCGTCGGGTCGATCGGCTTGACGATATGGGCGTTCATGCCCGCTTCAAGGCACTCCTCGGTATCTTTCTGGAAGGCCCTTGCACTCATCGCAAGAATAGGCACTTTCTTGAAGTACTCGTCGTCGCGGGCACGGATTTCGCGGGTAGCCGTAAGCCCATCCATAATGGGCATCTGGATATCCATGAGCACCAGGTCGAAGGCATCCTTCTTGAGCTGTTCCAGAGCCTCTTTACCGTTATTTGCGATCATCGCGGTAAGGCCAACACTGTTCAGGAGCGACACGGCCAGTTCCTGGTTCATCTGGTTATCTTCGACCAGAAGGATCTTCGCTTCCTTGAAGTAGATCTTACCCTTTTCCTTCTTTTCCACCTTCTTGTAAGAGAGCGGATAGCCAAAAGCCTCCTGTAGCGCACTCAAGAGGGTGCTAATCTGGAGCGGCTTCGAGACAAAGCTGTTAAAGCCTAAATTCTTCGCGGTATTCAGCTCGTTTTCATCGAAATGAATCGGGTGCATCAACACCTTCGGAATCGATTTCATGTTCTCGTTCAGGCCGTGCACAAAGTCAAATCCATTCAAAATCGGCATTCCATAATCGACCAGGAACAGATCGTAAGGAGCCTCCTTCGCCTCTTCGTGAGCCTGAATCAAGTCGAGAGCTTCGTCCACGGAGCTTGCCTCCTCGACGACGCACTGTAGCCTTGTCAAATAGTGGCGGAGCACCGTTCTCAAGTTCGCGCAGTCATCCACCAGCAAGATGTTCTTGTTGCGCAGCTGCGTCTCGCTCTTCCACTTGGGCTCTCCCGCCTGGTTTGCAATCGGGAGCGTTATCGTAAAGTAGAACTGGGAACCTTCGCCGGAGACGCTTGAAACCTGCATCTGGCCACCCATCAATTCTACAAGCGACTTGGAAATCACAAGACCTAGGCCCGTACCGCCATACTTGCGTGTAGTAGAGCCGTCCGCCTGGGTGAACGCATTGAAAAGCCTGCCTAGCTGTTCGGGGGTCATGCCGATACCCGTATCGCTCACGCAGAAATACAGCTTGACCGAATTGTTCACCATCTGCTGCAGCTTCACGCTGAGCGTGATACTACCCTTCTCGGTGAACTTCGTCGCATTGTTGATGAGATTTGTAAAGATTTGTGATAGTCGGAGCGGGTCACCCATCAATATTTCAGGAATATCCGGATCCACATCCACAATCAGCTCTATCGGGCGACCGGCGATACGCACTTCGGCAAGCGCCGCCACTTCGCCAATCACGTCCTGCAGCACAAGCTGCGTAATTTCCAGGTCCTGTTTCTTCGCTTCAATTTTTGAGAAGTCAAGGATGTTGTTGATGATCCCAAGCAGGGATTTTGCGGCATGGCTGATACGTTCGACAAAGCCGCGCTGGTGGTTGTCAAGTTCTGTTTCAGAAATAAGATGCGCCATACCGATAATCGCATTCATCGGCGTGCGGATTTCATGGCTCATGTTCGCAAGGAATTCACTCTTCGCTTGCGTCGCCTGTTCCGCAATTTCGCGCGCCGCCACCACTTCCGAGATGTCGATCATCGAAAGCATGTAGCCCACAACCGTCTCCTGGACCTTCAGGGTGCAACCCTCGCCACGGAACCAGGTCTCCACGGAGCCATTTTCTGGCTTGAGCATAAAGGAATCTTTCCAGACCTCGTCTTTCTCGTACGAGGCAATCATCGCCTTGATCATCGATTCCGGAAGCCCCATGTCCTTGAGTTCGTTTATTGAAAGCCCCACAAAGGAACGCCATTCCTTATTGAGGAATTCAGCGAGCTGCCTGGACATATACTTGACATGCAGATTTTTGTCGAAAATGACCAAGATAGAATGGTCGCCCGAAAGCATGATCGTATCAAGGATGGTATCCTTCTGGATCCCGCTCGTCTCGTCGCTCACCATGATCAGGAATCTCGTTGCACCGTTGTCTTCGACAAGGGCCTGGAACGACATACCCCACCATGCCACTTCCCCATCGGAATTCTGTACCCGCACAATCGTCTTGCGTTCGCTTGCCAACATCTGGCCGCCCATCGCCACGCGGTGTGCAAACTTCTTGAACGCATCGGAAGTGAAATACTTGAACAGGCTCTCTTCCTTTATGTCTTCGCCATTGTTCAAGAAGTCAACGACACGGGCACTTGCATGCAAGATATCGAAATTTTCGTTGGTCAATATGATGGTAAAGTTGTCGCCCTTCCACAAAAGCGTATCGAAAAGCGTACTCGAATTTACGCTGTCGTTCAAGTCGCGCTGGATAAATCGGCGGAAAAGGATATGCGATACAAGGGCTGCAAGCCCCATCATCAGGAAAACGCAGATGGCGACAACGCCAAACACCGTCGTCGCATGGTTGTCGATGTTTGCGGCAATCTTGTTGTGCTGACTCACATGGACCAGGTAGAAGGGCAACTGCTTCAGCGGCGTCACCATAAAGATCAGCTGCTGACGGTGCTCGTTTGCCTTCTCGAAGCGTAGAATACGTCCGTCCATCAATGTGTCTGAACTGAATTTGGATGACACTAGCTGCAACAGGCTTTCAACGCTATCCTGCAAGACCTTGCCACGGTTGGTTTCGTAAGGGAAATAGGTGAAAAGGTTGTCGTTATCGCTACCGACAAGCATCGTGATGCCGCCTTCTTCCTTGGCAAGTCCGCCCATAGACAGGCGAACCTTGTGCAGGCTCAGGTCTTCGGCCACCGCACCGCGGAACTTATGATTCTTGTCCCAGATAGGGTAAGAAAGGGTCAGTACCTGCTTGTTCAGGTCCTTGCGGATCGACGGACCCGTATAGGCAAGTCCCCTTTTGCGAGATGCTTCCAGGTACCAGCCCGTGGTGCGGAACTCAGATTTTCCACTTTCGAGCTTGATTCCTTTTCCCGACGCAAAGTCCCCGTCGCGATTACCATAATAGATGTCGACAATACCTTCGGAACCCTGAATCGACTTTGAAAGCAATGGCTTTATCGCGTTATCCTTGGTGGCCTGCTGGATTCGCTTGCTAAGATTAAGGAATTTATCCTCGTTTTCTTTCAGGAGAGCTTCGATTTCGGTCTGTACACGGTCATGGAGCGCCGTTTCGGTATTGGCAACCGCGGAATCCACGAGCATGGCCCGCACCGCATAAGCAAAGATAATGACCAAGATAACCGCCGCAAGAAACGTCGGAAGGACATAAACCATAGAGATACGGTTTCGCAAACGGCGGCGCTGCGCATTGAGCGGATTATAAGTCAAAATCTCTCCCTACTACGATTCTTCCTTGAACCGTTCATAAATTTCTGGGAATTGCGATTCTAGAGCCATAAAGGCATCGACGACATCGGGGTCGAACTGCGTACCCTTCCCTTCAAAAATTTCCTTCACCGCCACTTCGTGCGGGTAAGCTTCCTTATAAGGTCTACGTGACACCAGGGCGTCATAAACATCGGCAACTGACATCAGACGAGCTCCCACCGGGATATCGTCACCCTTGACACCGTTGGGATACCCATGACCATCGTAGCGCTCATGGTGATTCAGGATAATTTCTGCAGAAATACGTACCAGCGGATGATCCTTGAGTTCATGCGTCGCATTCACAAGCACGTCGTAACCCATCTGGGCATGCGTACTCATCACCGCCCATTCTTCTTCGTTCAGACGAGCAGGCTTGCGCAAAATTTCATCGGGAATGCCCACCTTGCCTATGTCGTGCAAGGGCGCGGCCGTGGCATAGTAGTCAATGTATTCCTTGTTCGGAATGGCATCCTTGAAGCGCGGATGGTTCTGCAACTTTTCGGCAAGCATCTGCACTAGCACCTGGGTACGCTTGATATGCGCACCGGTTTCAGGGTCGCGGTATTCGGCTAGCGCACCGAGGCTCGTGAGCATGACCTTCAAGGTATTGCGCAGGTCGACCGTCTTTTCTTCGACAAGTTCCTGCAAGTGGTCGCGCTGGTGCTTGAACTCCAGCTGATTCTTGATGCGCAACTGCACCAAATTCGGGTGGAACGGCTTGGTGATATAGTCTACGGCACCAAGGTCGAGCCCCATCTGCTCACTCTTGGAATCGGCCTTGGCTGTAAGGAACAATACGGGCGTATTGTTCACCAAATTCTTTTCATTCATCTGCCGGAGGGTTTCGTAACCATCCATTTCAGGCATCATCACATCAAGTAGAATCAGGTCGGGCTTCACCTTTTCGGCAAGCATCAGGCCTTTTTTTCCATCCAAGGCGACAAAGACATCATATTCGCCCGACAAAATGCCTTCGAGCACTTCTATGTTTGTTTTGGTGTCGTCAATAACTAAAATTTTTGCGCGGGATCGATCCATATATCCGTAATATAGCGTTATTCTTAAGAAATAGAACAAATTGTTTTATTCCAACTTGGAATAATATGCTTTTTTTTTGCAAAAAAGCCAATTTGCAACTTTTTTATATGTTTTTTCAATCATTTTTTGTGATTTTAGCCACAATGTTCCTTGACAAATTGTCCTTTATTTTTGTTTTTTTGCTATAGAAAGTCGATTTCTAGAATTATATTTTAGACAAATTTGGTGTGCAGGCTATTTTGGGTAATAGGCAAAAAGGAGAAGACCTATGCATCGCATATTCATAATGACATTCATTGCACTGGGGAGCGTATTTGCACAGGAGGTTGTTTTGGCCCCCTTCATACAGGCCATAAACGATCTTCAACTCGGAAACGAAATAAACGACCTCTACACAGACCTTGAACTCCCCGATACCATATCTACCTATGGCCATTACCCCGTGACCTGGGAAAGTTCCGACACGCTATTCTTGGGACATGACGGACACGTCAACGGCCGCCTAGTGGGCGAAAACCACGAAGTAATCCTTACGGCAAGCATTACCGATGTAGAAGCCCCCTACCGCACCGAAAAAAAACAATTTGCAGTTTCTATCCACGGCTACGAGCCCTACTCCAACTACCTTTTCGCCTATTTTCCGTCAAACGACAACGAAAATATATACTACGCACTGAGCAACGATGGGTATAACTTTACCCCCATGAACAACGGCAAGCGCGTGGTGGCCGCCGACACGGTGAGCATCAAGAAGGGGCTCCGCGACCCGCATGTACTGCGCGCGCCTAACGGCTGGTTCTACATGGTGAATACCGACATGAAAAGCGCCGAGGGTTGGGCGAGCAACCGCGGCATGGTACTCATGCGCTCCCGCGACCTGATCAATTGGGAACACAGCACGATACACTTCCCGGAGCGCTACAAGGGCAAGAATTTTGCGAACGTGACCCGCGTGTGGGCACCGGAAACCTTCTGGGACGACACCTACGAAAACAAAGACGGCACCAAGGGCCGCCCGCTGGTGTACTTTTCGCTGTTGACAAACGACGGCACCATCGCCTACGACAAGGTCTATTTTGCCTACGCGAACGAGAACTTTACCGACCTCGAAAGCGACCCCATACACTTCTTTGACCGCGGCAAGTCGACCATCGACATGGATATCGTCTACAACCCGGTGGACAAGTTCTACCATGCCTTCTACAAGAACGAGGGCGACGGAGGAATCTGCAAGGTCAGAGCGCAGTCGCTCACCTCATCGAACCACACGAAGGCCCCGAGCTGGCTATACCAGTGCAAAAGTGCACTCCAGCAAACGACCGAAGCTGTGGAAGGTGCGGGCGTATTCAAGCTTATCAACCAGAACAGCTGGATACTCATGTACGACTGCTATATGAACGGGCATTACCAGTTCACGAGCAGCACCGACCTTGAAAATTTCAAGTTCGTGCAGGACACCAAGACGAGTGGCGCATTCACGCCCCGCCACGGGACAATCATCCCGGTCTCCGCCGAAGAGACCGCAAAACTCATGAAGGCCTTCCCCACCCCGGATTTCGAACCGCGTGTGATAGAAATTCCCGATTCTATCGGTGTATGCGACGGAAAGAAGGTTGTCGCCCCGTGCAGCGGCACTAAGATCACCCCCTACATCAAGGTGGACGACGGCGGCTGGAGCGAAACGCTCGACCTGAAAGTCGCAAAAGGGGCCACGGTGCAGTTCGGCCCGCATCCGTGGGACGGCAAGGTCTGGAGCTGGGAAGGCCCGAACGGATTCAAGTCCACTACCCGCGAAAATTCACTCAAGAACGTGGACGGAGACTTTAGCGGCTACTACACCGTAGTTTACACGAACGAGACCGGTTGCAAAAGCCGGGCAAGAATCAAGCTTGTGGTAGATGACCCAGACAAGCCCTTCGTCGATACCGTGACAACAGCTGTTTCTGCAAGGTATAGCGACATTCACGGAAAACCAATGCGTTCCCTTTACTACGACATGCTTGGGAACCATTTGAAGGGCATTCCGCAAAACGGAATCTACCTACGCAAGAGCATCTACGATACCGGAAAAGTGAAAATTGATGTAATTCGGAATCGAAAGTAGTTTTTTACACTTCCTTGTCATCAAAAGATTCGTTTAAGTTATATTTTACTTGGAAAAACGCCTATCGTAAGATAAGGTTCAATTTAAAGGAGTAGTGTATGGAATGGAATGATTTCACCAGTCTTACCGCAGAAGAGATGCGGGCCATTTGGGACTTTAATACGAAAGATCCTTTTTCGATATTGGGAATCCATCCGCTAAATACCGACCGTGGCATCAAGACCGTGATTCGCGCCTACCAGCCGCAAGCAAGCTACATCCGAGGCGAATCCTGTGACGGGGAATTCGAATTTGACTTCATGAAGATCGGCAACACCGGATTTTTCGAAGCCATCATCGACAAGGAATACGAACCGTTCTTTTATAACTTGATCATTCGCCAAGACGACGGCAACGAATACACGCTCACCGACCCCTACGCATTCCTCCCTGTACTTAGCGACTTTGATCGCCACTTGATTTCGAGCGGCACGCACTACGAACTCTACCGCAAGCTGGGCGCAAACCTCGTAGAACACCAGGGCTTCAAGGGAGTCCACTTCGCCGTCTGGGCTCCGAACGCCCGCGCGGTCTCCGTGGTCGGCAGCTTCAACAGCTGGGACGGCCGACGCAACCAGATGCGTATGCTTGGCTCAACCGGCATTTGGGAAATTTTCATTCCAAACATTGGCGAAGGCGAACTCTACCGCTACGAGATTCACGGCGCCGACGGCAACCTGCATGTGAAAGTGGACCCTCTCGCAAAGCTCAGCGAAGTCCGCCCGGCAACCGCCTCCATCACCACGCACCTCGATGGCTACGAATGGGGCGACGACCTTTACATGTCTACGCACTGGGCTACCAAGGTTTTCGGTTCGCCCATGAACATTTACGAAGTCCACGCCGGTTCCTGGCGCCGCGACCCCGCGAATCCGGATCGTTTCTTGAACTGGGACGAACTTGCAGAAACCTTGATTCCGTACCTCAAGGAAATGGGCTACACCCACGTGGAATTCTTGCCGCTCGCTGAACACCCGCTGGACGAATCTTGGGGCTACCAGGTGACCGGCTACTACTCCCCCACCAGCCGCTACGGCACGCCGGACCAGTTCAGGCATTTTGTGGATCTTTGCCACCAGAACGAAATCGGCGTGATTGTGGACTGGGTTCCGGCACACTTCCCCAAAGACGCCCACGCCCTCGGACGTTTTGACGGCACCGCCTGTTACGAACATGCCGACCCGCGCCAGGGTGAACACCCGCACTGGGGCACCTACATCTTTAACCTGGGCCGCAACGAAGTCAAGAACTTCCTTATCGCAAACGCCATGTACTGGCTCAAGGAATTCCACTGCGACGGCCTGCGTGTGGACGCCGTGGCATCGATGCTTTACCTCGACTACGGCAAGGGCCCAGGCCAGTGGGTACCGAACAAGGACGGCGGCAACATCAACTACGATACGCTCGAATTCCTGAAGCACCTGAACAGCATCATGGGCCGACTCACGCCGCATGCGATTTTGATTGCCGAAGAATCCACCAGCTTCCCGAGCATTACGCGCCCGCCTGAACAGGGCGGTCTCGGCTTCCACTACAAGTGGAACATGGGCTGGATGAACGACTTCCTCAGCTACATCCAGCACGAACCGATTCACCGCAAGTACCACCACAACCAGCTGACCTTCAGCATGGTGTACGCCTACAGCGAAAACTTCATCCAGGTGTTCAGCCACGACGAAGTGGTGCACGGCAAGGGTTCGATGCTAGGCAAGATGCCGGGCGACAACTGGCAGAAGTTTGCAAACCTCCGCCTCACCTACGCCTTCCAGTATGCGCACCCGGGCAAGAAGCTCAACTTCATGGGCAACGATTTCGGCCAGTTCCGCGAATGGAACGAAAAGCGCTCCCTCGACTGGCACCTGGTCAGCTGGGATAGCCACGGCAAGCTCCTGCAGATGATGAAGGTTTTGAACCACCTGTACAAGGAAAACGCGCCCTTCTGGGAAATCGACCATTACTACACCGGTTTCGAATGGATCTGGTGCGACGACGCCGACAATTCCATCGTGAGCTTTGTGCGCAAGGACGACCACGGGAACCAGATTCTGTGCGTATTCAACTTCACGCCGGTGGTCCGCAACGACTACCGCCTGGGCGCTCCGACTCGTGGCAAGTGGAAAGAAATCTTCAACACCGATTCCGACATGTTCGGCGGATCCAACGTGGGTAACTTCGGCGAAGTCTGGACGCAGGACATTCCGTGGCAGAACCGCCAGTGGAGCCTGAATATCAAGCTCCCGCCGCTGGCCGCAGTCTACTTCCGCCTGGAACGATAAAAGAGTAGACGGTAGGAAGTAGACAGTAAACAGTGATTAGTGGTTAGTAATCATCAGTAAAAAATTTAGCCGCGGGCAAATGCCTGCGGCTTTTCGTTTATACAGCCGACTTATTAGCCGGATTTAAAAGAACGCCCCGGCAAAGCCGGGGCGTTTCTCACAGGAGGATTCCGGCGGTTAAGCCGGAATGATAATCCTTATTCCACCGTGATGAGCGTGATGGTGCGCTTGCCAACCTTGATCGGCTTAGACACATCAACACCCTTCTTGGCCTTCTTGGACGGATCGTTTGCCCAGCCTTCTTTGAGCTTTTCGGAGCTCTTGTCAAGCGTCTGGACGGTGGCCTTACCCTTGAAGCCCGGAATGTTCAACTTGAGTTCGTAGTCGCTGTACGGGCTCTTGTTGATCACGAGGAGGCTCTTCTTCTTGCCGTTTTCGGTGTAGTAGGTCGTGATGAGCGATTCCTTGTCACCGGAAATTTCGGTCTTGAGGAGCTTGCCGCGGAGAGCGTCAGAGGCCATCTGGAATGCCCAGTAGCTCGGACGCGGGCAGTTCATGCATTCTTCTGCAGAACGGGTCAGGTAACCGTAGTCACCGCCTTCCGGAGTGATGTCGTTGTGGATATCCCAGTACTGTGCGTTGTCCACGTTTTCGGTGGCGAGCATAGCGAGGTAGTCAGCAACGAACAGACCGTTTTCGAGAGCGATGGTCTGCGGACCCGGGTTGAAGTCCACGGAGTTCCATTCGGTGAGCCAGAGTTCAATCTTCTTGTCCTTCTTGAAGTGGCTGGTCCACTTGTCCACAACCTTGTGGAGACGGCTGTAGATCGGAACGAGGTCCTGCGGAGCAGAGAGCATGGCGAAGTCGTTTTCTTCACCGAAGTGCTGCGGGTAATGGTGAACAATGAGACCGTCGGCAATGTCGCCGGTTTCCTTGAGCACGTTGTCGTTCCACTGGCCATCGAGCACGCCGAGCACGGCCACCTTAATGGTCGGGTCAACCTTCTTCATGGCTTCAATGAACTTGCGAGCGCGCTTACCATAAATGGTACCGCCGTCCTTACCATACTTTTCATAGTACGGGTGCCAGTTACCATAGACTTCGTTACCGATTTCCCAGTAAACGATGCCGGCCTTCTTGTCAATGTTGGTGTGCTTCACCCAAGCGGCGGCTTCCTGTTCGGTGCCGGAACCGAAGTTCACGGTGAACATGGCGTTAGAACCGGTCTTCTTCAACCAGGCGAGGAATTCGTCGGTATCGACCATCCAGTCGTGGTTGTCGAGGATTTCCTTCCAGTGGTCGTCATCGGCACGGAGACCACCCGGATAGCGGATGATGCCGTGGTTGATGCGCTTGGCGTATTCAGCAGTCTGGACCTTGAACTTCGGATTGTCGAGCATGTCGCCATCCCAGAGGGCAGCGTTGATACCGAAGAGGCCACCCGAGATGTTCGGGTTGATGACATCGCCGGTACCCTTGACTTCAACCTTCACGAGAGCCGGACGGTCAGCAGCCTTGACTTCCTTCTGGTTGGTGAGCTTGATGTTGTCGATTTCGAAAGAACCGTTAGAGCCTTCTCCACCCGGTTTGAAGTCGAGAGAGACAACGCCCTTGAGGTCGAACACGCCGTTTTCCTTGGCGGTAGGCGGCTGGTAGTACGGGAACTTGGAGAAGGTGCGGAACGGCACGATCACCGTGGTACGACCGCGAGGAACACCCGTGTTGGAAACGAAGAGTTCGTTACCAGCGTCGCCGATCTGAACCGTGATGGACTGCCATGCGCGTTCGGAGTAGACGTCGAACATGATGCCCCAGTGGTTCGTCCAGTCGCGCTGCTTGTTGTCGTGGTTGGCAGTGTTCTTGGTGAAGTCAAGCACGAAGTCGACCCAGTCGGACATTTCGAAGTGCTTGATGTAGAGGCTGTTGCCATCGAGCTTGGAAGTCTTATACGGCATTTCGATTTCGGCCTTGGACTTCGGACCGAAAGACGGTTCCCATTTGTCCTTGGCGAACTTGCCTTCGAAGTCAGAAATCACGACATCCGGAGCCTTGGACTTCCAGTTATCCCACTTGATATCCGGGTCAACCCAGTCGATATTTTCGGTGAAGGTAATCTGGTCCACAAAGATGGTCACAGGAGCCGGCTTGCCCGGTTCGCCCTGGTTTTCACCCTTGCCCACAGAGAAACGGATTTCCTGAATCTTGTTCCACTGCACGTCCTTGGCAACTTCGGCCTGCTTGTTAGCGTCCCAAGCCTTACCCTTGTCGCCGAACTTCTTCAGAGGAATCTTCACGAGCTTCCAGTCAGTGCCGACCTTGGAGCCTTCGATCCAGTCGTTCAGGCTAATCTTGGTCTGGCTCTTGATGTCGTTGCCCTGGTTGTCGAGGATACCGACATACACCTTTTCGCCGCCGAGCTTACCCTTGATCCAGAAGTAGAGACCACCCTTGTTACGCACCTTGGAAAGGTCAATGTACTTGCCTTCGCCAAGAGAGTAGGTCACGCCGGACCAGTCGTTGTTATCGATGTAGAGGGCGAGCACGTTCTTGTTGCCAGCCGTCTTGGAATCAGCTTCGCGCTGGGCGGAAAGACCACCGTAGCTGTAGCTGAAGCCCTTGAGACCATCGGAATAGAACACGCCATTAGCAACCGGCTTAGCCTTGCCGTCAAGCTTTTCGGGGTTCTTCGGTCCGTTGATGACGTCGTTGTTTTCATCCCAGTAGACGATCTTCTTCTTCGGGGCAGCCTTCTTGTTGCCCTTCACGATTTCGATGTTGTCCACCCAGATTTCGAAATCAGATGCACCGCTCTTGTCGATAGAGAAGCGGATTTCGGCAATCTTGTCCCAGTCGATACGGGCCGGGAATTCAGACTTGCGGGTGTTGTCCCAGTACAAGCCACGATCCGGGAAGTCCACGAGAGGAATGGAAACCTTCTTCCAATCCGTCGTCACGGCACCGCCCTGGATGTACTTGTTCATCGGAAGAACGACCTGAGTCTTCTTGCCATCAGAAATTTCTTCATCCAAGAGGCCAACCTTAACGGCTTCGCCACCCTTCTTGCCCTTGATCATGAATTCGATCTTGGAGTCGAGCATGAACTTGTTCAGGTCGAAGGTTTCATTGTAAAGGCAAACAGAAGCGCCCGAATATTCGCTCGGGTCAAGCTTGATGTTCAAGGCAGCCTTAGACTTGTAGCCGCCGTCTTTAGTAATGGTGATACCCTTGCTCTTGCCGCCGTATGCGTAGTCAAAGCCCCCCGGACGATACTGTTCGTCGAAGAACTTGTAAGGAACTACACGCGGAGCTTTCGGCTGAGCCATTGTAGCCGAGACACCAAAGCCGAGGAGGGCGACGGTAGCGGCAGTCAATGTACGCTTCATCATATGATCGTGTCCTTTTAGTTGTGTTTTTAGTTTGATTTTGAAATTAAAAATTTTTCGTCAAAAACGGTTCTTCTGCATGCAAAGTCGCGTTTACAGATTGAACCGCTTAGGTAATTACTTGGCTTCCTTCAGGAGCTTTTCAACGAGATCCGGGCTGAAACGGTCCTGACGCTTGCCGTTGATGTAGAAGTTCGGGGTGCCCTGCACGCCGACTTCGGCACCAAGCTGGAAGTCCTTGTCGATACGGGCGTTCATGGCAGAATCGAGAACCATGTCCTTCTTAAACTGTTCAATGTTCAAGCCGACCTGCTTGGCCACTTCGATATAGATGGAGTCTCCGAGTTCGCGGCTATGCGGAGCGAGGGCGTAGCGGTATTCCCAGAACTTGCCCTGCTTGTGTGCTGCGATGGAAGAAGCTGCTGCGGCACGGGCGTTCGCATGGAAGCTGAGCGGGAAGTGCTTGTAGACGAACTTGATCTGGTCGGGGTACTTCTTGTTGAGTTCCTGCATCACAGGAGCGATACGGGAGCAGTACGGGCACTGGAACTCGGTAAATTCAACAATCGTGAGCTTCGGATTCTTGGTATTGCCAAAGACCGGGCTATCTTCGTCGGGGATATCCCAGACCTTGTTGTCCGCTTCCATTTCGGCACGGGCCTGTTCCAGGGAAATGCCGCGCTTGTCGAGGGCGTACTTGATGATCTCGAATTCTTCCTTGACCTGCTTGAATTCCTTTTCCAGGTTGTCGAGCCTGGCCTGCTGGTTGAACGAACCGCCAGCGGAAGCCTGATTGCAGGCGACGAGACCGGCGAAGCATACTGCGATAGCAACAATGGGGAGACGTTTCATGTTTTTCCTTTTTGATGTTAAAAAATCTGGGCAAGCGCAATACTCGCCTGTGTAAGGGAAATATACTAATTAGACGAGAGACAAAAGACGAGAGATTTGAGAAAATAAGTTGGAAGTAGGAAGTAGACTGTAGGAAGTGGTTAGGAATGTGTAATGTGAGATGAGAAATACGAGCGTCTTCAATGAACGACCATAAAGGGGGAAGTCTCCCCCTGTATCGCACTTCGTTGCTCCCCACCCCCTCGCCTAGGGGGACACCCCTAAAACCCCGATGGAAGGAGCCATGAAGTTCCACGGATTTGAAAAATTTTTGTTACAAATTCATTTAAAGAGTGTAAACGGGGAAAGCCTAAGGTTAGTCGTTTACACAGCAAACGAAGATTCTTAATTAAGAGCAACTTACCAATTCTTAATGCAACGAACAGGGTATGAATCATACACGTCATGTATGCACAAGCCCGCTGCGGCAGACCTATAATCCAAACACATATCGTATGCATCATAACGGGAATCAGCATACAATGTATTGCTCCAGAAATTCGCATGCAAACCTTCGGCAACGAAATTGTTACTAAGCCTGCAGCCGGCAGGAAGAGCCGAGAAAGAAAAAGCATCTACGCCGTTACCATCTTCATCGTTAAAAACATTCCAAGACCACCCGCTAGTTGACTTGAGCATAGCCCCCGCACTGGATTGTTCACCCACTGCAGAGAAAAGCGTTTCAAAGTCAACCTTGCTTGGCAAACTCCAGCCTTGCGGACAAGCATATCTTGCCGCATCCCACGTATAAAGACGACCGTATTTGGAGCAGTACCATGCAGAATCATTATAGCAGAAACTATTAGGCATTTCGTAATTGAGGTTCTCCGCCATCCATATCTGGGAACCGATTTTCACAGTTCGATAGGATTGTCCATCACGGGAATCCGTTAAAGTTCCTTCAGCACGCTCGGAAACGTTGTCGCTAGCGGAACTTTTTGCATCTTCCGAATCTGACGAGAAAGCGGCAGACGAATTGATTTCAGAATCACTTGAAAATACTCCCAAAGATTCTGCATTTGAGCTGCTGTCACCGTCACAGGCCGACATCATAAATGCAAACAACAGAGCGGCCCAGCATTCTATTTGGCACCTAAAGCTCAATCCAAGATGACATCCTGAATCATTTTTTTTCATGTTCTCGCCCCCCCCCTTCAGCTACCCCTGCGAAGTGGCAGCGAAGGTTAGGTTCTCGTAGTTCTTGATAGCAAGGTTCAGGCGATACTCGTTGGGGAACAGGCAAACGAGATTACGTTCCTTGTCCATCATGCAATCCATCGCATATTCTTCGGCGAATTTGGCCACATCGGCTTCGGGGCCCGACACCCAGCGGATTCCGTGAGCGGGCACGCGGTCCAGCGACACATCGGCGCCGTATTCGCTCTGCAGGCGGAACTTGAGCACGTCGAACTGCAACTCGCCCACCACGCCAATCACAGGAATAGCGGACTTGAGCGGTTCGTACAGCTGGGTTGCACCTTCTTCGCTCAGTTCGGCAAGGCCCTTCGCCATCTGCTTAGACTTAAGCGGGTTCAAAAGCGTTACGCGGGCGAAGTGTTCCGGAGCAAAATCCGGAATGCCGGTAAAGTTGATTTTTTCGCCATCGGTAAGCGTATCGCCGATGCGGAACAGTCCCGGGTCGTTAATACCCACGATATCGCCCGCCCAGGCGTGGTCGATAACTTCCTTGTCTTTCGCGAGGAACGCCGTCGGGGCGGCCAGGCGGATTTCGCGGCCTGTGCGCACATGGTAAACCTTTTCGCCGCGGGTAAAGCTGCCCGAGCAAATGCGCAGGAATGCCGTGCGGTCACGGTGTTTGGGGTCCATGTTCGCTTGAATCTTGAACACAAACGCGCTAAAGTCGTTTTCGTCGGGGCTCACCGGGCGCTTGTCGGTTTCGCGCACCATCGGAGGCGGCGCAAGCTTTGCAAAAGCGTTCAACAGCTGACGCACACCGAAGTTATTCACCGCAGAACCGAAGAACACGGGGCACATTTCGCCCTTCAGGAACTTTTCGTGGTCGAACGGGTCCATGGCACCGGTCACCATCTCGTATTCTTCCTTGAACTGGGCGACCCAGTTTTCGCCGCACATTTCTACGAGGCGCGGATCGTCCGGGCCTTCCATCTGGATGATTTCCTGATGTCCTTCTTCTTTATTGAAGGTGTGGAAGGTGTTTTCGGCAATGGAATACACACCCTTGAAAAGCTTACCCACGCCAATGGGGAGCGTAAAGGGGGCGACCTTGATTTTCAAGATGCTTTCGATTTCGTCGAGCAGGTCGAGCACGTGGCGGCCATCCAAGTCCATCTTGTTGATGAACGTGATGATGGGCGTATGGCGCATGCGGCACACGTCCATGAGCTTGATGGTCTGCTTTTCCACACCGTTCACGCTATCGATAAGCACGAGGGCGGCATCCACGGCGGTGAGGGCGCGGTAGGTGTCTTCGCAGAAGTCCTGGTGCCCCGGGGTATCAACCAGGTTGAACATGCAACCTTCGAACGGGAAATTCAGCACGGAGCTAGAAACCGAAATACCACGCTGCTGTTCAATCTTCATCCAGTCACTCACCGTGTAGCTGCGGTTCGCCTTGGCGCGCACGTGACCCGCTTCGCGAATCACGTTTCCGTACCACAGGAACTTTTCGGTGATGGTGGTCTTACCCGCGTCAGGGTGGCTGACAATAGCAAAAGTGCGGCGTTTTTCGATTTCGGAATTCATGGCGCCAAATATAGAATAAAGTGAATCCGGCGAAAAGTGCTGATTCCGGCTCAAGGCCGGAATGACTTGCAGGCAAAAAAAGAAAAACCGCCTCGGGGTGAGACGGTTTTAAGTGGATGATGCAGGGGTCGAACCTGCGACCCGCTGATTAAGAGTCAGCTGCTCTACCAACTGAGCTAATCATCCATAGTCGCTTAGGACGCGCACAATAATAGAAAAGATTTTTGACTCCGTCAAGGGGATATTCGAGCTTTTTTTTATAAAAAATCAAGAAAAAAACTTTTTTTGATGCGGGCGGGGCCCCAGCTCGGAGTTGCGAAGGCCGCACGGGCCCCTCCCTGCACCCTCCCCATCCTTGGCCAACGCTATTGCTTCCACAACGATATACAACATTGATTTTCATCAACGTCATTCTCACTTGCATTTTACACAATATTTTGAATTTTTATCTATGATGATAGGGGTGGTTTTGCATGACCATCTGGACGCGGTAGAGCTGTTCGGCAAAAAGCACGCGGGCATGGTCGTGGGTAAATGTCAGCGGAGAAAGCGAAAGGAGCAAGTCGGCGGTCTTTTTCAAGTTTTCATCGATGCCATACGCCGACCCGATCAAGAACACGATATTTCCCGGGAAACGATCACGCAAGGTGTCCGAAAGTTTGACCGTGTCCATCAGCTTGCCTTCTTCAGACAAAATAACGCGCTTGTATTCGGACTTCGGGAATTTCTTGTCGAACAGGGCCGCCTCTTGGGCCAAGGCCTGCACGCGGTCGTCTATCTTGGATTCCTTGAGTTCCACAACTTCGAGCGGATACACTCCCCCACGCAAACGCTTCACGTACTTGTCGACCTCGTCGGCAATAAACGGCGAACCCGCCTTACCAAAAACTGCTAGAACCCATTTCATAGAGGCATGAGCTCGGGCCTATCGGCCCTTTGGGCGATGAGCACGTTCCACCCTACGGGTTTCACTTTGAGCTTATAAAAAAAATTCATCTTTAACCTACTTACATCCTCAAAGCGAGCCTTTGCGAGCGACCTCGCTCCTCAAAGGGCCCCTGTAAGGGGACCGACCTCACAGCTATCTACCTTCCCACGCTTAAACGATCTATGAGGAAGCTCGGCATACCCGCCTTTTTCATGCGTTCCTGCGTCTCAAACACGTCGTAGTCCACGCGAATCAGGCGCACGCACTTGGTCTCGGTATCCAGCAGGCACCAGCAAGAGCGCGGGTCGCGGTCACGCGGTTGACCGACGCTGCCCACGTTCACCAGCAGGCGTTCCGTATCCTCGATTTTGTATTCATATTCGTCAAGAATCTTCGGAATGGCGTTCGGGCGGCTTGCGACAATAACCGGACTATGCGTGTGTCCCACAAAGCAGTAGCGGCCTTTAAAGTGGTCGAAAGCATCGAGAGCGTCTTCTAGCTCGGTCACGTACACCCAGTCCGCCGGGGAAAGCGGCGAAGCGTGCACAAAGCAGATGTCATTTTCTTCGCAGATGTATGGGAGTGCCCGCAAGTAGGAGACGGAATCTTCCGACAAGTGGTTCTGGGTCCATTCGATGGCCTGCTTGGCATAGGGGTTGAACCCGGCACTCGATTCATGCTTGATGGCCACGCTGTCATGGTTTCCAATAATGCATATATCCATGTTGTCCCGGGCAAGACGCACACATTCATCGGGGTCTGCACCATAGCCGACCAAGTCCCCAAGACAGACTTTCCTATCTACACCATTGTCCTTCATCGAGGCGAGAACCGCTTCGAAAGCGACCGCATTAGAATGGATGTCAGAGCATATTCCGTAAAGCATGGTTGCAATATAGCAAAAACAACTCAAAAACTCGCGTCGCAACTCTACGCAAGAGCACGCTGCAACTTGATAAACGCATTGACCGGATCGGCATAATTCCAAATTCCACCAAGTACTGAGACTCCATGGACCGGCAAAAGCTTTATTGCGTCCACGTTTTCCTGGTCAATCCCGCCAAAAACAATGAGCTGCGGGACATTCGAGGCCACACCGTTCTCGCCCGTCAGTAGTCCACCTACCCTTTCTGCACCAAGACAATCTACCGGCTCGTAAACGGACTGCGGTTGAAATACGGGTCCAACCAGGGCACCAGACACCCATTCAGGCAAAGTACCCAGCTCTTCCGGACGACGGCAAAAAGCAATGGTATTCACGCGCTTCCAGCGCTCCGGAACATTTCCCACAAGCGATGAAGCTTCGGTAACGCAACCTCGAACTTCCAGGCGCTCCGCAAGGTCGGGCGTTCCACGAACCCAAATGCGGTCGCGGCATTCCATCGGAAGCGACAGAAGCCACCGTTCGTATTCGTCATCTGTCGCATAGAAGCCACCAGAACGCCCCCGCTTCTGCAGAATAAGCCGAGTTAGGCCACGCGAAAACATGGCCTCAATGTCGTCAAACTCGGATGCAAAGTTGTCTGGAGATGTAGTTAGCCACAACCGCATCAGTCTGCCGTCTATTTGGAAATATCCTTGACGACCATGATGCCGCTGCGTTCAATCTTCGGATACTGGCGCATTCCTTCGCCGCCGCGCCCCTTGTCGAGAATTTCCAAAAGTTCGCCCTTCGAGGAATACAGGTGAAGCTCCCAGGGAGAATTCGGGGCATTGAAATAGCCGGAATTTTTCTGGACATTGCGCTGGAAGGTGCGGTTCAGGCGATCGGCGACGCTACGGGCCTGCACAAGCGAAATGTCGCTGAGTTCCCAGGAAATGGGTACGCCGCCCATGTCGTAAATCAGCAAAGCTTCCATGTCGGAAGACTCCTTCATGGTAAACTTCCAGCTGAAGTTCTGCCAGCTGGTACTCAGGTCCAGGATTCGTCCGTTGGCATACGGCGTGTACAGCTCGGCATCCTTCTTGATATTCACGTTCAAGGTGCGGGGCTTGTCTGCCTTGGCGCGCATGCTGAAAATATAGGTAACGCCTTCGCGGAGTGAAAGTTTCTGCTTGAACTGCAGATTCCAAGATTCCTTGCCCGCCTTCTTGATGTCAAAGCGGACAACGCCATCGTTGACCTTCACATCGGCCTTGCCGCCCCAGAAATCCACCTGCCAGTTGGACAGCGGATTTTCCTCGGAAAAATCGCCATTCTGGATCAGGTTCGTTCCCATGACCTGCGAACCGATGTCAAAATTTTTTTCTTGAATAAAATTCGGAATGACACTTGTGTTCTGGATTCCGTTCGGGTTGTCAACGCATACTTCCTTGCCCCAGCCTACAAGGGTATTGAAGGAACTGTGGACGGTCATGTCCATTTCGGGGCTATCCGAATTGCCCGGCCCCCAGCTCCAGGCGAGCCAACCGATTTTCAGGCGTTCCGCTTCGGACATGATAAACTTATAAGGAATTTCCTTGATGCCTCCTGCCGCAACGGGCGCAAATTCACCAATCACCAGCGGAAGTTTTTTCTCGACCGAAGCTTCAAGGACGCCAGTGATGCGTTCCTGAACGGTCGCGTAGCCAGTAGCCTTCGGGTCGTGGCGTTCCGACGGCCACCACATGTGTATCGAGAAAAGCAGATTGTGTTCAGGGTCCGCCTGCAAAAGCCTGGGGCCCACTTCGAGCAGGTTCTTTTCGCTTTGACCCCACTGGTCAGCGTCAATCATCAGGGGCACGCGAACGCCCGAAGCTCGCATTTTCGTAATAATAGCATTGTAGGCGGTAAAGAAATCGTCGGAATCCATCGACTCGGCCCCCGGTTCGTTACCGATGTTCACAATCAGGTACTGCTGATGGTTTGAAATGACCTGCAGCATCTCGTCGCGGAGCCAGAATTCCATGGCTTCAACAAGGCGATCCCAGTTACCTGTCGTGTCATGGATTTCGGGAATGGGAATCATTCCGTTCGAAATGCACTGCGTGATAATGTTGTCGAGATCGCTGACGCGTCCACGGGTGTTCCAGACGATTCGTACGCAGTTGGCGCCAGTTTTTGCAATTTCCGGGATCGTCTTTCCTTCTCGGTCGGTCCATATGAACATGTGGTTGATGCCGCGGAGGACAACCTTCTCATTGTCTTTGCTGTATAGAAAACGATCTTGTACAAAAAATCCCGGTTTTGCAGAAGCCATATTCATATAATCATAATCTCCATTTATTACAAAAGAAAAATACAATTATTTATTGAAATAGGCGTATTTTTTCCAAAAAACATCAAAAAAAAGGTTGTGACAATCTCATTTTACGTCCAACTGGGGGCAATTTGCCGCTCGGGCAGGTGATTCCAGTAACGAACCGGAAGACAAGACCGTAAAAGGCGGGGATTTTCGCGTTCCTTGATGGCAATCGACTTGTAGTAATCCTGCCAAAGCTTAACGAAGTCGTCTTTTGGGGTGGCCGCCTTGACCTGCTGCATGTTCGGAATGGTGATTTCAACTGGGCCCTGGGCTGGGTCCTGTCCGTTATAATAGACACCAAAACCGCGCTTCGAATCATAGATTGCCCAGCGTTCATTCGCAAAGCGCCCCCTAAAATGCCCAACCATCATACCGAGGATGTTGTATTTTGGCTCGATTTCTGCAAAATAGGTGCCGTCGGCGGTTCGATCGAACCGCAGCATGCCCAGCATGCCGCCTTCTTCACGGCGGACGGCACGGGCAATCATGTACAGCGGAAGCATCTCGTCGGAAGTCGGATTCTTCGCATAATGCGGATCCTTGCCGTCGAAAACCTTCCGGAGATAGGCAAGAATTTTCATTTCTACACCATCTTCTTCGGAGCACAGGACGACACGGAGCAGCTCCAGGATCTCGGCGCTCGCCTGGTTGACAATGGCCCGTCTAAGACGCTGGGCCGATTCAGCGGAAGTTTCTACGCGAAACGGCTGCATAAAAAGGTTGCAAGGGGCCGTACTGCGGTCCGAGCGGATTTCGCCGACATCAAGATGCTGCCGGTAGATTTCAAAGACAACGCTCAAGAATCCGTCAAAAGAAGAATCGTAAGATATGGAAAGAGACATATGTTCCTCGTTCGCCTTTCTCGCGGCCCATTCAGAGCTCGCCGAGAACAGGCGGAAATTTACGCAGGCAAAGACAATGGCTGCGGTGAACTGAACAGGTCCAGCTGCAAGGACTGCGGCTTGGGCAACAACAGGGGCCGCACCATTTCAGGGTACAGTCGCCGCAGACATGCAGGAGTATCGGGATGGTAAATAAAGTATTTGGCGCGTTTCAGCGCAACTCCCATCTTTTTCAGGTGTTCCAGGCGGATTTTAGAGAACCTGCGCCCCGAAGCGATCAGCTGGGCCGACTTGACACCTATGCCCGGAACGCGAAGGAGCATCTCGTAGTCAGCCGTCTGGATATCTACTGGGAAAAACTCCGGATGCCTAAGCGCCCACGCCGACTTCGGATCCAATTCCAGGTCAAGATTCGGATTCGACGGATCAACAATTTCGTCGTAGCCGAACTTGTAGAAACGCATTAGCCAGTCCGCCTGGTAAAGCCTGTGTTCACGAACAAGAGGCGGTTTCGTCGTGAGCGCGGGAAGCCGCTTGTCGGCATTCAGCGGCACATAGCCCGAAAAATAGACGCGCTTCATCTGCTGTTGCCTATAGAAGCTGTTCGAAAGCGTGAGAATCTGCAAGTCGGTCTCCCCCGCCGCCCCAACGATCATCTGGGTACTTTGCCCCGCAGGCAAGAACTTGGGCGAATAGCGGGAACGGTCAGCCCTGTATTCCAGCTTTTTTTCAGCAAGAAAGTTCATGGGCGTCATAATGGAGGCGTGGTTCTTTTCGGGGGCGAGGTATTGCAACGCCCTGTCGGTCGGGATCTCGATATTCACGCTGCTGCGGTCGGCATAAAGCCCCGCCTGGTACAAAAGCTCGCGACTTGCACCGGGAATTGCCTTCAGGTGAATGTAACCGCCAAATTTGTGGACGATGCGCAGTTCCTTGGCGACTTGAATCAGCATTTCCATGGTGCGGTCAGGACTGCCCACCACCGCAGAACTCAAGAAAAGTCCCTCTATATAATTACGCCGGTAGAATTCCAGCGTCAAGTTGATGAGTTCCTTGGGCGTGAACGTGGCCCGAGGGATATCGTTACTGCGGCGGTTAATGCAATAGGCGCAATCGTACTTGCAGGCGTTGCTCATGAGCACCTTCAAAAGCGAAATGCATCGCCCGTCTGATGACCAAGTGTGGCAAATTCCTGCACTACAGGCACTCCCGAGCCCGCCCTTGGGGGCTTGTCGCTTAGATCCGCTCGAAGAACACGACACGTCGTACTTGGCCGCGGCCGAAAGAATATTCAACTTTTCGCGAATGTCCATAAATGCCTTTTTGTTTAGTTGCACCTTTGTTCACTAAATATAAGTATAACTGCACAAAAAAGCAAGTGATATTTTCGGGTTCAAGCAAGCAAAAATGCATATTTTTACAATTAATTAATTTCGTTGGGCAGCCAAACTGAAGAATACTCAAGTTTTCTATATTCGCGAGCATGAAAATTCGCGCTACCCTGTTAACTTGTGCTTTATTCTTGGTAAATGCAAACTCCTCTGAAATTCACCCGTTTCTACGCGGATTTCTTCCCGCAGACGTAAACGTTTCGAGGGTCCTTGACGGGGGCAATTCCAAAACAGAGTATAGCACCGGTTTTACAGGCGAAGTTGGCGCAGAATTTTTAGCCGAAAAGGAATCTTCTCCATTCTACTTCGGTGGCGGAATCGGCTTTATGAATGCTCAGAGGAAAGACAAACTGAAACTGACGCCAAGCACTATTCCCATATGGGGGGCGCTTTCCCTGAGATCTACGAAAAGCTTTAAAGATATCGCACCCTACGGGACGCTGCGCGCAGGCTGGCTCTTGCCGGCAACTACCGCTAGTGCCTGGTGGGAAAAGCCAAAAAATTTCATGGTCGATGCGGGCGTCGGATTCCATTATGCCCCAGGCGTAGGTCTTGAATTTAGCTACACCTTTACAAGCCTCGAGAAAAGTTTCGAAAAGAAAGACTTGTCTTATAGATTCTCTTCGGGCAGATTTGGTGCTTCATGCTACTGGAGCTTCGAAATCACACACAAGCATAACTACGTGCCCAACGAGGGCACGACTCCTGAAGACGAAGAATAGTTACTAGCGTTTGATACCCGTACGGATGGACCGGGTCTCCTTGTGACCATCCGCGAACTTGAACTGGATTTTCCAGATGTAAACACCTGTTCCGGCTAGGCGGTTGTCCATGGTTCGCTGATCCCATTCAATGAAGCTAAGGCCTTCTTCATTTTTTTTGTTGAACTGCGCAACAACGTTCCCGAGATTACTAAAAATGGTCACTTTAGCCTTGTAACTCAGCCTAGCTTCCACCTTGACGGCAGACTTGCTGCCACGGGCTACTGCAGGAGCGCCCTTGAAGGTATAGATATAGATATCGCCATCGTCGCCTTCTATAGAGACTCCGCCAATGGCCGGTGCATTGCCAGCTGCATCCTGGAAGGGGGCTTCAGGATTCGTCATGAGGCAATGCCCCACGTGGATATTGACTTGGTGCGGAATCACCATGGTCCAGACCTTACCGGACTTGTCCAGCTTTGGACTTTGTTCGAGGGAAACTGGATGCATCTTGCCGTTGTCGCAGGATTCTGCATACTGGAACATATTGCTCCAAGCACTGCGTTTTTTGTCGAATGCTTTGGCTCCGCCTGGAATTTTTACGGGTTCAGACAAGGTCACCACCAATGTATCCGGCGGGATATCCGCCTTTCCATTCAGGTAATCCTTGTCCCTTATTACGCCGGGGTGTTTTTCCGCACGCACGGGCACGGGGCCAACCTTGTCGGATAGAGTTACCTTCTGGATTGCAGAAGACGTATTCCTGGAAATCTTGACAAATTTTTTGCCCGTAGAATCCACGGCGGTAACACCGTATTCAAAGGGGCTTTCTAGTGCTGCATAGATCCAATCGCCATCTTCGGAGATCTCCATGTCCCGGCTGGCCACTTCGCGACCATCATCTTCGGATTCTCCCCAGAACAATGTATCAATCTTTAGCTGTTCATGGAGAATGGACTTTGCGAAATGCACGCGCACAAAGTCGGCGCGGCCATCCAGATCCTGGTCCTGGATTTCTGCAGAAACCGCAGGAATGAACTCATAGAACACCACGATGGAATCTCGGCTATCCAAGGCAGAGTTGTCCTTGCCTATCTGCATACGGATGACCGCACGGTTGGCGTCGGCATCCAAATCCATTGCGGCATCCAGCACATCGTCCTTCTGGTCTTCGGTGCTAGTCACATACCTGAAGGAGCCTCGGCCCTCGAACTCGCCCGAATGAACGTCCGTCTCGATGGCGGGCACCCATAAGGTATCCTCCAGGTCCGTAAACAGAGCCACCGTGATGGTGTCTATCTTGCTGTAAGTGGGACTTACCGTATTCAGGCTGAAGGCAAAATCCACTTCCGTCGTTTCTACGGAATCGATATCCCTGACAAAGTCCTCTTCAAGGAACACGTATTCCACTTTGACAAAGTTCGCCGTCACGGAGCAGTCGTCACCGACTTTTACAGTAGTAGACAAAGATGCAGGTTCTGCGACAATACATTTTTTCGAAGTCGAAACCCACTTGTCAAAGACATAGCCTGTATCTTCAACGGCGCTAAGGCTAACTTTTGTGTCTATGTCTACAGTTCTGCTTCCAGGAGATTTAACGAGGCCGCCCGTACCGCCAGCAATTGTCACGTTTTGTGTCTTGACGAAATTAGCGGTAACTTTACAATCATCAGATACCTTTACAGAAGTCGACATACTGGTTGCTTTGGATATAACGCAAGACTTACTGGAGGATGTCCATTTGTCAAAGCGATAGCCAGAATTGAGTGTGGCAGAAATCGAATTCCGGAAGCCATTGTCGACAGTTTGGTTCTCATCCGGAGAAACTGTTCCGCCAGCGTCTATATTTGCACGAACAGAGAAGGTGTATGTTTTTACAAATGTTGCTTTCACGCTGCAATCATCAGACACCTTTACAGAGGTTGAATCGCTGGCTGTGTCGGCGATGACGCAAGATGCATTGTCAGAGGTCCACTGGTCAAAGCGGTAGCTGGAATCAGGTGTAGCCGTTATTTGAAGAGTTGCCCCCGAATCGATTGACATATATGTTGACGGAGAGGTGGTGCCTCCTGTGCCGGCGAATACATCTATATACTGGATCTTGACGAAATTTGCCGTTATATTGCAATCGGCAGAAACACTTACAGTAGTTGAATCGCTGGCTGTGTCGGCGATGACGCAAGACGCATTGTCAGAAGTCCACTTGTCGAAGCGGTAGCTGGAATCAGGTGTAGCGGTTATAGCATTGTCAGAGTCGTAATCTACAGTTTTTGTTCCTGCAGAAGATACGCTCCCACCCGTGCTGGCGGATACCGTCAGCTGTTGCGTCTTAATGAAATTTGCGGTTACGTTACATTCACCAGACACCTTTAAAGATGTCGATGCGCTGGCTATGTCGGCTATGACGCAAGATTCACTGTCAGAGGTCCACTTATCAAAACGATAGCTAGTGTTGGGAGTGGCTGTAATCGATTTCGAAGAACCCTTGTCAACAGTCAGGTAACCATACGGAGAAGTTGTTCCGGCATCCGCTATGTTCGGGCCTATTGCGAAGGTGTTTGTTTGCAGGAAGCTTGCCGTTACGGTGCAGTTGCCTTTGACAGTCACCTTCGTATAAGAGTCGGTCGGATCTGCGATAGTACAGCTGGTACTAGAGGACGTCCATTTGTCGAAACGGTAGCCGTATTGAGAAATAGATGCCGAAATGTCAACCTTTGAACCGGTATCTACGGTTTTAGACGTAAAGTTCGTTGACCCGCCGGTCCCCGCGACAAGTTTCAGTTCGTAGGTACGCACAAAATCGGCCCTTATCTTACAGGTTTCACGAACGTGAACATTCGTGGTTGCGGAAGTTCCATCAATAACATAACATGCACTACCGCCTGATACCTTGACCCACTTGTCGAAACGGTAACCGCTATTAGGTTTTGCCGTAACACTGACCTCAGCCGAACCGCCCGAATACGTTCTCTTGGTCGTTTCGGTAGTTGTTCCGCCAGTCCCCGCAGTAATCGTGAGCTCGTAGAACTTGTAATAGGAAGGCCTAATGGTGCAATCATCGTTAACCGTCACATAGGTGGTTGCTGCACTTCTATTCTCGATGGGGCAATTGGTAGCCTTACTCCACGTGACAAAGACATGGGTATTGTCGGGAGTAGCCGTGATTTTCACCTTTGTCCCCGCATCGACTGTTTTGGGGGAAGAGGGTGAAATTGAGCCGCCAGTGGCAGTGCCAATGGTCAGTGTTGGAGTCCTTACGAAGCTAACAGTGATATCGCAGAAACCACCTTCAGCTAAACTAAAACTTGTTGACTTATCATATGGATTAATAATATTGCAATTTGAACTTCCATCGAGCATTGTCCACTTATCAAAACGATATCCTGCCGAAGGTTTTGCCGTAATACTATTATCTCTACAATTACGGTCAAACGATCCTCCACCAAGGGATACTATTCTATGATGATCTTTTTCATAAGATCTGAGAAGACCTCCTTCGCTTCCAGATATACAAGAGATAGACCAAGCTGTGCTGCTCAACAGCAAAAGGACAAAGATGACTTTAGTTAGTAACAATTTTCTCATACTCACCACTGAATTTAGAATTATCTTATTCTTTTTTTTTGCACAACAAAAAAAAGACCCCGTAGGGTCTCATTTTATTTATCTTGGCTTGGAATTTGGACTATTTCACCAGAATCTTAGCGGTACGGGCGTAGCGCTCACTTTCAATGCGCACCACGTAGTTCCCCATGTTCAGGTGAGCGAGATTGAAGCTCTTGGAAGAAATCACCGATTCGGCGAAGGTTTCAACCCTGTGGCCCATCATATCGAACACCTGTACGCGAAGCATTGCGGGCTTCGGCAGCACAACCGTCAGTTCGTTGTTGACGAAACCGAATTCGAAACTCGGCACGACAGTAGCGACAATTGAAGACTTTTCGCTGCTGGAAGATTTCCCCTTCTTGCTGGAGGAGCTGCTTTCGTCTGTCGAGCTAGAACTCTTGGCCTTTTCGGAGCTAGAGCTCTTGGAGGTGGATTTTTCAGAGCTGGAGCTTGTAGGCTTCGTTGTTTCGCTGCTGGACGAAGTTTCCTTGCTGCTAGAAGAAACTGCCTTATCGGAGCTGGAAGAAACAGTCTTTTCAGAACTAGAACTTTCAGGTTTCGTCGTTTCGGAACTGGAGCTTGCGGGCTTCGTCGTTTCGCTGCTAGAAGAGGTTTCTTTACTGCTGGAAGAAACGGTTTCTTCAGAGCTAGACGATTTTGCAGAGCTAGAACTTTCGGGATCCGTCTGTTCAGAGCTGGAGCTGACAGAGCTGGAACTTTCAGGATCTTCTTCGGAACTGGAGCTCTGGCTGCTAGAAGATTCGCTCTCTACTTCAACAGATGCTTGAGCTTTAGCGGTGGTTTTGCCATCAGTAACTTCAATTTCGATAGTGTACATTCCATCAGGTGTATTTTTTGCAACAAGGCCCCAAACCTTTACGGTTAAGTCGTCAGCGTCTGCTGATGAAGAAAATTTTCCAGGCGGAACAGTTATGATTTTATAATCATTTGCGCCCGTAAACGAGAACACGACGGGTTTGATGGAGTCGCCGGCAAATACTTTTTGCGTTTTATTTTCGGTAGTGCTCACCGTAACCGGCTTGTCTGTGGAAACATCGAATGTAAGCAGGAGATCAAGCGTGTCTTTTTCGTTTTCGGCCTTTACGCCATAAATATGAAATTTATACACGTTAGGTATGGTGCTTTCCGGGAATTTCCCGCTAACAGTAATGATTTGGTTTTCATTATCCTTATCTACGTTGATTCCTGTAGGCTTACCGCTGTAAATGAATTTTTTGATGACGTAATATTCAATTTGAATGGTCGAAATGGCTTCACCAGCCTTTACGGACTGATTAGCTTCACCCTTGATAATTTTAAGAGTTGTAGGCCTTGCTGTTAAATTGAATGTGAATTCCGTAATGACAACTTTCCCATATTCATCTTCTATAATGATATAAGGGTTGATTGTTGTGGGAACAACAAGATTCCGTTTGATTTGTCCGGAAACCGTACAGTCAACTGTTTTTTCAGATTCGTTTGCGGTGCAAGAGGCCGTCAAGCCCAACTGGGTGAAGCCATCTGCTTTGTGCAGGCCTTTAGCCTTGGTGTACTCAATCTTTGTTTCTTTAATATTGTCGCCCACCATCACAGTCTGTTTAAGAGCACCCGTCTTGACTGTTTCTGAAATGTCTTGCGAAGGTACATACACTTCTTGCGCAAGAGCAGTGGTGGCAAAGAATAAGGCAATTGCCAATGAAATCATTTTTTTCATGATTTCCTCCTTCATAATTCCATTTTGACTAAAAAATTCAAACTTTTTGATATGGTAACCTGTGCTCCGATTAATATTAGCCCATTGGCCGTATTTTTTTTATTTTATGGGTATGCAATTCGTTGAAAAATTGCGGGAAAAACCCGCTGTTCAGAAATTAGAGAAGTTTTTTCCGGCTATAGCCTTTTTGGGCGGTTTTGCTTGGGATTCCATTACGCTAGGCCAGATGGTTTATGGCTCCGATATTCTGATTTTGCTGGCCTACTACACCGGCGCTCTTATTCTGGTAATCTTGCTTTCGGCGCAGTTGGAACACCCTGAAGGCTGGACCAAGGAACGTCTGCAGGCGCTCGCCAAGGCGCAAGCGAAGCCCGCTGTAGCAAAAACAGCCGCTCCGCAAACGGCTCCCGTCCAAAAATCGGCAAAGCAAGTTGAACCAACGGCCGAAAAGCCTGTTCTGAACCCCGTCGAGGAATCTATAGCCGATCCCGAAATAAAGACGGAAGAATCTCGTTTTAGAAGGGCCGCCGCATTCATCGCAGAAAAAACGCCCGCCCGCGCAAAAGAAGCCGCAAATCGTGCCGCCCAAGAAGCTAAAGAAGCCACAGCCAAAGCAGCAGCGCTCGCCTCGGCAAAGGCAAAGGAAGCAGCAAACCGAGCCGCCAACGAAGCAAAGGATGCCGCCGTCAAGGCAAAAGATGCCGCTAGCAAGTTCGCCAAGAACGTCGGTTACGAATCGACCGCCATTCCCGAAAACGCAATTGTCGTGCACCATCGCTTTTTGGACCGCGAATGGAGCAAAGCTTGGAAGCAGCGATTCACCTGGGCAGTCCAGTTCTGCTTCGGCGGCCTGTTCAGTGCCCTCGTGGTCTGCTACTTCAAGAGCAGCGGTTCGTTAGCTTCTTTCTTGCTGGTGATTTTGCTTGCTATTTTGCTTGTGGGTAACGAATTCTTGCAAAAAAAATACGAAAGCTTTGGCGTAAGCCTCGCGTTCTTCTGCCTGCTGGGCACCATGTTCATGAACTTCGCGATTCCGCACCTGGTTCACCACATAGGATTTATTTGGTTCTTCTTAAGCACGCTGCTCTCTTTTGGCATGTGCATTATGATCTGGAAAATCTCACACCGCAAGAAAACAATTCTCATCGCACCGGCCATCATCAGCATTTTCCTGATCGTTGCCTATATCATGAACTGGGTTCCCCCGGTGCCGCTCGTGCTCAAGCAAAAGATTGCATGCCAAAACTTCGACAAAGAAAGCTACAGCTGCGACATCGACGCTCCGAGTTTTCTGCAAAAGGTCGGGCTTAAAATTCCGAGCGTGCACCGCAGCGACAACAATGAAGTCTATTTTTTGACTTCGATCTATGCACCGGCAAAGCTTAAGGCCGAACTGGAATACCTGTGGTATCACCAGGACCCGAAAACCGGAAAATATCTGGTGGTCGACCGCATTTCTTCGGGACGCATGACGCTAAACGGAGGCCGCGAATCAGGTTTTAGGACATTCACTCGCAAAAAGAATATTCCTGCCGGCAAATATCGTGTGGAGGTTGCCTACAAGAATGGAGCCGTAATTGGTTCGGGCACATTCGAAGTATTCGACGAAACTTCTGAAGATGGCTTTGTCCGCGATACATTGAGGTAATTATGATTGATCCGGAAAACGATCCGATTTTAAATGCAAGTTCTATCAATAGTGAAGACTATTGGTTCTTGAAATTGAACAATAATAATCTAAATTTGGACCATGAACAAAATCAAGACAGCAACACTGCAGGGCAAGTGGACGGGCAACGGCCAAACCAATAACCAGTGGTACGTGGACCAGGCGCTTGCGCTCAAGGGCAAGGGAATCGACCTGGTCGTTCTCCCCGAAATGTTCCACACGCCGTATTTCCCGTTCGAGGAAAACGCCGACTTTTTTGACATGGCTATCGAAAAGGATAGCGATATTGTCAAGCAGTGGCAGGATATTGCAAAAGAAATCAATGCAGTCATCGTTTTCCCGTTCTTCGAGAAGCGCGCTCCCGGCATATACCATAACAGCGCCTTCGTTTTTGAACGCGACGGTTCGATTGCAGGCCTTTACCGCAAGAGCCACATTCCCGACGATCCGGCTTTCTATGAAAAGTATTACTTCATTCCGGGCGACACCGGTTTTGAACCCATCAAGACGAGCGCCGGTACGCTCGGCGTGCTGATTTGCTGGGACCAGTGGTTCCCCGAAGCGGCCCGCATTATGAGCCTGAAGGGCGCAGACATTCTGATCTACCCCACTGCCATCGGCTGGATGAAATCGGAACCCAAGGAAATCTACCCGCGCCAGCAGGACAGCTGGGTCACGGTGATGCGCGGGCACGCCATTGCGAACCGCACCTTCGTGCTTTCGGCAAACCGTATCGGTACCGAAGGCGAACTCACCTTCTGGGGAACGTCTTTCGTGGCCGCTCCCGATGGCTACTTGATTCACAAGTGCGACACCGATTTCTCGGGTGCAAGCATTGTAGAAATTGACCTGAAGGAAACCGAAGAAAATCGTCGCTGGTGGCCGCATTTCAGGGACCGACGCGTAGACCTTTACGGCGACATTCTCAAGATTTGGTGCGATAAGTAGAACGGGCTTCGCCCTACAGACGAAAGACGAGAGATGCTTTTATGGCAAAGACTTCTGTAAGATACCCCGCCGAATGGGAAGAACAGGCCGCCACGTGGCTCGCATTCCCCCACAACAAAAAGAACTGGTACGGTGAACGCGGAGAAATGATCCGCAAGTTCTATATCAATTTGATTCGCACGATTAGCGAATTTCAACCTGTGAACGTGCTGGTTCCTAAAAAGGATTTTTTGACGACGGAAGAAAAAATTGCCGTTGCCGACCGCCCCTATCCGGCCAGTTTCTTTACCATCAAGACAGATGACATCTGGATTCGCGATTACGGTCCGTTCTTCTTGAAGAAGGGAAAAGAAACGATTGTTTCGGAGACGGTCTTTAATGCCTGGGGCGCAAAGTTTCCGCCTTGGAAAAACGACAACGAAATTCCCGCGCGCATTGCCGACATTTTTGAATACAAGAAAGGCGTGAGTGTCCCGTACATTTTTGAGGGCGGCGCTATCGAAGTCAACGGCGACGGTCTCGGCATTACCACGCTGGATTGCCTGACGGGCAAGAACCGCAACGATGCGAAGGACATAAAGAATGTCGTCAAGGCTCTTTGCAAGGCATTCGGGCTCCGCGACATACTGGTACTCCCCCACGGTTTACACGGCGACCACACCGACGGACACATCGACAACGTGGCGCGTTTCGTGGCGAAGGACCGCATCGTGATGTGCGAAGCCACCGACAAGCGTTCCCCGAACAATATTATTCTGACCGAAGCAAAGTACTTGATCGAAACCTGGCTCAAGAGCCATTACGGCAAGTCGGCGAAAGTCGATACATTGCCACTCCCGCCGCAGCGCAAACTCGACGATGGCCAGATTCTGCCGGCCAGCTACATGAACTTCATCTATGCAAACGGGGCGCTCATTTTCCCGAAGTACAAGTCGCCGAACGACGCTGTCGCCAAACGCTACTTTGAAAGCGTGTACCCCGACCGCAAGGTCATCGGGCTGGACTGCCGCACCGTGATTGAAGAAGGCGGCAGCTTGCATTGCATGAGTAAGCATGAGTGTTTATAAGGCGTGGCCGACGCAGCCAGGACCTTGTCGATGAAGAACATTTGTTCTTTTTAACTATTTATCCTCACAACAAAAAAACTGTGACTTGAAAATCACAGTTTTTGAAGTGTTATAATTTACAAGAATTACATGATTTCTTGTTCTAATAATTGTTGCACATGTTGCGCAAAGGCCTGCAAGCTCGGATCTCGCGCACCCTATAAAGACCGAATCGGCTAGAATCAACAAGGGACTTCCCCAACGCCGATTCTCTCGCTGACACGACTCGTCAATACGAGTCGTTTTCAGCTCACAGCGATGGGTGCGCTTACATTAACTCTTCTTCGAGTAACTTCTGCACATATTGAGCGTAATTCTGCAAGCTCGGGTCACGCGCGCCCATCAAGAGAATCGTGTCGCCGGGTTGGGCGTATTCCACCATCTTTTCGGCGCATTCGTTGCGGTCAGCGATGTAGATGGCTTCGCAGCCCTTGAGGAGCAGGTCGTCGGCAAGGTCACCGGCGCTGATGTCGCGGGTGACGGTGCCGCCGGCATAGTAGATTTCGCTGAAGAACATCACGTCGTTTTCACGGTCGTCGTCAAAGTCCTTGGGGCGAAGCGTCTTCGCGATAAATTCCACAAGGTCTTTGCGCAGGAATCGCGTGGGGCCAAAGCCGTGAGGCTGAAACCAGGCGATGACGCGGCCTTCGGTAAAGTCTTGGGCGCTCCTGATGCTTGCGGCGATCTTTGCCGGATTATGGGCGAAGTCGTCCACTAGAGTTACGCCGTTGAAAGTCCCTAAAATCTGGTGGCGGCGGAACACGCCGGGGAATGTCGCAAGGGCGTCGGCGCAAGTATGCAGCGCAACGCCTGCGCGGAGGGCGGCAGCCGTTGCGGCCAGGGCGTTTTCCATATTGTGCTTGCCCGGGAGCGGCACCACGAACTTCACGAGTTCTGCATTGTGGCGCACGCGGAACTGGATAGAAGTTCCCACAGACTTGAAATCCGTACCCTGCACGCCCACATAGTTTTCAAAGCCAAAATCGAATTCGCGACCGGCGCTGAACTTTTTGGCCAGCGGGTGCGCATCGTTCACGATCAGAATCTTGCCGTTATCGAGGATATTGTGGCTGAACTTGAGGAAGATTTCCTGGAGTTCGTCCATTTCCTTGTGGTCCTTGTCGACATTCAGAATCAGGCCGATTTCAGGTTCGTAGCGGACCAGCGTTCCGTCGCTTTCGTCTGCCTCGACCACGAGCCATTCGCCCTTACCCGAAACGGCGTTACCAATCTTGCCTTCTTTCTGCAGGTTCACGAGGCCGGCTCCCGTCATCACCGACGGCTGGAGACCCGCATATTGCAGTATATGGTAAATCATAGCGGTCACGGTGGACTTTCCACTGGTGCCCGAAACGGCGATAGTCTTCGCCTCTTTAGAAATCTTTGCGAGCATCTCGCTGCGGTGCATCACCGGGATTCCCAGTTCCTTGGCGCGCTTGAGGTCCGGATTCGTATCTTCAATAGCGGTACTCACGACCACCGCATTCAAGCCTTCTACGACGCCCGAGCCATCCTGCGGAAAACACTTGACGCCACATTCTTCAAGCTGAGTCATCACAAGCGGCTTTTCTGCCACACCGAACTGGCGGTCCGAACCGCTAATAGAAACACCCTTGCCAACCAAATACTGCGCGATGGCACTCATGCCCACGCCCGCAACACCGATAAAAAAGTAAGATTCCATATTCGCAAATCTAGTAAAAGACGCCTATTTTAGCTATCAAGGGAGGGGAATCCCCAGGTTATAGCGCTTCGACTTCTGCCGGAGTAAGTCCAGAAACTGCCACGATTTTTTCCGTAGAATCGCCCAAGGCCTTAAGAGCCCGCGCCATTTCACGTTTTCCATCTGCGCGACCTTCTCATCAGGACCCTCTATTAAAGCTTATCGGCTACAGGGTCATTCCTATTGACAATTACCTGATGTTCTATGTAGTCAAGGACAAAGTCGTTCAAATTCATCGAATTCTTTACGCTAAACGAAACTACCTGCAGCTGCTGGGTATGGACGCATAATATTCCACTTTGGACTATAGAAAGGCGGGGCTCACGCGTCGCGATTTTTTATTTTTGTCATCATGAGCAATTCTTTGTTTGAAAAATTTGGTCGTATCCCCAGTTTTTGCGCCCCGCTGTTTGGGCTGTTATTTGTTGCATCTTTAATTTCTTGCGCCGGTAACGGAAAGCCGCTGACCGAATCGGACCCGCAGTCCGAAGGTTCGCAGGCTGCTAATTCCGGGAGCTATACCAACGACTATTTTGACGAAAGCTCGGCCACTCCTTCTGGCAGCGCCTCGAATTCCCCCCGCAAGAACGCACCCGGCGCTATCGGGAGCGACGGATTCAGCTTTACGCTGCCCGCAGGTGACTGGGCGCTCGTGGGCGATGACGATGAGAGCGCCCACGAGAGCGGCGTCCCCTACGAATTTTACAACGCGAGCACGGGACGCCGCGCGGTCCTGGTCGAAATCGAACTCCCGAAGGGCGAACCCATGCGACTCATGGACCGCGCCCAGATGGAAATGCAGGCTTTTGAATCGAGCGGCAAGAAGGCGACTCTCGCCGAGACCTACCCCGAAGAAAACTTTGGCGGTACAGGCGTATTCTTTGACGTTGCTGGCAAACGCTACGATAGCCCCTACGAGGCCGTCGGCTTTGTAACAGGCGCAGGGAGCCGCGTGTACACGCTCACGCTTTCTGCCACCGACACGCCGCTCCAGCCGGGCGAACTCAAGAACGAATGGAAGGAGTTCTTCGCGAACTTCAGCATGCGCGAAACCACCGCCAATGCAGGCCCGGAACTTTCCCCGAATAACGTGCAAAGCTTTGACTCCCCCACGCTCGGCTACACCTGGGCCGTCAAGGACACCCTCTGGCATCACTGGACAGGTATCGCCCGCCAGAACGACGATCCGGACCTGGTGCTCAGCAACAAGGCCGAAGACGTTTCGCTGTTCGTTTACGGGGCAACCGTTGAAAGCGACGCCGTCAATTCGCAGGATTTGTTCAAAGTGCTGCTCGTGCGCCTGGGTGTCGACCCCAACAATCCAACGCTCGAAATGCACCGCCAAAAGGTCGGCGACCGCTACGCGCAGGACTTTACCCTGACTCACGTGGTCAACAAGTTCGACTTCTACTATACAGGCCGCTATTTCTATGACGACGGCCGCGGAATCTTGATTGTGAGCTGGACCCAAGGCGTGAACAAGAAAAAGTACGCCAAGGTCATGCAACACGGTATCGAAGGCCTGACCGTCGGCGAAAATCCGGCCGCCAAAAACGCAGCCGCCGACCCCGAATCGGCCAAAAAGCTCGCCAAGTTCAACGCCGCCATCATGAGCCAGGTAGGCATTCTGCGCCTGCTCGAAAACCAGCCGCTGGTGGCGCTCAGCTACTTTGAACGCGCAAACCGCATGGACCCCGAAGAGCCTCTCTACCTGATCAACTGCGGATTCGTGTACCAGATGAAGGAACTTTACGGCCCGGGCATCAGCCACTTTGAAAGCCAGCGCGAACTGGTGCAAAAGAACGGCAAACTGCTCTCGATTTTGGGCGAAATGTACGAAGCCCTGTTCGACTACGGCCGCGCCCGCGAATGTGCCGAAGCAGCCCTCCGCTACACGCCGAACAATCCGGAATACGTAATCAACTTGAGCGACGCCCTCTGGGGACTCGGTCAGCGCAACCAGTCGCTGGTGGTCGTGCAACGCCTTTACGATACGCAGCCAAGCAGCCGCCTGGGCGTCTACCTCGCGAAAACTTACATGGGCCTTGACCAGTACGCCGAAGCCGTCGACATTCTTTACCAGGTGCGCCGCCGCTTTGGCATGAGCGTGGAACTCGGAAGCACCTTGATGGATGCCCTCATGTTCCTTGGCCGCTACGAAGAAGCCCGCGCCATTAGCGAAGAAACCTTGGCCAAGGACCGTAACGACTACAAGATTTGGACCACGCAGGGCAAGATTCTCTTCTACAGCCGCAACTACCGCGACGCCGAAAAGTCGCTCACCAAGGCGCTCGCCTTAAAGCCCGATAACGAAGACGCCAAGAGTTTCCTCTCAGCCACGAAGGCATTCCTCGGCAAGGCGGACAACCGCACGCTGCAAAAGCCGATTACGCCGGTGGAAGAACGCACCAAGAACCTGAAGGGACTCCTCAGCGAAAGCGCCAAGAAGCAGGGCACCGAAGGCGATTTTCCCGCCGTGGTGCATTACAACAAGCAGACCTTGAAAGCCGAAAAGGGCGCAAACTGGGTCCGCACCGACGAAATGCTCATGGAAATCCTCGACATTCGCGGCGCCGCCATCTATCGCGAATTCACTTTCGACTTCTTGCCGGGATTCGACCGCATTTACCTGAACGCCCTCGAAGTCTACGATAGCAACTGGAACCTGAAGCAGAAGGCGAACCTGAACGGCGCCTACATTACCTACGCCACCGAAATCGGCGGCCAGAACGAATCGCAGACGGCGCATTTCCCGCTCTCGGAACTGGAGCCGGGCGATTTTATTTACCTGCAGTTCAGCCGCACCAACATCGAAAATAAGGGCATGATCCCCTACACCGACTTCGTGAGCAGCAAGGACGTTCCTGTGGGCCAGTCCAGCTTCCGCATTTACGCCGATACCGCCCGTTTTGTGACCGAAGAATACGGCCCGCTCGAAAAGAAGGCCATCAAGGGCGGCATCGAATGGAAAATCGAGAACCCAGTCATTATTCGCAAGGAACTCTACATGCCCGTGTACCGCGACTTTGGCGCAGGCCTGATGCTCACCGGCAAGCAAGAATGGAAGAACGTGGGCGAAGATTACCAGAACCTGATCAAGCACCAGTTCAAGCAAGCCGTGAGCGTGCGTGAAAAAGCCCGCGAAGTCCGCGGCAGCAAGGCAAACGACAACGCCGTCAAGGCCATCGTGAACTTTGTACGCCACGATATTCGCTACCGCGACATTCGATTCGGTGGCCACAGCCTGATTCCGCAAACCGCCGAAGTAACGCTCAAAAAGCACCAGGGCGACTGCAAGGACATGGCGCTTTTGCTCAAGGAAATGCTTGAATCCATCGGCGTCAAGAGCTATCTCACAGCCATCCACCTGACCGAAGAAGGCTTTGCCGGTCTCCCGACTATCCAGCAGTTCAATCACATGATTCTCTACATTCCGGCGCAGGGTCAAGTCACCGAACGCTGGGTCGATGCCACCGACAAAACCGGCAACGATCGCCCTGTACCGCTCGACATGGAAGGCAAAGTCGCGCTCGTGATCAACGACGACAGCAGCCACGTGGTCACCACGCCGATTTTGGAAGACAATCAAGAGCACCAGATTGGTATCGAACACCGCCTGTTTATCGGAAACGACGGTGCCTGCGAATTCCGCGACTCGATTTCTTTGCAGGGTAAGTTCGCAAGCGTCATGCGTAACCGTTTCTTTGGCCGCGACGCCAAGGAACAGGAAAAGCTGATGGAAGACTTCTTAGCCTCGGGCATTCCTGATGTAAGCATCGGAAACATCCGCATCGAGAACCTCGCCGAATTCAACAAGCCGCTCGCCCTGATTGTGACTTACGCCTCCAAGGGATACTTCGGCCAGGGCGGCTCCGAACTCAAGGGCCGATTCCCGAACGTGTGGGAACGCAGCCTGTTCAAGCTCCCGAAGGTATCAAAGCGCCACCACCCAATTCGCATGCCTCACGAAACGCAGTTTGCATACAAATTAAGCGTTACGGCAGCAAGCGGCAAGACGGTCAAAATTACCGGCCCGAAGCCGCTTAGCCGCGACCCGGATTACGTGAGCTACGAGAAGAATTTTGACGGCAAGAACAGCATCAAGTGGACCACCTTCGCGCTTTACGCCGACCCGGCCGAATACAACAAGATTCGCGAGGAATGGACCTACTTGCTCAGCGAAACGAGCCCGATGATCGAAGTTAAGTAAGAAGTAGGAAGTAGGCAGTAGGCAGTAGACAGTAGGAAGTAGACTGTAGGCTGTTAGAAGTTGGAAGAGGCCCCGGGTCCGGGGCTTTTTTTTGCTAAATTTGCTCGTACTATGAGCATTTCTATTCCTCAGTTGCCTAAGGGCACACGCGATTTTTACCCGGAAGCCGAGCGCATCCAGAACTACATTTTTGACACTTGGCGTAGCGTCGCCGAATCTTTTGCCTACGAAGAATACGAAGGCCCGATGTTTGAACATCTGGAGCTTTATACAGGCAAGTCCGGCGAAGAAATCGTAAGCCAGCTTTACAATTTTAAAGACAAGGGCGACCGCGAAATCGCACTCCGCCCCGAAATGACACCGACGCTCGCCCGCCTCGTGATCCAGAAGGCCCGCGAACTCAAGAAGCCTTTCAAGTGGTTCTCTATGCCGCGCCTTTTCCGTTACGAAAAGGCTCAGAAAGGCCGCCTCCGCGAATTCTTCCAACTGAACATGGATATTATCGGTACCGAAAGCATTTACGCCGAAGCCGACCTGATGGCAGCCATTGCTACCATGCTCCGCAAGTTCGGTCTCAAGGACGGAGAATTTGCGATTGGCGTCTCTAGCCGCAAATTGCTCGCCACCTACCTCGAAGAAATCGGTGCACCGAATCCCTCGCTGGTGTACCCGGTGCTTGACCGCCGCTTGAAAATCGGACCCGAAGCGTTTGCCAAGGCTCTGGCCGATGCAGGTCTCAGCGAAGACCAGGTGAAAAAGCTCGACGACTTCATGAGCTGCAAGAGCATCGAAGAAGTCAAGACCAAGGTGCATAGCGAAAACGCGACTGCCGCCCTCGCCGAAATCGAAGACCTGTTCGCAACGCTTACCGCTGCAGGCTACGGCGAATGCGTGAACCTGGACCTCAGCATTGTTCGTGGCCTCGCCTACTACACCGGCATCGTGTTCGAAGTATTCGACAAGGGCAAATCCATGCGTGCTATCGCTGGCGGTGGCCGCTACGACAGCCTCACCGAAAAGCTCGGCGGCGAACGCATCCCCGGAGTCGGCTTTGGCATGGGCGACGTGGTTTTGGCAGACTTGCTCGCCGAACACAACTTGCTCCCGAGCCCGAAGCAAAGCGTCGACTTCTACATCGCAAGCTTTACAAACGACATGAAGAAGGTGTTCGAAACCGCACAAGTGTTCCGAGCAGACGGAAGCAAGGTTTCCCACCCGCTCGCCCCCATGAAGATGGGCAAGCAGCTCGACCAGGCCAACTACCAGGGTGCAAAAATCGTCGTATACGTAGACGGTTCCAAGGCCGCCGAAGGTGAATTCGAATACAAGGACATGCGCACCGGCGAAATGTTCGTCGGAAACGCAGCAGCGATCATTGAACGTCTATGATGTCCCCCTTAAAAGTCCTCCTTTCCATCATCAACCTGTTCGTCGTTCTCGGTATCGTTGCCGTCATCTACCCTGAAGGCGGCATCCACATCGGAGAATACACGCTCCGTTACCCGAAACTCACCGACATCTTCGAGAAGGCCCCGCAGGCATCGGGCGATTCGCTGGCCGATTCCATTCAGCAGGTCGACCCCGAAGAAGCCATCCGCGAAATGATGGAAGCGACCAAGCGCAAGGAATTTGCCGCCTACAGCGACTCGCTCAAGTTCTACGAAGACTTTTTCAAAAAAGGCAAGACCCGCTTCGACCTGCCGAACAACGACCCCACGTGGTTCGACCGATTCTTCTTGCACCTGGAACTCGCTTCGCTCGACTCCAACGTAGTCCATATCATTCACTATGGTGATTCGCAGCTCGAAGAGGACCGAATATCGGCAACGATCCGCGAGGACCTGCAGGACGAGTTCGGCGGTGCAGGCCCAGGCATGATGCCTGCCATTATGACAGTACCTTCGCAAACCACAAGCCATTCCAACAGCGGAGCCCTTTCGCGCTATATTCTGTTTGGCCCCAAGGAAGAGGAAGCAGACCACAGCCGCTACGGACCGCTCGCCCAGTTTGCAAAGCTTGAAGGCGAAGCGTCCATCACCATCCAGAAGCGCAAGGAACAGCGCAAGAACACCTTTAGCCATGTTGGTGGCTACAGCACTGTTAAGCTTTTGACCAATAAGGGAGCTCGCATCAAGGCAAAGCTCAACGTGAACCAGACCTTCGTCGAAATCGTCGGCGAAGACGAAGAGGGTAATCCGAAGGAAAAACGCACCACCAAGGTGGTGGATGCCGGCGAACCGACCGTTGAGACATTCAACAAGCTCAAGGTCTACACCTGGAAACTCAAGGACACGACATCCATTGCCAAGATGTATCTGTCCGGAAACGGCGAAATCTACGCCATTTCTGCTGATGGCGCTTATGGCGTCGCGGTCGACAACGTCGCCATGCGCGGCTCTTCGGGCACAATCTTCCACCGCATCGACCCCGAGCTCCTTGCCGAATCCTACAAGGCGATGAATGCAAGGCTCATCATCATGGAGTACGGCGGAAACCTTGTCCCTGGCACAAACTCCGGAAACATTGACTGGACCAAGAAACTGATTACCAGGCAGATCCAGGCCATCCAGAAGGCGAATCCCGACGCAGACATCCTGTTCATCGGTCCTGCCGACATGGCCCGCCAAAAAGACGGACAGTGGCAGACCTACGCGGGACTCAACATGACCATCAGGGCACTGCGCGAAGTGGCTCTCGACAACGGGGCCGCCTACTGGGACATGCACCGCGTGATGGGCGGAAACGGCTCGATGATCAAGTGGGTGAACAAGGAACCCGCCCTGGGCTTCACCGACCATATTCACTTTACGCGCCGCGGGGCCGCCTACATGGGAGACCTGTTCTGTGCGGCACTTCGCATGCACTACGACTACTTCAAGTTCCGTGACCGTCACAACATCAGCGACGAAAAGCTGAAGGACATCCACGAGTGGAAGGAAAGCGAAAAGGACAGCGCGAAGGCAATCGACACGACGCATGCCAGCGCTGATACGGCTAGTGCCGATACGGCTCGTCCGGAGGCCAAGCAATGAAACGAGTTTTCTTCTTCTGCATCGCGCTTATTGCAACGATTTTCGCCAAGGAACTGACACTCACTCCCGGCAGCTACACGCTCGACCTCTCCCGCTACGACTTTATTGACACGACCCAGAACGTCATCCAATACCCCAAGGGGAATGCCGCCTTCACGGCATTCTTCAACAAGATGGACACGCTGGTCTTTGAAAACCGCGGACAAGTCCGCATACTGCACATCGGCGGTTCACACCTGCAAGCCGATGTCATTTCGGGCCGTATCCGCGAGCACTTCATCAAAGAATATCCGGGAGCTTCTGCCGGCCGCGGCTTCGTGTTCCCTTACTCCGCTGCACGCACCAACACGCCGTCCAGTTACGCCAGCTATTACAGAGGCATCTGGGACATGAACAAGAATGTGCAGCGCGAAATCAAAAAGCCGCTCGGGCTCCTTGGCATCGCCGTCAGCACATCGGACCCGCGCGCAGAAATTTCGCTGCTGCTCGACAAGTACAATTCGGAACCCATCTGGGGCGAGACAAAGCTTAGGCTCTTTGGCTACAGCGATGCAGGCGATGTCGTCCCGGTATTGCGCGTTGATTCCACCGACATCTACGGCGTTCTTGACACCACAAGCCAGAGCTACGTGTTTACGAGTCCGCGCCCGATAGATACCATCCAGATAGCATTTCGCTGGCAGGATTCCCTGAAGCAGGCTTCTGTAGCGCAGTTCATCACGGACTCGCTGTTGCAGGATTCTATCGCCCGTGCCGTCGAGGACTCTCTGAAAAAAGCTAACGGAGACACGGCCAAGTCTCCCTCCCCTGCCGAAGCCACCGCAAAGATTCCAAACAACGTGGCCTTTCCCGAAGTCGCCCGCGATTCCATGTTCCAGGGCGAATGCGATGTGATGGACACTGCATGCCTTATGCGCGAAGAAGCCAAGGCAAAGAGCGGTTCGCGCCGCTGCGCCGACATGGCCAAGAAACCCACAGTCAATTACGCCGAAGGTGAACTTGACTCGACCAATGTCGCCGAAGAGCACTGCATCCCCGACACCATAGCCGTTCCCGATTCCGTCAAGCAGAATGCTCGTCCGCGCTTCACACTCACCGGAATCCTCACCGAAAACGACGCCCCGGGTATCACCTACACGGGCGTGGGCATCAACGGAGCGAAAGTCCACGACTACTTCGAAGAAGTCTGTCCCTTGTTCGAAAAGGAACTCGCCTACTACAAGCCCGACCTGGTGATCTTTGCCATCGGCATCAACGATGCGAATGTGCAGCACTTCAACGACAAGCAGTTCAAGGACGATTACGACAGACTCATCGCCCGAATCAAAAAAGTAAACCCGAACGCAGCGATTATTTTCGAAACCAACAACGACATGTACCGTAAGGTCAAGAGAAAACGCTATGTGCAGCACCCGAACGGAGACATCGCTCGCAAGGCGTTCTTCTCGCTCGCCGAAAAACATGGCGCAGGCGTCTGGGACAAGTTCAGCATCATGGGTGGCCTAGGCTCCATGGCCAAATGGGAAAAGGCGGATCTCGCCAAGGCCGACAAGGTGCACTTCAAGCTCGCAGGCTACAATCTGCTCGGCGACCTGTTCTACAAGGCGATCATCCAAAGCTACCAGGAACACATCGCGAACCTCCCTGCCCAAACGAGAGGTGATAAATAATGCTCGACTACCTGATTCCTTATTTAACAAGAACGTTCTCGTTCGACGCGAATAGCCCGCTACTGTTTACGCAGTTCTACTTCTGGGGATTCTTCGCCGTCGTATTTGCATTCCTTACGCTGATCAAGAGCCGCATCGCGCTCCGCAACGCCTTCCTGTTCGCGACGAGCCTTTTCTTCTACTACAAGACGAGCGGAAGCTATGTCTGCATCCTTATCTTCTGCGTCATTGCAAACTTCTTCATCGGCAAGTGGATTGAAAAGGCGGAGTCCCATTGGAAAAAGAAGTTCCTGATGATCGTCGTGGTCATCATAGACTTGCTTGTCCTGTGCTACTACAAGTACTCCTACTTCTTCCTGGACGCCCTTTACGACTTTACCGGAATCGAGTTGCACGTCTACAACTTCTTCGCGGCGGCAAGCAACAAGATGTTCGGCACGCACTCGCTGGTAGACACCATCATTTTGCCTGTGGGCATCTCGTTCTTTACCTTCCAGGCGATGAGCTACTGCATCGACATCTACCGTGGTAAAATTTCGGCAGTCAAGAACATCCTGGATTTCGGATTCTATCTGTCCTTCTTCCCGCAGCTAGTGGCTGGCCCGATTGTCCGCGCCGACAAGTTTGTACCGCAGCTGTACAAGAAGTACTTCCTGCCGCGCCGCACATTCGGTGTCGCCGTCTTCTGGGTGCTGAACGGACTTGCAAAGAAAATCATCTTGAGCGACTACCTGGCCACGAACTTTGTGGACCGCGTCTTCGACACCCCCCTTCTGTTTACCGGATTTGAAAACCTGATTGCACTGTTCGCCTACTCACTGCAGGTGTATGCCGACTTCTCGGGCTACACCGACATCGCCATCGGTGTCGCACTCCTGATGGGTTTCCGCCTGCCGCAGAACTTCAACAGCCCCTACAAGGCGCTCAGCCCCACCGAATTCTGGCGCCGCTGGCACATCAGCCTTTCGAGCTGGTGGCGCGACTACCTGTACATTCCGCTGGGTGGTAACCGCGGAGCGTCCATCGGGACATTCTTCTGGATGGGCTTCTTGAGCCTCGTCGCCATCATGCTTTCGGGTAGCATCTGGGTTGCCGTCGCTCTCATCGCACTATTCCTCTACATTTCCATCTACGCCTACTTCAAGCCGGACTCCCGCAAGTTCATCACCACCAACATGAACGCCATGGCAACGCAGATCGTGGGAGGCTGGTGGCACGGTGCCAGCTGGAACTTTATCATCTGGGGCGGCCTCAACGGCTTTGGCCAGGTGTTCAACAAGATCTGGTGCAAGCGCAGCCTGACCTTCCGCGCAAGCGCCGCTTTCGTGCTGTTCGCCACAAGCGCCATCATCTTCAAGCAGACGCACACCGCCATTTTCGCCATCACGGCGGCCTATTTCGGGGTTCTGTTTGTAGGCGTCTACTCCGTGCTCCTGTTCCGCCTGTTCAGCGAAAAGACCTTCCACTGGCTCTATGTCGCCTGGAACGTTTCGCTCACCTTCGTGTTCATCACCTTCACGCGTCTCTTCTTCCGCGCAGGCTCGAACCTGGACCCCGCCGAAGCGAACGAGGTCGCCTGGAACACGGCAAAGAACATGGTGCAGCAGATGGGAACCGCCTGGAAACTCGATACCATTCCTACCATCGCCTGGGAGCACATGAACATCATCCTGGTGTTCATCGCGGGCATGCTCATTCACTGGGTGCCGAAGAAGGTCAAGATGCGTTACCGCATCGCGTTTGCCTCGCAGCCGATTCCCCTGATGGTTATCAGCACGGCATTCATCATCTTCGTGATTTACCAGTTCATGAGCGCAGATTCCTGCCCGTTCATCTACTTCCAGTTCTAGTTTGTTACGCCCCGTGCGGCGTAATTTGCTAAATATACCGATGTAAAACATTCCAAGACAGGTTACTCCTATGGAAATCAACAAAGACATCGCTGACATCCGCGCCGCTGAAGCCATTCTGCACAAGAAGAAAAAATATCTGCTGTGCTACCATAATTTTAATGTGAAGAACTGCAAGAAGTCTGCCGAAGAAATTCGGAAAATTGCCGCCGTCGCGGGGTCCCCCATCTCGATTGCGGTGGTGCCGTCCATCGGGGGCGTCCCCGAATCTGAAGCGGACGTGTTCCGCGAAGAAATAGGCAAGTTCGTGCAGGAAGGCTACGAAATCCTTCTGCACGGGGTTCGCCATAATGCCGACCTATTCATCAAGCGCAACCCCATAGGCAAGTTCGCTCTTTCGATTTCACACAACGGAGCCGAATTCGCGGGACTTAACAAGAAGCTTTCCCAAATGCTCCTGGACCGCAGCATCGCGCTCTGGAAGGCTCATGGTTTTGGACGCCCGGCAGGCTTCATCGCCCCCGTCTGGCTCGACAACAAGCACCTCAAGAAGCAGGTGCTCGAACAATTCAACTTCTACGAAGACATGTTCTACATCTACCGCAAAGTCGGTGGACGCGTCAAGCAGGCCTTCTCACAGATTTTGACGTTCTCCATTATTCCGAAGCCTCTACTCGGGATCATGCAGGTATTCTCAAGACTTGCTCTGCTGCTCTACCGCGGCACTCCGCGCTTGGTGTTCCACGCCGGCGACATGCAAGCCATGGGCGAAGAGAACCTGCTTTCACTCGTTAAATTCGCGTCTGCCAAGCGCGAAAAGATTATGTACGGTGATTTGTAGTACCACGGGAGACACACGATGATACTGAGCAGATTCCTAGAACGTACCGAATACTCCTCATACGAGGACCTATACAATAATTTTAAGCTGACCATCCCTGAAGATTTCAACTTTGCCTACGATGTTGTTGATGAATATGCCAAGACCGAACCCAGACGCGAAGCCTTAGTGTGGTGCGACGACAACGACGAGAACCACATTTTCACCTTCAAGGACCTTTCGATTGCCTCGCAGCGTACCGCAAACTTCCTGAAGGGCCAAGGCGTCAAGAAGGGCGACCGCGTGATGCTCATTCTGCGCCGCCGCTACGAATTCTGGTTTTTCCTTTTGGCGCTCCACCGCATAGGTGCAATCGCCATTCCGGCAACCAACATGCTCGCCGCCGAGGACTTGGAATACCGTTTCAAGGCGGCCGACATCAAGATGGTCATCTCCTACGATGACCCCGCACTCCAGAAAGAAATTGAAACCGCCTGCGAACACACGCACATCGTCGAAAAGCTCGTGACGATTGGACAGTCACGCCAAGGCTGGATTAACTTCTACGACGAATACGAAATATGCCCGCGCGAATTTGAACGACCGAACGGCGAAGATGCCACCCACAACGACGACATCATGATCGTCTACTTTACGAGTGGCACCAGCAGCAACCCGAAAATGGTGGCTCACACCTTCAGCTACCCGCTCGGACACATCGTGACCGCCAAGTACTGGCAGAACGTGGTCGACGGCGGCCGCCACCTGACTGTCGCCGAGACGGGCTGGGCCAAGGCGCTCTGGGGCAAAATTTACGGCCAGTGGATTGCAGGATCCGCCGTTTTCACCTACGACATGAACGTGTTCATTCCGGGCAAGCTGCTCGAAAAAATGCAGCAATACAAGGTGACCACCTTCTGCGCGCCACCAACCGTCTATCGCTACATCCTGCAGCACGGCGTCGAAAAGTACGACCTTTCAAGTCTCGTGTACTGCACTACCGCCGGCGAAGCGCTGAACCTGGACATCTACAAGAAGTTCTTCGAAAAGACGGGGCTCAAGCTCCACGAAGGCTACGGCCAAACGGAACTCACGCTCACCACCGGAAACTTCGAATGGATGGAGTCCCGCCCCGGTTCCATGGGCAAGCCCTCCCCCGGTTACCGCATGGACATCGTGGACGCCGATGGCAAGAGCTGCGGTCCCGACGAAGTCGGCGAAATCATCATCAAGATTGACGAAGGCAAGCCCTTCGGCATGTTCGGCGGCTACTACCGCGACGCGGAACGCACCGAGAAAGTCTTCGAAGGCGGCGTCTACCACACCGGCGATACCGCCACCCGCGACAAGGATGGCTACTTCTGGTTTGTGGGCCGCACCGACGACCTGATCAAGAGTTCCGGCTACCGCATCAGCCCTTTCGAAGTGGAAGAAGTGCTCCACAAGCACCCCGCCGTGCTTGAAGTGGCAGTTACAGGCGTCGAAGACAAGTCCCGCGGCCAGGCCGTGAAGGCGACTGTGGTGCTTCAGAAGGGCTACGAAGCATCCAAGGAACTTGCCAAGGAAATCCAGTTGTTCGCAAAGAACGTGGCGGCCTCCTACAAGAGTCCGCGCATCATCGACTTCGTGTCTGAACTGCCGAAGACCATCAGCGGGAAAATCCGTCGCGCCTCCATCCGCGACAAGGACAAGGACGACGCGTCTAAGGAAGCAGCCAACGCCGCTGACGCAGCAAAGGCAGCCGCAACCGAAAACGCCGAAGCAAAAGAATCCAGCGAAAGCTAGAACATCACCCTATACGGGATTTGCTTATCATACCGCCGCCCCTTGAGGTCGCGGTATTTTTTGTTTTGAGCAGGCAGCCGCATATCGTCGCGGGATACGGCCGGACGCGCGAATTTACGGATTGCAGTCGTCGTATCCTTCACGCCTTCGTCGAACTTGATGTTGCCTACGAGCGTCTCGCCGCCAAGACCTTCTGCGGTCAGGTAGAAGTCCTGCACGCCCTTGAGTTCCGGCAGGTTGGAGCAGCGCACGTCAATCCACTTGCTCGCGTCACCCGCCGAGGGTAGTTCGCATTTCGAAATCACGTCGCCCTTCTTGCTTTCCTTACGCAGCGAGAGCGTACCGCCGGCTCCGTTCTTCACCTGCACAAGCACGCCCGGGCCCACGATGGAATCCGTAATCACGTTCTCGAAAATCGCGTAGCCGCCGTCCTTGATGGCGAACTCGTCCTTGTCCGTCAAACGCACGCGGATGCCGTTATCGAAACCGTTCGCGGGAATCGTATCGCGGATGATGCGCAAGAAGTCGAGACGGTCCAGTTCCGCATAATGCTTGCCCTTCGTAATCTCGATGAAGTTCGAGCCGCGCTTGAGTTTCGCGGGGATGTACACCACCGACTTCTCGGGGAATGCGCTCCATGCGCCCGTCAGCGGCAGTTGCACTTCCTGGTTCTTGCCGTTGATGCTCACGAAGTGCGAGCTGCCGTTCGCGCCATCATCGGTCCAGTTGTTATCGTAGCGGTAGCGAATCAGGTACTCGCCCGCCTGCGGGATAATCATCGGCAAGCGAATCTTGCTGTCTTCGTAGTTGATGTAGGCGCAAAATTCCCCGTTCGATGCATCGGAACTGCTCGAAATATCCACATGCGTCAAGGCGCCATGTTCCGCCTCTGCGCTCAGGTAACGCCCGAGGAACGGCTGCCCCAGTTCCGGCCAACCGTCGTCGGTGTAGACGATATCGCGAACTTGTATGTAAGAATTTCCGCCGTCGTTCTTGTCGTAGTAATGGTTCACGAAACGCTGGCGGTTCACGTCCTGGAACGCCTCGCCGCCCGCGGGCCCGTAGTAGCGCCCGTAACGGCTCAGCAGAATCGTGCCGCCACCATTCAATAGAGCCTTGCCACTGCGGTCCACGTACCCGCCGTCAATGCGGTTGGAGCGCCCGACCGTCGTCTTGTAGGAATTGTTCTCGAGGTCGGCACCCTTCTTGCAGCAGTTGTCCCACGCCGTAAACAGGTAGTAGTAACCGTCGTGCTCGATGAGGCTTGCGCCCTCGATGCCCGAACCGCCGCGGTTCGCGATGTTCTGCATCTTGGCTCCGTCCTTCACCTTGCCTGTTTCTTCGTTCAGTTCCAGAATGTGGATGCCCGTGCCCCACGAACCGAACGCCATCCAGACCTTGCCATCGTTGTCCTTCAGCACTGCCGCGTCAATCGCGTTGTAGGCGTCGCTCTTGACCGTGTGAATCACCTCGCCCATGTCCGTCCACCCGTAGCCGGGTTTTGTCGGGTCGATTTCCTTGCTCGCCATGAAGCCCATGCCCGACGAGCGAATGCCCATCTCGGAACCGCAATAGTACATGCGGTATTCCCCGCCAATGTAATGGATATCCGGCGCCCAGATGTCAATCATGTTCGGGGCGTAGTCGTAAAGCCACTTTGAAAATTCCGGCATGGCGGGCTCGCCGTTCTTCCAGTTCAGCGCATCCTCGGAGAACTGCATGAGCATGTGGTTGTCCGTCGTCGCGAGCGCATAGCCGTCCTCGTAACGGATGATGTCCGGGTCATGCCCCGCCCAGCGCGTCTCCTTCGCGTACCAGTCGGCCGCAAAGGCCGAATAAGCTAAAGTAAGTATTGCCGCAGTCGTTACGACAGAAGCCTTGCCAATCCCGAATTTCATTTTTCCTCGCTTTACCCATACACCATACCCTAAATTTATACACCCTTAAGCCATTCGTCAACCACCCAACAATCCAATACCATTGATTTTTTCACAATAAAAAAATGGCCCAAAAGTCAAGAATCTATCCAATTTTTCTGATTTTTTCAGCGTCAAACCGCTTGCGAACCCGCATAAAATAAGGTATATTCAAAAGTAGATCTTATAGGGGCTCTTTATGAGCAGGGATAAACCAAAAAGTCGCACCAGAGCCATTCGAGTTTCTCGGTATGGCCCTCGGGGAGAATCATTCCGGAATGTCCGCCGTCCCATTGGAAGTCGGACATTTCTCCTTGCAGGGTGGCGGTCTCGAGTACTGGCCCCTGCTCGCTGTC
>NZ_JAZSAF010000082.1:0-21775 GCF_045601785.1 Fibrobacter sp.
GGATAGTCGCGAACGAGGTCCTTGGAGCAGCGGATGGCTTCGTCGGTCATCTTCGCTTCGTCGTAGCTCAAGCAGGCGCTGTACAGGAAGCTCGGGGTCTTCTCGTTCTTCGGGTAGCGCTTGTAGGCAAGTTCGTAGGTAACAGCAGCGTTCTTCTTATCCGGGATGGAGTCATACACGGCGGCAGCAAAGCCGATTGCCTGGAACGCCATGGAATCCTGCGGGAAGTTGTTCGTGATGAAGAGGAACGTGGTCGCAGCCATCTGCGGCTTGTTGTCCTTCTTGTATGCGGATGCGGCACGGAGCACGCCCTTGATAGTGAGCGGAGAGCTTGCGTACTGCTTCGGGAGAATCATGAAGGTTTCGGCAGCCTTGTTGTACTGGTTCGCGTTTTCGAACGCGGCAGCGGCTTCGAAGATAGCCTTGTCGGCAATCTCGACCTTCGGGTAACGCTTCACGAGAGCGAGGTAAGCATTGGCACCCTTCTCGTACTGGCCTTCCTTGACAGCCTTTTCAGCCATCTGGTAGAGCACGAACGCGATAGCCTTTTCGGTTTCCTTAGCCATCGAGTCGTTCTTGGTGGCCTTCACCTGCGTGTACTGCTTCAACAGCCATTCGAATTCGGCAAGGGCCTCATCAAGTTGGTTGGATTCGAGCAAGGACTTGGCAAGCATCTGGCTGATGAGCAAGATGTACTGGTGGTTCGGGTACTTCTGGCGGAGTTCGCGAAGAACCGTAACCGCAGTCTTGAACTGTTTCGCATTGTAGTGCACGAGAGCCGCATTGTAGGCAAGTTCAGCAGCTTCCTTGTTCTGGCCAAACTTCTGCATGTACTTGTCCACCTGGGCGAAGTAAGCCTTGGTTTCAGGCAAGCTGTAAGCCTTGACCGTATCGCCGTTAGCCTTGCTCTTGAGAGCGGCTTCGCGAGCCTGGTCCATCATGAGCACTGCGTTGTAGGCAGCTTCTTCCTTCTTCAGGAGGGCAGCGGAACCGAGAGCGCGGCGGCCATAACGGGTGGTATCGGTATCGACGATCCAGTTGAACATCTTGGCGGCGTTCGCATGCTGGCCCATTTCCTGGTAGGCGGCAGCGAGGTCGATATGCACGGTGTATTCATCCCAGGTCGGTTCATTCTTGTAACGGGTGAGGAACGCTTCGTAAGCCTTGATAGCTTCTGCATAGCGCTTCTTACCGCCCTCGATATCACCTTCCTTGGTAATTTTCGCGGCCTGCTGGTGATGGTAGTGCGGAATTTCGAGCATGGCGCCACGGATGGCCTTGTCGGCGTTCGCGACGGATTCCTTATACTTGGTGTTCTTCTTGCGCCAAGAGGAATTCTTGTCGTAGCGCTTCACCACAACGTAACGGTAGTTCTGGGCTTCGTCGAACTTCTGCTGCACGAGCAAGATTTCGATCATGGCAATATCGGCAAGCGGAGCATCGATGTAATCCGGGTTGATCTGCATCAAGCGCTTGAAGGACTGGACAGCTTCTTCGTTACGGTCGTGATCCTTGTTCTTCATACCGATGCGGTAGTAGACGGAATCCTTGAACGGAACCTTCTTGTCCTTGAGGAAGGATTCTGCTTCGGCGACACCACCACCTTCAAGGTCAGAGAAGGAGGCTGCCATGAAGTCCATAGCTTCGGCGCGGAGGTCGTTGGGGTATTTACCCTTGTCGGCACCGATGATATATTCGTAGTACTTGATTGCTGCGGTTTCGTACTCAGCAATGTTGTAGTAAGATTCTGCCAAGTGATACATGGCAAGGGCAGCTTCCTTACCCGTAAGGGTCTCGAAGCCGGTCACCTTCTTGTAAGCCTTGATAGCATCGCGGAACTTACGGTTCATGAAGTGGTATTCCGCAATACGGAGCCAAGCCTTCGGCACGAGACCGTTGTCCGGGAAGTTTTCGACGAGGCGCATACGGAGCTTGTAGGCCTTTTCGTCTTCACCGCTAGCTTCCTGCACGGCAGCAGCCTGGTAGATCACGGTCGGAGTCTTGTCTTCCTTCGGATACTTGTCGATGTATTCAAGGAAGTAACCCAAGGACTTCTGGTGATCAGCCTTTGGAAGCTGGTCGATGTTGGCGCACTTTGCCGGCTTGTTGTCACGGTCGGCGCACCATGCCACATCTTCTTCATATTGGGCGTTCTTGTCGAGGAAGTGCTTTTCTTCGAGCTGGAACTGATAGTGGCCCAACTGCTGGAGTGCAGAGGCGCAGCGCTTGTTCTGCTTACCCTTACAGTTGTTGACCTGCTTTTCCCACTGGCGAATGGCATCTTCCATGCCCTTTTCATCGAGGCCACCCGAACGGCATGCCTGTTCGGCCTGATTCTTCAGGACCTTGTAGGAGTTTGCGCACTGGGTCTTTTCGGAGCCCTTCGGCATCGCCTTACACTTGGCTGCCAATTTCTTGGCTTCATTGACTTTGTCTTTACAAGGATCTGACGCGGCAAAGGACGTTCCTATGAGCGAGCAGACGATTGCACCAACAAGCAAAAACTTTTTCATTTTTCTCTTTCCACCTATTAAGATAAAAAAGGGGAAGACCTGGTTATAGCCAGGTCTATCTTTATTCATAGTTTATTCCAAATCACCTAAGTCGTCTTCGAGGCTCTCAAGTTCCTGTGCGGCTTCGGAGTTAGCAGCACCCTGACCCATCTTGGTCTTAACAGTTGCGAGGGTGAAGCCTGCGTCGTCCAAAATACGCTTACGGTTGGATTCGAAGCGGTCACTCTGGATAGCCTTCTGGTTGAATGCGGCGTAGTCTTCGATGGCCTGGTTGGCCTTGTCGAAGCTCGGCTGCAAGGCTTCGCGCTTGCTCTGCACACGCGGAGTCGGGAGCTGGCGGGCAAGGTCCAGTGCCTTGACCTGCACGGAGTCGAATTCGTCCTGCATGGCATCGTAAGCCTGGCGGGCACTGTCGCGGGCAGCCACAGAGACCACCGGCTGTTCAGTGCGCTTTTCAGCCTGTTCCAGAGACTTCACAGCGTTGTCGTAGTCCTTCTTGATGAAGTAGCAGTAACCCTGAACAAGGTATGCTTCGGAAACCAGGAAGGATTCAGGCATGTTCGCGATGATCCACTGGGCCGGCTTGATAGCTTCGTCGGGTTTGTTCACCTTAAGGAAGGACCAAGCAATACCAAGCATAGCTTCGTCGTACACCGGAGAACCGGGCTGCACCTGGCCATACATCTGAGCGGCAGCCGGAATGTCGGCCTTTTCGCCAGAGAAGTAGATGTGGCCGAGCTTCACCTTGGCAGCATCCTGCAAGTCGCGTTCGGACTGGTTGGACACCGGCTGTTCGGTAATGTCGCGGAAGCAGTTTTCAGCTTCGTCGAACTTGCCGAGGCGGCTGTAGGCGATACCCATGGTATAGCGGGCGTAGAAGTAGTTCGCGTTACCCGGAAGGATGGCGGCGAGCAGGTCAACAGATTCCTGATAGAGGCCCTGTTCGAACTTAATCTGGCCGGCAACGTAGTCAGCGTCAGCCTTCACGTCGCTTTCACCGAACTTCTGAGCAATATTCTGATACTTGGCCATGGCGTCGATGTACTTGCCTTCCTTATAGTCGATGTTCATCAACTGGAAGTGGTACTTAGCGCGCTGGTCACTCTGCGGATAGCGCTTGATAGCGTCTTCGTACACGGACTTTGCAGCCTTGTGCATGCGGAGGTTTTCGAAAGACTTTGCCTTATAGAAGGCGGCCTGGTCCACAAGGTGGAATGCCGGATACTTGGTCTGAACCTTACCGAAGGCGTATGCAGCTTCCAAGAACTGACGGTTCAAGTAGAGGCGCATAGCGGCGCGGTAGTCGTTTTCAGGTTCGATCTTCAAACGACGATAACGTTCTTCACCGATTTTCTCTTCGCGAGTGTCACCGAAGCGGCTGGTGAGCTTGACAGCCCAGATGAAGCCACGGTTCTTCTTGGCGTAAAGGTCATCGTGAGACATTTCGAGATCGAGAGCGAGGTAACGGAAGATGCTCACGTCCTTGACGTTAACCGTAGCGCCGGCAACCGGATAGCCTTCCTTCGTGAAGCGGAGGCGGACACCAAGGTGCGGGGAGAGGTAGTAGGTCAAGGTGAAGCTCATTTCCGGATTGACGCCGTCGCCACCTTCCGTATCGGAGTGGAACACATCGATCAAGGAAAGTTCTGCCTTAGCTTCGATGACGCGGTTGAAGCCACGCCAGAAGAGGGAGAAGTTCACGTTTGCAGGAATGTTGTAGGCATCGTCGCGGTCTCCACCAAAGAAGCCCGGAGCGACAAAGCCGTTCTTGTCTTCCATGCTAACGCCCGGCTGAGCCACGTTCTGGAGGGCAACGCCCACCAAGAGGTAACCGAACTTGGAAGAGTTCAGCGGGTTCCAGTTCACGCCCACGTCGGAACCGATCGTTACCTGCTTCACATCGTCGAACTGGTTGATGTAAAGGACGGAGACGTCGATACCCAAGGCGATGCACTGCATAAGCCTGTAGGCATAGCCGAACATGAAGGAATATTCACCGTAGGACTTGCCGCCATCGATGGATGCACCGTTTTCGAAGAACGAGAATCCGAGAGTGTGCTTGTAATCCATCGGGAAGGTCAAGCTCACATATTCCTGGCTCGCTTCGCCGCTGATGGAGCTGAAGAAGGCTGCGCTGAATTCCAACTGGTCCGTTTCAGAAATTCCAGCGGGGTTCACATACATGGCAGTGTTGCCACCAAATTCAGCGAACCAGTCGTTCTGCTGATACTTGTGCGGAGAATAAGTGGCTTCTGCAAACAAAGAAGTGCTGGCTACCGTGAGTCCGAGGACTGCTGTTTTAATAACACTAGTACGCATCACTTACTCCTTTACTTGATATCCGTGCGGATAAACTCAATACGACGGTTCTGGGCACGACCTTCAGGGGTCTTGTTCGTGGCGACCGGCTTGGCATCACCCATACCAGATGTGGTAATGCGGCTTTCGCTAATACCCTTTTCCACGAGGAAGTTCTTCACAGAAGCGGCGCGGTCAGCAGAAAGCTGTTTATTGGTTTCCTTTCTACCGACGTTATCAGTATGACCAACAATTTCGAAAGTGGCGTCCTGGAAAGTTTCCATAATATCAACCACCTTCATCAGGGAGATGTAGGAATCCTGAGTAATCGTAGCCTTACCGGATTCGAAGTTCACACCTTCAAGCACAAAGACCTTCTTCGGCGGCTGCGGCACTTCGTCCGGGCAACCATCGTCGTCCTTGTAGCTGTTCAAGGATTCGGCCTGTTCCGGGCAAAGGTCAACGCCCTTACAAACGTGGGCAAACGTTGCAAGCATACCCTTAGCTTCGACCCACGGATCGCAAAGACCGTCACGATCGTTGTCAGCATCCGGGCAACCATCGTCGTCCTGGTAGCCGTCGAAATCTTCGGCTTCTTCGGGGCAGTTGTCAAGGCCGGTGCAAGTAGCGGCGTACTTGTCGGAAACGCCTTCTTCAGAAACCCACGGATCGCAAAGGCCATCGCCATCGGTATCCGGGTTACGGGTTTCTTCAACCACTTCTTCTTCCTTCACCAGTTCGGCAGTCGTAAGACCGATGTCAGCCTTACCCTTACCGCGCTTGAGCATCGGCGAGGTGGACTGGCAGTAGAAGTTCGGCTTCGAGAGCGAAGCGTTCTGGAACTTCGGGTCCAAGGAAACGTTCGTGCGGTTCACCTTGATGAACTGGTTGAACGGGTAGTAGTTCTTGTAGATGTTGTTGTATTCCACCTTCGTCTGACCGGCAGCCGGGTCGGCAAACACACCGTAGTAGTGGTTTTCCATGAAGATGTTGTTACGGGCGATCACATTGGTCGGGCCCTTCAGAGCAAGGCCAGAGTAGCCGTTGCGGAGCACGACGTTGTGTTCAATAAAGGCGTCGAGAGACTTGGCGCCCCATGCAAGGATGCCGGACCAGCGGTTGCCGTACACCACGTTATTGCGGAGATGCGGCAGCGAGATGAAGGCACCAATACCGGTTGCATGGTTGTCAAGCACGTAGCAATGGTGAATGTAGGGGGCAGCGTTTTCGCAAAGAATACCTTCGAGACCGTTCTTCACCGTGAAGTGCGACATTTCGGCGCCCGAAGTACCCATGACGGTCGGACCTCTGCGGCCACCATCGATGATGGTCGTAAGGGGATCCTCGCCCTTAAGTACGACACCCATGATCAGGGTGATGTTTTCATTATAAGTTCCGCGCTTGACGAGGATGGTATCCCCGGCGTCCGCATTACCGAGAGCATCTGCAATCTTCTGATAGTCGCCAGGAACATTGATATTCTTTGCCATGGCGGTTCCAGAAAGAAGCATCGCCCCGGCCGTGATTAAGACCAGTTTCTTTAGGGTCATACTGCTACGTTTCTCCAATCATAGAACACTTTGAATTTAAATCCTTGAGCATTGCCAGACGGCTAATGCAAAATTCAAGTGGGAATATACCTCTAAAAACGGCATTAGTCAAACGATTTTCTGAAAAAATGCCCAAATAAAGGTGAAAATGTCGAAAAATTCGTTTCATCGAGATATTTATCGCCCACTCAAGGTCAATCGGCAGATGCCGGTTCGGCCTTTTCCTCTTCCTTTTTCGCGCCTTGGATAGACACGCGAATTTCCTGGCAGGTCTTTTTGATGTCCTGCAGAACCTTGCGGGCACGAGTGCCAGCAGACTTGTTGCCGCGCTCGAACTTTTCGTACTCGCGCTTGAAGTTCTCGACTTCCTGTTCAAGATCGTTCACTAAACTCATAAGCAAACTCCAAAAAAAAGATGCTGTATGGAAAATAAATTATTGTTTCTACTAAAAATTCGCCATTTTGTAAAAAAATGTTCAAAAAATGCGGAAAAAAGCAACTTTTTTCATCTATCAACAGTTTATTCACTCTTGACTAACGACCACAAATAATCAAGCGAAGCTTTTCCGCGTTCGCCGACATTCTCCGAAAAGTCGTTGACAAACATCAAAATATGCGCTTTCATGACTTCGGGATCTTCAATTTGAGCCTTTTCGTCGATAAAATCCGTCACCATTTCGGCTCGAGACCGAGCCGTGCGAAGGCTTCTACGGATTTCCTCTTCTACCTTAGAAATGACATCGGCGCCAAGCGATTTTTTTGCAACCGCAATACCGAGCGGTATAGGCGTCCCCGTATTCTTTTCCCAGAACGCCCCTAGATCTTGCAACAGGTACAACCCATCGCGCTTCCAGGTGAAACGGTGCTCATGAATGACCACGCCCTGCTGCACTTCATGTGTACGAAGCGAACGATACACCTGGTCAAAGAGGGCGTAATTGACCTGACGCTCCCCCTGTTGCGTCTTGCGGAACCAGAACTTGTAGAGAAGAGCCGCCGTGGTATCTGCCCCAGGAAGCGTTACCGGAACTTGCGGATTAAAGCATTCGGATTCAGAGGAAAGCAGCAGTGGACCGCAGCCGTAGCCGATGGCACCGCCGCAAGAAAGGCAGACATAATCCGTCTCGATTTTAGGATACACCTGGGCGCTCACCTTCGCCACATCGAGCTCACCGCGGCGCACCATCTCGTTCAAGGTCTGCACATCGGCAAAGTGGACATCCCATTTAAATGGAGAATTTTCGAGACCGTGAATCAGCGCCTCGTAGATATAGGTGTCGTTAGGACAGGTGGATATTCCGAGAGAAAGACGCATAATAGAGGTATGAGGTGTGAGGTATGAGGTATGAGGTGTGGGGTGTGAGGTATGAAGCGCGAGGTGTGGTATGGATTATCAATCATTACTTACTACTCACCACACATTACACATTTTCTTAGGGCGGCGAGAGCTTCGTTGAATTTCCAGGAAGCACGGTCGCGAGTAGAGGCCATGTTGCACACCGCGCGGATTTCAAAGACCGGGACGCGGTAAGCCATGCAGGCCGCAATTCCTGCGGCACCTTCCATATTTTCGATATCGGCATCAAATGTCCTGGAACGCAAAAGTCCAAGTTCTTCGGTTCCGGTGCAGCGGTTTACCGTGAGGCCCACCACCGACTTGAGACGATGCAAATGAAGCGGAGCCTGCGATGAATCCGTTGCACGGACTGTACTCGGGAACGGATAAAATGAGCCGTCAGCATCCTGATAGCCCAAGTCGCCTACAAATTCGGTATCTACGCGGACGACATCGAGCAGATTTACACCGCGGTTGGGATAGGCCCCGCAGACACCCAGAATAAACACGGACGAAATGGAAACGCCTTGCTGCTTGACATGCCCAAGCATGTAGGTCAAATTCGTAGCAAAGCTGAGAATTCCAAGGCCAAGGATACAGGCATAGCCGCGACCTTCAGACAACTCTATTAATTTGTCTGGAGTAAATTCGTCAGCTGTCGTTTCATATTCAGGAAAAAAGGCGATAAATTCCGCCGGAGTTGCAAAAGCGAACAAACAACTTTTATCCGGGAACGCCATGCGCCAGTCCTTTTTCGCTAGTCCAGTTTTTCAACAGCGTCGGCAAGAGTAGTTTCAAGCTCAGCCACGCGCTCCACCTTGAGGTTGCACGGCCGGTCGACTTCACACCGTGCAGTCGCCACAGCAGTCGCTTTAACCAGACACTCCTCAAAATCCATTCCCATGCCATCGGCATAGAGCCAGCCCGCAAAGAAGGAATCACCGGCGCCGATGCGGTTGTTCACCTGAATTTGGGGCGGCTGAAGCTGCACACCCTGGAACTTCTTTTCGATCAGGCGGAACGCCCTGACCGGAGAATCTTCATCGGTAACTACCAAGGTCTTTATCGGCAAACGTTCAAGCACAGCAGTCGCAGTCATCTTCCAGAACTGCGGACTCGACAGCACAATGGGAAGTCCTAAACGAGTCAGTAACTTGCAGTATTCCTGCATGTTGATTTTGAGAAGTTCAACGCCCTTTTCGAGCCATCCGTCGATACCTTCGATAGCGTCGACATAGACCTTCTTTCCATTAAAATCGAGGTTGTTCAGCAGATCAACGTTAAAACCCTGCGGGAATGTTCCGCACAAGGCGACACTCTGGGTCGTATTCCAGTAATCATTAAGGGTCTGGATAAAGTCATCGTTCTCGAAATCCGAAAGAATCGGAGACGGTTCAATCAGTTCGGTCGATTCGCCTTCGCTCACAACGGTTGTGCAGATACGCGTGGGTTCCTTGATCCAGACCGGGGCCTGCTGAATTCCGTAGCTGGAAATTTCATCAAATATCCTGGAACCATGTTCTGAGCCCAGAAAATGCATCAGCAGCGGTGAACCGCCCAAGAGACGCAACACCAAGCCACAGTTAATTCCTTTGCCGGAAGCGTATTCCTCGACGCGCTCAATGCGGTGAACTTCGCCTGGAGTAAACTTGTCCACATAGAACAAGCGCTGCCACGCGGGGTTCAGGCCTAGAACAAGGACATCTTGAGGCATAGTCTACCTTAGAAATTCACCTTGTAGAACTTGCGCTTGCCCACCTGAACAACCAGCTGGTCTGCGCCCTTGATTTCAAAGGTCGCCTGCGGGTCAGCGAGTTTTTCGCCTGCAATCTTCACACCGCCGTTCTGGACCATGCGACGGGCTTCGCCCTTGGAGGCGAAGGCCTTGATTTCAACAAGCAGGTCCAGGGCTCCGTAGGTGCCGGCCGCCACGCTGCATTCGGCAGCATCGCTGGGGATGGCGTTACCGCTGTGGATTTCGCGTTCCTTGGCAGCGGCGGCCTCGGCGGCTTCCGCGCCGTAATACTGCGTCACGATGTCGATAGCGAGGCGATGCTTGGCATCGTTCGGGTTCATCTTGCCTGCGGCAATGTCTGCCATCATCTGCTTAATTTCTGCAAGCGGAATATTCGTGAGAAGTTCGAACCAGTTTTCGACGATGCTGTCGGCGAGGCTGTAAATCTTGTGGTACATCACGTCGGCCGGTTCATTGAGGCCCACGTAGTTACCGATGGACTTAGACATCTTGACCTTGCCGTCGGTACCGAGGAGAATCGGCATGAAGAGGCCAATCTGCGGTTCCATGCCTTCGAAAAGCTGCAAGTCGCGGCCGCGAAGCACGTTGAACTTCTGGTCGGTGCCGCCCAATTCCACGTCGCTCTTGATGGCCACGGAATCGTAGCCCTGCATCATCGGGTACATGAACTCGTGCAGGCTAATCGGCGTATTGGCCGTGTAGCGGTTGTGGAAATCCTCGCGTTCGAGCATCTGGGCCACGGTGAACTGACCCATGAGTTCGGTCACCTTGCTGAACGGGAGCTTGGAGAACCATTCGCCGTTGTAGTGGATTTCCACCTGGTCGCGGCGGACGACCTTGAAGAACTGTTCCTGGTATTCCTTCGCGTTCTCGAGCACCTGCTCGTGCGTGAGACGCGGGCGGGCCTTGTTGCGGCCACTCGGGTCACCAATCTGGGCAGTGTAGTCACCCACGATGAGCACCACAGTGTGGCCCAGGTCCTGGAACTGGCGGAGCTTGCGCATCACCACCGTATGGCCGAAGTGCACGTCCGGGGCAGTCGGGTCAACACCCATCTTGATACGGAGCGGGACTCCGGTATCGTAGGACTTCTGGAGTTTCTTTTCGAGTTCTTCTTGCGGCACGACATCGATAACGCCGCGCATCAAAATTTCAAGCTGTTCTTTTACAGGACGGAATTGCATAGTAGGTATGAGGTTGTGAGGTGTGAGGTCGGCACTACGTGCCTTTGAGGTTGGGGAGATTGAACTGCACATCAGCTAATCACACAAAGCCCATGTAGAAGGAATGAATTTTCATACGGCGTAAATATAGAAAACGTTTTTCTATATTCTTCGCACCATTTTGAGGAGAACATAATGAAAAAACTACTTATTCTAGTCGCCATGGCGACGTCTCTCTGTTTTGCACAATCGGAACCCCACACCCATGACGGATTCTTTTTAAGCATAGCAATGGGTTTTGGCTACCAGAACATTGACTTTGTGACCAACGACTATGATGACAACACCACAAACCTTAGCGGAACAGCCACGGATATTGATGTAAAAATTGGCGGAAGAATTGCAAACAACCTGCTGTTGCACATGACATTGGCCGGAACGACCCCAACCGATAGCTACTCCGATGATGGTGATGAATACAAGACAAACATGTCTCTCCTCGGTATCGGAGCCACCTACTACTTTATGTACAACTTCCTGGCCACTGCGACTCTGGGTATCAGCCAATTTAGATTCGGTGACGACATTTCAACATTTGACGCAACCGTCAAAATAAACAATGACAGATTCTCCCAAAGTGGATTCGGATTCCAGCTGGGTCTCGGCAAGGAATGGTGGGTTAGCGACAACTGGGGGATCGGAGCTACAGCAGCCCTACTATACGGATTCGCCTATAATCTAGAGGATGCAAGAGATGGCTCCTTGTCGATTTCGGCAAGACTCACTGCCACATGGAACTAATAGCCGATGCTGACATCCGTTAGCATGACACAAAGGTAAGAGGTTTATCGGGTAAATGCAGCTAGGTCGATGCCTAGCTGCTTTATTTTGTATGTAAGAATACGAGGTGTGGAGGAAAGGCTGCGAGCCGCGGCGGCGACTTTTCCCTTGCTGCTCTTGAGGGCATCGCAGATGATATCCTTCTCGTAGGCTTCCACCATGAGTTTCAGGTTTCCGTTCACGGGAGTGCCGCTGGTTTCGGCGGTCTGCAGCGTGGTCGGGAAATGGTGCGGGTAGATGACGTCTTCATCGGCAACGAGGACGGCACGCTCGATTCCGTTTTCAAGTTCGCGCACGTTTCCGGGCCACGGGTAACTCATGAGCATGTTGATGGTCGTGCGGGCAAGGCGGCGCACGTTCTTGCCCACGATGCGGCAGTAATGCTCCACAAAGTGGTCCGCCAGGAGTACGATGTCTGTCTTGCGGTTCCTGAGCGGCGGCACATAAATCGGGAAAATGTGCAGCTGGTAATAGAGGTCTTCGCGGAAGGTTCCTTCTTCCACCATCTGCTGCAGGTTCTTGGTGGTGGCCGCAATCACGCGGACGTTCACCTTCTTGGGAATGCGGGCGCCAATGCGTTCCACCTCGCCGTTCTGCAACAGGCGCAGGAGTTTCACCTGAAGGTTCGGCGAAAGCTCGCCCACTTCGTCGAGGAACAGCGTGCCGCCCTCGGCCTGTTCTACGCGGCCAGGCGTCTCGGCGAACACACCCACGAGAGCGCCACGCACACTGCCGAACAGTTCACGGTCCAATACCGATTCCGGCATGGAGGCGCAATGAACGCGGACGAACGGGCCCATGTTGCGGTCGGAACGGTAATGGATAGCCTCAGCCACGAGCCCCTTGCCCGTACCCACCTCGCCCACGATGAGCGCGGGTAGGGGGCTCTTTGAAACCTGGTCAATCTGCGCATACACGCGCTGCATCTCGCTGGAGCGTCCGATGATGTTATCGGGCTGGAAACGGTCCTTGAGTTCCAATGTCAAGCGCTCGTTTTCGGCCTTCAGGAGTTCATTTTCTTCGCGGGCCTCGCGGCGGAGTTTCACTGCCGCCGCAAGCATTTGCGCGATGATTTCCAGCAGACGGAGCTTTTCGGGAAGTTCATCTTCTACCGGATTCTGCACGTCGGCACTGAAGGCGCCAATCACCTGATGTTCCATGATGACAGGAACGCAGAGGAACGCCTTGTCCTCCGTCTTGCCGCGGCCCGTACGGTCGAGGAAGTCCGGGTCTTTTGCGACCGAGGGAATGATGATTGGCTTACCCGTTTCCACGACGCGGCCCGTGATGCCCTCGCCCACCTTGTAGCGGCCCTTGCGGGCCTGGCGACTGCTCAAGCCTTCCGCAATTTCAATGGAGATTTCGCCCGTGTGGCGATTGTACAGCGTAAGCGTCGCATGTTCCACACCCATCGTAGATTCCACCACTTCCAGAATCGGGTGCGCGACACTTTCAAAGTCGAGCGTCTGGTTCAGAATGGAACTGATCTTGTAGAGCAGTTCCAGTTCCTGGATTTTGGATTGGGAGGTGGGCATATATGAAATTTACTTAATCCTGTCGCCGCAGAATTCCTGGCGGCCGCAATTTTTGCAGTGCGAGCCCATCCAGAGCGTGTCGAACTGTTCAATGGCGGGCTGTACAAGCGCGGGGTCGTTGGTGAGGACACCCGCCTCGAAGTTGCGGCGCAAACTGCTCTTCATGCCGATGCCCGCACCCGTCAAGTTCGCGGAACCGATGTAGGCGGTTTCCAAGTCAAAAATCATCATCTTAAAATGCACCCGCGGGCACATGACGCGCTCGAGGTCGGTCGCCAAAATCTTGAACCGGTCAAAGTCCTCGCGGAAATTCGGGCCGGGCTCCTTCGCGTGAACAAGCCGCACGCCCACGCCGCGCTTCAGGAGTGCGGCCAGCTGCCCGAGCAAGGGCATCGATTCGCCATCCTGCTTCACATAGACATCCTTGATGTCGGCAGTACCGATCCACAATGTATTGCGGACCTTCGCAATCCGCGCGATGACCTCGGAATAATGTTCCTCGTTCTGGATGTACTTGGTGAATGTAGGCACGGGAGTAAATATAAAGAAAATCTGAAAAAAAGAGATGCCCGGTCGAGCCGGGCATGACAATGAGGGACTAGATCCTTCGACTTCGAGGCTACACCTCTCCTCCACAAAGAGGATAACTCAACTTTAGAACTAAAGTTCTTAGTTTCGTATAGCTCAGGATGACACTTCCTTCTATTTCAGCGCTTCCTGAACCAGGGCAGATGCGCGCTTGGCGTCGAAACGGCCCTTGACCTTCGGGGAAAGTTCCTTCATGATCTTGCCCATGTCTTTGGGGCTAGAGGCTCCGGTAGCCGCCTTGATTTCGGCGATGAGGGCCTTGACTTCGTCTTCGGTCATTTCGGCCGGCATGTACTTGCGGTAGAGCGCGATGCAGGATTCTTCGGCCGGGACCTTGTCCATGAAGCCGCCCTTCTTGAGGATATCGATAGCTTCCTGCTTCTGCTTGACGCTCTTCGCAAGAACATCGACACACATTTCGTCGGTAATGGTTTCTTCGATCTGGGCCGGAGTGGCGCCAGACTTCATGGCTTCGTTCTTGATGTCGGAATGGAGGGTACGGAGCGTTCCGAGAGTCTCGGCGTCGTGCGCCTTCATAGCGGCCTTGATATCGTCCTTAATCTTTGTCAGCAATGCACTGCTCATGTTTTACCTTGAGTGGATTACGCCCCGCTCCTGGCACTTAGGTTCAACCTCTAAAAACACGCAACGAGCCACCGGTCCTAGACCGACGACTCATTACAAAATCGATGCCTTATTAGCGACTAGTAGAGACGCTTACGGTTCTGGTCAGCGATTTCCTTCAAGCGCTTGCGACGGGCGGCAGTTTCGATGCGCTTCTTTTCTTCAGAAGGCTTTTCGAAGCGCTGACGCTTCTTGACATCGGAAATGATGCCGTTCTTTTCGCAGGACTTGGTAAAACGCTTGAGAGCGCGTTCAAAAGGTTCGTTGGACTTAACAATTACGCCGATCACGATTATCCTTTGGTTAAATTAGAAATTCGTTTTTGGATAGCCAAATATATTTAATTGACGGAATTTCGTCAAGGGTAGAAAAAAGGAGCGAAAAAAGCGCCCATTTTAGGGTATTTTTTTCACTATAACTTGCGGAATATCAAAGACTTATGTATATTTTTGGCATAACAGACTGTTTTTTGTCTTGATTTTACGAAAAACTGGAGATTTGGATGAAAAAATCAATTCTACCGCTTACCGCCATTGCGCTTGCAGGTTCCCTGCTTGTAGCCTGCAATGATGAAGAAGAACTTGTACCGAAGATGGACACGGCCAAGCCGGCAGTCCAGGCTCCCGCACCAAAGGCTGAAGAACAGCCCAAGGCTGACGAACCGGAACTCGTTCCTATCCAGTCTCTCTCTGGCAACAACGAAGCCAACGCGGCCAACGACAAAGATGAAAAGGCCACCACGGCTCCTGCAGGAAACGTGCAACAGCTCGACAAGGGCGACTTCGTTGTCCAGGTCAGCATCCAGTCTTCAAAGAAGGCTGCCGACGGCATTGTCAAGAAGCTTGCCGAAAACAACGTCAAGGCCTATATCGCTGAAGTTGAAAATCCGGGCGAACTCGAAGGCACCTACTACCGCATCCGCGTCGGCTACTTCGAATCTAGCGCCGCGGCTCAGGAATACGGAAAGCAGGTTCTGTCCCCGCTCAACTTTGCCTGGTGGGTGGACATGAGCAAGAACGACGACGTAGGAAATCCTAACGGCGATTCCGACTCTGACTCCTACTCCAACAACTCCTATTCGAATTCCAATACCTATTCGGAACCGGAACCCGCTCCCGCACCTGAGCCTGAACCGGCACCTGCACCCGAGCCTGAACCCGCTCCCGCACCTGAGCCTGCTCCGGCACCTGCACCGGAACCCGCTCCTGCTCCTGCACCGGAACCCGCTCCGGCACCTGCAGCACCCGCTCCCGCCGACAACTTCGACGACTGGGAATAAGTTCCGAAATTACAGACATCAAAAAAACTCCGCTGCTTGCGGAGTTTTTCTTTTTAGTCAGGCTTCATTTCGAGCACCCAGGAAGACTCCCTGAGATTGTTGAGCGGGCTTTACTTCTGCAGATTCAAACTTGCGTTTGCTGCACCATAAAGGCTGATGCTATAATCCTTGATGATATACACAGGAATCTTGTTCAAGAGCGGACGGATGTTCGGATTGTAGTTCTTTTCGAAATACTTCATGAACAGGTTGTCGCGTTCGAGCCAGCGCAGGTCCTTCTGCACCGTGCCGCCAGCCAAGTAGAAACCACCGAGCGGGAGGAACAGCGTTGCGGCGTCACTTGCAAAACGAGCAAGCATCTTCACGAACAGGCGCATCATTTCGGCCGCCACCGGATCGGTATCACTTGCGCGGCTGATGTACTTCGGGCGATCGTTAGGTTCAGTTTCTTCAATCTTCTTGAAGGCTTCGTTATCGGGAACGCCGCGGGTCTCCTTCCACCATTCGTACATGTTGCGGAGCCCCATGCCAGAAACAAGCGGCTCCACGCCGGGGACCATTCCGATCTTCTTTTCCATGTAGTCGTGGAATTCCTGGGAGTCCTTGTCGAACGGGGCAAAGGTGGAGTGGCCTCCTTCGGAACTTGCGGGGATGTACTTCTCGCCGTCGAAGGCAAGGAAGCCGACACCCATGCCAGTACCCGGGCCGATAACCGCCTTGGTCGCCTTTTGCGGGGCGGGCTGGCTTCCGTCGGTATGCGTGAGCTTGAAAATCTGTTTCGGGTCATCGACATCGAGCGTCGGGATGCCGTAGCTAATCGCCATGAAGTCGTTGATGACAAGCGTCGGGATGCCCGTTGCAGCCGTAAGTGCATCGCCATCCACACTCCAGGGCAGATTCGTCATGACGCACTTGTTGCTTGCCACCGGTCCCGCGGCACTGATGCAGATGTGAGACGGCTTCAAGTCAGCACGGTTTTCTGCAGCAAGGCGAAGCGTTTCGCGGATCGGTTCATCGAGACCATTGATGTCCTTGGATGCGCAAACTGTTTCAAGAACCAGGGTAAACTTGCCGTCCTTGTAACCGACCAAGCCTAAGTTCGTGTTGGTGCCACCAATATCGCCCGCGAGAACGAGACGGTCAAACTTTGCATCGGGATTAAGCCATTTGATTTCCATAAAAACTCCAAGTTTTAAAAAAAAATAATTTAAAGACCGCAGTTCCATTCCTTGCCGCCGGGAATTTTCCCTTCGGATTCAGGCATGTTCCGCAAGAACTGCTCCAGGGTCACGCTACTGAGATACCCGCGGATCATGGTGTCGAGGTCCTTCCACACAGGAAGCGTCACGCAGAACTTGGCCCGGTCACATTTTTTTGCATTTCTGTCAAGACATGCCACGGGAGCAACGGAAGTTTCCATCAGAGAAAGGATGTCCCAAACACTGCAGTCCGCCGGATTGCAGTTGAGCCTGTATCCGCCCCCCTTGCCACGAGCACCTTCCAAAAGTTTTCCTCGCACCAATGTGCCGAGAATTCCTTCAAGGTACTTTTCCGAAATCTGCTGGCGACCCGAAAGTTCCTGCAGCTTCACGAACTCGCCCTTGCCGTTCTTGGCAAGGTCAATCATCACGCGCAAAGCATAACGGCCTTTAGTAGAGATTCTCATAATCGTTCAGGATAGCGCTAAGTTCTATTCACCCAAATACTCAACTGCAAAGATGAGCGTAGAGCCACCAGGGATAGGCCCTGCACCGCGTGCACCGTAACCCAGTCCGGGCGGCACCACCAGGATTCTCTTTTCGCCGGGGAGCATGCCCTGCACGCCAAGTTCCCAGCCGCGAATCACACGGCCCGCACCGAGCGTGAAGCCAAACACCTGGCCACGGTCGCGGGAGCTGTCGAACTTGTAGCCGTTGGTAAGCCAGCCGGTGTAATGAACCTTCGCCACATTACCCTTTTGCGCGGGCTCGCCTTCGCCCTGCTTGATAATTGCATAGCGGAGGCCTTCGGGACCATTCTCAAACGTAAGCGCAGTCGTATCGGGGAAGAAATCCATGTTGGCAATGACAGCTTCGTCCTCTTCGGAGGAAACCAGTTCCACGCGGAAGATCAGCGTCGAGTTGGAAGGAATCATGGAGTACGCCGTTGCACCATAGCCCATGGCCGGAGCGACGCGTAACCAGCGGACGCCACCTTCGCGCATTCCTTCGAGACCGACTTCCCAGCCCTTGATCATCTTACCGGCACCCATCACCACCTGAAGCGGCCTGCCGATATCCTTGGATGAGCCGAACTTGCGACCGGAAAGGAGCCAGCCCGTGTAATGCGTCTTGAGAACGGAACCCACCACGGCAGGCTTACCGCTCCCCACCTTTTCATCGTGAATCTTGAGGCCCTTGGCCGCCTCGCGCCAGCCCAGACCTTCGATGTTCTTGGGGAACACATCAGGCTCCATCGGCGGATCCGCACTTACCAGTTCCACGATAAAGAACAGGTCGGAATATTCAGGAACGCCTTCGAGAGAATTTTCACCGTAGCCCATCTGGTAGGGCACGTAGAGTTTGCGGACTTCGCCCGGCTTCATGCCAACGAGGCCCTTTTCCCAGCCGGCAATCACGAGTCCCAAGCCTAGCGTGAATTCAAGCGGTTCGCCGCCGGAGTAGGATTCCGAGAAGAGCCTAAAGCGACTGTCCGAAGACGCGGGGGCAATGGAATCGATAAATGTCATCGGAACTGCAGAAGAATCTACAGCAGACGCAGCTGCAGCGGTATCTACCGGAGCCACTTCTTTTTCAATTTCCTTGGACTTTTTCTTCGACTTTTTTTCCTTGCGCTTATCGACTGCAGTTTCCAAGAGCGCTGTCGTGTCAACTTTTGTCACGCCTGCAACTTGGTCTGAATTAAAGTCGTTCGCAAGACGCAAGGAGTCTGCGATGCGTAACGAATCGGCAAGGCGAGCCTTTTCGGCCAGAATCTTTACGCTGTCCAGGTACACATAGCTCTTGTAATGCACCCTGATGAGCTGACCGGCCCGAATGGAGTCTCCAGAGCCTTCCCTAACCGTTTCCACCTTAAAAGGAACGGCAAAACAGGCACTACACATCAGCAATACAAGAAAAAACTTCAATTTCGGCATATTATCTCCTGTCCCACAATTTAGAAAATGCTAGTTTTTGAGAGTAACGAATAATTCCAAACGGAATAAAATATGCTGTCAGTCATTATCGTCATAGCGATTATCGTCTTGTCCGTGATACTCGCCGCCATTGGCGCGTACGTGGTTATTCATAGTTCCGACGAAAAGGACGAACCGAAGCGGGTCATCGACGTCTCCGGTCAATATGCCGTCGTCGTGCGCCCCGCCCGCGAATCGCTCACCGCAGTCAAGCCCTCCGAAGCATCGCTCAGATCCTGGCTCGACACGCAGGACATTCCTGCCGAAAGGAAGGATCAGCTGATTGCGCAGTGGAACGCATCGCTCGAAGCGACGATCCGCACCATTGACGAAGGCGACAAGAACGGCACAGCGACATACCGCATCGAACTAGGCCCCAAGGGCAAGCAATATGTGAAGTTCGTAAGCGACGAAAACTTTATCACCCGCGAGCAGATCCGCAACCATGCGGAAATCCTGCCGCCCTATGTTCTTGGCTGCGACTGCAGGCTGCTCCCGAAGCAGCCCTGGGAAAACCCGAGCAAGTCCGGCTGGAAGGCCGTCGTGCCTGCACACGGCAACCACTATGACGTCCCCGACTGGAGGCATCTTGCGTAAATCCCTATTCTCTGCATTACTTTTAGCGCCCGTACTGTCTTTTGCGGCAGGTTCTGCCATCATCACGCTCGAAATGCCCGTCGGCGCACGCCAGCTGGGCATGGGTGAAGCAGGGGCAGCACTTGCCGACGACCCGACCGCCATGTACTACAACCCGGCAGGACTTGCCTTTGGTCCCTTGGCCGACGAATGGCGCATGAGCTACCAAGCAGACTCCAAGAGCGCCCCCTTCTTTACGAGCATGGCCTCGCGTTCCAAGGACGGATTCTTCAGCAAGAGCGAACTCTGGGCAGGAACCGCCGAAGGCATTTTGAAGTTTGACGGTGAGCAGTGGGTGAACTACCACTCCATTACGCTGCAGGGTAACGCCAAGATCCGTGACGCGGTCAAGGTCTATATCGGCTCCGAACGCGGACTGGACGAATACCTGCGCCAAGTGAAAAAATTCAACGACATCAAGTCGGCCGACGACGAGAAACACGTGGTCGAAGTCAAGATGCCCTGGAATCTGATTGTGAAGGACACCATCACGGCGGTCCTTTACGAAAGCCGCACCGAAAAGCTCTGGGTGGGAACCCCAAAGTCCCTGTACCGTTTTGACGGCAAGGCCTGGAAGAGCTACGACGACGAACTCGGCAACCACCGAATCACCGCACTTGAAAGCCAGGGTGCATCTATCTGGATTGGTACCGAAGACGGCCTGTTCGTTTACCGCAACGGCCAGTTCGAGCAGAAGGGCAAGGTGCTTCCGAGCCAGAAGATCCGTTCGCTGGTGTGGTCCGAAAACAGGAAGGAACTTTACGTGGCAGTCGAAGGAGCGGGCATCGCAAGGCTCATTCCCAAGAAGAGCGTGAACGACAAGGACCGCTGGAGCCTGTTCACCGAAGAAGACGGCATCATGGACCTCTCCCCGACATCGCTTGCCGTGGACAGTTCGGGACATGTGTGGGCGGCCCACAACGGAGGCCTTTCGCACTTTACGCTGCGCAAGTGGGAACAGGTGCAGTTCGCCGACAACAAGGTGAACGACATTTCTGTGGACCAGCGTGGCGGCATCTGGATTGCAACCGACAAGGGCGTCTGGCGCCACCTGCCGGACTACGCCACCGCAAGCGGACGCAAGGCAGAACTTGAACGCGGCGCCGCCGAAGAAGAAGGTTCCACCAAGAGCGAAGACGAATGGGTCCACTACCATAGCGGCAACGGGCTTTCCACCAACAAAGTGTGGGCAGTGCTCCCCCAGGGTGGCGACGTGTGGTTCAGCACCGCGAACGGCATGGAGCAGTTCAAGGACGCCGACTACCAGATTACCGCCTTCTACGAAAAGCTTTTGCCGATCCTGAACATCCCCGACCTGTACCACCTCTTTGCAGGCATGACCATTCCGCTGAACGACTGGGGCACGCTCGGGTTTTTCGTGAACTTCGTAAGCTTCGGCTCGACGATCGCCTCCGGTGATGTCGACGCCGACGACCTCGTGGCCTACAACAGCTCCGAAATCGTGGGCGGCTTCAGCTACGGCACCCGCTTCCCCAACGACTGGGGCCTAGGCCTCTCGATCAAGTTCTTCTACTCCGACCTGAGCTCTGGTGCCGCCGCCGGCGAAGAAGAAGCGACCACCTTCGGCTACGCATTCGACATCGGTCTGTTGAAGAAAAACCTTTTTGTAGACAAATTAAATTTCGCCTTAGTGCTTGCAAACATCGGCCCAAGCGTCTACTATGTGGACAAGACTATCGAAGACCCGATTCCTTTGACATGGCGTCTAGGACTTTCCTATGAGATTCTCTCGCTAGCCGACTACAAGTGGACCGTCCTTGCCGACTACAACCGCGAAGTGGTCTACGACGACGACAAAGGCAATCCGGAGCCGTTCTACATTTCTAGCTGGAAGTCGCTCATCAACCCTGAAAGGGACGGCAACAAGGTGAAGGAATCCATTATGCAGGGTGTCTTCAACTTGGGTACAGAATTCGTCTACGCGAACACGATTGCCCTGCGCGCCGGTTACCTTTACGACCAGACCGGCAAGCGCAACGAAGTGGACCTGGGCTTTGGTTTCATGCTCTCCGACGTGTTGCAGTTCGACTTCGCCACCATCAAAGATGTGGGCGACAACGACGGCGTGCGCGACGGACAGATGCGCTTCGGCATGCTGTTTAAATTTTAGTAGACAGTAGAAAGTGAGAAGTAGGAAGTATAATTCTGCGGATTACAGTCTACTTCCTACCGTCTACTTCCGACTCATCATTCTACTCGTTCGAGGATAATCAAGGCGCGTTCCTGCGTGCTGTTTGGAATCGTGTAGAAATGCTTTCCCACGAACTTGTAGCCAAAATCTTCGGGATGAAAAGTCTTGAGTTCATCGGCGACGGCAGGGCCCTTCATGAAGAACACGCGGCCACCGACCTTGAGCGAATTGGCGATTCGCGGAAGAGTCTTTTCCATGAGTTCGAAGGCGCGGCTGATAACGCCATCTACAGGGATGGTCATGCTGCGGCTTGTGACCTTGTGGCCGAAG
>NZ_JAZSAF010000083.1:0-59440 GCF_045601785.1 Fibrobacter sp.
CCGATGGCAAGAATACGAACAAGGGAACGAAGGATAGCCCGTTTGCGACCCTCAACAAGGCGAATTCCGTGGTGAACGCGGGCGATACCGTGTGGATTCGCGGCGGCACCTACTTGCATACGGATACGTCGTATGTGAAAAACGACAACATGTTCGCGGGTATTCACCTGACCAAGAGCGGTTCAAGCGACAACAAGCGCATTCATTACCTCGCATACCCGGGCGAAAAACCGGTCATTGACTTCAGCAAGATGCCGATTGCCGACGGTTCGAACAACGTAAGGTACACTTCGGGTATCCTTATCCAGGCGCAGTACTTGCACTTGAAGGGGCTCGAAGTCAAGAACGTTCCCATGAAGGGCGAATCGAATGTGGGCGTGTACGTGTCCCGCAGCAAGCATATCTTTTTGGAACTGATTGATAGCCACCACAACGGCGGCTCGGGATTCTTCGTGAACGAGAAGGGCTCGGGAAGCGGTGGCGGGCATTTGTTCTTGAACTGCGACAGTCACGACAACTACGACCCCAACGGACGCCAGGGAGACGGCCAGAATGCCGACGGCTTTGGCGTGCACTACCAGCAGGGTGGCGATACGACGAAGTTCATCGGTTGTCGTGCCTGGTGGAACAGCGACGACGGCTGGGATTTTATTAGCCAGGAGTTCCCGGTGGTTATCGAGAACAGCTGGGCGATGGGCCACGGCTACAGCAACTACGGAACCGGCAAACCGAAGGATGGCAACGGCAACGGTTTCAAGGCGGGGAGCAGCAAGACGGGTGTGCGCCACACCATCCGCAACTGCGTCGCCTGGAAAAACAAGGCGTCGGGCTTTTACGCAAACCACAGCAGCGGCGGTAACGACTGGTTCAACAATACGGCCTATATGAACGGCACGGCGTTCAACATGTGGGCGAGCACCTGGGATGCAAACGACAACCGTACCGACGGCGTCGTGCTCAAGGGGAGCAAGGCTCACGTGATGAAGAACAACATCGCCTTCCCGAACAAGACGGCCTACATCGGCGGCGAATATGCGGCAGGCGAATACAATACCTGGAACCTGAATATTACCCCGAAGGAATCGGATTTTGTGAGTGTCTCTGACCCGAGCATGACCGTGACGGGCAAGGAACTCGGGCCTCTCGGTGGTGCGTTCGGGCCGCGCCAGGCCGACGGTAGCCTTCCGGATATCGACTTCCTGAAGCTTGCGAAAAACAGCCAGATGATTGACAAGGGCGTGAACGTGGGTCTCAAGTACGAGGGCAAGGCTCCGGACCTGGGCGCATACGAATACGGCTATGTGTCGCCTGTTATAGTGCCGGTCGATACCACGCCGAAGGATACTGCTGTAACGCCGATTGTCGTTCCGGTCGATACGTCGGTTGCGCCGGTCGATACGATTGCGGATTCTACGGAAGTTTCTGTGGGTGATTCGACGACGTTTGTGCGCCCGCTTCCGCAACGCAGGCCGAACATGCAGCAGCCGGGCCGCCTGTTCTACGTGAACGGTCGCTCGGTGAATGCGCTGCGTGCAGGTGACCGCAAGGCATCGAGAATCAGGACTTATTCAAAATAACGGGGGTGGTTTATGAAAAAGATGAGTTTATTCAAGATGGCGCTTGCCGGGGGATTGCTTGTTGCATCCCTTGCCGGTATGGCTACGGCGCAGACTATCGTAAATGACCGTTTCTGGAAAGATACGGACGGTAACTTTATCTATTCGCAGGGCGGTGGCGTGCTCCAGGTGGGCGATACGTTCTACTGGTACGGAGTCAAGTACAACGGCGCCGTTACATACGCGGCGAACCCTACCAAGAAAAACGACGATACCGGATTTGCGGGCGTCACCTGCTATTCCTCGAAGGATTTGGTCAACTGGAAATTCGAGGGAATCGTGCTGAAGCCGAGCGAAGCGGGCGGTGGATGGTTCGGGCGCATTGGCGTCGTGTACAACGCGAAGAGTAAGAAGTATGTGCTCGCGGGCCAGGGCGCAAGCCCGAGCTGGGAATTCGGCGAGTATTTTGCCACCAGCGATTCCCCTACGGGGCCGTTCAAGTTTGCGCGCGTGCAGCCCGAAAGCGAGATGACGTTCTTCGTGAACAATAATACTGGCGACCAGACGCTTTTCCAGGATGATGACGGCAAGGCGTACGTGATTGCGTCTAACGTGAAGGGCCGTACTAACTTGTATGTAGCACCGCTCCGTGAATCGGATTTTTTGGCGATTGACGGTTCCAGGACGGTGAATATCCACAAGAGTCGCGTGGGTGGCCGCGAAGGGAATGCCATGTTCAAGCAGAACGGCGTTTACTACTTCTGCTCTTCTGATTTGCACGGCTGGAACACTTCGCAGACGTATTGCATGTCGGCGACAAACATCCTGGGCCCCTACAGCGAAGAGTTCGTACTTGAAGGAACGCAGCACGACTTTAGTCACGTGACTCAGACCGGGTTCTTTGTCATGGTGAAGGGCTCGAAGGGTTCGTTTGTGGTGAACGCGGGTGACCGCTGGAGCGATTTCGCAGGGAATGGACTCGGTTACAACCAGTGGCTGCCTATTTCTTTCGAGACGGGCAAGCCCGTGTTCCATTCCCTGAGCGAGTGGAACATCAACGTGAAGGAAGGCACGTGGAGCGTGGGCGCGGGCAATAACTATTGCCTGAATCCGACATTCGAGGCGGATCGCGTGAGCCAGACGACCTTGACGGGCTGGAAACTGGACAAGGCCGATGCTAACAACATCAATTCCACATCCAAGAAACGCACGGGCCGCTGGGGGCTCTACCTGACGGACAGCAAGACGCTCACGCAGACATTGACAGTGCCCAACGGGAAGTACACCCTGAGCGCCTACGTGCAGAGTAGTGGCGGGCAGAGTTCTGCGAAGATGTTCGCGAAGGATTTCGGCAGCAGCGAGCAGAGCGTGTCTATTGCCGCGGCTGCAGGCAACTGGACGAAGAAGGCAGTGGAAAACATCACCGTGACGAACGGGAAGATTACCATCGGGTTTAGCACGGCGGGCTCTTCTAGCCAGTGGATTGCCGTCGACGATATCGAACTCATCAAGTCGGGCAAAAGCTACAAGGTGGCGCTCGATGCCGGAATTGGCGGGACGATTGCCCAGAATATTGCCGGCACGGAAATTCCCGAGGGCTCGAACGTCACGTTTACCGCGACACCTCTGGAAGGCTGGGAATTTGCAGGCTGGAGCGGAGATGCAAGCGGGCTCGACAAGGAATACGTTGTGGCAAGTCTCGCGAAGGATGTGAATCTTGGAGCCGCGTTCAAGTTCGTGGGCAAGGATTCGCTCAGGTACGAGGCAGAAAATACCGTATTCAAGCAGACGCTTTTCGAGGACAAGCATGAGGGCTTTTCTGGCAAGGGCTATGCGAATCTGGACAATGCGGTGGGTTCCTCGATTACGTTTGCGCTTTGCCTGCCCGAGGGCGATGAACGCAGTGTCAAGCTGATTTATGCAAATGGCGGGAGTGCCAACCGCCCCGTAAGCATTTCGGTAAACGGCAAGGTTCTGGTAGAAAGGCTGGACCTGGAACCGACGGGCGGATGGACCACATGGAACGATGCGGAATTGACGCTCAAGATTCCTGCCGGCGTAAACACCTTGGAAATTGCGTCGCTCACGGAAGACGGTGCCCCGAATATCGACAAGATTGAGTTCGTGCGGGCAGACTCCGGTACGACCGTATTGCGCAAGATTGCCCCTGCGGAAATATCCAAGGCCCGCACAGGCAAGCGGTTCTACGTGAATGGCCGCGCGGTGAATGCCCGGCGTGCTGGCAACCGCAAGGCAATGCAGCCCACATTCGCAAAGTAGTGGCACCGCAGGTGCCCGCCGTAGTCCGCGGACAACTGGAAATTTCTTTTACCCTACCCCCGGAGCAAATCCGAGGGTATTTTTGTGGGCAGAAAGGAGTTTTGTATGGGATGTTTGAACTCTGTTCGCGTATTGGGCCTCTCGGCGGCGCTTGCCTTTGCCGCATCGCCCGTCATCAAGGTCGATTTTGACATGAGCGGCCGCAATTCGAGCGAGGTTACGGAACCGAATTACGTGCCCTGGGTGGTTTCGGGTGTCGCTTCGAAGGACACGACGCTTTCGGGCGTGAAGGTGAATGTCGCCGGAAGCGCGAACCTCAAGGCCAACTGGTACAAGGCCGGGGTGCAGTCCCCGAGCTATGCGCGTCTTGTGTGCGACGGCGTGATGGTCGAAGGCGGTGGGGCGATTACGCTCACCTTCTCGAATCTTGCGGCAGGGACGCACAGCCTCCTTTTGTACCTGAACAATGTCGATGGAATTGCAGCAAGCAACAGCATCGATGTCTACGTGAACAACTCGAAGCAGACGTCGGTCAAGCCCACGAATCGTGCGCTCTCGACAGGCGAGGCGGCGATTGCCTACGTGACTTTTAATGTAAGCGGTACGGGTGCCTCGACCGCGATAAAGTTGAATACGGGAACGGTTACCCTGAACGGCTTTGAGCTGAACGTGCCCAATGCGGCGGCACAGGCGACAGGGCCTTCGCCTGCGGATCTGGATTATCACGCTCCGCACGAAAACGGAGCGCTGACGCTTTCGTGGACGGCGGCGAAGTCAGCCGTAAAGCATCGCGTCTATTTCGGGACGGATTCGGCGGCTGTGCTTGCGGCAACGCCCTCGAGTACTGCGGTTTACAAGGGCGAACAATCTGGAAACTCGTATAAGGTGAGCGGTACGACTCCGCTCCAGACATACTACTGGCGCGTAGATGAGGTCGATGCGAACGGAATGGTCACGGCAGGGAATATCTGGTCGTTCAAGCCGGGCCGCGTCGCGTTCGAGGGTGCCGAAGGTTACGGTCGCAATGCGGTCGGCGGGCGCGGCGGCAAGGTGGTGTACGTGACGAACCTGAACGATGACGGTGCAGGCTCCTTGCGCGAGGCGTGCACAGCAGAAATTGGCCCGCGTACCATCGTGTTCAAGGTGTCGGGAATGATCCAACTGAAATCGCGCCTGGTCTGCAATCAGGATTACGTGACGATTGCTGGGCAGACGGCTCCCGGCAAGGGTATTACCATCAAGAGCGCCCCCATCGGGTTCACGGGCAAGGACATGGTCATCCGCTTCATGCGCGTGCGCCTGGGCTACGGTGCTACCTACGATGGTATGGGGCTCACCGGTGGCGACCACAGCATATTGGACCATGCGAGCATCAGCTGGACGATTGACGAAGCCTTCAGTAGCCGAGGCGGCAAGAACCTTACGCTGCAGCGCACGCTGATTTCGGAAGCGCTGAACATTGCGGACCACCAGAACTATGCAGCGGGAACGGGGCACGGGTACGCGGCGACTATCGGCGGCGATATCGGCAGTTTCCACCACAACCTGCTTGCGCACAATGCAGGCCGCAACTGGAGCCTGGGCGGTGGCCTCGACGGGAACGGCTACTATGCGGGTCGCCTCGACATATTCAACAACGTTGTCTATAACTGGGTGAGCCGCGTGACCGATGGCGGTGCGCACGAGGTGAACTTCGTGGGCAATTACTACAAGGAGGGTGCCGCCACTACCTTGCACGGCTATACATTGCGTGCGCAGTTCGAAGGTACGGGCAAGGGCTCGCAGGCGTATTACTACCACAACAATATTCTTGAGGCTGCGGGCGGCAAGTTCACCTGCGACGGCACCAACGACAATTGCGGTCGCGAGTATTCGCTTTCCGGCGGGCAGGTGCTGGATTGGGAACCCTGGAATAGCAAGCCCTTCTTTGCCTCGTATGCGACTGTCCAGAGCGCGAAGGCCGCCTACAAGGATGTGCTGAGCGATGTGGGCCAGCGCATGCCGGTACTTGACAATCACGACACCCGCGTGATAAACGAGACCAAGAACGGAACCTACAGCATGAAGGGCTCCGTGGGCGGCATGGCGGGCATTCCCGACCGCGAAACCGACGTGAAGGATACGGCGAACATCAAGGGCTGGGAGCCATACCCGAGCGAGATCCGAGCCGACGACTACGACAGCGATTTGGACGGGCTTCCGGACTGGTGGGAAAATATGTACGGGTACAATCCGAAGTCGAAGAGCGGTGACTTTAGCGAAGCGAACAAGGACCGCCTGGGTGACGGCTGGACGGAACTGGAACGCTACCTGGAATGGATGGCACGCGCGCACTACACCTTCGCGAAGGGCGAAACCCAGGTGATAGACCTTTCGCAGTTTACCCGCGGTTACGACGGCGGAACCTACACCGTGTCGGCCCCGAGCGGTGTGACGGCGACCGTGAACGGTTCCAAGTTGACGGTGAAACTCGCCGAAAACTTTGCAGGTGCGGGCTACGTGCAGTTTACGCTGAAGGACAATGCGGGCGACACCTTTAGCCGCTACATCGGCGTGACGCAGGGCCTAGCCTTGAACGCCTCGCAGGGCGAACAAGACGAAAACGATACGACATCTATTGTCGCGGGCGATACGACTGCGACAGGAGATTCTACGACAACATCGTTAAGGCCGCGTGCGCAGAGAAAGCATGTAAATGGCCTTGGACGCATTTACGACACGCAGGGACGCCTCTTGAAGCAGCGAAAACATAGGGGCTTTTACCTAACGCGATAAATTTTTAGTATAATAAGATGAAAGGATGGTCGATTATGGGAATGTTTGGTACAAAAACGACAGTTTCGACGCTTTGCCTAACAGTGTTTGGTTTTATCGGGGCGGGTGCCGAGCCGCTGGCTTTCCCGGAGGCGCTGGGTTTTGGCGCGCAGGTCACGGGTGGCCGTGGCGGCAGCGTTTACCACGTGACGAACCTGAACGATGACGGTGCGGGTTCTTTCCGCGATGCGGTGAGTCAGGGCAATCGCATTGTGGTTTTTGATGTGGGTGGCATCATCAACATCAAGACGGCTGTTTCTATCAAGAGTAACATTACCATCGCGGGGCAGACGGCTCCGGGCGAGGGAATCGCCATTCACGGTGGCAAGCTCAGTACCGGCAAGCAGAGTAATATCATTATCCGCTACCTGCGAATTCGCCCGGGCGAAAATACCGCGTCCGAAAAGGACGATGCGCTGAACCTTTACGATGCGAAGAACGTGATTGTGGACCACTGCTCGGTGGAACTGGCCCCGTGGAACAACTTCGGCGGTTCCTCGGACAACGCAAGCTACCGTGTGACGGGCGTAACGGTGCAGAACTCGCTGATTGCAAACCCTATCGGGCAGCAGTTCGGGGCGCACATCGAATCGGTAGATGGCACTTGGGCGTGGTACTACAACGCCTTCGTGAACACGCACAACCGAAACCCGCTTGACAAGATCAACGACGTGTTCGTGAACAACATCCTCTACAACTTCGAGGCAGGCTACACGACGCATACGAGCACGCATTTCAATCACGACATCGTGAACAATTACTTTGTCTATGGTCCGAAGGGGAGTAACCCGTGGTTCCAGGTGGACAAGAACCAGAGCATCTACGCGAGCGGCAACATGATTGACACGGACCGCGACGGAAAACTGAACGGCGGGCCTTCGAACATTTACTATTATCAGGGCGCGGGCGAGGAACTTGCGAAACCCTGGAGCGAGCTGACGACCTCGGGCCCGATGCTCAGTGCAGCAAGTGCGTGGCGCTATGTGACGTCGCAGAGCGGCGTGCTCCCGTATGACGATATTGATTCCCTGATATGGCGCCAGGTGGGGACACTTGGGAAAGAAGGAGCCTTGGTGAAAAGCGTTGGCGCTATGGGGCTTAAGACCAATAACGGCTGGGGAGAGGTGATTGCGGGGAAGGCCGCGACCGATTCCGACAAGGATGGCATGCCGGATTACTTCGAAGAAGCGATGGGTTATGACAAGTCGAAAGATGACGCGATGACCAAAGAAAGCGATGGCTACGTGCGCATCGAGAAGTATATCAACTGGCTGGGCGCCATGCATGCGACGGTTGCAGGCGGCAAGTCTCTCGATTTCGACCTGCGCACGATTACGCGCGGGTTCAAGGATGTGTCGCCGACTTACAGCGTGTCTGCTGCGGAGAACGGAAGTGTGGAACTTGCGGGTGACGGCTATACGGCAAGGTTTGCGCCCAAGGCGAATTTCAGCGGGCTTGCCTCGTTCAAGTACACCGTGAAGGGCAACGACAATACCGAATATACGGGCCGCGTTGAGGTGCTTGTGGAAAAATCTGCCGGCGCAGATACTTCGACTGTGCAACCGCAGGACACGACTGCGCGCGATACCTCCGCGACCGACACGATGTCCATTGTCGCGGGTGATTCTACGGCGACGGATTCGACAACCCTTATTCGCGATATTCGCCGGACTCGCCCTGCCGACATGCGCGGGACTGTGCATAAGGAATACCGCGACCTGAAGGGACGTCGCTTTGATAGGCAAATCCCCTACAGGGTAATGTTCTAGAAATTCGCTTTTTCTGTCAGATTTGGCGCACGCTGGGCAAAAATCACGCTTTTTTGCGTTGCTGGCGGATTGCCCGGCCCGCGATAACGGCCACTTTTTTATCTTTTGGGCGAAAAAGGGCGCAGGGAAGTCCCCTGCGTTTGAATTTCGTCGTTTAACAAGCAATCGATCTGCGGGTTGCCTTTTGAGGTTTCGCCCGCCGGATCACAAAAAATGAAGGATATATGGCAAATCGTGTTGTAATCGGTTCCCAGTGGGGTGACGAAGGCAAGGCCAAGGTTGTTGATTTTCTGACTCTGGACGCAGACTACATCGTGCGTTTCCAGGGTGGCGCAAACGCTGGCCATACCGTAGAGGTGGGTGACAAGAAGTTTGTGTTCCACCTGATTCCTTCGGGCATTATGCACGACGACAAGATTTGCGTCATCGGTAACGGCGTGGTGCTTGACCCGGTGCAGACTCTGGCCGAAATTGCCGATCTGCACACCAAGGGAATCAATCCGGAAGGTCGTCTGTTCATTGCCGACAACGCACACGTGGTGCTCCCGTACCACTCTACCCTCGACAAGGCCAAGGAAAAGAAGGCTGGCAAGGGTGCTATCGGCACCACGGGCCGTGGCATCGGCCCCTGCTACAGCGACAAGGTGAACCGTATCGGCGTCCGCGTAGGCGACCTCATGGACGAACGCGAACTGCGCCCCCGTGTCGAAGCGATGGCCAAGGTCCACAACGAAGAATTCAAGGTGATGTACGACGTGCCCGAAATTGATCCGGAACAGGTCATCAAGGACTACCTGGAACTCGGCCAGAAAATCAAGCCGTTCGTGCGCGACGTGAGCGCTATGCTTTATGCCGCCGTGAAGGCCGGCAAGCGCTTGGTGTTCGAAGGCGCCCAGGGTACCATCCTCGACGTGGACCAGGGAACTTACCCGTTCGTGACCTCCAGCAACACGGTTGCAGGTTACGCAAGCTGCGGTGCAGGCATTGGCCCCACGGCGATTGACCAGGTTGTGGGTGTGGTGAAGGCTTACACGACCCGCGTGGGTAACGGTCCCTTCCCGACTGAGCTTCTGGACGAAACGGGCGACACGCTCCGTAAGATTGGTAACGAATACGGTGCAACCACGGGCCGCAACCGCCGCTGCGGTTGGTTCGATGCGACCGTGGTCCGCAAGGCTGCCGTGGTGAACGGCCTCACTCACTTGGCCATCACCAAGCTCGACGTGCTCGATACCTTCGATACCATCAAGATTTGCACCCATTACGAATGTGACGGTGAAAAGATTGAGAACTTCCCGAACCAGCTTTCGAAGGTTGGCCGCTGCGTGCCGGTCTACGAAGAAATGCCGGGTTGGAAGTGCGACACCACCAAGTGCCGCAAGCTCGAAGAATTGCCGGAAAATGCCCGCAAGTACCTGAACCGCATGGCAGAACTCGTGGGCGTGAAGATCGGCATGATCTCCATCGGTGCGAAGCGCGACCAGAGCATTATCGTTGATTTGGACTAGGATGGCGTAATCGCCAAAGAAAAGTGAGGTAGACATGGACAATACTGATGTTTGCGGCCTGCTGAAGGGCGTAGATCTTTTTTCTGAATTGACGGAAGAACAACTTGGCTTGCTTGCCAATTTGGTTGTTGTCCAGGACTTCAACCGCGACGAGACTGTGGTGCTCGAAGGCGACTGTTCGATGAAGGCTCTGTACCTGATTGCATCGGGGACGGTGCAGGTCTACATGACCGGCGTCGATGGGCGCGAGACGATTCTCAGTTTCTTGGAACGCGGGGATTTCTTTGGTGAAATGTCGCTCATCGACGGCGAACCGAGGTCTGCCTCGGTGCGCACCGTCACCGATGCGCAGCTGATGATCATTCACCGAGAGCCGTTCCTGACGCTGATTCGCCAGACCCCTGAAATTGCGATGTCGCTTTTGTCTGAAATGAGCAAGAGACTCCGTAAGGCGAACAAGCAGATCGGTTCCTTGTCGACTATGTCCGTAAGTGGCCGCGTGGCAGGCACTCTCCTGAACCTCATGGAAGAACGCGGCATGCGCATTCATACCGATAATGGTCAGATGGTGACGGTGATCCACAACCGCCCGACCCAGCAGCAGCTCGCAGATATGTCTGGTACCACCCGCGAAACGGTGAGCCGCATCTGCTCGATGCTTGTGAAGGCGAATGCGATTGCTATGACCGGCAAGGATATCGTAATCTTTGATGAAAACGCCCTGCAAGAAAAGGCTGCAAAGGGGTAGGTGAATCCTACACTACTATGAATAAACTAAAGACTATTGCGAACAAACTTTTGTCGTGGTTCAAGACGGCGCCCGTTGTCAAGGCGGTCGCAGTTTGGATCGTTGTTCTGATTGTGCTTGCCTTTGCGATGGACAAGCTGGTGATGCCGATTTTTTCGGGGCACTTCACTTCGACGGGTGAAGTCCCTAACCTAGAAGGTATGACGCAGGATGCCGCTGAAAAGGCTTTGGAAGACGCTGGTTTCAAGTACGAATGGCTTGAAGAAGGTCGCTACAGCGCGCAGGTCCCGGAAGGCCTGGTGCTGGTTCAGATGCCTGCCGCCGGGCGTACGGCCAAACTTGGCCGCACGGTCAAGCTCACCAAGAGCTTGGGACTTCGCGAAGTGGAAATCCCCGATTTGCGAGGAAAGAGCCAGAAACAGGCTTCTATTTCCCTGAGCCGAGCGGGCCTTGTACAGGGAGCCATTGTGAAAGGAGCGCACCAGAGCATTCCGCGTGGCGTCGTGATTCGTACGATTCCCTTTGCGGGCCAGAAGGTACGCGTGGGTGATACGGTGAAGGTCGTGATATCTGCAGGTGTGACGTCGGGCAATACGCTGCTTCCCGATTTTAGCGGAGAACTCATTGACAATGTTTACGCCAAAATGGATAAGCTCGGCTTCAAGGTCGGTAAGATCAAGCGTCAGAAGGACGAAGAAAATCGCCCCTCGGGTACGGTTATTGAGACTTCTCCCAAACATGGCGACTATTTGCCGCCGGACACCAAAATCGACTTTATAATCGCTGACTAGGAACGAACGCATGAAGTCCCTGCTCTTTTCGCTTGCGGTTGCGGTAGCGCTCTTTACGGCGGCGCTTTCGTGCGGCGGCTGCGCCTCGTCGGCGAAGAAGGGCGGAACTTTGACTGCAGCCGACTCGGCTGCAATCGCGATGGCTGTAAACGCAAAGCTGGACTCCATGCAGAAGGCGGCTGCCGAAGAGCCTGCCTTGCCACAAAACATCGACGCTGCGCACGAATCCTTCATCCGCGCCCAGGAAATGGAGCTCCGTGGCGAGAAGGCCCTGGCAAACGTGTTCTGGCAGCATGCGGCGGAATCGGATCCGTACAACCGCTACCTTGCCTTTAAACTTGCTGAAATTATTGCTGCACAGGGGGCGGATTCCCTGGCGCTAATCCAGGCACAGCATGCAGGAAGGCTCAAGGGCCGAGCGACGGCATCTCAGCTTGGACTTCTCGCTCACCTGTATGTTAAGGATGGATCGGCAGATTCTGCACGAAAGTATTTTAACGCGGCTCTCGATTCATCACGCTATCAGGACATGACGCTCCTGTATGACTACAGCCTGTTCCTTGAAGCGGTGCAGGACGGCAAGGAACTGGTCCGCGTCTATGACTTGCTTTTGCCGCAGGTAAATTACATGCCGACGCTTTTCCAGCGCCAGCTCAAGCTGCTGCTGGACCAGGGGAAGGATTCCGCCGTCGTGGAACTTTTCGAAAAGGGTCATGAGGCGACGGGTGATAAGAAGATGCTCTTGCAGATGGTGCAGGGCCTTGTTTTCCAGAAACGCCTGAAGGAAGCTCAGGCTATTGTCGACACGCTCACGGAATCGACGAAGGAAGACGAGTCGATGGTCGTGCTTTTGATGAGCGCACTTTCCGACACCGACCTTGCTGCCGCCTATGCGATGCTCAAGAAGAAGTACATCGAAGATGGCGTTCGTACACCTATCCTTGCAAGTTACCTTGGTTTCTACGAGCACAAGTTTGGCAACACGGATAGCGCCAAGGTGCATCTAAAGTATGCTGCCGAGAATATGGGGGATCAGCGCGTCCATGTGACGAATGCCTACCGCGCCTTGTCTTCCATTGCGTTGACGGAGAACAAGCCGAAGGATGCCGTGCGCTATGCTGAAATGGCAGATTCGGTCGCATTGGGTGGCGACAAGATCATGCTTGCGCTGACGTATGGCGCGGCGAAAATGTATCCGAAGGCCTACAAGATGCTGGATTCGCTGATCGCCGTGTGGGACAAGTGGACTCCGATGGAAGGCATCGCGGATTCCGTTTCGATGCAGCGCATGGAAACGGATGTGGAACGCAATAGGCGCCAATTCCGCAATGTGTACGCTCGCATCTTGGGTATGAATGCGCAGGAACTCCAGGAAAAAGATATCACCGATTCTGCAAAAATAAAGAAGGCGTTTGCCTTGCGTGAAAAGGCCGATTCCCTTTATAAGCTGTTGGCTGCCAAGGATTCCTCGGATATGGAACTTCTAAACCTGATGGCGATGAATCTGGAACGGATGGGAAAATTTGACGATGCTTTCAAACTGTTCGAAAAGCTCCTTTTACCGGAGAACGCCGCAAAGGTCGACTTGCCAGAAGTGCTCAATTACTATGGGTACACGCTGATTGAATTGAACCGCAGTCCCGAAGAACTCGACAAGGGAATTGCTTTGGTGAACGAAGCTCTTGCAAAGGATAAATCCCCTAAACCTACGGAAGCGTATCTGGATTCCAAGGCGTGGGGGCTTTACCGCAAGGGGCTCTTTGCCGAGGCGCTCGAAGTGATGAAGCTCATCAAGAGTCCCCGCTTTGACGAGGACTATGTCTATTGGGAACACCTGGCCGCTATCCAGGAAGCCTTGGGCATGAAGGCCGAGGCGACGGCTTCGTACAAGAGACTTTTGAAATTGCAGCCAAGGCATCCCGCTGCCAAGCGATTCCTGAAGAAGTAAGGTGACGGATTGGGAATGGGCGCTAGGTTGAAAATCAAGATTGTGTTTTTGCTTGCCGTGGTGGCCGTTCTGTTTGGCTGTGCGGGTCAAAAACCCGCAGTGGATTCTGGCGCATCGCCTGCTGGTATGGCTGCGGTCGAAGCTCCGCGCGACAGTCTGCGCGCAAAGTTCTTGCTCACGATTGTCCAGCAGGACAGCGCAACGGGAAAAGATGTCGCCCAGGAACTGGATGCGGTTATTTTCTCGGTTCCAGGCAAACGCTACCGCATGGAACTCACCGGCCCTCTCGGAATAGGTGTGGCGTCTCTCTTGTGGCAGGAAGACGGCTGGCAGATGACATTCCCGACGGAAAAGCTCTACATGAAGGGGGTGGGATACATGGTGGGGCTCCTGAACAACGATGAGCTTCCGCTGGTGCATATCCACCAGGTGGCAGACATCTTCGATGGGCGTCTGTTGCCCGAAGGCTACGAGGAAGTTTCACCCCCGAACGATTCGACGATGGTCGAGGGCGCCACTTATGCCCGCGAAAAACTGGGTCGCTCCTTTACATTCCAGAAAGAAGGCAGCCATGTCACGTGGCTATCTCGCATGGGTCGCGGCGGCAAGACTGAAACCATCCGATTCTATGATTTCAAGGAATTCGAAGGGGTCGAAACTCCATCGAGAATTATATTCGATCTAGATGGGGTTCGCTTTTTGGAAATACGTATCAAGAAGGTGACCCGCAACAAGTCATTCAGTTCGGGAACTTGGCGGTTGAACATTCCGAAAAGTTTCAAACGCGTTGGGGAATAAATTTTAGTGGCGAGGAGGTTGAATGAAAAAAGTTCTGTTTCTTGGCGCATTGATGGCGCTGCTTGTATCGTGTTCTGACGAAACCACGTATGTGGAGTACGATGCCGACCCCGTCATGGTGGAATCGTACAAGGAATTGTCCGACCTGGACGCCTCTGATTTCAAGAGCGGTACGCGCATCTTTGTCCGCGACGAAGACCGTTTCTATTCCTGGGATGGAAAATCCTGGAGCGAAATCGAAGAAGATCGTTCGTCTTCGAGCAGGTCGCCCTCCAGCAACGATGATTCCGACGATGAATCGTCCGATTCAAACGGCGACATCGAAAGCTCGGACGACGAAGAAGGTTACTCCAGTTCCCGCGAAGATGATGTGATGGTGCGCTCCAGTTCCTCCGAACAGCTGGTCGAGTCCAGTTCTTCTGCGGAAGAGTCCTCCAGCTCGGTTCGGGAATGTTGGCGTGAGATGAATAAGAATTACTCCTATGGCGAGTATGTTGACGAACGCGATGGATACCTGTATAGAACCATAGAGATTGAAGGACGAACATGGCTTGCCGAAAACCTGAATTACGATATTCCTGACCTTGGTGATACCGCAGATGCCTGCTTTGCTTATAACGATACGTTATACTGTGGAAAATATGGACGGTATTACACATGGTATGCCATGATGAATATTAGACCGGAAGAGTGTAGCGGTAATGGCGGATGTCCTGGATTGTACAGCTACCCCTATCGCGGCGTTTGCCCCGCTGGCTGGCATTTGCCCGATTCCATTGAAGTGGCGGAACTGATTGAACTGTTCGGCGGAATGAAGGCGGCGGGTGGAACCTTGATCGCCCATAGCTTTGGTTTTAATTTTCTGGGAGGAGGATATCAAAATGTCAAGAGCAATGGCGAACGCTATTGGTCAAATGAATTTGCTGGATACCCGAAGGGCTACCTTTATTTTGTAAGTGAAAGTGGCTTTACTAAAACTTTGAGTCCGGTGTATTATGTCGAATTTTACTACCGAGACCTGCAATTGACTTCAATAGGTCGAAATACGGCGATTCCGGTGAGATGCGTCAAAGACGATCCCGATGAAATTGAGCGTCGTAAAAATTTGGTGGTGGAGGAATAAATGCAAATGTTGCCGAAAAGTTTGATCGTCTTAGGGTCGCTTATCCTGTTGAATGCTTGTGGCGATGAAAAGACCGTTTATTATCCAAGCTCTGCAGTTTCTGAAATTGTAGACAGTCGTGATGACTTGAAAAAATGTACCGAAAAAAACAACGGCGATATTGTCTATGTCAGGGATGAATACACCGCCTATATTTGTGACATGGAAAAATGGGGAATCTACGAGGAATACGACGAACCGCATATAGGTGGTTCCGATGAAGATGAATTGTCTAGTTCTTCGGAAAAGTCCGATGGAAAATCCAGTTCGTCGCAATCTTCGAAGGATGGGTCTTCTTCAGGAAACGCTTCTTCTGATTCAGATGAAGACTCGTCAAGCTCCGAAGAGTCTAGTGTTTCATCGTCTTCTGAAGTTGAGTTGTCCAGTTCATCTGCCTTTGATTGTGCTGATGACTGGTATTGCCGCCATGTTGAAGAAAAGTGCGACGAATCGACAATTGACAGTTTTGCTGTCCTCCCTTATAATGACGAGGTCTATTACTATCATTGCAAGGCGGGAGGATGGATGCCTTCGGACCTGGTGGAGTATGACACGTTTGGAAAGCCCTGCACCTCGGATGCCGATACCGCTTGGGGAACCCATGACTTTTATGACCTTAAAGATTCCCTGAATCCCTATCGGAAGTTTTATGTGTGCAAAAAAGGTTCTTATAAGACTTACTATTCATTTGAAGAATCCAATTCAACCGTGTTGACGTTCTTTGATGGCATTGTATGCGATGATTTTCATCAGAATGTTGTGGTGCAAAAGAAGTATTCTTCGTTTGCGTGTCATGGAACTTCTTGGTATCTGGAAGACCAGTATACGGGAACGATGGTGGACGATCGCGATGGAAAAGTGTACAAGACGGTTGGAATTGGTGACCATATCTGGATGCAGGAGAATCTGATGTATAAGGATGTTCCGGCTGTGGAATATGGAACCTACACTGTTAAACAGGGGCCGCAATACAATTGGTACACGGCCGCAAATGTGTCTGAAAAGGAATGGAACAATAACCCGCTCAAAATCAAGGCTCCCATCCAAGGAATTTGCCCGGATGGCTGGCATTTGCCGACCTACAGAAATTTTTTGGAGTTGTCCGATGCAATCCATGGAATGGTAGACGATTATTATCACTCCAATAATATTTCTAGCGTCAAAAACAGTGTAAAAGCCTGCTATGTTGGCAAAAACTGGAGCTTGTTTACGAATAATTCTTTCGAAGGAAAGGATTGTATGAACATGAAATTTCTAACTGTTCCAAGGTTGGAGTCTAATGGACGTGTCGCGAAAAATGATTCTAACCATACCACTGCCATGTGGCGAAGTGATACATACGACGATTTTTATGCGGGATCTCTAAATTTGTCGAATGCGATGTACAACGAAACGTCGATGGCATTCAATGAAAATGCTTACGTCAGAATGGAAGCTTTCGAAGTGATTCGTTGTGTTAAGGACGAAGAAGGGGAACATATTTACAAGTCCCCCTACGACATTCCGCAGTAAGTATTGGCGAATATTTGCGAGCTGCGCTATTTATCCATCAGACAACGGATGGACATCTTATAGTTGCCTTTTTTGGACAGAAGCTCCATTTTCGTAGTGTCTGGGTAAAGCGTCAGAGCCCAAGCTTGGCTTTCATCGCGTTCTGACGCGCTCCAGTAGCAGGCGGCATTGTTCTGGTCGCTGCCTACGATGTTTCTTTGATGGGTGGCGGTTGCCCCAAAACCGAAAATGTCGGATCCGTAACGACGATAGGGCCATTCCTTGATGGATCTCAGGTCTTTGTTGAAGTCGGTGCCGTTTTCCCGAACATAGCTGAGTAGGGTTTCGAATTCTTCTTTTGTAGGAAGGTGCCATCCTTTGGGGCAAATACCTTGCCTTGGGAAAGCGTCGGGCGGAAGGCCGCAAATGTAACCTGACCGGCATGTCGCTTCAAGGGTATCAATGGCTTGATACCAGTGCTCGTAAAAGAAACCGACTTTAGGATCGGCCTCTCTAGGAGTACTCCACATGTTATACCTTAAATTTTCGGCCATCCAGGTTTGATCCCCGATGTCGACGGTCTTGTAGATATTTCCGTCTCGCTCGTCGGTAAACTCGCCATATTCGCCCTGGTAGCCGTACGGCTGTAGGGTGTCGTTGATGCAGCGGACAGGGAATGCGTACCTTGTCCATACCTTGCTAATTCTTGATCCGTAATCGGAGTCCTTGCTGATATAGAGCGCAAGTCCTGTTGTACCGTCGTCGTGTGTGCTCGAATCGCTTCCCCAGAGTTCTACGCCGTATTCAGATGCTCCGTCAAATTTTCCATCGTAGTAGCTGTAGGCAGTCGGCAGTGAAAATCCGTATAGGTCTTCGTAACCCCATTCTGCATTTGAAAGCAGATAGTACTTTGCCAGTGCCTTGCCCATGGACATTTCCAGGAGTTCCTTGAACTCGGCTGAGTCGGGCAGGTGGTACCCCGCAGGGCAGGCGGTCAAGGCGTCGTGCCAGGAGTAGCAGCGGCCCACGTCTTCACAGTGGTGGCAAAAGGAAGAATCTGTTTCATAATTCAGATTCTGCGCCATCCACTTCTGGTAACCGATGACGACGGTCTTGTAGGTTTGTCCGTCGCGGCTGTCGGTAAATTCCCCATAAGAAATGTCCGGATTCAAAAAGTCGTCGCGGGTGGGCCTGGAAGACGAACTGTAACTTTCTTCATAGTAGTAGCTGCTGGAAGAGTACTGCGTCTCGTATGAAGACGAGTAGCTGTCGGAATCGGAAGACGAGCCTTCGGACGAAGAGGATTCTTTGGACTTGGAGTCGCTAGAGGATTTGCCCTTACTGTCAGAGGAGGGATCTTCCTTGGCAATCCATTCGTAGCCATCGCATTCGTATTCGATGTCTTCGTCCTTTACGTAGACGTAGTCGCCCCTGTTGCCGCTGCTGCAAGCGATGACTTGGAGTTCTTTGGCCGATTGGATCTCGGCAAGGTGAATGTTGATGTCATCATCGCTGCAGGCGCAAAGAACCAACAGGGAAAATGCAAATGCTGCTTTGGACTTATTCATCGTTGTTCTCCTCGGGGTTCTTTATGCAGCGGACTGCAAATTGGCCGGTTTTTGAGTATTCGTCAAAGCTAACGCTGCCAGAGTATAGGCTTGCCACATAGGATTTGGAGACGCTTTCTTCTCCCGAGGTCCAGTAGGAAGAAGGTGAGGAATAGAGACTCCAGAAGGAACCTTGGTCTCCGCCGGATTTATATCCATGTTCCGTTGCCGAGAATCCAAAGAAATCGCCTTTGCCGGAACGGTCCCATGTGATATAGGATGAGTCGGTCATAAGAGCGTTGATGACTCTATATTTGTAGAGAGAATCGATCGTGATATTTGCAGAATTGTATCCTACGTTCTCCCAAAGGATTTGCCAATCTTTTATAGAGGGAATATGCCACCCCTCAGGGCAGATTCCCTGAGTGCTTGCTAGGGAACAGTACGCCGCATCCTGACAACGGTTCTTGTCGTAATCCATGGCGCCAGGCCAAGTGTAGAGTTTTCCGAAGCGTAAACATAATGTAGGCTCGTTACCGTAACAGGATTGTCGTCGGTTGTCTTCTATGTCGTAATTCAGGTTCTGCGCCATCCAGGTCTGTTCGCCAATGACGATGGTCTTGTAAGTTTTTCCGTCGCGTTCATCTTCGAGAACGCCGTATTGGCAGGTGTCGATTTCTGAATTGCGGCAGGGCTTGACGGGAGAAATCAGGTTGTATCCCGTGGCGCTGGAAGCGGGCATTTCGCTGGAAGAGCTTTCTTCGACATCCTCTTCACTTGAAGAACTCTCTTCTACCACTTCTTTGCTAGATGACGATTCCTCGATTTCTTCTTCGCTAGAGGAACTCTCCTCGTCGATGTCGAAGTAAGAGCTGCTCGAAGGGGGAGCGATGATGTCTAGGTCTTCGCTGGAAGAACTTTCTTCGTCATCGTCTAAATAGGAACTGCTCGAAGATTTTTCGGAAGACGACGAAACGAACAGTTCGACCCATTCCTTATTGTCGCACTCAAAAATCTGTTCGGTCTCGATGACATAGACAAATTCACCTTCAAGCGCGTTGTTGCACTTGAGAGTCTTGAATTTTGCTTCGCTGATATCGTTAGGACGATCCACATTCAGGGTGTAGAAGTCCTGTTCGTCGTCGGAACATCCTGTGAAAAGGATTCCTGCTGATAATGCAAGAACCACCGGAACAAGCAAGTTCAGGTTTTTGTGCATAAAATGATGGCCTTGGAAAAATTTGTATCTCATAACCCTTGGCGCAAATATATTAAATAATGTGGGGGTGTTTTGTGGTTTGTTCGACTTTGCGGTCTCGACTTTTGTAAATTAGGGGTATGAAGTTTAATGCTAAGTTTTTTGCATTGGTTTTTGGGCTTTTCTCTTTTGTGCCGGCTTTAGCGGTCGATACCCTGCAGGTGTATGCGATCCGCGTGCAGTTTGCCGAAGAATCCCCCGACAACAGCTTGACCACGGGAACGGGACTTTTTGATTCGGACAAGAACAAGAAGGGCGACTACAAACTGGATCCGGTGGGCAAGCGGAACAGCGTGCCCTACTGGAAAAAGCACTTTGAATTTGCGAATGCCTACTTCAACAAGGCAAGTGGCGGAAGTGTCGTTATCACGTCGAAGATTTTCCCTGAAGCGTCGAGCGCCTACAAGCTGAAAAAGCAGATTATCGACTACAACCGCACAAGCAAGATGAAGGGCGAAAAGACGGCCGAGTTTGACGAGGCCCGCAGCCGGGACTACCTGCAGTTCGTCTACGATGCGGTGATGGCTGCACACAAGGGGGACGATTCTCCGTTCAGTGAGCCCCTTCCGAAAAATCCGAATGTGAAACGCGCCTACATGATTATCCATGCGGGGGCGAGCCGACTCGTTGATGGTGGCAGCATGGGGACGCGCGGTGCCGATACGCCGGGCGACTTTATGGATGTGTATATCGAAAAGGACTATTGGCAGTATCTGCCCGATACGCTCGAAGGTACGGTCGTCCGCAAGGTGAGCGACGATTCGTCGGTCGTGGAAGGCCTGGTCTTGAAGGGCGCATCCGTCGATACGCTTCGTTCAATCATGGTCACGAGCGAGACCGCTTCGCAAGATGGTCTGAACTGGGGCGTGAACGGAATTATCGTGAACCAGATTGCCCGTGAGCTTGGACTCCCGAACACCCACGACGTGGTGAAGGGCATCAGCCGCCTGGGTTATTACGACATGATGGACTTTGCAGGCTACAATGCGGGCAATGGTTTTTTGCCTTCGCTACCAGCGGCGTGGGAACGCGCTTACATGGGCTGGACGCAGGTGAAGGAAGTGCGCCCTGTGGCAGGCAAGCCTGTGACAGTAGACATTGCCGCGGCGGGAACGGGTAAGGGTTCCGAGATCGTGAAGGTGCCGCTTTCTGCGAGCGAATACCTGCTGATTGAAAATCGCCAGCGCAGCTGGGACAAGAATGGCGAAGTATCCGTGACGCTTGGCGACCCCGACGAAAGTTCCGACACGATTGTCAAGACGGTTCCAATTGATAGCTTGAACCTGGTGTTCGAAGACAGCGTGTGTACTGATGGCAAGTGTAAGAAGAACAACAAGAAGGCTAGTGGCATTATTCTGGACATGAGCAGCTTTGACGCGGGACTTCCGGCGAGCGGCATTGTGGTGTGGCGCGTGAACGACTGGTACTTGCGTGAAACTTTACAGTACGGTGTTGCGAACTTCTGGGGTGGCGACACCCTGCGTGACCACCAGTTCGGGATTGCGATGGTCGAGGCCGACGGTATCTTGAGCATCGGCAAGACGTTCAAGAATGCGATTGGCGAAGATACCTACGATTACGGCTCGGGTACGGACTTGTTGCCGCACCTGCGCAAGCCCGCCAAGGATTCAAAACAGAAGTTCGACACGGTAAAGACAATCGGTGCTACGGGCTATGCGAACACCATGACGACGCAGGGTGGCTACACTGGCATCAAGATTTCTGTCAATGTGCCGAAGAAGGCTCGCGTAGAGAAGACGGCGAATGCGTTCATGGGCGATAGCGTGGTGAACTTTGGCGCTCAGACTATTAGCGTGACGATAAGCATTGACGATGGAAGCATCGATGGTGCCGAATTCCCGCGCAACATTGGCCTTGCCTCTGCCGTGCGTGGCGCCGTGTTTGTGGATGACCCTGAAAACGAAGGTGAAAAGCTTCTGGTAGTGGGTGCCATGGATGGAACGCTGCAGGTGTTTAGTGCCTTGGGCGATACGCTGTTCCCGGCAGATACGGTGGTCAAGCAGAAGACGCTTTCCCGTGACAAAGCCGAGCGCGAAGTGCCGCTGTACCGCGTGGGCGCAAGCTTTGGCCCGCTAGTCGGCATGGCCAGCGATGGCAAGGATGTTTACAGCCTACACAGGAATAAACTGGTAAGGACCCGCTTTGTGGGCGGCCTCCCCATACAAGATGAAATGCCGGTGGATTCCGCGACGGCAGGGCCCGTGATTCGCGATGGACAAATCTGGATTGCCAGTCGCGAAGGCATGGTGACGTACGATGCAGTCAAGTTTGAAAAGAAAGTGGCAGTAAACATTCGTGAATCCAATTCGTCTGCGTCAAAAATCTATACCGATATGGCCTATTGCGGTAAATTGTCCAAGACCGGCAACGACTCGTTTGCCTACGTGTCTGACGACGGCTCTGTGTTTACCTCTCGCGGGTCCAAGAAACTGGACGGCAAGTCCGGCGAAAGGTTTCGCATTGCCTGTACCGACATGGACCGGGACGGCGCAAGCGAAATCATTGCCGTGGGCAGTCGCGGGACGGTGGCGGCTATAAATTTTGACGAGGGCAAGGACTTTCTCAAAGCCCTCTGGACCAAGAGTTACAAGCGCGGTGCTGCAGGCACAAGTGGCCTGAAGGATGAAACTTCCGGCATCGCCATCGGCGATATCAACAATGACGGCTACCCCGAAGTGGTGTTCCTGGGAGACAACCTGGTGTATGCCCTGGACCGTTCGGGGCTTCCTGTTGCCGGTTTCCCGGTGAAAATTTCCCGCGGATCTCCCGTCTTTGGCTTCTTCAGCGACCCTGTGATTGTTGATGTAACCGGTGATGATGTTCCTGAAATTTTGGTGCCGAGCAGCGATGGCCTTGTCTATGCGGTGAACGGCAAGGGCAAGCTCCTGACCGATGGGTTCCCCATGGCGGCGGGCAGCTTTGAATACATCGACTCGACAAACATTATTCAGCCCATGAGCATCTTTGTGGCAAACGCCGTGTCTGACAAGAAGTCTGCGGGTCCCGAACTTTACGCTCTGCACCGCAATAGCCTTTCCGCATCTCGCCTGCGCAGGGCTTCTGCCGATGCGACTTTGTCGAATGCGGCGTGGACTCTTCCCGCGGGTGGCAACGAACGCACCGGCTTCTTTGACGCATCCAAGTTGAGTGATGTGAAGAAGGTCTCTGCCAAGGACGAAATTTCGGAATTTTTCATGTTCCCGAATCCGGTGCGTGGCGGCGAGGCAAAGGCTCGCTTCGAAATTGGCGCTGCGGCAAAGAACGCAACGCTCGAACTCTACGACATCACGGGTCTTTGCGTGTTCAAGCAGAAAATGTCCGATGTAAAGCAAGGCCGCAACCAGTTCGAGCATCTCGACCTGAAGCACCTGGGTTCCGATGTCTATACCGCGCGACTCAGGGTGAAGTTCGAAAGCGGCAAGACCAAGCAGAAACTCTACCGCGTGGGCGTGGTGAAATAGGGGGTGAAAATGAATCTTTTAAAAATTGGTTTTGCGTCGGTAGTTTTTTTGGCTTTGCAATTGACTGCCTGTACGGCAACGGGGGAATCCGAAGAGCTGCCCCACACCTATCTGCCCGATGAAATATCCAATGTCAGCGGGAATAGCAAGGATTCGACAGGAACTTCTGAAATAACGGGAGAGGATTCGACAAAATCCCTTCGGGATTATGTCGATATGGTCGATATCTCTGCAAGCCTCTTCACTCGCGGTAGCATGGAATACAAGGTGTCGGCTTATTCCATAAGCAAAACAGAAGTGACGCAGGGACTGTATCGTGAGATAATGGGAAGTATTGCGAAGGAAGATTCGCTTGGTGACAATTATCCCGTCTTTAATGTCAGCTGGTACGATGCGGTTCTTTTTTGCAATGCGTTGTCCAAGAAGGCTGGACTTGATACGGCCTACATTTATGAACCTGATGCTAAAAGTGAAATACTAAAGAATTTGTCTGTAAAGTATGATGCCGACGCCGTGCGCCTTCCGACTGAAATGGAATGGGAAATTGCTGCCCGCGCAGGGACTTCGACGACCTATTATTGGGATACGGATGTTGCTTCGAAGTATGCGTATTACGCACAACATACGGGTCCGGTTGCGGTGGCGGGCTATGAGCCCAATGCAGGTGGTCTGTACGATATGGCAGGCAATGTGGCCGAATGGGTGGGCGACTGGTTTGGGGCGTACCCGACGGAGTCCAGGGACAATTATACGGGACCTGCCGAAGGGACCTACAAGTGCGTCCGTGGCGGAGGATGGTCGGATAAGGCTCCCGCACTCGCTTCTTCTGAACGCGAAAAGAAGGTCCCTGAATATCGAAGTCAAACGCTCGGATTTAGAATTGTATATTCTGTCGGTTTTTAGAGCGCTTTTGTCTCGTTTCTGATCCCCTAAAACGAACAACCTTTTCTTTTTTGCTAAATTGAAAATATGACGAAAACAAACGCTGTATTTTCTTTTATTGCATTGTGGACTTTGCCTCTTCTTGCCACGGTTTCTTTTGTGGCCTGTGGTTCCGAAGAAAAGTCCGAACCCCTTCCGGACCTTCCTCCGATTGAAATCCCGAAGGATGTGTATGGCCTCTATTCGGGGCGGCTCCCCTGCGACGATTGCACTAGCCGCATGGTGCGCATGACCCTTGGCGAAGACAATACCGTCGAGGCAGTGCAGGTTATCCTGCGCGATACGATGACTACCGATACGCTCAAGGGAACGTATGTAGTGACCGACAGTACCATCAAGGTCTCGCTTTCCGAAGACAAAATGCATTGGAATTTCAAGCGAGCCAAGTTTGGCAACCTGACTTATTTGACTGCCGCCGGAACTGTCTATGAAGACGAAGATGGAATGACGGCCGACTTGATTCACATCTTTAAGGCGAAACAGCCGACGCTCAAGGCGATTCCGGATTCTTCAAAGTCCGAAACAGCTGATTCCGTTGCAGCATCAAAGGAGTAGTATGCAGTGTAGCGCCCTTGTCATTGACGATGAACCGCTTGCCCGCAAGCGGATGGTCTCGCTTTTGGAACCGTATTCTTCTGAGATAGAAATTCTCGGCGAAGCGGGCTCCGGTGCCCAGGCCGTCAAGATGATTCATGAAATGCTCCCCGATGTGGTGTTTCTGGATATTCAGATGCCCGACATGGACGCTTTCGAAGTGCTCCATTCGCTTTCGGCTGATGATGTGCCGCTTGTGGTTTTCACGACGGCCTACGACAACTTTGCTCTCAAGGCTTTTGACGAAAATACGGTCGACTATTTGCTGAAACCCGTGGATCCCGAACGCCTGGCCGTTGCCATCGAAAAACTGCGCCGGCAGATTCCACAGGTGGACGACACGACGGTTCCGCCGGGCTTTAGCTGGGAAAAACTTTGCAACTTGGTTGATATGAGCGCGCTCTATTTGCAACGTTTGCAGGTCAAGGTGGGTGACCGCATCGTGTTCGTGAACCTCGACGAAGTTATCCGCTTCCATAGCGAAGAAAAGTATACGACGGTCTATACGGTGAATGGCCAGTATGTGATAGACACTCCGCTGGTGGAACTCGAAAAGAAACTGGACCCGAGACACTTTACGCGTGTTCACCGTTCGCACATCGTGGCAATCGACTACATTGCCGAATGCCGCAAGGGCGATGCCGGCCGAATGATTATGGTGCTTCGCGACAAGGCGGCGACCCAGCTTGTTGTGAGCCGCTCGCTGGTGAAAAAAATCAGAAGCCTGTAAAGTATAAGTTTGGTGTGGCACCGGTTCGCTTGGCCATGGACAACGAATGAGGGCAAATTTTCTAAATTACTGCTGAATTTCTTGTCTTTAATTGCGGATTTGTATGGAAAAGGAAAGCAGGTCGTTTTCGTGGAAAAAGTTTGTGAAAGGGCTCCTTCGGGAAATCATTGTCCCGGTGGCGCTCGCGCTGATTGTGATCCAGTATGTGATTCAGGCGTTCCAGATTCCGAGTGGGTCGATGGAAGATACGCTGCATACGGGCGACTTTCTGCTGGGTCTCAAGTTCACCTATGGTTCTCCGATTCCGTTTAGCAACCAGAAGTTTCCCGGTTATACATACCCTGCGAAGGGTGACGTGGTGATTTTCCGCTATCCGGGTGAGCCTGAATACCCCGATGGCAATCCAGAACGCTACACGCACTTGTTCAATGCGCTCATGTTCGGCAACCTCTACTGGGACCACCAGCCGCTCGATGGACAGCCGCACTTGATTCATTACGCAGATGGCCCAAAGGACTACATTAAACGTTGCGTGGCGGTGAGCGGTGATACGGTGGCCGTTCATAAGGGGCGTCTCTATGTGAATGGGAAACTACAAGACCCCTTGCCGGGTCGTGGCAAGTATACAGCCGCTGCGCGTACCTATTCTCCGCGGGATGAACTCGAATCCTTCGTGGTGCCTTCGGTCGGGGACACCTTCGATGTGGCAAGCCTTCCGCTAGAAAAGCTGTGGTGGCTGCGTTCGCTCGTGGCTCAGGAAAATCCTGATGAACCGGTGGAACTTGAAATTTCTCTGTGGAAGGATTCCGTCGAGGTCAACAACTACGATTTCGAAGACTTCAAGGTGCCTGTCGAGAACGACCGCGGCTTAGCCCTCAACGAATTGTTCCGCCGTAGCCGCACCGTGATTCAGCAGCGTCTGACTCAGGGAGACACGGTTTCGGGCGTGATGTCGTTTGCCTACTTTAGGGAACTTGCCCGCATTGGCTACTTGCCGATGATAGACCCGAACCTTCGCGGAGGTTTTTTGCGCCCGGTCAGCTACATGGCGTTCGAAGGCTCGCTCCTGCGCGACCTGGAAGGCAACGTGGCGCTTCTGAACAAGGCCGAAGAAGATAGCGCCGGCACGGTGGAGACAATTGAAGTCGACGCCCCGCAAGATGGCGGCTCTACGGTCGAAGGCATGGCGGGCGATACGCTCGATGCGCAGGCATTGTCTAAGTTTGAAATTCGCCGCAGGTTGCTTCTGGGAGGCCGTCCGATCGAAACCTATGTGGTCAAGACGCCTCAGTTCTTTATGATGGGCGACAATCGCGACAATTCTGCCGATAGCCGCTACTGGGGCTTTGTCTCGCTCAGGAACATCCGCGCGAAGGCCTTTGTCATTTACTTCTCGTTTGAAAACGATGACGAAGCGTTCTCCCTTAAAAATCCGTTTACCTGGTGGCGACTTCCGTTCCGCATTCGCTGGGGGCGCCTGGGCAAGATTATCCAGATGATTGACTGATGCGTTCAATGGGAGAAAAGAGAGGCTTGGCTTCGCGCATGCGTTTGGCATCGCTGGTGCTGGTTACGGCACTGGTGTCACTTGCCTTTCTTTCGTGCGCAACGCAGGTGGCACCAGGGGGTGGCCCCGAGGACAAGCTTCCGCCGCGCGTGGCAGGTGTCTACCCTGCGCCGAACACGACGAACCATCCGAACGAGCTCATGGTAAAGCTTGAATTCGACGAGTGGATCAATGCGTCTATTCCGCGCGGAGCCGTATCGATTTCTCCACCGATCGACAAGAAGTTGCGCTTTGAAGTGAGCGGAAAGACCTTGGTGCTTTCTTCGCGGGCGGTACTCGATACGGGCACGACCTATACGGTGACCTTTGCGGGGGGCATCAAGGACTTGCATGGCAATGCTTTGGCGAAACCCTTTCAGATCGTTTTTTCGACAGGATCCATTATCGATTCGCTCTCGGTGTCTGGCCGCGTACTCGTGAATCAGGCGATGATGCGCAAGAAGGAATATCCGAGTATCGGCCTTTTCTTGCTGGGCGAAGATCGAGGCTCCAGGCATTACCTGGAAAAATACCGCGACACGACAACCAAGGAAATCAGCAAGGAACCGCTCCTGCTGAAGGAGCCGCCGCTGTATGTGACGCGCGCCGACAGTGCGGGGCATTTTACTCTCACTGGTCTAAAGGCGGGGCAGTACCGTGTGGTTGCCTTTGTTGACGGAAATGGAAACCAGAAGATCGAACTTTCTACAGAGCAGGTAGGGCTTTGGATCAAGGACCTGACCTTAACTCCTGAAACGATGGATACGCTCTGGCTTGCCGTGGCCGACATGGATACGACCAAGCTCGAACTTGAATCGGTGACCCAACCGTTTGCCAATGTGCTTGAGGCGACCTTTACCCGCAACGTGTATTTTGACTCCGCCTTTGCCGATACGGCCAACTGTCACTTGACATCGCCTGAAAACAAGAAACTTTATCCGAAGCTTGTCTATTTGGGCTCGACATCCAATAAGCCGCAGTTCTATTTTGACCCGGCACCGAAAGGCGATGTGCTCTACAAGTTCACCTGCGCTGCCGCGAGGGATTCCGCCTTCCGTCCGCTCGACACGCTGCGCAACGAAGCTGAATGGGAATGGAAAAAGATGGAGTCCGACACGCTTTCGCCGAAGGTGGCTGGCGTGAAGTCCAATTCGAAGGCGAAGGTCTTATTCCCCGACGATTCCCTGGTGGTGTACTTTAACAAGCCAAAACTCGATTCGCTTACGCAGACGTTCTATGTGCAGATCAACAAGGACACAACGCAGGTGCAGGTGAAGCAGCTTGACCCGGTGCGCTTTGCCGTCGAAAAGACTGCGCCTTGGCAGACCGACATTTCGGTGAATCTGCTGATGGGCTACATGGATACGACGCTTGCTGCCGCAGACAGCAACGGAAAGCGCGACACGGTGATTGAACTCAAGTACCAGAAGCTCCAGAAGTTCGAGACGGTGAGCAAGCTCAAGCTTGCCAAGCTGCAGGGCAAGATTCCGAACGCCACGACCAAGGCGCTTGTGCGCTTGCTTTCTGCGGAGACCAACCAATATTACTTGGAACATTGCAAGGCCGATGGAAGTTTCATTTTCAACGACCTTGTCGAAGGCGCTTATCTGATGGACTATTATTATCCCGAAGAAGGCAAGGACTTGCCGGATGGCGGTTCTGTGGAACCGCTGCGTTACGGTTCGCCCTGGCGCGCCATTAGCGACACGCTCAAGTTGAAGAACGGCGAAAACAAGCTGGACGACCTTGTTCCGCTTGTGCCTTCGCTGTAGCGGACTGGAAAATGGTGGCGGCATTCATGTTGCGTTTAATTGAGGAATCAGATGGAAAATAAATCTTTTGTTGCGCTTGACCTTGAAACGACGGGCCTCGACTTCGAAAAGGATGAAATCATCGAGGTGGCTCTCGTTCGTTTTGAAAACGGGGTCGAGAGCGAATCGGTCGATTACCTGGTGAAGCCTGTCAACGCGCAGCTTCGTCCTTTTATCGAAAACTTGACCGGTATCTACAATGCCGACATTGAAAATGCGGAACCCTTTGCTGCCGTAGCTCAAAAAATCTATTCGTTCATAGGCGACTTGCCTATCGTCGCGCACAATGCGATGTTTGACTCCAAGTTCCTGAAGCAGACTTTTGCCAAGGTGGGCATCTCGTTTGAGAACCATCCGGTGTGGGATTCCTTGACGGTTTCGCGCATCGCTTATCAGAATGTGCCGAACCACCGCCTGGATACCTTGGTGCAGGAACTCGGCATTGAACGGAGCCGCGCGCACAGGGCTCTCCCCGATGCGATTGCGTGTGGCGAGCTGTTCGTCATGGCGATCGACAAGATTCAGAATTCGGACCCGTGGCTTGTGGATGCCCTTGCTCGGATTGCCAGGGGTTCGGACTGGTCGCTGCTCTGGAAGGAGTCGGAGCCTGCTTCCGAGTTGCCCGCCTACAGGCTTCCGGATGTACCGCTCGAAGATGTCCCTGTCAAGGAGAGGGCGCCCCGCGTAAGCGAGTTTTTTAAGGAAGGCGGCCTCCTTTCAACAAAAATTGAAAATTACCAGGTGCGCCACAACCAGCAGGATTTCGCCTCGGTGGTGGAGCGCAACATGCACAAGGGCGGCCTTTGCGTGCTCGAAGCCCCGACGGGCTCTGGCAAGTCGCTTGCTTACTTGGCTTCTGCGGCCTGCAAGGCGGTGTCGGGCGAGCGTGTGGTGATAAGCACCGCGACCCGGGCACTGCAGGAACAATTGTGGAAAAAGGACATTCCGCTGGTAAAAGGACTGTTCGATGGAAAACTGAAACCTGCCGTGCTGAAGGGCCGTGAAAACTATCTGTGCCTTCGCAAGTTCGAGGAAGTCCTGAATGCCCCGGCAAACCTGCTACTCCCAGATGAAAGGGATTCCTTCATGGCGATCGTGCCGTGGGTGTTTTCTACAGAAACCGGTGACGTGAATGAGTGCAACTCGTTCAGCCAGGTCCGCAATCGTGTGCTCTGGTCAAAGATCTCGAGTTCTGCAAAGTCGTGCCTTGGTGAAAAATGCCCCCATTACATCAAGTGCCCTGCGATGGCCGCCAAGCGTCGTGCCATGAACTCCAACCTGCTCCTGGTGAACCATTCGCTGTTCCTTGCAGACATGTCGGTGGATTTTGCACTGCTTCCGCTTTACGAGCACATCGTCTTCGACGAAGCCCACAAGCTTCCGCAGGTGAGCCGTCAGGCTTTCGGTCGCACCGTTTCTTTCTTTGCCTTGAGAAATATCGTCAAGACTCTTGTGCCTTCGCGTGGCCCAAGCGGCTTGAACTCCGATGGCCTCCTTTCTGAAATTCAGGTGCGGATCCCCGCCACCGAAACGGAACTCCTTGCCCTTTGCGTGAACCTGTCCGAAACCTTGATGGAAACGGAGAAGGCACTGCACCGGTTCTTCATGAAGATTGGCAAGAAGCTTGCCAAGCAGAAGAATCAGCGCAACGGCTTTACCTATGTCTCGGGAATCATGGCTGAATACGATGCTGATCCGGCGGCGTTTTTGGAACAGGGGCAAAATGCGCTCAAGCTTTCGGAAAATCTTGGGGCATCCCTTGCCGCACAGAAGCCGCTCGCGGGTCTGCTCTCCGACTTGAATGGCCGCATGACGGAACTTTCTCGGTTCTTGCAAGACTTCGAGTTCTTGGTGAAGGCTGGCCGCGAAGACTGGACCTTCTTTATGGAAGATCCCTTCAATCCGCATACGATCAAGTTGCATGCCTGCCCACTTGAGGCGAGCAGCCCTTGGAAGGAAAAGTTCTATCCGTGGATCAAGTCGGCGACGTTCACTTCGGCGACGCTCTCGGTGCAGGGAGACCTGACCTACTATGTCCAAAAGATGGGTATGCCACTAGATGGCAAGAAAGCGCCGTTCCTGCGCGTCTACAGCGATTCTACGAGCAAGGATGACCGCTGCTCGATGATTGTCGCCAAGTATCTGCCGAAACCCTCGGTGCCTGAATACAACGATGCTGTCAACGAAACCCTTTGCGCGGTACTCCCGGAAGTGGAAGAAAATACGATGGTCCTCTTCACGAGTATTTCGGCGATGATGAAGGCGCAGGCGGCCCTTGCCCCGATTTTTGCAGAAAGGAACAAGTTGCTCCTTTGCCAGCATGTCGATGGAGCCCTCGATGGCCTTGTCGCCATGTTCCGTAAGTCCCGCGGAGCCTGCCTGCTTGGCTGCCAGAGTCTCTGGGAGGGGGTTGATTTCCCCGGGGATGCCCTGAAGCTGCTCGTTATCCCTAAGCTTCCGTTCCCGAATCCGGTGGATCCGCTGGTGGCTGGAATCGTGAACAAGCTGAAGGCCGAGGGCAAGAACGCCTTCAAGGAATTCTTTGTTCCTGAAGCCTACATGGAACTGCGCCAGGGACTGGGTCGCCTGATTCGTTCCGATGAAGATTCGGGTAAGGTGCTTATCCTGGACAACCGTGTTGTTTTGGAACACTACGGCAAGACTTTTGTCCGCATCTGGAACAATCGCCAGACCGTTGTGAATTCTGTCGAAGAGATAATGTCTGCTCTTAAGTAGCGGGCTAGTGTTCCATTTCGTCGCGGCGGTTGTACTGCAGCTGCGTGTAGTACCGGGTCTTCTCTTCCTGCATGGATCTGGTGATTTCGTCGATGAAGTCGTCCATGCTTTTTTGCGGGTTGTAGCTTTGGCTGCAGATGCAGGCGGAAAGCTTGTACGAAGTGCTGAAGGTGTTGACTTCGGTAAGGCTCGACTTGATGCGGGTAATGCACATGCTTACCGCCATTTCGTTCTGCGTGTTGATGAACACGATGAATTCGTCGCTAGAGTACCGCAGGATAATTCCCATTTCGCCGACGACGCGGCTCAAGATCTTGGACATCTTGGCTAGGACCTTGTTGCCTGTGAAGCGTCCGTAGTTCTGGTTGATGTTTTTGAAACCGTTGATGTTGATGAGAAGTCCCGTGACCTGCAGGTCCTTCTTTTTCTTGTAATCTTTGGCAAGTACGTCCAGGTAGGCGTAGTTGTAGGCGCCGGTAAGCTTATCCCTGAAAATCCGTTCACTGTGTAACGAAGCCAACACACCTGCAATAGAAATGGTAGCGCAGGGCGAAATGGCTGAAATTCCATAGACGAAGGATTGGGTGAGTGTCCCTGCAATCAGGGGGAAGAAGTAGATCCAGATGGGGAATGTCTTAAGGACGCCGCCCTTTCTCTTACAGATTAAGTAGATAATCAGACTGTCCAGCAGGAACCCGTAGGCGATGGCGATGTATAGCCAGTAGCCGCCTTTGCGGGAGTAAATGTTGGCGGCGGACACGTCAAAGACGATCGGTACAAAGTTGTTCAGGATGACGATGACGATGCCTGCGATCACGGCAATGCCAAGGATGTTCCTATGGATAATCGAGAAGCGGTAGCTGAGGTGGTCGGCGAGGAAAAGCAGCCAGAAAAACGGGCTGAACAGGTTGCTCATGTAAAGCAGGGCGTTGCTGCCGTAAACGACGATGCGTGCCCATGTCCCTGGATGTCCGTCTGCCGTGTAGGCGATGGGGTCAAGGACGCAGCTGCAGAATGCAAAGAACAATATGAGCTGAAGATATGCGTTTTCCGCCCCTTTTTCACGAAAGCGCCAAAGGTTCCCAATCATCAACACGACAATCAGGACAATGCCAAATATATTGGTCGCATAGACGGCTGCTAGTTCAAAAGTCTGCTGCATATTCACCCCATCTTTAATATAAATCAAAAAAAAGAAAAAATCAATATAATTTGTATAGGAAACGTTCTAAAACGGCTTTTTGGGAGAAGTAAACGAAGAGTGGGTTCCATTTTTTGTATTTTATGGTAAAATTGGAGATTTCTATGTCAAAGCTCATGCGTTCTATTTCGGGTATTCGCGGAATCGTGGGAGATACCCTTACGCCCCAGGTCCTTAAGAGTCATGTCAGTGCCTTTTTGCAGATAACCAAGGCGAAGCGCGTGGTCATCGGTCGCGATAGCCGCCCGACGGGCGACGCTATCAGCCAGTTTGTCGCGGGCATCTGTCGTCTGTCGGGCGTCGATGTTGTAGAAGTCGGTCTTTCGACGACTCCTTCCGTTGAAATCCTCACGACCGAGCTCAAGGCCGATGCGGGCATCATCATTACCGCAAGCCATAACCCGCTTGAATGGAACGCCCTCAAGTTCCTGAACAACAAGGGACTGTTCTTGGGACCCGACGATGTCAAGAAACTGTTTGAACTGGCCGATGCCGACAATTTCAAGTATCCCGATTACCGTGGCATGGGCAAGTACGAATTCATGAAGGATGCCGACGGCGTCCACGTGGACGGTACCCTCAAGATTCCCTTCGTGGATGTCGAGGCCATTCGCGCAAAGAAATTCAAGGTGGCGGTAGATGCCGTGAACGGTGCGGGCAGCTATATTGTGCCGCGTCTTTTGGAACAGCTCGGCTGCGAAGTGGTGCGTGTGCATTGCGAACCCGACGGAACTTTCCCGCGTGGCGCCGAACCGATTCCTGAAAACCTGGGCGACCTTCGCAAGGCCGTCAAGGATAACGGCTGTGCCGTCGGCTTTGCCGTGGACCCCGACGCGGACCGCTGTGCCCTGGTTGATGGACTTGGCAGAAGCATTGGCGAAGAGTACACGCTTGCCATTGCGACCGAAGAAGTGCTCAGCCAGAAGAAGGGAAGCGTTTGCGTTAACTTGTCTACAAGTCGCATGAACCAGGATGTCGCCAAAAAGTACGGCTGCGAATTTAGCCGCGCAAAAGTCGGCGAAATCAATGTGAGCTTGCAGATGATCGAAAAGGGTTGCGTCATTGGTGGCGAAGGCAACGGCGGCGTGATTCTCCCGGCGCTCCACTACGGCCGCGATTCCTTGGTGGCGGCAGCCCTTGTGCTCAGCTGGATGGCTCATCATAATGGCGGCCCCGAAAAGTTTGTCGCCGAAAACCCATCCTACGCGATGCCCAAGAAGAAGTTCGAACTGGGCGACAAGAAGGTGGCCGACATCCTCCCGAAAGTCAAGGCGGAATTTGCCGGCTGGGAAATGGACGAACGCGACGGACTGTGGCTTGGTCACGAGAAGTCCTGGGTGCATGTGCGCGCGAGCAATACTGAACCTGTCATCCGCGTGATTGCCGAAGCTCCGACGGCTGAAGAGGCCGAGTCGCTCTGCTCCCGTGTCGAAAAACTTATATAAGATAAGACCGCTCGCGCCCAATCGGACTAAGTACGTCCCCCGAGCGCTCGCTCTCGCCAATACGCCTCGTTAATACGAGGCATTTATGGCTCACATAAGACCGCTCGCGCCCAATCTTTGCAATATTGCATTCTACAAAAGGGCTCGCCGTGATGGCGAACCCTTTTGGTTGGAGTGTGTGTAGGTAACTTTAGAACTGTTCGAAGAATTCGTGAACAAGTGCCGGAACCCAAGACTTGGAGTTGTCCCCGTTGTCCGTTGCAGACCACTGGTGGTCGGCTCCGTGGCTACAGAACTTCACGGGGAAACGCGGGTCAACCGTCGTGAAGTCGTAACAGACGTGCTGGCCGTTGGTGTATTCCTTGAGCTGGGACTTTTCAGCGCTTGCATCGGTGAAGTTGCCGTTTGCGTCAGCCTTTCCGTTGTGCCTGAGGATTTCTACAAGGGCACTATCTCTTGCGCTGTTGTAATTGCACATGTTGTCTTGCTTGCCGTGGACCGCCATCCAGGCAATTGGCAGGTTCTGCTTCGGATATGCGCCTTTCCCATAATTAGGCAGCCAAATGTTATAGGCGGCGACCGCATAGACGGCGACTGCGCGAAGTCTGTTCTGCATTTCCCAAGAGAGAGAATTGGTGAACATGGCGCCGAAGCTGAATCCTGTTGCAAAGACGCGGGTCGTGTCAATGCAGTAGTTGTCTTCTAGGTGAGTAAGCAACTGGTGAATGAATTTGTGGTCTTCTTCACCGTTCCATGTACCGTTGTCATTGCCCTGCGGAGCGACAAAGATGTAGTTGCCTTCGGTGTCCTGCGCTTTCTGTGCGTAGTACGGAGAAATGTGGTCACGGTCTGCGCTAACCCAGGTAGCCATGTGGTTTGCTGAACTGCCCATGCAGTGGTTTGCGAAAAGGAGCTTGTAGGGCTTGTTCTTATCGTAATTTTGGGGGAAGGTCACGTAGTATTCGCGTCCGTTGATTTCGAACAATTGGGCGCTGCAGTCCACCGATGCGTTGGGCCACGGGTTGTCCCAAGTCTTCTTTTGGCACTGGTACTGCTTGGTTCCCTTGAGTACGGGATCCTTGCCGCAACCCTTACTCTTGCGCGGGGCGTTCTTGAGCGCATAGCCGAAGGTAAACTGTTCTTCGGTTGGTGCACTCTTGGTGAGCTTGATTTCGACATTCGTGTCGAGGCTCGAAAGCTTTACGACCAAGGTGTCAAAGCCGTCTGCGGTGACCTGGAGCGGTTCGCCGCCCGGAGCGACTTCCTTGAGAAGGGCCCTCGAACTAGCCGCACCGAAGGAACCGGAATAGTTGCCGCTTGCGTTGAAGCGGATGGTCTGTTGCGTACTTCCGAGCTTGACGCGGGCGAGATAGGTACCCTGCGCTTCGACTACGGCGCTCAAGTCGATGGAACCGGAACCTTGCAGAACCTTGTTGAAAACCTGGTTGCCCATCATGTCGAAAACCTTTACCTGCACCGGGCTGCTGCTGCCCTGCGTAAAGCTCAGGACGCCGCTATTCAGGCTGAAGTTCCCGGGCTTCTGTGCAGCGCGGATCGCCATGTCCTCTTCGTCTTCGTGAATCGTGAACTTTCCGTTATCGTCGGTTGTTGTGCTCTGATTCAGGTTTGTCAAGGAAACCTTGGCTCCAACGATAGGGGCCCTGTCTGAATCGCTCACGGTGCCTGTCAATGTGTAGGCTGAGGCAGTGCCGCAAAGTGCTGCGAAAAATGCTGTTGTGCACAGCTTGGAAATATGTTTACCCATTTTTAACTCCTTTATCCCCAAAAATATCTTCTACGGGCTTGTTTAATCTAAATAGAAATAGGACAACTGTTGACTAATTATCAATAAAAAATTGTTTACACGCTAAATCTTGAAAAATACGCAAAAAGGGCTCTGCAGAGCCCTTTTTGTTGTTTAAGGAGTGCTATGATTGGAAAATTTTTACACGATTTTCGCGTTTTGGCCCCGTTTTAGGGCTTAGTCGACCGTCAATTTACGGGCGGCTGCCTGCTGCTTTTTGGCAAGCTGGAATGACAACACGCCGTTTTCAAGGGAGACCTTGATATTTTCGGTGTCGATGTCGTCGGTCAGGCGGAAGCTGCGCTCGTAAGTGCACTTGCTTTCCTTGCGGGCACGGGTTGCCTTGACGGTGATGATGTTCTTTTCGACCTGGACATCCAAGTCTTCCTTTTTCACACCCGGGAGCTCGACTTCGAGCATGAAGCCATTGTCGACTTCGTAGTAGTCGGCCTTGGGCGTGTAGCTGCATTCGTTCTGGGCGTTGCAGGCGTTCAAGTTGTCAAGGAAGTTCTGGATGCCGTAGAAAGTGCTCGGAATAAACTGTGTCATAATTTTAACCTCTTTGGATGTGGGTCCAATCTTTGGCGGTTTGCCTCGGCTTGGAGCCCTGTTTTTGTCTTCACACCCCTAATAGCAAAAGGCGTGCCAACTTTGAATTTTGGGCCCTTTGCGGCTTAAGAGGGCCGTTTGTGCTAAGGCTGCACAAAAAGAAACGCCCCTTGTTTCAGGGGCGCAACATCTGTTGTTTATTTTTGATTAATCCAGCTTTCCCTGGTAAAGTTCCAGGAGCTTGCGCGACAGAAGGCTCGTGTACTTCGCGTTCGTGAGCGTAATCTGAGCCTTTTCTAGGTTGTTCTTCTGGGTGAGGAAGTCGGTGTAGGTGAGGGCGCCTGCGTTTCTCTGCTCTTCGGCGACGGTCAATGCTTCGGTCTCCGCTTGCACCTGGAGAATGGCCGCTTTCCATTGCATGTCGGCGCTGACGGCGTTCAGGTAGAGCTTTTCGATGCTGTTTTCGAGTGTCTTCATGTCTTCTTTAAGGCTCACCTGCGATTCCGTTTCGCTCACTTGGGCCTGCAGCACCTTGTTCGCGGTGGCGCCCCCGTCGATAATTGGAATGTTAATGCCGAGAGTGATCGAGTTCTGCCAGCCGTACTTGAGCTGGTCCTTGTAGGCGCCCGATTCCCAAGCCTGTAGCCCGGTGCTGGAGTTTGCACCGAGCGTCACGGTGATGGAGCTGCCCTTGCCGGCGACCTGGGTGTTCTTTTGCGCAGCACGCACGGAGACGCTGTCGGACTTGAGCCCCGGATGGGCGTTCTGTGCGTCATTTTTAATTTGTTCGAAAGCCGGCAGCGGCGGTAGCGAGTCGGGACTGTCGATGCCTGTTTCGGGGGCGCTCACCTGGAACTCGGCGGAGTCGTCCAGTTCCAGCAGCTGCCTAAGGGTTGTCTTGGCGGTGCTTACCGAGAGCTGTGCCGAAAGCTGCGCTACCTGTTTCTGCAGCACGTTGGACTGCGACTGGGTCAGGTCCTTCTTGGTGATGGAACCAGCTTCAAAGAGCTTGCTGTAATGCTCGAATTCCGCCTGGGCAAGTTCTACGGAAGCGTCTGCGGTACGCTGGTTCTCGTTTGCCGCGAGCAGGCTCATGTAGGCGTTGAGTACGCTTTCCTGGATGCTGCGTTCGGTCTGCAAGGTGGCTAGCGCCGTCGCTTCCTTGGAGAGTGTCTTGGATTCCACGTTCAGGCTCTTTGCCCCCCCGTCCCACAAGGTATACGATCCCGAAATGCCTAAGTTCAGGCGGTAGTGGTCTTCATTGTCGATGAAGGGGTGGTCGTAGAGCGTGTTCTGGATGCTTGCGCTTACGGTGGGGTAGTTGCCCGACTTGGCCTGCTTTATGGAGATGTCGGCGGACTGCTCGCGCAACTTTGCGGACTCGAGCTTCAGACTCGACTTCTTTGCCTGCTTGAGGCAGTCCTCGAGCGACCAGGTGCTCTCGGCGAAACCCGCCGTCGTAAGAACGGTCGTCGCCATGAATGCGGAGATGAGAACTCTGGTTATAATCATGCCTTTTAGATGCCTGCAAAAGACGAATCGTTGCGTTGGTGGAGACAAGATAACAAAATAATCTCCCCAACAAAAAAAGACTCCGTCGGGGAGTCTTCTTTTCGTGGACGGTACTGGATTTGAACCAGTGACCTCTGCCGTGTGAAAGCAGCGCTCTAAACCAACTGAGCTAACCGTCCGAGGTGCGAGCAAATATAGAAAAGATATTTGCTCCTGTCAAGGGGCGTTAGAGGTACTTGTCTTCTGCGGCACGGAGAATCGTGAGGAACTCGGCCGGGTCCTTGGATGCGATCAGGTCCTTACGGACGCCTCCGTCGGCCAAAAGGCGGCTCACCGAAGAAAGCGCCTTGAGGTGCGGTCCGACCGTGTTTCCGGGACTTACAATCAGGATGATCAGGTAGACTGGCTCGCCGTCGAACGAGGCAAAATCCAGGCCGTTTTCAATCGTAGCGGCGGCCATGCACATGCGGTCCACGCAGTCGATCTTGGCGTGCGGAACGGCGAGACCGCAACCGATACCGGTGGAACGGCTTTGTTCACGGGTCCAGACTGCATCGAAGATCTCGTCGCGGTGTTCCAATTTGTAGGCACTGCAGAGCGTGTCCACGAGTTCGTTCAGGATGGCTTCCTTGCTCGAACTCTTGGAGTTGATCAGAATGCAATTGTCGACAAACCTTTCGGAAAGACGCATAATGATATCCTTCTATAGTTTTCCGTATAGATATTTAGCAAAAAAAGGAGCCGTTTGGACGAAAAAATCCTTTTTGGAACGAAAAAATATCAAAAAACCTTAAAATTGGTTCAAAAAAGCCAAAATTTCCATCTGGGAGTTCAGGTTGTCGAACTGTTCCAAGGCGCGACTCATGGTGGACACCTCGATCTGTCCGGGAGCTTCGGCATGCCCGATGGACCCGTAAGTGAGGTTCGAACCTTCCTTGAGCGACCACAGGCGGCTTACTCGTCCCGTTTCCCCCATTCCGAAGGCTGCAAACATCTGGAACTTCTTGCCGAACTTCTTTGCGAACTTGTATAGGCGGTCGCAGTCGGTGTCGGAGTTGCTCATGGCGGCGATTTTTAGTCCCTGTGCGCCCACCCGCTTGACGTCGTCTGCAAAAGTGGCAAGTTCGACTTCGCTGGGAATACGAACAAAGTTGTGCTCCGAGACAAGGATGCTTACGCCCCTTGGGCGTGCATCGTCGTTCAACGCCTTGAAGTCCGAGAGGCAGTCGCGTTCCAGGTCGATCCATTCGGGAACCTGTCCTGCTCCAAGGATTTTTTCCCACAGGGCGATTCGCTCGACAGCTCGGGCGTCGGGAAATTTTCCGCCGTCGCGGTGCAGGCGGATGGTTCCGATCTGGAGCTTTCCAGGAGCGACGTTTCTCACCCTTTCGGAGAGTGTGGCCCAAGTCGATTCTTCGAAGAAATCGTAGCGGATTTCAATTGCTCCACAGCTGTCGAGGTCGAGCCTGACCGGATGGAACAGGTCCTTTTCGGCGGCTTCAAGAACATCGGGGCCAACGAGCCCTACTAGGTATTTTGTGGAGTTGGATGCCATGCCAACAAAGATAGTAATTCGTCGAAGTGGGCGAAAACCGTTTGACAATATGGTCGCGCGAGACGATAATATATTGAAATTTCTAAATTGTTACCGAACAAAAGGATTAATTATGGCAGATTGCAACGAAAAGAAAGAGAACGCCCCTTCCGAGATCATGAAGAAGGCTGAAGAATTCCTTGCCTCCAAGCGTAAGATTTTCTTGTGGGGCGGTGTCGACGACGAAAGCGCCGAACGCATCGTGAAGGAACTTTTGTACCTGGATTCCCTGAACCACGATGACATCTATTTCTTCATCAACAGCCCGGGTGGCGTGATTTCCAGTGGCCTTGCCATTTACGACTGCATGAACGCTATCCAGAGCGACGTGGTCACGGTTTGCTGCGGTCAGGCAGCCTCCATGGGTGCGGTACTTTTGACTTCGGGTGCGAAGGGCAAGCGTTACGCTTGGCCGAACGCCCGCATCATGATTCACCAGCCGCTCATTCACGGTGAAATTGTCGCCCCTGCAAGTGACATCCAGATTCAGGCCGAAGAAATGCTGCGCATCCGTAACATTACGGGCAAGATTCTCGCCGAAACTTCTGGCCACACCATGGAAGAAATCGACCGCGACACGGAACGCGACAACTTCATGAGTGCCGAAGAGGCCAAGGCCTACGGCCTGGTCGACAAGGTCGAAAGCATCGTTTAACGATTATACGGAAATTTTCGAATGGGACTTTTTTCTGCCATTAAGAGTGGCCTTGCCAAGACCCGCGACGCCTTGATGGGCGAACTCAAGGGGATTGTCGGTGCAGGCAAAATTACAGACGACACTCTTGAGGAACTCGAAGAACACCTGATCAAGGCCGACGTGGGCGTCGAAGCGGCGTTCCTGTTGACCGATGCGCTTCGTGAACAGGCGCTGGGCAAGTCGCTCACGACCGAACAGGTGCTAGGCATTATGCGAAGCGAAGCGGAACGCCTTTTGAAGGACCCGCCGCCGTTTGAACTCAAGGGCAAGCCGCATGTGGTGCTTGTGATTGGCGTGAACGGCGCCGGCAAAACGACCACGATCGGTAAGCTTGCCGCACGCCTCAAAGGCGAAGGCAAGAAGGTGATGATTGCGGCCTGCGACACGTTCCGCGCTGCAGCCATCGACCAGCTGGAAACCTGGGCCGAGCGTAGCGGTGCCGAATTCGTGAAGCACCAGGAAGGAAGTGACCCCGCGGCAGTGGCGTTCGACGCCTGCAACGCTGCGGTGGCCCGCGGCTGCGACGTGGTCCTCATCGATACCGCCGGCCGTCTGCACAACAAAGACTACTTGATGGAAGAACTCAAGAAGATTGTCCGCGTGATCAAGAAGGTAAGCCCCGACATGCCGCACGACATGTGGCTCGTGATCGACGGCAACACCGGACAGAACACCATCAACCAGACGAAGATTTTCAACCAGAGTTTCCCGCTCACCGGCCTCGTGGTGACCAAGCTCGACGGCACGGCCCGTGGCGGTGCGGTGCTCTCGATTGCAAGTTCGCTACAGATTCCTATCCGCTGGATTGGCATGGGCGAACGCATCGACCAGCTGGTGCCTTTCAGCAAGGCCGAATACGTGGAAGGTCTTTTCGAAAACGCTCTGGAAGAAAGGGAATAGTAACGGGACCTTATGAAGTTTAGCGAAAAAGAAGCAAACATCATAGTGGCCCCCGATCATGTCATGCCGGGCTTGTCCCGGCATCTCCTTTACGTTTTGATTTCTTTTGCGCTTTGTGGAAGTCTCTTCGGCTGTAGCGGCGAGGTTACGGTTGACCAGAAGTTCGTAGACTTGTTTGTCGAACTGCGCGTGGTCGAAATTACTTATGGCAAGGATTCTCCGATGGGTCGCCTGGTGCGCCAAGACGCCTTGAAGGCGGCGGGTTACACTCGCGAACAGTTCCTCGCCAAGACAGACGAAATCCTGAATGACGAACGCCAGTGGGTGCCGTTCCAGAAGGCTGTGACGGCCCGCCTGGATTCGCTGCTCGAGCAGCCTTCGGTAGAAACACCTGCTGCGTCGGGAAAGAAGCCCGTGACCCCGCCCATTAAAAAGCTGAAAACCTCTTCGGAAAAGGGGGGCGACGACTGATGCCTAGTCTGAAGAAGATCCTGCACCTGTCGCTTGTCCTGCTGGCGTTATCTTTTGCCGTTTCGGTGCCTGCCAAGAATGCGCCTGTCGCGCAGAAGGACGAGCCTAAGTCCTTGGTGCAATGGATGGACTACGGTGCCGCCCTTGAAAAGGCAAAAACGGAACCGAGACTGATTTTTGTGGACCTGTATGCGGACTGGTGCGTACCCTGCCGCATCATGGATGCGAATGTCTACAACAATCCGACGGTAGCGTCCATTTTGAATACGAAGTTCTATGCAGTGAAGCTTGACACCGATTCTCAGGACTCCATCGTGTGCGACGGCAAAAAAAATACGGTGCAACGTTGCTATTTTGATGTATGGGAGCTGCATGCCCTCCCGGCATTTGTGCTAGTCGCCCCCAAGGGCATGAGCATCTTGACGGTGACGGATTCCATGTCGCCCGAAGAGTTGCGGTATATGCTGTACCAGTTTCTTGAAAAGGAAAAGGAGTGGATTTCTCGATGAACGAACAGGCTCTGTTTTACATCCAGGTCGCTTTTTGGTTGCTGCTCTTTTTGCTGGTGCACTGCTACCTGCTGTTCCCGATGACGCTCCCGTTCGTGAGTGAAATCTTCAAGCGTCGCAAGTCTCCGGAACAGGGCGATGTGGATCTCCCGACGGTCTCCATTCTGATTTCGGCATACAACGAAGAAGCTGTCATTGAGCGCAAGATTCAAAATATCCTGGAGCTGGATTATCCCAAGGATAAGCTTGAAGTGCTGATTGGCGACGACGGCTCCGCAGATAGGACTGCCGAAATTGTCGCCCGCTATGCGGACCAGGGCATTACGCTGGTGAAGGCCCCGAAGAATGCGGGCAAGGCAGCCATGCTCAACCGCTTAAACAAAATTGCAAAGAACGACATCCTGCTTTTCTGCGATGCAAACACGATGTTTTTCCCGAATGTGGTGCGCAAGCTGGTGATTCCGTTCCAGGACGCTAAGATTGGTTGTGCCTGCGGACACCTGATTCTTTCGGACAAGAGTGGTTCAACGCTTGGCCGCGGTGAAAGTTCCTACTGGGATTTGGAATCGGAAATCAAAAAGTTTGAAGGCGTGCTCGATATGCTCATTGGCGGTAACGGCGCACTGTACGCCATTCGCCGAGAACTGTATACGGAACTGCCTGTCAAGAAGAGTGTGATGGACGACTTCTTTGTGACGACCAAGGTTCTTGAAAAGGGCTACTACTGTACTTTTGTTACAAGTGCCATCGGTACGGAACAGACTTCCAAGGAGTCAAGCGGCGAGTTTCGCCGCAAGGTGCGCATCGGCCGTGCAAACTTCAACTACCTGTTCTCTTACTTGCCCTTACTGAATCCGCTACACCCTCTGCTTGCGTACTTGTTCTTTTCCCATAAGATTCTGCGCTGGTTCTCGCCGCACATTTTGATTCTTTTGTATGTAGCCAATGCTTGTTTGCTCACTAGTGGACTTTTCTACCAGGTATTCTTTGGTGCAATGACGGTCGCTTTCTTGGTCGCTCTCTTCAGGATTGTGCCCAGCGGCTACTACTTCCTTTCAATGAACTATGCGATGCTCAAGGGGTTCTTCATGGCCTTCAAACGCGAAAAGAGCGGTGGCTGGGCTCGCGAGGCAAGGAGCGACGAATGAAAAAGTTTTTCTCGGCCTTCCTGTTTGCGTTAGCGTTTGCCGCCATTCCGGCGAACGCCTTTACCATGGATATACAGGGTGGAGTGGTGAACCATGTCAGCGAAATCAAGAATTTCAACTTGAACGTGTATGGACATTGGTGGTATCCGATCGACCAGATGCTATTCTTTGGCGTGGGATCGGGTTACCAGGAAATTGACAATGTGAGCCTGATTCCTGTTTCGGGAAGCGTCTGGATTAGGCTTCCGATCGGGTCACGCACTCTTCCGGTAGCAACCGGCGACTGGGGGTACCTTTTTGGCTCGAAACACCAGATGTTCTGGCGTGCCGGCGGTGGTTTCGATATCAAGAACGGCGACTATTCGTCAATTATGCTGATGGGCGGCTACCAGTTCCTAGACCACGATGGTTACGGCTATGCCTATGTGCAAGCCGGCATTCTGGTAGAACTATAAAAGATGTGTAATGAGTAGTGTGTAATGTGAAATGAGTGATTATTCGCTTCACACTTCACAAAACTTACTTTCCTAATTCCGTTTCCAGAAACTTCTTGTTCTCTTCGACTTTCTGTTTCTGCGGGTTGTCGGGGAATTCCGTCAGGCATTTTTCCAGCGGCGCGATGGCATCTTTCAGGAGCTGTTTTTTCTTTGCAGCATCTTTTTGTTTTTGAGCTTTGCCGAAGAGTTGACTTGTGACAGTGCGCTGCTTGGTGCAGAAGGCATCGGCGAGCATGTTGAATCTTTCAACCGCTTCCTTGCGCAGCTTGCTGAACTTGAGCTTTCCGAGAATGTCCTTGGCTTCTGCAAATTTTTCTTTTTGCGCCAGGCTGTCTGCCTTGGCAAGCGCCTTTACGGGATCGTTTGATTCCCAGTACTTGGTAGCGGCTTCGTCGGTTGCAAGAGCGAGTTTCTTGATGTAGTCAATGAGTTCCTGGATGTGCAGGGCTTCTTCGAAGTCGCGGTAGCGCATCTGGAAAACCGTCGCCTGTTTTTCCGCTTCGGCAAATTGAGCCTGCTCGTCGGCGAGAGCCTTGATGGTAGCGTATTCCTTTTGCGCCTTTTCGAGCGTGTTCTTGTAGGCGATTTCCTTCTGCGACTTAGCCCACTGGGTTAGCGAATCTCCTGGAACAAGCGCAATCAGGCTGTCGGCTGCTTCGGCGACCATGCTGAAGGCTGCCTTGGCTCTATTCATGTTCTGGATTTCGCGGATGAACGACTCGAATTCCTTTGCCTTCTCGGCGCGGGTCTTGCCGAACTCGTTCAGCATCGAATCCGCCTTGGTTTCCCATTGCGCCCACAGGGGCTTGATGACGCGGAAACGTTCCAGGTAGGCGGAAGCCGAATCGGTATTCCCCGCCTTGTACAGGCTGTCGGCGTGGCTAAAGATGTTTTCGATCAGTAAAGGTACGGCGATGTAGGGGTCCGGTACGGACTCGGGGCTACCTGCGATCGGCTGTGTGCCTTTATGCTCGGTTTCGGCGGAGCTCGCCGATGGAATGTTTTCGGGGGTGCTTAGGCGGTAGCTGTCAAGCGCCTGCGAATTGAAAACAACGGTGCTTCCCTGTTCTTGGGCGGTCTCTTTATTTGCAGCAGTGTTTTCTGCGCCTGTCTGTGTGATTTCTCCACGGCTGGTAGAAACAGGATCCGTTTCGGGTGCAGGTGCGTTACCTGCACATGCGGTGAGCGCCAAGGTACTTGCTGATAACAAATTAAAAATGTGTTTTTTCATCTTCACTCAAATTGGAAAAACTATTCCGCTTCGATAGGCACAAATGCATTTTTGCTGTCAAAGCCCGCAGGAAGGTCCCAATCATCATCCTTCGGCATTTCGGCGGCCTTGGGCTGTGCCGGTTGGGCTGCTGCAGATGGCGTGACTTCAGCGGGAGCATTCGCGATCTGCTCGCTTGCTGGAGAGGTGCTTGGCGCCGCCTGCTCTGCGGCCGGGGCGGCTGCCGCCTGCGTTGTCACATTTGCCGTAGAAGCGGTGTCGGTTGTCGACTCGGCGGGGGCAGCTTCGATGTGTTCCGCGGTCGGCATCGGGAGACTCACCATGATGCCATTTTCGGCGGCGGATTCGGCGGCAACGCTCTGAACCTGCGGTGGAGTGAATCCCGGAACATCGATCCACGGGAGCGGTCTACCCTGTTCTGCGCTTGCACCGGCCATCATCGTTCCTGTCATCGGGTCAACCGTCAGCTGGCCGCGTTCGTTGGGGAGCATGAGCGGGACTTCGCCTGCGGCAAGCATGGAAATGTCGAGAAAGTCAATCTTGCTCGGAATATCCAGAATTTCAATTTCTTGCTTTGCGAAGTCGGCCCATTGCGGAAGGCCGCCGCTTGCACCGGCGATGCGCGTGCGTCCCGATTTCAGGGGCTTGTTGTCGTCGAAGCCCACGTAGCTTCCTATAGCGACGACGGAATCTAGAACGACGGCACCCTTTTCACCTACGAAGGTGGGGAGCGCTCCCAGAAAGGCCACGTTCCTGTAGTCGTTGGTCGTACCGGTCTTTCCAAGCACCGGATAGCGCAGCGTAATCGCCTTGTCCGGGGAGGTCACGGTCATGTTGGTATACTGGCTGCGTGCAGTTCCGTTTACAAAAACGGAGTGTAGCATCACGGCCATCTGCGATGTGATGGAGTCTCCAAGAATTTCCTTGCTCTCGACAGAGTTCTTGAAGATGACCTTGCCGTCCCTGTTCTTGATTTCCTTGATAAAGCAGGGATCTGTCCAGTCTCCGTCGAGGCACTTGAACACCTTGCCGGTGAGCATTGTCTGGTAGGCCGTCGAGATTTCGGCGAGCGTAATATCGTTTACACCGAGCGGCATGCTGAACACCTTCTGCAGTTTCTGGTGGATACCGATTTCCTTGGCGAACCTTGCGTATTCGGCGAAGGCGAGCGAACGGCGGAAATCCGGCCAGTAGCGAATATGGTCTGCGTCTAGGTAATCCGCTTCGCCGTCGACCGGTTCAATCATCGTCGAAAGGCGCTTCATGTCGGCAAGCGTAAAGGCTTCGAACAACACCACGGAATCTAACGGCGGAAGAACTGCCGCGGGGTCTAGTTCCTGTGCCTGGCGTTCCCGTAAAATTTCGGAGTAGCGCTTATAGTTGTGATTGATGAATCCGATAATCTTTGAATCCTTTTTCGCCTGCTTGATGGCCACGTCGTTGAAGGTACCGTAGCGCAGGTTCTGTACTGCGCGCGCCTTGTCGTCCTTGCCTTCGTTCTTGTAGCGTTCTGCCAGGGCGTCCTTTGCCTTGGTGAATTCAATTTCGCGCTTGATTTCTTCTTTCAGGATCAGGCCGAACTTGTCGCGCAGCCTTTCGAAGTAACTCTTCGTTTCTTCGTTTTCTTCGCGGGCAAAACCATTCGCGGCGGCGATTTCCTGAAATTCCTCTGGTGAAACCTTGTCGAGTAGGTGTTCTAGGAGCCAGATGCTTGCAATGTTTTCAGATCTTGTTGTCGCCCAGGCTATACTTACGATGTCGCCCTTGTTCTTGTGGTCGGGGCGTGGAAAGTAGAATTGGTTCACGAACTGGAATACGTTGAAGTCGTTTTCTAGGACATCTAGGTAGTTCCAGTGGTACTTGAGCGCAAGTGCGTACAGAATCGGTTTCCAGCTCGAGCCCAGCTGGCGCACCGCCTTGAAGCTTCGGTCGAATCCCGTGTTGTGGAAGCCTCCCTGGCTTGCCACCACATTTCCGTTCTGGATGGCGAAAAGGGCGCCTTGCAGCACCGGTTCCGTTTCAATCTGGCAGGGCGCAAATCCGTCGACGATCTTGTCGTCCATGATGCTTACCAGAAGAATTGCACCCTTCTTGAGCTGCGGTGCGAGAATCTTGTTGACGTCTCCACCGGCCTTCTTGGCGAAGTCCTTGACGGCGTCTTCGGAAACGAGCCCCTTGAGCTGCCCGAAACCGAGCATGATTGACTTGAGCGAACCCTTGTCGTCGACAATGACGCTGTCGACGGTACCGTAGAGGTAGTCGCCCTTGCGTGCGCTCTGTGCACGGTTCGCAAATTGCGCCTTCGGGAGCACAAAGCCGCCGAGTTGCATCTGGAGGCCGCTGATGTTTGCCTGGAGAGCAGTCTTTGCTGCGTCCTGGCTCTTTGCGTCGATGGTCGTAGTGATGGAAAGCTGCGCCTTACGCCAGTCTTCGATGCCTTCGCTTTCGAATTTTTTCTGGAAGAATTCTCCGTCGAGTTTTTCTTCGATGCGGTCGAGCATGGTGCTCACGCTGAAGCGGAAGTTTCCGTGGTTGAACGCGAGCGGCTTTTCGAGAGCAGCATTCATCTCCTCCTGCGAGATGTACTTTTCTTCGACCATGCGGCCAAGCACGTATTCGAGGCGTTCCTTGCCGCGTGCAAGCGCTTTCTCGCGGCGTTCTGCGTTCCGCTGGATGAACGGGTCGTAGTTGAACGGCCCCTTGACGGACCCTGCGATAAAGGCACATTCGGCAAGCGTCAGGTCCTTGAGTTCCTTATTGAAGAAGTACTGTGCGGCGATGGCGACACCTTTCCCGGTACCCGAAACATGGAACTGGTTCAGGTAGAATTCAAGAATCTCTTCCTTGCTGAAGTGGTTTTCCATGCGCAGCGCATTAATGAGTTCCTTCCATTTTTCCTTGATGCTCCTCTCTTCGCGTCCAAAAATGTTCTTGACGGTCTGCTGGGTCAGGGTGGAGCCGCCCTGGCGCATGTGCCCGCTCTTGATGTTTGATATCATGGCGCGGGTGAATCCGTAGATGCTGAAGCCGTTGTGGTGCCAATATCCGGCATCTTCTGCGGCGATCAATGCGTTCACGATGTTTGTCGGGATGTCTCCGTAGGGCACGTATACGCGGTGGTTTGCATCGAAGAAGGCTCCCAGAAGTTGCTCGCCGTCGTTGTAGTAGACACGGGTTTCTCCCGAAAGCACCTGCAGGATGGTGGTGCGGTTGAATTGGTTGTCGGGATCGTGCGTGGGGAGTATTTTGAATACGACGATGTAGGCGGGGATACAGCAAATCAGGCCGACAAGAGCAAATGCGGCCACGATTTTGAACACTTTAGATAAAAATCGCATACGAAAAATGTAGAAATTTTGATTTTTTGCTTGGGTCTTTGTAAAAAAAAGTGTGTTTTCAGGACTAAATTTAAGGTTTTTGGGCCGTAACCCTTGAAATTTTGCCAAATTTTATCTAAAATTTGTGTCCCCAAGATGGGAAGATGGCCGAGCTGGCCGAAGGCGCGTCCCTGCTAAGGACGTATAGGACTTAATCCTATCGCGAGTTCGAATCTCGCTCTTCCCGCTGCAAGATCCCCTGGAGAAATCCAGGGGATTTTTGCTTTTTTGCGTTTTTTTGGGGCGTTTTCTGTTAATTCTTGCAAAAAAATCCCCCGTGTGGCCATTTTTTACTTGATTTTTCTATTTTCAAAAGTGATATTATAGGAAAAATTTTCCAAGGAGCTTAAAATGAAGACATCTAGCTTTCTTTCTGGACTTGCCATTGGTGCTGTCGCCGCTATTGCCATTACCAAGAAACTGAAGACCCTCTGCGCAGACGAAGACGACTCCTGCGAATGCGACAATGATGCAGCCCTGAAGGATGCCGAGAATACCGTCGAGAGTCTCCGCAGTTCTGCCGATAGCCTGTTGAACGATCTTAAGACCCAGACCGAAGCCAAGCAGACTTATGCCGCCCAGTGCGAAGACCTTAAGGACCAAGTGGCGAAGAAGGATGCTGAAATTACGAACCTGAGAAATATCTGCGACAAGCAGGCTGGCGAAATCAGCAAGCTCGAAGCGGAACAGGCCGCCAAGTAGTCTTTTTTTTGCCCGCGTTGAATGTTCGCGTGAGCAATCGTTTTCTGCCTGGAAATTCCCTGAGACGGAATTTCTGGGCTTTTTGTTTTGTCGTCGTTCAATAGGGCTAATTTGTCGGGATAAGCCCGTAATGGGGCAGGGTGCAAGCTCAAATAAAGCTATATTTAGCAGGCATGGGCAACTTAGAGACCGACAGTAAATTCTTGAAAAAGGCGATGATTGTAAACATCGTGGGGACAATCCTCAAGGTTTGCGGTCCGCTTTTGACTTTCGTGATGGCGCGTATTTTTGGCGCCGCTGAATTTGGAATCTTTGTATCTGCCCAGACCCTCCTTTTGACCATTGCGCATTCAGCAACTCTTGGGCTCGACAAGGGCCTGTACTGGTACTTGCCACAGAACGGCCTACACGGCCGCCCCCGATACGACGGCATCATGGAATCCTTCTGGATTTCGGCAGCTATTGCAATTCTTTGCACGGCGGTCATTTTTGTAGGCTCCTTCACACCCTACATTTCCAAGGAACTCCCCTGGTACGCGCTTTCGCTTTTGTTCTATGTGGGTACCTATGTCTTTAGCACAGCCTCCGAAGGCAACCGCCGTCCACAAAACGCCGTATTCGTGAATTCTTTTTTAACGGTGACTCTTGCACCGGCAACATCGATTGCGCTCCACTTTATGGAAATCCCGCATGCGCTTCCGCTGGGCTTGCTTGTGGGCCAGGTGGTGGGCTTTATCGTGCATTTTGTGCTGGTCCGCAGGCAGTTCCCCGAAATGCCTTTGCGCCCTCACAAGATGGTTTCGTGGGTGCTGTTGCGTTACTCGCTCCCGCTAGGGGTCGATGAATTCGTGTCGTCTTTCCTGATCCGTTCGAGCCTCTGGATGGTCATGTTGTTCCTTGGCCCCGAAAAGGCGGGCGCTTACGGCATCATGGTCACCATTTCCAATGCGCTCCAGACCATTCGCGTCGGGTTCACGCCGATTCTTACACCGGTGGTGGCGGGCATGAACAAGGAACGCCTCAAGACCGACCTAAAGCCGGTTTACAGTTATTGCGTTTTCATGGTCACCTTCATCCAGCTCATGATCGGATTCTTTATCGTGCTGTTCCCGGACTTGATTCTGGGCATTGCGGGCAAGGACTTTATCGTGCAGCCCGAGACCTTGGGAATCCTGTTGCTGGTACACCTGGTGGCGGGTTTTGGCGGGATGTCCCTGGTGGTGCTGAACGGCATGGGCAAGAGTCTCTATTCCTTGATTATGGATATCGTTTCCCTTGGCGTGGCACTCCTGTCGGGCTATTTGTTGATTCCGACCTACGGCCTTGTGGGGGCAGCTCTTTCGATGCTTTGCTACAATGTGGTTGCCATCATTTGTAATAACATTTACCTCTTGAAAATGGGCTTGCAACCGTATTCCTTGCGGCTCTTGTCGCAGGTGGGTTGGATTGTTGCTTTGGTTGCTTTCTATATCGCCATCAATACGCAGGTGATTGTCTTGTCTATGCCTCAAAAGGCGGGTGTTTACGTGTTGATTCTTTTGGCTCTTGGCGCTTATGGCCTTGTGGTCAAGAAAAAGATGGACAAGGATCGTAATGCAATTTCATCGGGAAGTTCGAAATGAAAAAGATTGAACAACAAGAATGTCGCGAAATCCAGATGTCCATTTTGGACGAGATCGACCGCATTTGCAAGGAAAACAACCTGAAGTATAGCCTTGCCTACGGTACGCTGCTCGGCGCGGTGCGCCATAAGGGCTACATTCCCTGGGATGATGACATCGATATCTGCATGTTGCGCGAAGACTACGAGAAACTCATCGCCATCTTGAAAGACAAGAATGCGGCGGGCCACAAGGAATGGCTCACGCTTGTCGACGATACCTGCGACGGCTATTTCTACCCGTTTGCAAAGGCTTACGACAACCGCACTACGGTCAAGATGGAACGCCACAAGGGCGAGATGGGAATCTGGGTCGATATTTTCCCGCTGGACGGACTCCCGAAATCGAGTTTCTTCGAAAAAGCGTTCGTGCTCTACTGTAGTTTTTTGCGCGTGATTACCCTTGCCATTACCACCGACTTTAAGTCGAAGGGTTACGATGCTTGGACGCTTCTGTACAAGCGCTTCTTCTATGCCGTCGCCTGCATCGTGGGCAAAAAACGCTTCTGCCGCTATGTGGAACGGGTAATTCGTCGCTACCCCACAGCCCATTCGGGCCATGTGGCGACCCTTTTCTTCGATACAAAAACTGACCGCATTCTGGACCTGGAAAAGATTGCGGAAACGGTCGACTACCCGTTTGAAAGCCGCAAATTTAGCGGCTACAAGAATTACGACTATTACCTTTCGCTCTTCTACCGTGACTACATGCAGCTTCCGCCGGTCGAAAAACGCTACAATCACGGGCTTGATGTGTGGTGGAAATAAGGAAAAATTTATATTTAAAAAGGTTTTGAATCGGGGTACAAGCCCCACAAAGGTAAAACATGAACTACTTGGACAGAAACGAATTCAACTTCAAGCCTTCGCAGAAGGTGCTCGATGCCGTCAAGAATTTCGACCCGGAACAGCTTTGCTTCTACACCCGCATCTATGACGAGGGCAAAAAGAGCATCTTCTCGGTAAAGCTCAGCGAAATCTACAACGTGCCCGAAGAACAGGTGCTGCTGGGTTACGGTGGCGAAGACATCTTGAAGAACGCAGTCCATTACTACCTCATGAAGGGCGACAACAAGACCATCATGATTCCGGAATTTTCTTGGTGGTATTACAACCGCATCGCTGGTGAATGTGGCGGTTCTTTTGAAATGTATCCGCTCCACGAAAAGGAAGATACCTTCGCTTACGACGTAGACGAGGTCATTGCGCTCACCAACAAGATTCACCCGCGCATGTTGCTTTTGGCCTCGCCGAACAACCCGACAGGCAACTGCCTTACGCCGGTCGAAATCGGCCGCATCATGGAAAATATCCCGAACGATACGATGGTGTTGATTGACGAGGCCTACGCTTCGTTCATTACGACGGATACCGCCTACATCGCTCCGCTCGTGAACAAGTATTCGAACCTGATTATTTCCCGCACGCTTTCCAAGTTCTTCGGACTTCCGGGACTGCGCATGGGCTTTGGCTTTATGGGCAAGGGACACGAATCGTTCCTGAGCTACGCCAACAAGTACCTGGGTTACAACCGCTTTAGCGAAGCGGTGGCCATGGCCGCCATCGAAAGCGAAGATCACTACCGCAAGGTCGCCGACGAAATGGAATGGGACCGCCAGCTGTTCAAGAAGGAACTTGGCAACCTGCCGGGATTCAAGGTTTACAAGAGTGTGGCCAACTTCATCCTTATCAAGTACCCGACCCGCATCAAGGAAGCCTTGCAGAAGGCGATGGCCGAGCAGGATTACAAGATCAAGTTCATGAGCGACAAGGGCCTGGAAGACTGCCTGCGCATTACGCTTGGCCGTAAGGAACAGATTCAGGTGGTGGTGGACACCATCAAGCGTTGTGCTGCCGTATGATTGCCGTAATTCTTGCTGCAGGAATGGCGAAGCGTTTGCGCCCGCTCACCGATAACACGCCCAAGTGCCTTTTGGACGTGAAGGGCCGTTCCCTTTTGGAACGCTCTATGGATGCAATTATGGCGTCTGGCGTTCGCGATTTCGTGATTGTGACGGGTTATCTGAACCACATGATTGAAGATTTCGTGAAAAGCCATTACGGCGATTCCATTCGCGTGACCTTCATTCACAATGCTCTTTACGATTCCACGAATAACATCTATTCGCTGTGGCTTGCAGGCCAGGCGGTTGCCGGTAAGGAATTCCTGCTGCTGGATAGCGACCTGCTTTACGACCCGCAAATTGTAAAGAACGTGCTTGCCTCCAAGGCGGCGAACGTGCTTACGCTCATTCGCCACGAACTCGGCGAAGAAGAGATGAAGGTGGTCCTGGGTGCCGACGGGAACATTTCTGAAATCAGCAAGACGTGTTCCCCGAAGGCTGCCGCAGGCGAAAGCCTCGGTATCGAGAAGATTGGTGCGGCCTATTCTACTGCCCTCTATGCCGAACTCGAAAAGATGATGAATGTGGAACACCTGGAAAACACGTTCTACGAACTCGCCTTTGAGCGCCTGATTCCGCAGGGCCACACTTACACCGTGTGGGATGCGTCGGACTACTTCTCCTGCGAACTCGATACGGTTGAAGATTTTGAAAACGCAAAGTCCACGATTCCGCTGGATTAGCAAACTTTGACGGGGAGTGTTGCCCATGACCAAATACCTTTTTGTTCTGACCAGTTCCCCGAAGGATTTTTTCTGCGAACAGACGCTGGTGGCGATTGCTTCGCTCCGGGTGCATAACCCGGGCGCCTTTGTGACGCTCCTGACTGACGACAAGACGGCGGCGACTCTCACTGGCCCCCGTGCCGTTTTGAAGGACGCGGTGGATGAACTGAAGGTGCTGACCCTCGACGAAAAGTTCACGCCCATGTTGCGTTCCCGCTACCTCAAGACGGTCATGCGCAATGTAATTGATGGCGATTTCCTGTACATGGATTCCGACATTGCGATTGTGGGCGACCTTTCCATTCCCGAAGAATGGAAGGGCGGCATCTATGCGGTGCTGGACTTCCACACGAATCTTTCGAAGGCGATTAACCGCAAGAAGGTTTTGAACAACGCAAAGATGATGGGATTCTCGCCGATTCTGAACGACGAAATCTTTAACGGGGGAGTGATGTTTGCAGCAGACACTCCCGAAGCCCGCAAATTCTTCGAAACCTGGCACGAGCTGTGGCTCTATTGCGTGTCCAAGAACTTCCCCTACGACATGGCGAGCCTCGCCGAGACGAACTTCAAGTTCAACTACATTACGCAAAAAATGCCCGGTGGTTGGAACTGCCAGCTGGCCTACGGCAACCGCTTTCTCCCAACAGCGAAGGTGCTGCACTTTTTCGGTTCGCGAATCATCGATACCCGCGGCCACAAGGTGCCTGCCAGCATGGATTTGTTCCTGCCCAAGATTTTGCGCAAGGACTTCTATACCAACCTGAAGAACATTCCGGTGAAGGTCAATGCCGACAAGAGCATTACCATCAACGAGTATTATGACGACGTGATTGCCCACGCCAAGGAAGAGTTTGAATTCCAGACCCGCAAGGTGGGGGCCGCCGGTGCCTACATTATCCGCAGCTACGCTTTCGCCAAGTCGCTCGCCTGGATTTACAAGAAGATGCCGTTCCTTGTGTTCCCGCTGAGAATTTTGGGAACGCTTCTCGGTGATGATAATCGCGGGGGCCGCAAGTGAACCTGCTTTTCAATCTGGTGGCGGTACAGCCGATTCATAGTGCCAAGTTCCATGGCGGAGGTTCTTACGGAGAAGTGATTTTTTGGGCGCTGGTCAAGCGCGGCGTGCAATTCAGCTGCGCCTATGACAGCAAAAAGTACCTGGACCCGGCGATTCTCGATGCGTGCAAAACGCAGAACATTCCGCTGTTCGATATCAGCGAAAAAACACCGCAGCAGATTATCGACGAAAATCAGATTGATACCTTCTACACGCCGCTCTATTCGCTGGAAAAGAAGTGGGCCATAGACGTGAAGGACTTCGTGTTTACCTGGCATGGCGTGCGTGCGCTGGAAATGCAGTACAGCTGGGCCGGCGTCGGTTTTGCCAAGAAACTCGGACAAAAATTCGAAGCTTTGGTACGCTACCGCGAAAGCTGGAAAAAGCATTACTACAAGCCCAAGTACCAGGCGCTCGCGGCCCGCATGGCGGAGTCGCTGACTTCGGGGCCGGATGGTCGCAAGGTGCGTACCATCACGGTGAGCGAACACAGCCGCGCCTCCATCAAGGCGTTCTTCCCGGAACTCATGGACCTGGAAATCCCGGTATTTTACAGCCCCATGACGGCATACGAACCCGAGGGATTCTTGCCGCCGGGAGTCGCTGCGAAAAAGTATTTCTTGCTCACCAGCGGTGCCCGCTGGGAAAAGAACAACCTGCGTGCGGCCAAGGCTTTCGATGAACTGGTGGGCATGTATCAGTCACAGGGCAAGCCGCTTGACATGAAGATGGTCATTACCGGCGCTACGAATGCGCGTGCCTACTTGCGCCACCTCAAGCACAAGGACTGCTTTGTGCTTCTTGGCTATGTGGAAAGCAAGGAACTGGAATTCTTGCACAAGAATGCATATGCGTTCGTGTTCCCGAGCCTGAACGAGGGTTTCGGCTACCCGCCGGTGCAATCCATGCGCTATGGCGTACCTGTGGCGGCAAGCGGCACGACTTCCATTCCCGAAGTTTGCGGCGATGCGGTGCTGTACTTTGACCCGTATTCCGTGAGCGAAATCAAGACCCGCCTGGTGCAACTGCTCGATTCCAAGATTTACGACGAGTATGCGGCCCGTGCGCCCAAGCGCTATCTTGAAGTGCATACCCGCCAGATTGAAGACCTTGAGCATACCATTGATTTTATTTTAAAGCGTTAACCCAATGTCCTCCCGGCCTTGTGCCGGGATCTCCTTTGTTTGTAAAGATGAGCCTGCTTAATAAATTGAAGAACCTTCTGAAAAATCCCTTCCTCGCAATGGCGCTCATCGCCCTTGTGGTGCAGAGCGTCTTGCTGGTGTTTTTCTACAGCCTGCCCGACCCGCTGGGGCTCTCGATGTCCGAAATGTTCGAGGGCAAGACCCTCTGGCAGATTTTTATGGCCTTCGGCGCAGTGCTTGCCATGGCGGGCCTCTTCGGGTTTGCGCGCGCTCCCCGCGGGCTTGCCGTCTTTTATGCGCTCTACTTCTTTATTGCTGTCGCGGACTACGATGTTTTTCGTTTTTCGCACCAGCGCCTTTCCTATTCCTTCCTGCGCACGTATTTCCACATCTCGAATATCACCGATGCCACTACGGTTTCTACGCTGGGTGGTGACCTGCTCGGGACGGTGCTCTGGGTTTCGATGGTCGTGCTTTGCTTTGCGGGTGGCATCGCCTTTGTAGTCGCCTATACGCTCCGGCTACGTACGCGCCGCCAGACGCTCGTGCTCGATAACCGCAATGGCGCCTGGAAGCCCGCTTCCCGTAAGGTTCCCGGCGTGATGTTTGCCGTAGGTATGGCACTCTCGCTGGTGCCGCTCGTGCTGTTCCTTACGGGCACGCGCGGGTGGATTGAAATCCCGGTGACGCACACGAAGGTGGACATGCGCTTTACGCTGGGCAAGCACACGCTTACGGCGCCCATCCTGCATATTGCCGCTGTTGAAACCTTTGAGTTCATTCACGACAACGCTAAAATCACCGAAGAGCTCGTAAGCGATTTGGATGCCTTCTTGCCGAAGGACTTTGCGGCGGGTCGCAGCGATGCCCTGGAACTCCCGATGTACCGTAGCGCTCCGGCTCATGAATACAGGGCGAAAAAGCCCTACAACATCGTGTTCATCATGGGCGAATCGTTCAAGGGCCGTATCTTCAACAAGATGCTTGAGAGCGATACCGCTGTGGCGCCGAACATCTGGAAGCTTGCCAATGGCGGTTACTTCGAAAAGGATTCTGCCGGCAATGCGCTGGGTGGAGCCCTCTGGTTCAAGAACGCCTTTAGCGGCGGTTACCCGACGGTGCGCGGCACGATGGCGACCTACATGGGGTTCCCCTCGCACCCGAACCGTGACGTGCCCAGTTTCTATGCGGCGAACAAGTTCAAGGGCTGGCCCGAATTCCTGACAAACTATCAGCGGGCGTACGTGACGGTTTCGAACCCGATTTTCGACCATACGCTTCCGTTTATCGAAAAGTTTTTCGAAAAGGAATGGCACCTGATAGGCGAGGAGAAGGTGGAAGGTACTGCGGACAGTCTGGGCGTGGATCTAGCGATTGACGTGCTCAGGAAAATGCCGACCGATAAACCCTGGGAACTTTCGTTTAATACCATTTCTTCGCATATCCCGTTCTACGGCTATCCCGATGCGTATGCCGCAAAACCGGACGATGCAATGACGCGCTACAGGAACGCGGTTCGCTATACCGACCAGCAGCTCGGGCGATTCTTCGAAGCTCTCTCCGCCCGCCCCGATTTCGGGAATACGGTAGTCTTTATCCTGGGAGACCACGATACTCCCGTGGATTCCGTAGATTATATGGTCCCGCAACCGCTCGGGCTTTCCGCATCGCAGATTTTCATCGGGATTTTCTCGGCGGATACCGCGCTCCTTAACGGGCTTGCCGTTCGCGAGGATGTGGCGTCGCAACTGGATTTAGGTCCGACCATCTTTGACCTTGCGCAGGTGCGTGAACCGAATCATTTCTGGGGTTATGACTTGCTCGCTCAAGAGCGCCCTGCAGAACAGCCGTCGGTTTTCTTCTCGCAGAATGCCTACTACCTAGGTTTCCGCGACCACGTTCTTATCGGAGGCCTCGAAAACGAGGACGTTTACCGCGCCGCCTCCGGTGGCGAATCCCCGTATGCGCTCACGACGGATGCAAGCGACCTTGCCTGGAAAAAGAAGGCCGTGGGAGCCGCGAAGGCCGTGCGCTCCGTGCTCCGCAACGACATCATGATGCCGTAGGGTAGAACCCTCTACCGCCCTATTTGACCGATTATCAATAACTTGAGTCACATGCCGTGCCGTATGCGGCCCTTTTTATTATATTGCCTTTTATGGCTAACAAGAAATCACTTCCCGAAAGATTTTCCAATTGGTACATTCCGCTGATTTGCAGGCACCAGTACAAGGCGCTTGCGTTTTACCTGATTTTGGCGCTTCTTTTTGCGATTCCCATTTTATTCAAACCGGGTCTGAAACTCGATGCCGACCTTTCGCACCTGCTGCCCGAGGGCACGCCGAGCGTGAAGGCGCTTGAGGAATCGTACCAGCGTTTCGGCTCCACCGACAAGTTCATGATTGCCATCCAGAGCGAGGACGTGAACTTGGTGGTGGCCTTGCAGGATTCCATTGCCGATTACATTCACAAGAACTGGCAGGGAGACTTTGTTTCAACCCAGGTGGATAACGACAACCAGTTCTTCAAGGACAATGCGCTGCTTTACCTGCCGGTAAAGCACCTCGAAAATATCCGTGACAATCTTGAAGACTTGCAGCTGGAAATTGGCCGCAAAAACGGCCCGCTCGTCGTCGACTTGCTGGGCGACGCCTCGACTGATTCGTCCCTTCGGCAGGCTCAGGGACCTGACTCCGCGCAAGTGGCTGCCGCGCCCGCGAAAAAGGAACGCGTGTGGTTTGACGAGAACCTGCCGCAGGAACTCGGCCTCCCCGACGAAGCGGTGAGTGCCTTTGACGCATTCTTCAAGAAATCCAAGGGCGACACAATCGATGCGAAGGCCGCCTCGAACGAAGAAGTGGAATGGGATTCCAAGTCGACGATTCCTTCTGAACTTAAGAACCGCCTGATTGGTTCCCCGCGCCCGGACAGCACCGGAAAGATACTCTATAACGGCGTGGTGAACGCGAAACTCATCAAGCCCTCTACCGACTATGAGTTCGTGACGCACATTTTGGCCCGCACCGATTCCCTGCTGGCCTATTTCAGCAGCAAGACATACCCGGTGCCCACCCGCTTTACGGTGGAAGGCACCTACGAGGGCCTCAAGGAAGTGGATGAAGTCGCGAACGATTCCATCTTCTCGTTCGGCATCAGCCTGGTGCTCATCATCTTCCTCACGATTTTCTTCTTCAGGAGCGTAAAGGGCCCGATTCTGGTGACGGCATCGGTGCTGTACGCCTGCCTCCCGACGCTTGCGTTTACTGCCCTCTTCTACGGAAAGCTGAATCCGTTCACGGTGTTTGTCGCCTCCATCATTCTGGGCATCGGCATCGACTACTCGATTCACATTTTGGGCACTTCGCAGAAGTTGCTGCACAAGTACGCGACCCTCGAAGAAGTGCTGGAACATGCCCAGAGGAAGATGCTCAAGCCCTTCTTGCTCGCAAGCTTCACGACGATTGCTGCTTTCTTGACTCTTCTCGCTGCGCACTTCCGTGGGTTCTATGAGTTCGGCGTGGTAGCCTCGATGGGCGTGCTGTTCAGCATGCTTACCTCAGTGCTCGTACTCCCGGTGTTTATCAAGTGCATGGGCGGTATCCCGAAGGCTCCGGAAAATTCCCTGTTGCCCAAGTCCTGGGACGAGGCGAAAATCCTCAAGTTCTTCAAGTATGTGGCCTTTGCGAGCTTTGCGCTTGGTGCAGTTTCCATTTGGTTTGCACAGGATGTGGACTTCGAACACAACCTCCGTAACCTGCGTCGCGTCTCGACGAACGTATCGGCCTCGAAGAACAAGAT
>NZ_JAZSAF010000084.1:0-81540 GCF_045601785.1 Fibrobacter sp.
TCTCAAACTTGCCTGCCTCCTCGATGTGCGTTACGCCGACCCCGAAGAGGGTGGACCTTCGCCGCGTCATCCGGTGCGCAAGTCCATGGCAGAATTTGCTCAGGAAATTTAAAGATTCTATAAATGAAAAGAACGGCTCGACTCCGAGCCGTTTCTTTATAGTCGCCAGTCCGGTCGCTTAATGCACGCCATTGCCGTCGGCTACGTCGCAGGTCACGGGCTTGCCGTTCACTTCAAGCGCGAGAGCGTCGCAGAACACCGCGCCGCCCTTCACGGAGAGCGCAATCTTCTCGAAGTCCTTCACCTTCAGTTCGCGCGGTTCGCTGGGTGCTACACCCTTGAACAGGGCGCGGTCACCTGGCTTGGCGTCTTCAGGTACGGAGACGAGCCTGCAGGTGTGGGCCTCGTTGTCGAGGTCGCCCGCAAAGAGCATTCCCTGGCTCATGATGCCGCGGAGAGCGCTGGGCTTGAGGTTTGCGAACAGGAGAATCTTCCTGTCCTTCAGTTCCTCGGCCTTGTAGCTGTTCTTGAGGCCGCTGCAGATGGTGCGGAGTTCGCCTTCGCCAGCGTCCACCTTGAGCACGTAGAGGCTCGTGGCATCCGGATGGTCGGCCACTTCCTTGATCTGGGCCACGCGCATGTCCATGGCGGCGGGCACGTCGGCTGCCATCAGGGGCTTGTTCTGCTTGGGCTTCTGCTGCGGTTCCTGCTTCTTGACTTCTTCTTCGATGCGCGGGAAGAGCGGCTTGCCTTCGCCGAACGTTTCGCCACCCTTGAGGATACCCCAAGCGAGGTCGTCGGCGCTCTGGAACTTGCAGCCGATCATGGCGAGGCCTTCTTCTGCCTTGGCGGGAATCACCGGCCACAGCAGGCAAAGCGAGAGGCGCACGGCTTCGGCAGACACGTAGAGCACGGTCGCGAGTTCGTCCTTCTTGGTTTCGTCCTTCGCGAGCTTCCACGGGGCCTTGACTTCCAGGTAGCGGTTGATGCTACGCACGAGCTGCATAATGGTTTCGATGGACTGCGAGAGGCGGGCCTGCGGCAGGCCTTCCTTGATTTCGGCAATTACCTTGTTCGCAAGGTCGATGACTTCCTTCTCGGCATCGCCGATGCTTGTCGCTGCGGGGAGCTTGCCTTCAAAGTTCGTGATAACCAGACGGTGCACGCGGTTCAGCACGTTACCCAGGTCGTTGGCGAGGTCGCTGTTGATGCGGCGCACGAAGGCGTCGTGGGTAAAGTTCGCATCCTGACCCACCACCATTTCGCGGGCGAGAAAATAGCGGAACGCGTCGATGCCGTACTTTTCCATGTAGTCCATGGGGTTCACCACGTTGCCTGCGGACTTGCTCATCTTTTCGCCGCCGTTCACGAGCCACCAGCCGTGGGCGAGGATGTGCTGCGGGAGCGGAATGTCGAGAGCCATGAGCATGGTCGGCCAGTACACGCTATGCGTGGTCAAGATGTCCTTACCGATGAGGTGGTAAGTGGCGGGCCAGATCGGCGTGCCGTCGGCATAAGTCTTGTGGAAGGCGGTGGAGGCGCTCACGTAGTTGAGGAGCGCGTCGAACCACACGTAGGTCACGTAGTCGGTGTCGAAGGGCAGCGGAATGCCCCAGCTGAGGCGGGCCTTCGGGCGGCTGATGCAGAGGTCATTCAGCGGCTGGCGCAGGAACCCGCGGATTTCGTTCCAGCGGTAGTCCGGCACAATCCAGTCTTTGTGGCTTTCGAGGAAGTCAATCAGCTTCTGCTGGTAGGAACCCATCTTGAAGAAGTAGTTCTTTTCCTTGAGCCATTCCACCGGGCGGTGGCTGATGGGGTCGCACTTGTTCTCGTCCAGTTCGTCTTCGCTAAAGAAGCGTTCTTCGCCGACGGAGTACCAGCCTTCGTATTCCTTCGAGTAGATTTCGCCCTTGTCCCAGAGCTTCTGCAGGCATTCCTGCACAAAGGCCTTGTGTTCGGGCATGGTGGTACGGATAAAGAAGTCGTTACCGATACCCATCTTCTTCCACAGGTCTTCGAAGCGGTGGTAGTATTCGTCTACGTGTTCCTGCGGGGTCACGCCGCGCTTGTCGGCAGCACGCTGCACCTTTTGGCCGTGTTCGTCGGTACCGGTCAAGAAGAACGTCTGGTAGCCGAGAATCTTGTGGAAGCGGGTGAGGATGTCCGCGAGGACGGTGGTGTAGGAGTGCCCAATATGCGGGGCGTCATTCACGTAATAAATCGGGGTAGTAACATAAAAATTTTTCATGACCACAAATTTAGCAATTTTTTGTTATATTTGCTATCGAATTCGCCTGGATAGGACTATTTAGAGACCACCCGAGACGCGTCTGGGTGGCTATTTTATTGGCTCAGACGTCGGTTCGATTCCGACACAAAATTCACGCTATCCCGACACAGCATCGCATCGGAAACTGACCTAAAGGAGGTCCCGATGAAAGATGAAACGAATAATCCACCGATTACGATAGCGGATTCCGATACAACGTCGTATTCCATCCGACAACTACACAAGTCTGTCGGAAATATGACTTGGTATGGCTGTATTTATGTTCCCGGCCAGAAGACAAAGCATATCTCGCTGGGGACGGATTCGAAGCTACTGGCAGAAAAGTGGCTTACCAAGATGAAATTCGCTGAAATGATGCCGCCATCGTGGCGAAGGGAGTATAACGATTATCCAATGGCTAAGGCGGCAGAAGAGTACCTTCAGTATGTTCAATCGCTACATCCGGGTACGACGTTCAAAACGTACAAGAGTCGAATACATCCGTGTGTGGAGTTCATGCAGTCTCAGGGTTGTGTTAATCTTCGACAAATCACCAAGGGTATGGTTCTTAAACTTGTTGCGTCGTTTCCGCAGCATCGGCGTATGACGTTGCACGAGCGATTCCGAAGTTTTCGTCTCTGGCTCCGGTGGTGCGCGAAACAGTATGAAATGGGTGAGTATAATCCTTGTGACGGCATTGTTATCCGTGTACCGTTTGATAAAGAGAACGAAGAGTCTTGGTCAGAAGAGGAAATACAGCGTATTATAGATGCCGCTCCTAGTACGCTGTATAGGCTATTTGTCGGCCTCATGGCCTATGCTGGACTCCGTCTTTCTGAGGCGCTTAACTTGCGTGTCGAGGACATCCACCGTGACACGAAGGAAATAGCCATTGTCGGCAAGGCAAACAAGTATGCTGTTGTTCCGATTAGCGATAAGCTATGGTCTCTCTATACAGCGGTAATGGATGAATTGCATCCAGAAGGGCGCCTATTCCCGCCGGATAAGTTCGAGCAGAATACGCCGGAACTAGTCGCAATTTTCAAATACGTGCTTGCACGCGCTGGTTTACCGATGCCGAAAAAGTCGCTACATCACCGTCTACGTCACAGTTATTGTACTAACCTTATCCGTGCTGGTGTTGACCTTAAGACTGTCACCCGATTGATGAGACATTCCGATGTCCGCATATCCCTGAATGTTTACACCCATATTTCCGATGAAGCGATGCGCGATGGCGTGAATCGGATATAGAAAGGAAAAATGGGGACATTGTGTGACGTCCCCAATTTTTATACAGCTTTCGTGTCAAGTTTGAAGTAGTCGATGACGTTTTCAGGTTGCATTGCCATTAATCGGACGCTTTCGGCTCCTACAACTGTGTCCGGTTTTATGCAAATGGCATAGAATGTATCCCAAAAGTAATTTATGTCTTCGAAGTCTTCGTTGTCGATATAACATTTATGAGTGACCTTGGTGCAAACTGAATGACCGAGTTGCTTGTCGGCCAATCCTAGTTGGTATTTACTAATTAGATTACATCCACTACGGCGTAGTCCGTTTGATGCGGTGTCGTTGCCATCAATGTTGAGAATCTTCTTCATGAAAGTCTTGTATATGGCAAGGTCCCTATGTTTATTGTAATCTTCGAAAATATAATCACCCGGAAGATTTCCAGTAGACCTTTTCTTTCTAACTCTATCAAGGAAAGTTTGCATGACTTTGGGGTACTGCGTTTTCCGATCTGAACCGCCTTTTGCGAACGGAACGTCCATATTGCCGTTTTCTGTGTGTAAGTCTCGCCATCGAAGATGAATGAACTCATTGTAACGGAGTCCACAAATCAGTGGAAGATAAAACATGGCTTTAATCCGGTCATTGGGGTATTCGTACCGAAGAATTGCTTGAATTTGGTTAGGTTTGAGGAAAATCTTCTCTCGCTTACGTCTGTAGCCGAATGTACTGGGCCATCCCTTAATTGAGTCGTTGAAATTGTTGCTGATAAAGATGTGGCCTTTACTGCGGTCGTACCACCGCAACATAGCCAATGTGCTGGCCATGATTGATCGGGCTGTGTCGCCGATGGGTTCGTCTACGATTAGTGTGTCGATGTAAGCGCCTATAATTTCACACCGATATAAATCCTTGATGTTTGTTATATGCCGTTTACGGCAGAATGGCAATAGATGATTGTTCAATCTTGATTTAACGGTGGATAAGGAATGTTCTTTAGACGTTGCTAACGATGTTTGGGCGTATTTGCCTTGACTGCAAGCTTTGACTTGCATCAATTTGTGATTTAAATACGAGTTTACGATTGCGGCTGGGGAGTCGTCGTCTACTTCTATGGCAAGGGAGTTGGCTACTTGCTGGGCGAGCTTTCTATTTCTTAGGCCCAAAGATAGTTCGCCGCATTTCTTGCGGTCGGTGCTGAATGCGCGAAGCCGATAAATTCCGTGGTCGGCGACGACATACAGTTTGGTGGCATTCTTTTGGCGCATCAGGTTCCACCAATCCTGAGCTTGGCTTGTTGAGGGGCACGCAATATGCATATAATAAGCTCCTTATTTTATTTGCTTATTAAACGCGTCATTGTGTGTCTCCTTGTAATTGAATTGTGGAAATTGTGTAAGCCTACATCATTGTAGTGCATCAGCTGTAATATAGCAAATACGGTGTTCCTTGGCAACATTTGGTGGATTTGGCAAAAAAGACTGCTATAAACTGCTTGTAGAATTTAAGGAACTATGATATGGATTTTCAAACCTTATTGAACGATAAGCTTGTCAAGACGACACAAATTTCAGCTGAGGACCGAGTCGCTGAGGTCCGCGCTCGCTCCGCTGGTGACGGAATCGCCCTACTAGATGGCATGGATGCCGCTTTGGTCGGCACATTTCGCACTCAGCAAGGCAAGGTTATCGCTGTCTACGAGGAAGGGCGACTACGTGATATCATCAAGTCTCGACTTCGGTCTGAGCATCCAGAAGCCTCTGAGGATGAGCTGACCGCCGATGCCGCTGACCTACTGAGCGACCTAGTGCGTTCGTTCCCATATATGGGTGCAGCTGGGGCGCCTCTTATCATAGAAGGTCTTGTCTGATACTGTAGTCTAATGCCACATGGTCGTTTTCTGGGTCACTATTTTCTTAAACAATAATTGAGAAACGAGCGAAGCGAGGGGGAATTTACTCTCCCAGAAAGTCTAGACCCAAAAATCAGGGATGAATAGACAATTCATAGGAACACTGGCAAGTCGTCTGCAAGGTCCCATGGGGTAGTCTCTATGTTGAACGGCAGCTCGAAGTCTTCGTCACTCTCGTTATCCTCTGTCGACTTCTTGGGTGGTGCGACGTAGTTCGGATCTTCCAAGCGTTCGAACCACTTCCACATGTGTTTTTGAGCTTCTTGAGCTACTTTAAGAATGTTCTTATACTCCTTCGGAGTACCAGAGTAAACGTCACGTAGACTGACGTATGCGATACCGTGATTCCAACAGAAACTCTTGACACCTTCGTTTCGAGTGCAATAGAAGAACTGGTTGCCGCAATTCTTGACCGCGTTCCATACATAGTCGTACTTGTGCGAGAACCGTCCGTCTTCCTCATAAATGACCTTAATACATAGCATTTTCATGTATCCCATAAACGTCTTATATGATGAGAGGTGTTGAGTCAGAATGTCTCTGAGGAATGAGCTACTTGGAAATGTTGCAGTGCCGTCGTCGGTAGACACCGATGCGTAATTATCCAGAATATGCATGGCCGTAGCCATACCGAAACCGCGTCGCTTGTATAGAGTGGTCGCATGGCTGGGCTTGTACTTGGCCTCGATATCGGTATACTTAAGACCTTCGTTGGAGTGCAGCTCCGATGTGAGACCAGATACCATCGACTTGCCAGTCTCATCCCACCAAGACTTGGCATCCACAAAGTTCCGCATACAGAGTGTCTTGAATGTAAATATGACATCACGTTCGGAGTAGCTTAACCCGAATGATTTACAGCGGTGATACTGGGGAACTATCCGCATGATAAATGCATGGGCAGCATCGTATCGTTTGCCTTTAGGAACGTACTTCTTAGCTGTTCGTGGCTCATAGCAGTCAAATCTTGTACCTTCCAGAAAGACTATGGGGCGAACGTAGGAACCGTCTTCGTACTTCTTTGCATATAGTTGCTTATCGTACAGCATGTTGGCTAGCATTGCCGTGGTGTACGGCATCAGCTTGGGCTTTTCCTTGACCTCGGTCTTGTCTCTCTTTTGTTTGGGCAGGTTGTCCGCTTGATCGGCTGGGACAATGTTGTAGCTGTTGTTTTTAGTGATTTGGCGGCACCATAGCTCGGTTCCTTCGATTTCTCGACGTTCCATGCGGTCTTGGGGGACCCCGTAGCACCACTGTAGCATCTGGTATTGGTTCTCGTCCGGCTTTATTTCGATGTCGCGTCCGATGTCTTCGGCAAGCTCTTTTAGTATGGCTTTGGTCTCTGCTTCGGCTTCGGAACTAGTATAAATCGGATGGTCAAGAAATACGATGATATGGTAGCGATAATCTCTACCAGAACCGCCCTTGGTCCATGCGATATGATGACGCCCTTTACAGAAGTGGTCAAGTTGTTCTGGGGTTATGCACTCGTTTTTATCGTTGTCGATGTCAATAATGAGGAAACGAGTGCCGTTAGTGATTCCGATGGGGCCGATCCTCTTGATGCTATGGCCTTTGCGTAAGGCATCTACCAATTCGTTAAATGTGAATGCCTTGACGCCGACATAGAACTCGTTCCGGTATTTTGGAGAGCTATTGTTGGCCATCTTCTTGGTTGATAAGTCGTTTTTGGGATCTGGCTCTTGGCCCTTTTCAGGAGGATCTTTATGTGTTCCAACCCAAGGCAGATATTGCCATTTTTCAGTATATGTGATATTCATGATTATAACGGAAAAGACTACCGACCAGCTTAAAGTAGCGAACGGCTGGTACGGTAGTCTTTATATGAAAAATCATGTGTCATGACAGTCGCTACTCCGTCATTCAGTTATAGTTTATCAGTTAATCAATATAGTATGAAGTAATTTGAATTACAACTTGCGAAAAATAGCCGATTTTTCGGCTGTATTTTTTGATTCATACGCTGATAAACTACTGGCATAACCAGTAAGTTGAGTAGGAATCGGTATGTGGTGCAACGTGTACGATGAAGAAGGTAAGGTGGTCAGTGACCCAGTACGTCGTGAGGTAATCTTGCTCGCCGAAGAGGGTAAGCGGTTGAGGTCATTTCTGCATGATGTGGATGCGGCTATGGGTGTTGAGTCCGATGGGGTTGAAGACTTCGGCTTGGTGATTCGGCGACTGGAATCTATACGTGAGTGCGAACCGGATCGAGCACCAGATGCCGAGCGCTATTTGAACCAAGCGGCAGCGCTTGATGCGGACTTGTTCCGGCATGATAAGTATATCCAGAATAGGGGGCTACCTATTGATATTAATGACTGCTTACGATGATGAATTTGAGTTTCTAGCAAGGTGGCGACGCCCAGCGTGTCATGCGCTGGGCGTTTCTGTCACTTGCTGGTTATGTCGTCGCAATTAGTTCCATCGAATACTATATTATACTAGTACGTAGTGGTGAGGTGCTATATGAATGTGAGGCTGGCTCAAGAGTTAAATGTAAAGGATTTGCAGAAGGAATTTCGTCGATTCCTTGAACTTGAAAACTTTACTGCCAGCACCATAAACACAGTGTGCTACGATTCGTTCTATCTGTGGAGGCAGGGTGGACGTACGCTGTTTTGGTCTGTTGTAACCTCATCTGACTTCACTAAACGAGCTAAGAAGGAGCTTAGAAGGTTGCTTGAACAGCATTCCAAGGGTGATGTTGAACGTAATGTGAACGGTTATGTGAAGAATCTTCGACGGTTTCGCGAGTTCGTGTTTGACATTCCTAGACCTAATGGCGATGAACTTGAACGCTACATTGAACAATGGAAGGGTATGGATGACTACCAGAACCAGGAAGACGCACTTGACAAACTGTTTGGCCTTTGTCCTCATAACACAGATATAAAGGATGTTCTGCTTAAGTCAACCGTATTGAATGATTTCTATAGCACTAGGATAATTGACATTAATCCAGTTGCCGAAAAGATTCTTGGTTTGGATGTAGACAGACGATTGGATGACGGCGACTTGACCCTTGTAGATGATATGGGCACAGTTAAGCGTGCTGATGATAAAGAAGTAAGTGTCTATTCTTTTGCTAGTAAGTATTGCAGCCACCATAAGCCGGATCTCTATCCAATTTATGACAGCTTTGTGGAGAAGATGCTTTGCTTCTTCCAGCAACGTGATGAGTTCCACTCTTTTAAGCGAAATGAGCTGCGCCAATACCCTAGATTCCATGAGGTCATGGTTGCGTTCCGTGAGTATTATGGCCTTACCAAGTACAGCTTTAAGCTGGTAGACAAGTTCTTATGGCTGTTAGGCAAGGATTACTTTCCTAAGAAGTACAAGTCTGATCCCGATGAACGATGAGGTTTAGTGTTGCCTATTACTGCTAAAGAAGTCTATTCTGTACTGGGTGAACTACTGCACCTCTGCCAACGCATTGAGTGGTGTATGAAGTATCTGGTGGAACAAGCTTACCGCGAAGTGGAGTTCCATTCGCCGGATGACCTCAAGAATCCACCCAAGATAGAATCAAAGTGGGAATCCAATACAGACACTCTAGGTAAGGTCATCAAGGTTTATCTAAAAGGATTCTATGGCGAGAAGACTGAGGACGATTCCGACGGTACAGATTGTGTCAAATTACAGCTAAAATACAGCTTTAACGATGATGCTGACGCAACCGTCCGTGAAGAGATTCGTCGACATCGTGAGGCTGAACTGGCTGAACTCTTGTCTATTCGCAATTATCTAGCGCATCAGTTTGGGCTGAAATTCACTTTGCATGATGAGGCCAACTGTACGGCAGCGATGGTGTACTTGGATGATGCCAAAGTTAAGCTGCGTAGACAAGTTGAATTATTGAAGTCGGAAATACAGATGTTTGATTCAATCCGTCAACTGGCTGCATCCCTAATGACGTCGCCGAGTATGCCGATAATCTTAGAACGTATTCGCCGTACCAGTGAATTGAATGGTAAAGTAGGTCGGCTCAAGTCGTATGAGTTCTCCGATATGGCCTCTCGGACGATATATGACTACACTGACCAGCAAGAGGTGTTGGATGCAATCTTGTATGGTTGTGGCCATGTTACGTTAGAGTCGTACAAGGCTCTCCCTTTGGTGGTTCGTCTAGCGCATCTTCAATGCTTGGCGGATATGTCTGGCAACCCTAATTTCAAGGCTGCTGTTAAGAATCAGCAGCACAAAATAGGCGTTTTTATTCCCGACTAGCGGCTTATTGATGCCCTTTGGACGGTGAGGTCCCTCTAGCGCCATTAATTTTCGTTCAATTTTGACACTTTGTGACATCCTAATGGTGTTATATTTTATGATATGACATGGCAAAGATTTGCAAAGGATAGGACTGGCTGTATAGTAGACGTGTACAATGTCTCTGATGCCTATGTACAAGAACATGGAAACGACTCGTTTACATGCCTTGAATGCGGTAATCCGATGTTGACGAAGCGAGGTAAAATCAAGGAATGGCATTTCGCGCACGTTGGCGGCAAGAATGTAGTCTGTTCCTATGAGTCCTACTTACACAAGCTGGGTATAATCAAGTTCATAGAGACGTATAAGGCACGGATGGATGCGAATGAACCATTCCTTTTGGAAATAGCCAAGGGAAAGATTTGCCACTATGGGGAATGCCTTTATGGAAAGAAGAAGCCTTGTGGCGACGTCTTGGGCTATGAAGTCGTGTCGTTATTGCCGGATTTTAAGAAGATTGAGCGTGAGGTTAGGGATGGCGATTTTATCCCAGATATACTGTTGACGGCTGATGATGGCCGAAAAGTGTACATTGAAATCGTCGTTAGCCACTTCTCGGAACCGCGCAAAAGAGATTCCGGTATACCTATTGTTGAAATTGAACTTAAAACGGAGTCGGATTTTTCGCTATTCATAGAAGATGGCTTGACAGAACGGAATGAATCTGTTAGGATGTTCAACTTTGACCAGTGCAAGACCAAGGTCGACTATCGCTGTGAAACACGTCTTCAAGAGGCGAAGAACCAGTTCGTCAATATGTATCGCGCGTGTGCACATGGTGGATATCCGTTGAATTTGGAGTTCTTCTATGAAATCCTCTGTAGCCGTGAGGACTGTCCGTATATAGAAGGTCATCGTTGTATGGATCGAGATAGCGGATACTACGATATAGCAAGACTATGCAAGGAAGTGCCATCTGACAACTCAACGGATACGTTTTTACCCGACTTCTTCATTGAAACCAAGAAGGAAGGTGAAAAGATAAGGTTTAATTTCTGCTTTAAGCTGTCTACGAATGCAGATGGATTTGGTGATGTACGTACTGTGCAGTTTGCCTTGGATAACGAGTATAATTCGAAACCTTGGGAGTCTAGAAATATATGGGATGATGATGAAGAGGTTCGCTACTTTAATTTTGCTAAGCATCAGCATAAGGATTTGTGTAGTGGTGGGCTACGGTACTTTGAACTTATAATACTAGATAAGAGTGGCGAGGTGAAATGCCCCGGTATAGGACGCATAGACCAGATACATCAAGCAATGTCTGCCATCTGGGATAAGGTCGAAGACTATATCTTGATTCCGATTTCGTATGGTCAGAGAGGTCCTTCTTATGACCAAAAGTTTGCCAAGATGCTCTTTGAAAAGAGCTGCAACGCATGTCTTCATTGTTTGGATAAGAGGCAGGTTGGTTTCGCTGAACATATATTGACATGTCAGTTACGTAAACGAGGCTGTGATAATACCGATGCTCTAGATTGCCCATACTTCAAGCGTAATTTGAAAGTCCGGCACAGCAAAATGGCTGATTATGCCTATAGCTATAAGTATCGAGGTCATGAGTATGTTATCTCTGCGTGGCAACGGTATCGGTTAAAGATGTAGTGTACGGCAAATCTATACCCATATATAGTACAACAACGTATCGTGGATGCGTTTTTATTATCTTGATATTGAAAACTAAGGATTATTTTATGGCCAAAAAGAAGAGTATTACAGCGGCGGATGCCGCCAAGTTGCGCGACATCGACACGTATACCCACGACGACAAGAACGTGAAAAGGACAAGGTCAAATGGCAAGTTATGGATGACTGGATCGAAGCCGTCAATGCTGAGAATGAGTTTGGTACTTGGTGCCGTGATGTGTCGTTCGACGTCGGTGATTTAGCTGCAATACTGGATAAGCATTCGAAATAATTATACTCTGTGGGGTAAAATACAATGGGTGCAGAGGTGTCAAATTTCTTTAGTTTTACGTCCTATCTTACTGGCCTAGCATTCTTGATAATGGCTTGGGTTAATGTTGACTATAAATACCGTCTTCGACTGTATCTGTCATGGTTGTCCAGAACAAAGCTGTTTGTTGTCGTTGCCGTGCTGGGTATTCTTGTCTTGATAAGTGACTTTGTTATCGCGCAGAATTATCCGATTCCGTGTACACCGTGTGTTCAGCATTTCTGGCAGCTGATGCTTGCTAGCGGTTTCTTGATTATTATGCTGTGGTGGCTTTGCTCTAGCTTTATCTTTCCGCCGCGATTTAATCGTCGCAACTGTCGTAAATTTGAAAATGAGTTAGTAATAGCATTGGAATATGGACGTGATGACGTTATAGAAGGTGTAATTGATTTCTTGGCTCGATCCATAAAGGATATCGTTGAAAATGCTCCGGTTGCTATAGACAAAGGTCAGAAATTATCAGACATTCAAGAAAGTGCGCTGAATGTGCTTCATCTGATGGATAATGATTATTTCTGTAAAGTGGTCGTCAGGTATCATCCCGGTGTTGTAGTAGAGTTGTTCCATGAGATTATTCGACAACGGAAGCATCATCTTGGCCTAAACACGTTTGCAGGGAACTTCATAACTCAAGCTTTGCAAGAGGAAAATTCTTTCGTCTATCGTGAAACGAAGATGCTGAATGGAGCGCTAAGCTGGGACAAACCGTACTTGTCGAACATATATTCTAATGTCGGATTGATTTACGACATCCCAGATTTATTGGACCCCCATTATGAGTTGACGTATTCTTGGAACCATAAGCAAGTTCATGCTTATTCTGAGGTCTTACTGGTTACTTTAGGTGCTGTATTGAAGGAAGGTTGTCCTAATCCATTCCAATTCCAACGGTATTTTGAAATCCTCCAGTGGTCTGCTAGGCGTATTTATCGTGTGAATGGTATGGGTGATGAATATTATTATGACGAAAATCACCTTGTCTATGAAGCTGTTATTCGGTTCTATGAACAGCTGGTTCAGACTATTGCCGTGACGGATAAGATTGTTGATATACATCCTCGGTATGAAACTAAATTTTCGGCCAAGGATATTATAGATGTTGTTGCTGACTCCATAGTGGAATTAATGTACGCGACGTCGTCGTTGAAAACCCCACAAGAAACAAGTCGTTCGGTGCGTGAAATTGGATTCTGTCTACAAGTGTTAGAAAGTAAAACGGAATCGGCAAATTACGAACTGTTGATTAAGAAGGTGTGCCGATCACTGTATAAAACGTTTAGTGATAATGGTGGCATAAAAGGTGTAAACGTACTGGTATTCTGCCTTGATTGCTATGGACTTGTACGCGTTGGTTATTCGTCAAAGTATATTCGACTGATTAATCGGTTTGTCATTTTCTATGCACGTCATCACTTGCTCGAAATGTATGGTGAAGCTAAAAAGCTGAAAGCGTTAAAATTACCAGATGGTATTATCATTGATGAAGAACGGAAACAAATAAGAAAGGTGTCCGTTGAAGATGTCTATGGCAAGACCCATGAGTATGTACTTGATTTGTTAGGCTAGTTATGGAAAGCGTAGAACTTGATGATTTAGCAGATGCCGAAGACATTGCCGCTGGTCGCATTGTCGACATCGAGCATGCGCGCCTGATGAAACCATTGACCGAAGCGTGTGCAGACCTCGAAAACGAATTAGATGAGTTTTACACGACTTCGGTGCGTGACGCCGTCATCAATAAGATGTCGGTGGAGGAATTGCAGGCTCTGATTTCTTCGATGAAGTCTATGACAGACTCCATTAGAGCTATAAAGAAGTCTGCCACAGATTGACTTAATGGGGCGAAATATCTTTTGTTCGCTTGCCCCATAGCTTATAGAAGGTTGTTCGTTTTAGGTTGAGCTGTGTCATAGCGGCAGTTGCCGTGAGTCGACCAGCTTCGACTTCGGCGATGACGGCTTCCCAGTTGTCCGGCTTCGGTACAGCGACACGGCCAAAGTGGATGCCTTTTTCTAATGCAATTTTAATTCCATGAGCTTGTCTAGTTTTGATATTGATACGTTCGCGTTCAGCAACATAGGCCAGAATTTGGAGAACCAAATCAGCCATAAATCGTCGGTCGAGGTTATCATTGCTGGTCGATGTATCCAAAAGGGGCATGTCCAAAACTTTAATGTTTGCACCTAACGTCTGTGTGATGTGCTTCCACTCGTTTTGAATTTCTGTGTAGTTGCGGCCCAATCTATCGAGAGATAACACTACTAATAAGTCTCCTCGCTGTAGGGCTGGCAGCGTCGTCTCGGTACCGACCAGTGCTCTCCATGCGCGTCGGTCAAAATCCTTGCCGGATGCCTTGTCACAATAGAGATAGCGTCGGTCGGTTATGTAGGGGGTCAATTTTTCGATTTGGCGGTCTAAGGCCTGGTCTAAGGCAGAGACCCTCGCGTATCCAAAGGTTGCCATGATAATCTCCTTGTTTGAATGTTGTACATATAAATTTGAATGGCAGTCCCGTCAATCTATTGCCAGTGTTCGGTAAAGTCAATGCATATAAGCGAATGTTCGCTGAAGTGATATGACTCTATCCGAATGTTTGCTTTGCTTTTTGAGTGTTTGACGAATAGTTTTTACCACCGTTTACTGGGGTTTTAAGGACTCCGTCATCGTGTACTTTGACGAATAAAATAAGAGGTGTAGATTAGAGGTCTAGTTTGTATGGGTTTGTGTTTTACCTGAGAAACGGTTGGTAAAATTTTGGGTGCTACAATAGTATGTATCTATATATGTGCGCTGATATACGTCTACAGCAGGTAAGTTGGGTCTCACGCTTAGTGTGTGTACGACGTCACGATGGGGTAGTGCCGTCGGAATAATTTTTTGCAAGCATATAAACTTTAGGTTGCCAGCCAAGGTTATGTCATAGTCGCTTTGGCTGGTGAACTCACTAAATGTCAGAAACGTGTAGACGGAGCGTAGAACAGCTGGTTTGAAAATTTCCTTGGCTCCGTCTGCACGTTTTTATATTATTGCTTTTCGCCTAACACATATTCGACGGCGCGTTCGGCTCTGCCAGCGGCTACTGAAATAAGGGTGTAATCGTTGTTCAACGCCTTAATCCAGTTTTTGATGTAAGCGGCATTCTGTTCAAGAGTTCTGCTGTTTGCGATGCCGAGCTGATTAAGTAGGAATGAAGCTCCCATCTCAGCTACTAACTCTTCGCGAGAATAGCTTGGGCTGCCGAACGGTGAAGACGAATCGCCGTCCTTAAAACGTCCTAATCTTGTCTTGTGACCAGTGGAATGAATAATTTCATGCAAGAGCGTGCTATAGTAATCTTCGGATGAACGAAAGTTGGATAGTTCGGGAATGTTGATAAAATCATGCCGAACCGAATAGAATGCCTCGCTACGGTCATGCTTGATTTGAATGTTATTTCGGCTTATGTAGTTGTTTACGATAGTTTCTGCGACTTCTATTGGGGTGTTCGTTGTATTGGCAATCTTTGGTTGCCAACGGCGAGAGATGCCGTCGCAATCATCGACATTAAAGACGGTATAACATTTCAAAAAGGGAACTTGTCTTATGATAGTATTGCCGTCTTTGTCGGTTTCGGTCTTGTCGAATGTCGAATAGAAAAACACTCGATGTCCTTTGGACCCTTTACGTAGATGCGCATTCGGTTGCTTTTGAATTTGATTCCACGTAATGAACTCTGATGGTTCACCTTCGAGCAAAAGGGTGTTCAAGAACGAATACCGCTTTCCACTTTGGAAACTTATTGGTGCGCTTGAGCCAAACCATGGCTGGGTCCATGGGAGCTGATTGTGAGTTCGGATATAATCAAGAATGACTTCGGTAGTAGTCTGATGAGCTTTGTTCATGTTGTTATCTCCGTTTCATTGACATGGTTCTGATAGTAAGCGATGGCAGTCCCGCCGAACCGCTGCCAGTCTAGAACGGCGTGCAGAACAAAAAAACCGTGCCAAGTCGGCACGGAATAGGTTATGGTGTTATGTATATATGATAACAAGTTCTGTTTGGTCGATCAGTCCCATTGCCGCCGTTGACTGCAATGAAAGAAAGTGTCGTGTTTCGTTCGTCGATTACTGTATCAAAAAGTTTTATGCATTCGTCGAGTATTTCTGCTGGTTGCTTAAGTATTCCATCTTTATGTGTGATTATTGTGCTGCCGCTTAAGCTGCCGTTTTTATAAACTAAACCCAAGCTCACAACATAGTTTCGATGACGCTGTAGCCAGATGACTTTGTTTGCAAAATCGCGTATGATTTCGTCGTATTTTGGCGAGTGTTTACTTGTGATTGTTATGCCGTCAAGATAGTTTTTCATGTGGTTTCCTTGCTGATGTTAAACCTGATACGCGCTTTTTTGTCGGTCTGTAGATGATAACTCGTTTTTTGCTCATTTGGTATCTCCGCATCTGTTGCTCGATTAGAGCTTAGTCCATTCTGCAATTGAGGGAACATCGCTGTCATACATTGTGTTTAACGCATCAAGTAGCACCTCTTGGCTAGTCATATCCGGTGTGGGATAATCGTTTGCTTGACCACAGCTGTCGCGGAATGACCAAACATTTCCGCTGTTGATGATATTTACGCCGTCGGTTGCGATATAATGCCAGTAGCCGCCAGTTGTATAACCGCTGATGTGCAGAGTCCAGTCTTTGCTTGCGTATCGCACGACGCGCCAGCAATCATAGCTGGCTGATACACCCTCGAATGCGACTACTACAAACTCGGAGTTCTTGTTATTAGGGTCAAGTAACTCGCGAAATTCGTCGATGCAATTGCAATAGAATCCGATGTTGTCGTCGTCGTTTGCTATAGTCTCGTTTGAGGCTGAAACGGCAATCCGATAGTCATCGTATACGGTGCAGTCGTCGGCGTCGTCTTTCCAAATGATTTTGCACTTTAGGACCTCGTCTAAGGTGATTTTACTCAGTTCGGTGTCAAGGTTATTCATTGTCGCTCCTTTTGTTTTTTATCCTTGTCATTGACAAAGATTTAATGAGATAGTGTCTCAGCCCCGCGAGTCTTCTGCCAGTCATTTACATGACCAACACAAAAAAACGTCCCATGGGGACGCTCTAAATTTTTAGGGATTTTACACTGTCATGGAGTAGCTGTCTTCACACCAGCTTTCGATGTAGGGTGGATAGGCTGCTGATATGCCATAGAAGAATGTGATTCCCTCGGAGCATTGGTTGTCTGCTACGATATTGTCGCGATGGCTTTCGAGATAGTCTCTGTCTTCTTGCGTCGCCTTGATGTACTCTTCGTCATCGGTGTCATCTATACCACCATTCCATATGGCGTGACCAAAGATTTGTTCGCCTGCAAGCCGAATGGCTTGAATCGCGTCGGCTTGGTTGGTCAAGTCAAGATGATATGCCTCGGCGGCTTTGCGGACTTCTGCTTCGAGGGTCGCTCCGTCGCCGCGTCCCCAGCGTTGGTACAAATAGGCAAGTGTCTTGTCTTGATGTTTGATCGTGAATATGAGTCTGTCTGCCATAAAGTTCCTCGTTTCATTGACACTGGACTGATAGTAGACCGATGCAGTCCCGCCGAACTTGTGTCAGTCCGCGCGTGTGCGCCGAAGTCGGAATTGATGGGGGCAAAATCGCCGTAAGGGTATGTTGGATGTAGTAATCTTGCCGCTGTTCACGCATGAATTTGTAAAAAGCGGATTGTTTGTATGGGTACGCATTTTTTTGTAATTAGGGATTCTCCATATACAGAATGACCCTTCAACTTGGAGCGAAAAAATCGATCGTGTTTAACCCCATACGCCAAAAGGTATGTGGTTGGTTCGTGTAAATCTGAATAAATCTGCTGGGGGTATAGTCGGATAACACGGAAATATCGGTAAAAGCAAACGCTGGAATCAGACATGTTACGAACATACGAGTTTGAGGCGTTTTGCGGCGCGTGCAATCTTAAGTTTTCGGTGAATGCTGTGGTCTAGGCTCATTATATATCGTGGTAATTTTGCAATTCGAACTTGACAAACACCCTAAGAAATGCTAATTTCGCACTCGCAGATAGCACGGGCTCGATGCCGTTGGCGTGAGCTGATTCGTATGGAGCCCTTGTCTTGTCTGTAGCAAACGTGATGCGAAGCTGTTCGATTTTTGTTCGAATAACGACAAACACCACGACGCAAACGTCGACACTAGATGAGTTGTGTAAGTGATGAATGTGCTGGTTTTGAACGGAAAACGCAGAATTTTGTGTTCGGGTGCGGTATATCGATAATTGCCTGGATAGTTCAGTTGGATAGAACGGGTCCCTCCTAAGGATCAGACTCGCGTTCGAATCGCGATCCGGGTATTTCGCTGGTAGTTTCGGCTACCAGCCTTTTTTGTTATGCTGAAATTTTTATTTTGTCCTCTGTGAAGAAACTTTATATTGCTTTTATCGTTGTTTTTGCCGTTCTGTTGATACTGCCGTTTTCGGTGCAGACGGTGGCGGACTTGCGCGGCGAAAAGCGCTTTGTAAGCCTCGATATTTTCAAAGATATTGTCTATACCCCTTTTGCGCGTGAATCCAAGATGGCGGAATCGGCGGCCAAGTTGAACGAAGCCTGGTTTGCGGCGCGTGAATCGATTGCCGGTGGTGCCGAAGTGGGCGAATCACTTGAAGGCGTGGTCAGTGCTCTTTCTGACCTGGAAGCAGTTGCGCTTACGGTGAATAGCTATGCCGAACTGGATACGGTCGAGTCAGACTACAAGTTGCTGAAACATGCGGATACCTTGGTGGCTGCCCTTGAAGATGAACCGGAAACATTCAAGTCGGTGGATTCAACGCTGAAGGCGGTGGTGGCCGAATTTGGGCAATTCTCGCTTTGGCGTGCGCTATGTGGCATTAAGCATTACGGTGTATGGACAAGCCGCTACCTGCGCGCTTTCGAAAACAAGGTCGAAGACGAAAATGCTCTTGTGCTTGCGTTCCGCCCCAAGTACCAGCTTGCAGTGTGGAATATTTTCAATGATCCGGGCGAAAAGGTGGTGCTCGGTTCCGGTTCGGGCCGTTGGCTTTTCTACAGGCAAGATGTAGAATTCTTGGTGCAGCCGTCGCCGCTGGATGTTCGTAGCGCAAAGCTCGATAACCCTATTCAGGCGATTCTCAAGTTCCGCGAACAGCTCAAGGCGAAGGGCGTTGAACTCCTGGTGGTGATTACTCCGGGCAAGCCGAGTATTTATCCGGAACGTTTGACCGGCGTCGATGGCTTGAAGCTTGCTGGACACGGCAAGGCTATTTTGGATTCCCTGACGAGACTCGGGCTGAATACGGTGGACCTGTATACGCCACTCCTTGCCGCAAAGGCCGACGATGCAAGTTTGGGTGCACTTTATCTGGACGACGACACGCACTGGACTCCGCGTGGTGCGGAACTTGCCGCGGGAGAAATAGCGAAAAAGGTAAACTCGATGGCGGATGCGGGTATAATCGATATCGGGGAACCATCCATGAATTATGTTTTGTCCGATTCTTTGGCGGACCGCATGGGTGACATTGGCGAAATGAGCGGCCTTAACAAGTTTAACGTGTTCAAGGCGCAACAGGTGACAGGCCATGTGATTTACCAGCAAGAAATTTCTGAACGAACCGAGCCTCCTCAAGATTCGCTCTTAGATTCTACGGTGGTGCGCGATACGGTCAAGACGCCTTTCAAAGACGACTTCCGCAAGTCAAGGATTTTAATTCTCGGCGACAGTTTCAGCCGAATTTACCAGACCGATGCTCCTGTGAATGCGGGTTGGATTGCCCATTTTGCAAAGAATATCAGCCGGCCGGTCGCATCTATCGTGAGCGATGGCGGCGCATCAACCTTGGTACGCGAAAAGCTTGCCCGTAAGGCCGGCGTGCTTAAAGGCAAGAAATTGTTAATTTGGGAATTTGTGGAACGCGACCTTCGCTTTGGCGCCGAAGGCTGGAAAACGATTGAATTTTAGGAATTGACTATGGCTAGACATGGAACACCCACTCCGGGGCAGGCGATTTTAGAAGGGATTGAATGGCTCAAGATGGACAAGGCGGAATTCGCCCGTCGCATCGGCGTCTCGATGGAAACGCTCGAGGGACTGATTGCGGGAACCGTTGAAATTACTCGCGAACTGGCCGAATCGCTTGAATCTGTGACCGGTAGCCCCGCTGCCTACTGGCGCATGCTCGCTAGTAAGGCAAAGAGGTGTGAGGCTTGAGGTCGGGCTTCGCCCTTTGGGGTTTATGTGTTACAATATTTTCTTACAAAATCAGTGTTGTGGCTAAATTTATATATTAATTATATGTTTTTTGGCTTTTATCCTCAATGCTCAAAGCGAGTGTAACGAGCGACCTCGTAGCTCGTACCTTTATTATGAATATTATTGAAGCAGTAAATTGTATGTGCGACCTCGCGAAGGGCGAGGCGGAACAGTTTGATGTGATTGCCTCGAATTCCCATTCCGAGGGCTTGTCTGTTTTTCAGGGCCAAGTGCAGAATACTGAAATTTCGGATTCCGTAGGGCTTGGCATTCGCGTGATTAAGGACGGCCGTCCGGGTTATGCCCATACGGAACGCTTGACAAAGGAAGCGATTGCGCAGACCATCAAGGATGCCATTTGTCACACGCAGTGGACCGAAAAGGTCGACTTTGAATTGCCTGCACCGGCAAAGATTCCAGAAGGGAATCCCAATTACAATCTAGGACTGGAATCGCTTACCTTGGCAGACCTCAAGGACTTTTGTATCGAACTTGAAAAGGAAACCTTCGCTCGTTCAGCCGAAATCAAGAACATTCCTTACTTGGGCGCAGACTTGAATCGCGATTTTTCGATTGTCGCAAACCACAAGGGCCTTTTCTATACCGATAAGGGCAACTCCGTCTCGGTGGGTGCAGGCGCAGTCGCTGTGCGTGATGGTATCAGCAAGCTAGGTAACTTTGTCAAAAGCGAGCGCGACTGGAGTCGGTTCACCGTTGCCGAAATTGCCGACAAGGCTGCAAACTATGCAACCGAACTTTTCGGTGCAAAAAAAATCAAAGGCGGCAAGATCCCGGTCGTGTTCTCGGAACGTATTTCGGGTCGATTCATGAGCATGTACGCCTCTCCGTTCATCGCGGAGTCCATGCAGAAAGGAACATCGCGACTGGCTGGTAAAGAAGGCCAAAAAATTGCCTCTGAAAAGCTTTCTCTCTGGAGCGATCCAACAGGTGAAGCCTTTAGCACCAAGATTTTCTTTGACTCCGAAGGCTGCTTGACTCGGCGAGTAGAAGTCGTTAAGGATGGTGTCTTTAACGAAGCTCTCTATAATTTGGAAACCGCTGCCAAGGCAGGCCGCGCCACAACTGGCAACGGTGCCCGCGATTTCGGTTCCAAGATGTCTACAGCTTTCTGGAACATACTTGTGCCGGCTGGGGAATGCTCAACGGCCGATTTATTAAAGTTGTTCCCCAAGTGTCTCTTGGTAGTGCGTCTCGAAGGCGGTTCCGGCTGCAGTTCTGTGAGTGGCGAACTCAGCATCGGAGCCCACGGTTTCTGGTGCGAAAATGGCGTGATTCAGCACCCCGTCGATGGAGTCACCTTGTCTGGAAACTACTTCGACATCATCCAGAATGTGGTCGGAGTCGGCAACGAATACTACAATCCGTTCGCCGGCGTGAAGGTGCCTGCGCTCGCCATCAGTGAGCTTGCGGTAAGTTGCTAGCCCTCTTCTGCCTGTAAATCAGCACAATTAGCCAGATTAAGCCTGTCAGGAACATGACGCTGCAAAGCGTCTGTCCGCGGCTCATGCCGAACAGATCCACGCGTCCAAGGTGAGCGTCGGGCCTGCGGAAAAATTCGATGAAGAATCTAAAGAAGCCGTAGCCCATCAGGTACAGGCAAGGCATCTTGTCGCGCAGCAGCGGGATGCGCCTTAAGTTGTACAAAACTGCAAACAGGATTACGCCTTCGAACAACATTTCGTAAAGCTGGCTCGGATGGTGCAGAATCGGGTTCTCAATAGGACTGTCGTGGGCGAGCGGGAAGTACATGCCAATGGCGCTCGTGGTGACTTCGCCAAAGAGTTCCCCGTTAATGAAGTTTCCCCAGCGGCCCCAGGTGTAGGCGAGCGGAGCGAGCATAAAGCAGAGGTTCAGGCCTTCCCAAACCTTCATCTTGTTGCGTTTCAGGCCTATGTAGGTGAAAATTGTTCCGAGAATCATGCCACCGTGGTAGCTCATGCCAGAGATTCCGGCAAAGTGGTAGCCAAGTGCGTCGTGAGTCATGGGCAGTATGATTTCGGTGGGGTTTGCAAGATAGTAGCCCGGCTTGTAGAAGAATACGTAGCCGAGACGCGCACCGATGATGATGCCCGCGATAATCCAGGTGAACAGGCTGTCGAACTGGTCCTTGGTGTAGCCTAGTTTCTCTTTCTTGTTCACGTGCATGAGTGTCAGGTAGCCGGTGACAAAGGCGAAAATATACATGATGCCGTACCAGCGGACCGGGAAGTTCCCCAGCGTAAATGCGGTACCGTCGAAGTAGGTCGGGATCAAGTTCCACCAAGAGAGTTCCATTTTATTTTCCTTTTTTGGGGAGATTCTGGTGTGCCCAGTAGTTAAACAACATTCCGGCGACTTGGGTTGCCGGCTGCGAGCGCATGCCCTGCAAGTCGTGAACTTGCATAATGACCAACACCACGGCCAAATTCGGGTCGGCCTTGGACTGTGCAAAACCCATGAACCATTCGTAGCGGCCATACGGGTCGTGTCCGTCGAGAGATCCCGTCTTTCCGCCGATAGCGAGTGCTTCGTAATTCTTGCGGGCCATGTGTTTGGTCGAAATGTTCTTGCGTGCTGTTCCGTTTGTCACGCTGCGGATCATCGCTTCGCGGAGTCCGTAGTAGGTGTTGTCGGAGAACTTTCCCACGTCAAGTGCGATTCGTGACTTGGGGGCGTAGCCTTCTAGGTTTGTAGCCCAGGGAATTTCAAGCGGTTTCTTGGTAAGGATGGCTCTGACCTGGGCTGCGGCTAGGAGTGGCGAAAGTGTCGTCGCTTCGGTGAAACCGCAACTTGCCTCGGCGAGTCCGTAGCCTGTGTCAGGTGGAGCGTAGGTGGATCGTCCGGGGAGTCCTCCAGGGAAGTTCATGTTGTAGCCGAGCTTCTTGGCGGCCGATTTCAGGCGGTCGGCCCCCACATTCATTCCGATGATGGCGAGGGGAGGGTTCGACGACTTGGCGTAGGCGTCCTGCATCTGGATGAAGGGTCCCTTGAAATTCTCCCTGATACGCAACTGGTTTTTGTAAAGCGTGTGGCTCGCCCCAATCATTGGAATTTCACTCGTGAGCGAGTAGCGGTTGGACTCCATGGCGGCGGCAATCGTAATGGTCTTTGCAAGCGATGCCGCGGGGAAGGTGTTCTTGATGAAATAGTCGGGCTTTTCTTGCACATGGTTGTCGCGGCGTTCACCCCAGGCGATGATTTCGTTGCTTTTGGGGTCTACCATGAGAATCACGGCGTGCTCGGGGCGGAAACGGCGCAGCAGGTTGTCAATTTTTTCGGCAAGGAACATGTCGGTTTGCGCCTTGATATGTGTACTGTCGATGACTTCGGCTTCGGGCGGCACCTCGGCGGGGGCGACTGCGGCAGCAACACTTGCCTGCATGTTTGCTATATCTTCGGAATCTGCTTTCGGAAACATTCCCGTTTGGGGCGTTTCGGTCTCGGGGGCAAACGGTTCTGCTTGCATTGTAGAGGCTTTTGCGGCTGTAGAATCTACCGCTTCAGTGGATGAGTCCTCTTTTGGGGGCGCTTTTGCGGACTCGTTTTCTCCAAAGATGCAGGTGCCCATCAGGGCGCAAATTCCCATAAAGACTGCAAAAACAATAATCCTGTTGCGAATGCGGACTGCGTAGGGGAGTCTTTTTCTCGGTTGGTAGTTGTTAAAATCCATCGTAACTGAATAGCTTACTTAAAAATCGTCTTGCGGTAGTACTGTAGCTCGGCAATGCTTTCGCGGATATCGTCTAGGGCCTGGTGCTTTTCCATCTTCTGGAATTCCGGTAAGTCCGGGTACCAGCGGAAGGTCAGTTCCTTGATGGAACTCACGTCGATGTTCCTGTAGTTCAGCCAGCCGGTCAAAAGCGGCATGTACTTGTACAGAAAGCGCCTGTCCTGCGTAATGGAGTTCCCACAAAGGACGTTTCCGCGCTCAATGGTGAATGGTTTGATGAAGTCGAGGGTCATCTTGTCTGCATCGGCCATCGAAAGCGTCGACTTTCGGCAACGGTCCACGAGCCCGCTTTGGGTGTGGTGACGCTTGTTCCAGTCGTCCATGCCTTCGAAGATGTTTTCGGTCTGGTGAATTGCCAAAACGGGGCCTTCGGCAAGGATATTCAGGTTCGGGTCGGTCACAATAGTCGCGATTTCCAAGATGACATCCCTTTCCGGTTCGAGTCCCGACATTTCGAGGTCCATCCAGACAAGGTTCGGTGCGCTTTTAATTCTAGCCATAGCAAGGAAAATTTAGAAAGTTTGATTATTTTCGTGTAAAAAAGTTTCAAAAATATCTTTATGATTAAAAAAAAACAAAAAAACAAGAAAACATTTTTAGCCATCGTAAAAAAAAATATATATTGGTTCTGTACGGATGGGTAAATGAGATTATTTGACGAAAAAGCAGTACTACGATTCTTGCTGGTAATGGCAAGTGTTTTTTTTGCGTTGTTTATTCCGGAAATTTTTTCTAACAAAGAGTACACTTTCTGGGCGATTCCCTATGTTTTGGCGGATTTTTTCCTGGTAGTCGTTGCGGTTTTGTACAGGTTTCCCAATATCGGGAACAGAAAACGCATGCGTGACGATGTCGAAATTGCGCCTCCTGCGACGGTGGCGCTGCCAATTCGCGATTTCAAAAAGGATTTGATGGAACGCGATGAACTGTTCCAGATGATGGTCGACATATCGTCAAATGGTTTTTGGACATTTGATGTGGTGACTGGAAAGGTCTACTGGTCGCAGCGCGCCATTAAGCTTCTTCGGGCAAGTTCGAGCGGGGTTCCTGATACTTTCGAACTGCTCAAGTCCCGCATCGTCGAAAGCGACTGGCTCAATTTCAAGGATGTGCTGGCGGCCTCCCTGGCTTCTGGCGACAAGTTCAGTACCGAGGTCACGCTGCAGGGTGGACCATCGAAAGACATTCGACTCGTCCTTTCGGGACATGTGCAGCTGAATGCCGAAGGTCGGCCCATTCGTATCATCGGTGCTTTGAACGATGCATCTGATAAGCAGGATCAGGAAAAGCAGAGCTACTATTATGCCTATCAGGATGCCTTGACGGGTGTTTATAACCGCAAGTTCTTCCTGGAAAAGCTCAAGGTCGATGTGGACATGGCCCTGCAGCGTCCAGACTACCTATTTGCCGTAGCTCTCCTGGACATCAACCGTTTTGGAGCAATCAATACCTCCTATTCGATCAATGTCGGTGATCGGGTTTTGCGTGTGGTTGCCGATAGAATCAAGTCTCAGTGCCGCCCGAACGATACAATTGCGCGTATTGGTCCCGATGTGTTTGCCATTGTGTTGCACGATATCCAGTCGGCAGACGACGACAGCGATGTCAAGGCCATTGTCCGTCGAATTCACAATGCGGTTAAGTTGCCAATCCAGCTGGAAGGCCGAGAACTCTACATAGGCGTTTCGATGGCGGTCGCCCTGAACCGTGAGGTAGACTGTGTCGAAGACATCATGGCGAATGTGACGTCCAGCCTTCGCGAAATGAAGAAGGGGGCGCATCAGGGAGGAATCCAGTTCTTCAGTGGTGGTATTCGCGAAAAGGCGATGAAGCTCTACAAGCTGGAGTTCGATATCCGCAAGGCGATTCAGGCTCAGGAATTTGTACTTTTCTACCAGCCTATCATCGATATATCCAAGGGAAACCGCGTGGTGGCGCTCGAAGCGCTCGTCCGTTGGAACCAGTCTGAAAACGGCTTTATTTCTCCTGCGGAATTTATCCCCATCGCCGAAGAAACCGGACTCATCATCCCGATGGGAGCGCAGATTCTCAAGATGGCATGCCTGCAGGCGAAGAAGTGGGTCGACCAGGGATTCACCGACTTGCAGGTTGCGGTGAATTTCTCGGCAAAGCAGTTTGCTTTGGATAACATGGTCGATGACCTTAAACAGGTCCTTCTCGAAACTCGCCTGAACCCCAAAAACCTGAAGCTCGAAATTACCGAATATACGGCAGTCTGCGAAGCGGACAAGACCATTGCGGTGATGAGGGCTTTATCGGGCATGGGAATCCAGATCTCGATTGATGACTTCGGCACCGGATATAGTAGCCTTTCGCACCTGAAACGTTTCCCGATTCACACGCTGAAGATGGACAAGTCCTTCGTGGACCATGTGGTCGACGACGAAGAAGATGCTTCCTTTGCGCGCATGGTCATTGGCCTTGCGAAGTCCTTGAATCTTGATCTGATTGCAGAAGGCGTGGAAACCGAAGCGCAGCTCGAATTCCTAAGGTCGGAAGGATGCCGCCTCATTCAGGGATTCTACTTTAGCAAGCCGCTCTCGGTGAACGAAACTCAGGAATACCTGACGCAGCATTACTACGCCAAGAAGAAAGCGGCTGAAGTACTTGCCTAGATGCCGTAGCAGCGGCGCGTATTTTCCCGACAGTCCCTGTAGAGTTGTTCTACGGGGATTTGCTTTACCTGGGCGAGCGCCTGTGCGATATAGGGAATGTAGCCCGAGTGGCAGGGCTTTCCGCGGTAAGGAATCGGTGCCATGTAGGGGGAGTCCGTTTCCAGGAGCATCTGGTCCATGGGCACGAGCGCTGCCGCGTCGCGCACGTTTTGGGCGTTCTTGAAGGTGACGATTCCTGTAAAGCCCACGAAAATGCTTGCTCCGTGGTATTTCAAGTCCAGCAATTGCGCACAGAACTTGGGTGAACCCGTAAAGCAATGTACATGAATTTTACTTCCGCGAAGGTCGGCATTACGCAATACGGCAAGCGCGTCGTCGTCGGCTTCGCGCAGGTGCAAAACCAGTGGCTTGCCCGATTTGAGCCCGAGTTCCAGGTGGCGCTCGAAAAGCTTGACCTGTTCGGCCTTGGTGTCAGAACCGTAGTGGTAGTCGAGCCCGAATTCGCCGCAGGCGACACACTTGGGGTGCTTCAGGTATTCCAATAGGCGGGCTTCGTCTTCGGCAGTTTCCGTTTCTACATATTCCGGGTGAATGCCGTAGGCGGCGTAGACATTGCTGTATTTTTCAGAAAGTTCTTGGGCGCGGGCAAAGTCAGCCGGGTCGCATGCCACGTGAATAAAGGCCTCGGGAGTTTGCACGTTTTCGTCGGGGTCGTGGGCGAGACGGGCAAGCAGTGCGTCAAAACTTTCGCCTGCATGTTGCTCGTAAGAATCCAAATGACAATGCGTATCGATAAACATAAAGGTGTGGGGTCGTGCCTACGGCACTTTGGGGTATGGGGTTTGAGGTGATAACTCAAAGCGAAGCGACCTCATTGCTCAAAGCGACCGTAGGGAGCGCGCTCATACCTAGTACTTGACTTCCACGATTTCGTATGTAATCAGGCCTTTGGGAGCTTGGACTTGCACCTGGTCGCCCTGTTTTTTGCCCATCAGGGCTTCACCGACGGGGGATTTCATGCTGATGCGGCCTTGCAACGGGTCAATTTCTTTTTCGCCTACGATGCTGTAGGTGCGTTCGCGCTTGGTCTTGACGTCCTTCATCTTGACTGTGGCGCCAAAGCGGATGGTCCCGTCGTCACTTGCCTGTGATTCCACTACCTGCGCGCCGTCCAGAATGCGGTCCAGTTCGCGGAGCCTGCGGTCGATTTCGCGCACGCGCATGCGTCCGTACGTGTAAGCCGCATTTTCGCTGCGGTCACCTTCGGCTGCAGCCGCCTGCACCTGGTTGATCATGGCGGGGCGTTCCACGTATTTGAGGTGTTCCCATTCCGCCTTGAACTTTTCAAAGCCTTCTTTAGAAATCAAGTGTTTCATCGCTGTAAATGTAGAATTTATCACTTCTTTTAGATAATTGTATTGCAGGAGCGATGTAACTTTTTCTAAATTTGCCCCCGCAATGATTCATTTTAAGCATAAGCGTATCGACAAGTCCGAGTCCAAGTACAAGAGACTGAGTCGTATTTATTATAACCGCATGTTCCCGAAAAGGCAGGATGCCCTGAAGGTGGCATGGTCGGTTGCTGCAGGCGTTTTTATCGGTATCTGGCCTACGATTGGTGTCGCGATTATTTTGACGGTTGCCTTTTGCGCCTTGTTCAGGCTTCCGAAGGTGCCTGGGATTGTTTCTTCTTTCATAGCTAACCCTCTTACCCAGTTCGGATTCTTTTACCCCACGGGTTACGCTATCGGATGCAAAATTTTAAACCCCGAAAAGATCAATTTCGACTTCCTTTCGGAATTCGAGGGTCTTTCTTTCAAGAACTGCATTTCCGTGATTTCGCACTTGTGGCACGATGCCGCAGGGCATTTGGCGGCATTTATGGTCGGAATTACGATTGTGGCTGCCATTGGCGGTGCAATCTTCTTTTTCCTGGCCTATTTTATTGTAAATTATCGCAAGAAAAAGTGGCTGGATGCAAAGACAAGCTACATCCAGAGCTTGATTGCTGAAGACGAAGCTTTAATTAAAGCAGCACACAAAGGAAAACACCCTATGATGCACATTTACCCGTTCAAGGCGCTGCGCCCGGTGAATCCGGCCGAAGCCGAAACGATTTCTGCCCTCCCATATGACGTGATGAACCGCGCCGAAGCAAAGGCCATGGCCGAAGGGCTCCCGCATTCCTACCTGCGCGTGACTCGTGCGGAACTGGAACTCCCTGATTCCGTGGATGCCTATGACCCGAAGGTCTATGCGCATGCTCGCGAAAACCTGGACAAGATGATAGAGGACGGTGTGATCGCTTACGACAAGAAGCCTTGCCTCTATGTTTACCGCCAGACGATGAACGGTCGCGAACAGTACGGCCTCGTCTGCTGCGTTCCCGCTGCCGACTATTTTAACGGCATTATCAAGAAGCACGAACTGACCCGCGCCGACAAGGAAGAAGACAGACTCCGCCATGTGCTCGCCACCAACGCCAACACCGGTCCGGTGTTCCTGACTTACCGCGACCAGGGCCAGTTCGACGTGTTCGGTGCCGTGACCAAGCGTAAGCCCGTGTATGACTTCGTAAGCAAGGGCGACGGATTCGGCCATACGGTTTGGATTATCGACGATGACGCCGAAATCGAAGCTATCCGCAAGTCTTTCGAAGCCGTTCCGGTGAGCTACATTGCCGACGGTCACCACCGCAGTGCTGCCGGTGCTCGCGCCGCTAGCTACCGCGCCGAACAGAACCCGAACAATACCGGTGACGAAGAATACAACCGTTACCTTGCCATCCTGTTCCCCAGCACCCAGCTCAAGATTCTGGACTACAACCGCGTGCTCAAGGACCTGAACGGCCGTACTCCGGAACAGCTCATGGACGAAATGAAGAAGGTGTTCGACATTGCTGAACTCGACAAGATGCAGAGCCCTGCCAAGCAGAATCAGGTGAATTTCTACATGGGTGGCAAGTGGTACGCTTGCACCTTCAAGGCCCAGTTCCTCAAGAACCTGGGCCCAGTCGATAGCTTGGACGTGGCTCTCCTCCAGAAGCTTATCTTGAAGCCGCTCTTCGATATCGACGACCCGCGTACGTCAAAGCGCATCGACTTCGTCGGTGGCACCCGCGGTCTCGGCGAACTCGTGAAGCGCGTTGACAGCGGTGAATGCGCCTGCGCCTTCGCGATGTATCCGACGACTCTGGATCAGCTGATGAACATCGCCGACGCTGGCGAAATCATGCCGCCCAAGAGCACCTGGTTTGAACCCAAGCTCCGCGACGGTCTCTTGGTTCACTCCTTGGACTAAGAGGCGACTGAATGGGCTAGTTTTCAGCTGTCAAAAATTAAAGGCGCTTCACTTCGGTGAGGCGCTTTCTGTTTGTGTTCAGGAGATGTCTTATTTCGAATCGGCGTTTATGTCGCTCTTGATGTCTTCGGCATTCCCTTCATCGTTTTTATTCTCGCCGTTAGCTTCGGGGACTTCTTCGGGGAATAGTAGTGACATTGCGTAATCGAAGGCTTTCTTACCATAGTACTTCATCGGAACGGCGATTCGGTTCATGAAACGGTCTGGGCTTTCGAGGTAGCGTCCAATGAAGTCTTTCTTGGTAAAGTATCCCAGTTCACGGGAATCGGGACAGCTCGAACCTTTTGAACAGGCCAAGAAATAGCAATCTTCTTCGATGACGATTTTGTTCATTGGTTCGTCGAGAACATCCTCTTCTTTTTCTTCTGTTTCGGCTACTTTGGTCTGCGTTGAATTATCGGGGGAAGTTTCCATGGAGTCTGTTGCAGCAGAATCCGCAGATGCTAAGGACGAATCTGTCTGCGTTGGTGGGGGAGAATGTTCGACCCTTTTGGGCTTGAGAGTGAACAGCTGCCGCTTGATCTTAATCTGGTCGTTTCCGGGTTCACTTTGGCGTATCTGCAGTTCAATTAGGTAGCGGTCCTGCCATGGGAGAAAATCAATTTCCTTGAGGCTCACTTGGCGGTTTGCGATTTTGGTGGCGCCGACCCTATCGATGTTGATTTCACGGTCTCCTTGCCAGAGGCTCGACTTGACGGCGACCTTTTGCCCGTGCGTATGCAGGTAGGCGAGAGCATAGTCCTGTTCGACTTCGTTCAGTTGGTCGAAATAGAGGGTATCGCCGGCCTTGGGAACATAGATGGTCTTGCTCTGAATAAAAGCGTCTTCACCATTCCACTTGAAGCTTCGGTGCGGTGTGCGGACACGTCCCTTGTCCGTAATCTCGATGGTGTCGCCCGGCATGGCAAGCACATTGCGGAGCATGGTTTCGCCACTCTTGAGCGATACCCACACGATGTCTTTGTCCTTGATTTTGGCAATGCATTGAGGGAGTTTGCACATCCAGTGGATAGATCGTTCCTTGAATTTTGGGACCATCGAGGTGTCCATCACTTTTACCGGAGCAAGGGCGTAGATTCGTGCTACTAGAGAAATCGCAAGCACGGTCAGGAGCAGAAGGAACAGCAAAAAGATGTGGCTTTGTGAATTCCGCCGTTGGAGTCTCTTTACTTTTCGTGAAAGTCCCGACATGAAATGTTTAGTCCCCGTTGCTGGTGGAGTTGTCGGAGAGCGAAAGCACGGCGAGGAACGCCTTCTGCGGCACTTCGACAGAGCCGATGCTCTTCATGCGCTTCTTACCTTCCTTCTGCTTTTCAAGGAGCTTACGCTTACGGGTAATGTCGCCGCCGTAGCACTTGGCAAGCACGTCTTTACGCACGGCCTTCACCGTAGAACGGCTAATGATCTTGCCGCCGATGGCGCCCTGGATGGCCACGTCGAACTGCTGGCGTGGAATAAGGTCCTTAAGCTTCACGCAGATGGCGTTTGCATAAGTGTGCGCCTTGTCCTTGTGGATAATCACCGAGAAGGCGTCCACCGGGTCGCCGTTCAACAGGATGTCGAGCTTCACGAGGTTGTTCCTGCGGTATTCGCTCGGAGCGTAGTCGAGGCCTGCGTAGCCGCGGCTCACGGACTTCAGACGGTCGTAGAAGTCGAACATGATTTCGGCGAGGGGGAGGTTGTACTTAAGAATCACCTTCTCTTCGTCGAGGTATTCCATGGTCTCGAATTCGCCGCGCTTTTCTTCGCAGAGCGTCATGAGCGCACCCACGAATTCCTTGGGCGTAAAGATTTGCGCCTTCACGTAAGGTTCTTCGATGTGGTCGTAGCGGCTGGCGTCGGGGAGCTTCGAGGGGCTTTCGATTTTCACCATCGTGCCGTCACTCATGTACACGTGGTATTCCACGTTCGGCACGGTCGTGATGATGTCTACGTTGAATTCGCGGTCCAGGCGTTCCTGCACGATTTCCATGTGCAAGAGTCCGAGGAAGCCGGTGCGGAAACCGAAACCGAGCGCCTCGGAGGTTTCGGGTTCCCAACTCAATGCCGAGTCGTTCAGGCGGAGTTTTTCCAGGGCTTCGCGCAAGTCCTTGTAGTCTTCTGGGTTGATGGGGTAGATACCGGAATAGATCATCGGCAAGATATCCTTGTAGCCCGGAAGCGGCTCGGTGGCGGGGTTTGCGGAATCGGTCAGTGTGTCGCCGATTTTCACGTCGCTAATCGTCTTGACGTTTGCGAGCACGTAGCCGACCATGCCTTCGGTGAGTTCGTTGCGCGGGTCGCGACGCATACTGAAGGTACCGACTTCGGTCACCATGTATTCAGCGCCGGTTTTCATCATCTTGATCTTCATGCCGGCACGGATGGAACCTTCCACGACGCGGATGTAGTTGATCACGCCGCGGTAGGAATCGTACACGGAGTCAAAAATCAGTGCCTTGAGCGGGTTGCCCGTGTCGCCCTTGGGGGCTGGAATTTCGTCGACAATCTTGTCGAGCACCTGCTCCACGTTCAGGCCGGTCTTGGCCGAAATGCGAGGAATCTTTTCGGGGTCGTAACCGAGAAGGTCGCCTACGAGCTGAGCCACATGGTCGGGCTGAGCGCCCGGAAGGTCTACCTTATTGAGCACCGGAATGATTTCGAGGTCGTTTTCGAGAGCGAGGTAGAGGTTAGAAAGTGTCTGGGCTTCGATACCCTGGCTGGCGTCCACCACGAGAATGGCTCCTTCGCAAGCGGCGAGCGAGCGGCTGACTTCGTAGGTGAAGTCCACGTGTCCCGGCGTATCGATCATGTTCAGGATGTATTCCTTGCCGTCTTTTTCGTACACCATGCGGATGGCGTGTGCCTTGATGGTAATGCCGCGTTCGCGTTCAAGGTCCATGTCGTCCAGGAGCTGGTTCGTCATCTCGTTTTTCGAAACAGTCTTGGTCAGTTCGATCATGCGGTCGGCGAGCGTAGATTTGCCGTGGTCAATGTGGGCGATAATGCTGAAATTTCGGATATTGTCGTTTTGCGGCATACAAGGGGTGTTTTGTCGTGAAGTGGATTCTTTTTTCGGGGGTAAATATAGAAAAAGTAAAAGATTCCTTTGACAAAAATAGCTATATTAACGATAGTATGAATATGAATTCAAGAGTTGTATTTGCCATTGTGCTTATACTGGGTATATTCCATTTTGGCTGTGCCGAAGGTAAGCACTTCGAAAAAGATTATTCAGGGATCAAGTCCATCGAAGCCGTAATTGAAACACACGAAGGTAAAATCGTGCTGGATCTCGACTTTAGGGCGGCTCCCAATACGGTTGCAAATTTTGTAGACCTTGCGGACAAGGGCTTCTATAAAGGGCTCACATTCCATCGCGTGATTCCTGGGTTTATGATCCAGGGAGGAGATCCCGAAGGTAACGGAAAGGGTGGCCCAGGCTATACCATCGACGACGAGTTCAGTTCGCTCAAACATGAGGCAGGTGTGATTTCGATGGCCAATCGTGGCCCCAACACGAGCGGCTCCCAGTTCTTTATTACCCAGACCCCGCAGCACCACCTGGACGGTAAGCATACCGTGTTTGGTAAGGTTCTTGAAGGTTTCGATGTGGTTTGCCGCATCGAGCAAGATGACAAGATTGTAAACATCACTATTGTGGAAAAGAAGTAACTATGAGTTCCAAAAAAGTCGCATCCAAGGATACCAAGTCTAAGAAGGCTCCTGCCAAGAGCGTAGCAAAGCCCTCATCGAAGCCTGCTGCAAAGGCTCCTGCCAAGAAGTCTGCTGCAAAACCGGCCGCAAAGTCCTCCGTTCCTGCCAAAAAGGCTGCTCCCGTGAAGAAGACTGCCGCTCCGGCGAAGAAGGCTTCTGCTCCAGCGAAGAAGGCTGCCCCGGCGAAGAAGGTCTCTGCTCCAGCGAAGAAGGCCTCCCCGGTAAAAAAGGCTGCTCCTGCCAAAAAGGCTCCAGCGAAGAAGGCCGCTCCGGCGAAGACGACTTCAAAGGCTGTTCCTGAAAAAAAGGCTGCGACAAAGGCCAAGGATACTGTCAAGTCTGCCGCAAAGCCGACTGCGAAACCGGCTGCAAAGGCGAAGTCCTCTGTCAAGAGCGAACCGAAGTCTGAACCGAAGAATGTGAAAGCTTCTGCGATTAAGACTCCAAAGGATGCTCCCGCTGCACAGGCCAAGGTTACTGAAAAGGTCGAAGTGCAGACCGCTCCTGTGGAGCCGGTTACCGAAGAAAAGACGGCAGACCGCAAGAAGAATGTTCCCGACTATGCCTACGCAGTCTTGCTTCAGGGAGTCAAGAGACTTTCCAAGACCATCATGTTCGTGAAGGTGGATGAATCCGAAGACCGTGCGAACAAGAAGAAAATGTCGAGCGACGTCAAGAACCTCGACATGAAGCCGACTTCGGCTCTCCGCCACAAGGCATCCCTCGCCGAAGAAACGCAGGAAGAGTTGACCGAGCGCATTCTCAAGGAACTCGAAGAGCAGAACAAGATGTTCGAACGCGAAGTCGCAACACAGATGTGTACGCGATGCAACCGTAACCTGGTCTCGCCGGAATTCTGGGTCGATAAACACTTGGGTTTTTGCGAAGAATGTGCCGCAATCCTCAAGCTTGGCCAATCCAAGGAGGCCCGCAAGGTGGAATACCAGCTGGGAGCCATGGATGGGGACTCGCTTGATGAAGAAGATGACGATATCATCGGGCCCGATGCCGACGACCTGAAGGCAGCCGAAGAAGATCTCGCCGAAATGGACGATTAAGATGAACCGCTTGCTTTTGCAAGCGGTTTTTCATTATATCCCCCTTGTAAATTTATTTTACAAGACAGAAACTCCATATAAATATAGATTTACCCCGTATGAAATCGTTTGTATTGAAGTTTGTTGTGGTGGCGGCTCTTTTGGCCCCTGCTGTATTCGCCGATGACTTTGAAGATGCTATTGCCGTGGTCGATTCACTCGATGCGGCAAATGCACCTGGCATGTACGATGTCAACCATTTCGAATATTTGGACTGCTGGCTAGAAGAAGCCTCGGTCATTGTCCCCAAGGAACGCAGTCGCATTGGCGCCATCCGCGATGAAGCCAAGGTTTGTGGCTGCTATACGGTTCGTGAAAAAGGTGGCTTTGGCTGGCGCGCCAATGACGAGGGCAAAAAGATTGTCAAGGTATGGGACGTTCCCAAGCCGCGTCTTTTGACTTGCCCGCAAGGACAGACCTGTTCGCAGGACTTTTTCGTGGCCCAGTGCGTGGACCACATCAAGCAGTCTGTCCCGATGCTTTCAGACTTTGCGAAGGGCGGTGTCAACGAAGGTGCTGTAGCGCTTGTCTTTGAAGATGGCGGTAAGACCCCGTTTGGCGAATACGCCGAGAAGAACAAGGCTCGTGCCGATTCCATCAACTGCTTTATCAATGTTCACAACCGCCCCGACGCATCCGCTGAAAACGACTGGCGCAACCCGGCGTTGTTCCACCTTTCGGGAATGCCCAAGAAGCTTGTTCCGAGTGGAACGGGGCGCTTTACGGACTACAGCGATATCCGCTGCCTTGAAAAGGGTGTCTTGAGTGGTTTTGCAAATAACGGATACCTGGAAAATCTTCGCCATGTCGATGCGAACGGCCTCGTTTATGGTGAAGAAATCGGCTACATGAACGACCCGACCTATCCGAAGAAGCAGGGCCCCGAGTGGGGTGCGGTTCTTTGGAAGTCCAATTACAAAATGGGAATGCGCGAAGGGGTTTCTACCTTCTACCGTTCCAGTGTCCTGGACCAGCGAATCTACGGTCGTGGAGACAGCACGTACTACTTCAAGTTCCTGGAAGTGCCCTATACGCAGGGCTACGTGAACGGGACTGTTCGCATGTATTCCGACAAGAATTTCTTGATGGCAGAAATTCCCTACAAGCGTAACGCCCTGCATGGTCGCATGATGGTCTACAACCCGTTCAAGAAGAAGCCTGTTGCATTGACCTTCAACGCCAACAGCCTCGAAGGCTTTGTCGATTTCGGCGATTTTGGCGGTGTCTTCCACAAGGGCCTTCCGAACGGTCTCATCACCTTCTGGACGACCAGGGACACCTGCTACCAGTGGATGCCGGGCGAATCGGTGTGCTACACCGAACGCTTGACCAAGAAGCAGTGGGGAACCTACAAGATGGGCAAGTTCGTGGGTCAGATGGAATGCGCCAATGGTCAGAAGGGCGATGTGAACCTCGCTTGCCCTGACCTTGATTCTGCCGCAGTCAAGAAGATTGCAATGGATGCTGAAATCGCCCAGAAGGAAAAGGAAATTGCTCGTGCTGAAGAAGCGATGAAGGATGCCGAGGACGACTTGGCGAAAAAGAAGGCCGAAGCTGATTCCCTAGCGCCGAAACTTACTCCTGAAGAGGAAGAAGCTCTTGCTATTCAGAAGGGCAAGAAAGCCCTTGCCGCCAAGAAGGCATCAAAGAGGGGGGCGAAAGTAGAAGAACAACCTTCGGAAGCCTCCATTGAAGTTCAGAAGGCGGAGCAGGCCAAGCTTGAAGCGCAGAAGGCTCTTCAGGAAGCCCAGAAGGCCCTGGAAGAAGCAAAGAAGGCTGAGCAGGAAGCGGAAAAGGCTGAGCGCGCCGCCAAGAAGGCCGAACAGGCCGAAAAGAAACGCGAGGCAAAAGAAAAGGCCCGTCAGGAAAAACTTGAGAAGAAGAAAGCCGCTGCCGCAAAGAAGAAGGAAAAGGCCGCCAAGAAAAAGAAGTCCAAGAAAAAGTAGTTTCTGAACCTTGCCGATTCTGTATAAAGCAAAGAAATGTTCAAAACGCGGGTCTCTCGGACCCGCGCTTTTGCATTTATAGATTCGATGGAAAAATCAATATTTAGTCGTGGATCGAGTTCTTCAGGCTTTCGATCAGTCTTGCAAAACTCGGGTCCGTTTCCATTTCCTTCTTGACGCTCTTGATGGCGTGGACGACTGTGGAATGGTCCTTGCCGCCAAAGCGGGAGCCGATACTCTGTAAGCTGATGGGGGAGCATTCACGCATCAGGTACATGGCGACCTGGCGCGCCTTTGAAATTTCCTTGGTGCCACGACCCGATTCGGTGAGCTTGGATTCAGGAACTTCGTAGTGTCTCGACACGGTGTGCAGTACGGCGTCGAGGCTTACGCGACGACGCAGTGTCGGGGCGATTTCGGCGACCACCTTCTGGGCGATGCTCATGTCTATATCATGGCGCATCAGGCTCGACTGCAACGTGAGCTTGATGATGGCACTTTCGAGGCAGCGCACATTGCTTGCGATGTTTTCGGCAAGGTAGTGTAGCACTTCGTCGCTGATTTCGAGCTGGCGTTCTTCCGCCTTCTTATGCAGGATTGCTTCGCGGGTTTCGACATCGGGCGGCTGAATGTCCACGGTGAGGCCCCAGGCGAAGCGGCTCACGAGGCGGTCGGAAAGATTTTTCACTTCGGCGGCGGGAGCATCGGAGGTAAGCACGATCTGCTTGCCTGCCTGGTGCAGCGCGTTGAAGATCAAGAAGAATTCGTTCTGCGTCTCGTATTTGCCGGTCCAGTTCTGGATGTCGTCAATCAGCAGAATGTCGACTTCGTTCTTGTAGAAATCGGACATCTCGGTGATGCGTTGTTCGCGCAGGCACTTGAGGTACTGCTGCGTAAAGTCTTCCGATGTCAGGTAGCAGACGCGCTTGGTCGGATCTTCTTCTAGGATGTAGTTTCCGATGGCCTGCAGAAGGTGTGTCTTGCCAAGGCCCGAAGAACCGTAGATGAACAGCGGGTTGTATTGCGTGCCGTCCGGATTGCGTGCTACGGCAAGGGCTGCGTTGAATGCGAGGAGCGCCTTGTCGCCGGGCACGAAGTTTTCGAAGCGGAACGAACCGGACAGGGGGATGCTCGGCTTCAGGAAATCCTTGAAGTTGTTGTTGGTCGGAGCCGCCTGAACAACGGCTTCCTGTTGCTGAAATTCGAAATCCATCGCCGATTCGTCGTGGGTGACTTCTTTCCAGGCGAGGCGGATGAGTTCTTTGTAGGCGGAATAGACTGCAGTATCCAGTCCGGGAGGAACGGAAATGACGGCGTGCCCTGTGGTAAGACTAGAGAGCTTGGTCTGTGCAAAGTAAGTCTTATAGACCGTGTCCGAAAGCATTCCACGGAGATAATTCAAACATCTTTCCCATTCGGCTTGCATTACTCATCCTCTTCCACTAAAAGTGTTTGCAAAATCTATCAACAATTGGAACACTAAATTTAGCAAAATGCAGAAAGTGTTGATAAGTTTTTGGCGGCAATAAGGGGAAAATGCCCCGTTTTTATGCCTGATAGGTTTCATAAGTTGTTGAATATTAACGAGATAGAAGTTTGTCAGGTTGAACGGCGCCCTGCAGTTCGACTTTATAATCTTATCCACAATGGATATTTGTTTAGTACAAATTAACCGCCTGTTTGGGGAGCAGATTGCCTTTTTTTGCAAAAAAAAAGCGCATTTTTTTCTACATTTGGACTGATATGCAGATTCTTGAATCTTTGGATTACTGGTTTTGGATTCCCGTTTTGTTTTGGGTTGGGCTCTATTTTTGGTTTTACCGTGTCACCTACCCGCGCTACATGAAAAAATTGGTGCGAAAGGGCATCAAGTGGGCATTTGTCCCCGCCTGGCGTAGCTACTGGGCTCCGCTTGATTTTTTGTTCACGTTTTTTATGGCTTTGGTATCTGCACTTCCTGCTATCTGGATTTTGTTCAAGTGGCTGGACTATCCGTGGTATTATGGCTTTGCCGTCTCTCCCTTATTTTTTGCATTGGGTGCGATCTTTTGCCGTTCTGCAAAAAAGAAAACGGCGGCGCTTTACCAGTCCGCCTATTTCTTGGAGTACCGTAGGGTGCGCTACGAAACTGAGAGCAAGGGAAACTTCCGAAACGAGGTGGATGTCCATAACCACACCATTTGGAGCTTTACCAAGAAGTTGAAGAACGCGGAGGCGCACGGTCGCCTTTGGAAATATGTGAACGCGATGGCGAAGACGAAAAAGATCCCGCGCGATATCTATGCGGAGACGATGTACTAGATGTCAAATATCCTCGATTCCATAGGTGTTGGCGAAAATGTCCTGGATGGGCGTGCGGCGTGGAAATACGCCGAGGAAATCCTGTTGCAGGTTTCAAGGACTTTCGCCTTGAACATCAACGTCTTGAAAGGGAAACTCCACAGGAGTATTCTGCTCGCTTACCTGTACCTGCGCATCGCCGATACGGTGGAAGACGATCCCGACATGAAGGCTTCCGAAAAGGAAGCCGTCTTGGGGCTTTTTGCCGACATCTTTAGAACGGCCGACTTGTCCGACGAGGCGGTAGCGAAGTTCGAGCAGGCCCTTCCTGAAAGTTGGCGCAAGTCCGAACACCCTTACATGAACCTTTGCTTGCATACGCATGTGGTAGTGCCCCTGCTAAAAGAGCTCCCGGAAGTGTATGCCGCACCGGTTCGTGACGTGACGATCGAGATGTGCCACGGTATGGCCAAGTTTTCGCTTCGTCAGGAAGCCGCGCTAAGCTCGGGTTGGTTCACGCTCGAAAGTGTTGCCGATCTCGACGAATACTGCTACTATGTGGCGGGCATTGTCGGAAAGCTTTTGACGAACCTGTTTGCCGCAGACACTTGCTTGATTGGGGATGCCCGCAAGGCCGAAATGCAGAAGCTGGATGTGAGCTTTGGCCTTGCCTTGCAAGTGGCAAACATCGTCAAGGACTGTATGGAAGATTCAACCCGCAGAGTATGCTTTGTTCCCGAAGAAATCTGCCGCCGGCATGGCTTTGCGCATTCCTATGAAATGTTTTCGACAGATGTTGCTGCTGAAGTCCGCGAAGACTTCGACAAACGTCGTGCAGCCGTGATGGAAGAACTGGTGCAAAAGGCCTGGAGCCATCTGGACGATGCCATCGCCTATACCAAGTTGGTTCCGAATGTGAAAATGCGTACTCGCCTCTTCTGCTTGTGGCCGCTTTTCATGGCCGCCGAGAACATGAAACTGATTGGCGACGGTTCGGGTCTTTTTGCCTCTGACAAGAAGATGAAGATAACGCGCGATACTGTCAAACGGATTATCAAGCAGACGACTCTGCATTTCTATTCGGACGGCTGGATTGAAAAGTCCTATGCTAAATTGAAGAACGAGGCGAAAGCAAAAAAAATTAAGAGCGAAAATCAGGAGTGTCATCCTAAGCGGAGGGCGAAGCCCGGAGTCAAAGGATCTAGAAAAGGAATATGAAGAAATTTGATTTTGTAAATAAGTGGCCGTTCCATGTGGGTGTTATTTTGTTTAGCATTGTGGCGGACCAGCTGACAAAGCTCTGGGCTCTTGCACGCTTTACGAACGGGACGGGTGCGCCCAACCACGACTACATCAGCGTTATAGGAGAATTGGTTCGCTTCCAGCTGGTATTCAACAAGGGTGCTGCATTTAGCAGCCGCCCGCAGGACCTGATGCCGTTCCTGCCTCCTTGGCTATTCTTCTTGTTTATATCAATTGTCGCGACAGTCATTTTGCTGTGGTTCTACAAGTCCATCGACAAGCGCGACTGGATGAGCCGCCTTGGCGTGGTCATGATCCTTGGCGGTGCCGTCGGCAACTTTATCGACCGCATGCGCCTTTCGATGGTGGTGGACTTTATCGATTGCGATTTCCCGGACTTTATCATGACTCGCTTCCCGACGTTCAATGTGGCGGATTCCTTCGTGACGGTCGGTGTGGCGGTGGTCATCCTTTCTCCGGTGATTCTGAAAAAGATCCATAAGCAGATTAAAGAAGAAAAAGATTTGAAAAAGGATAATGCCGCTGACAAAGCGCTTGATTCCGCAGCCAATACAGAGGGAGTGGAAAAATAATGAACTACCTCGTTAAAGAAGAACATAACGGCGAACGTATAGACAAGTTCCTTGTGGGTGTCATGGAAAACGTGTCCCGCACGGATGTGCAGAAATTGATTGCCGCAGGCGAAGTCAAGGTGGGGGGAGTCGTCTCTCCCAAGAATTTCCGTGTAGAAACGGGAATGGTCGTGGTGGTGGATAGACTCCCCGAAAAGGAAGCGAGTTCGCTTGAACCCGAAAACATTCCACTCGACATCGTTTACGAAGACGATGACATTGTTGTGCTGAATAAGCCGCGCAATTTGGTGGTGCATCCGGGTAATGGCGTGCGGAACGGTACGCTTGCCGCAGGACTCCTTTACCATTTCAAGGAAAACTTGTCTGCGGTGAATGGCCCTTTGCGCCCCGGCATTGTACATCGTCTGGACAAGGACACGCCCGGGCTTATGGTTGTGGCGAAGAACGATGCCGCCCACAGGCACTTGGCTCACCAGCTGGAAACCCGCACGCTTCACCGCACCTACAATGCGCTGGTATGGGGACATCCCCGCGACTTGGAAGGCACGATCGATGCCCCCATTGGTAGAAATCCAAAGAACCGTCTCAAAATGGCGGTCGTGAATGGAGGCAAGGAAAGCCGCACGCACTTTGTGGCAAAGAAGTTCTTTGCGTTTGCCACGCTCCTTGAACTGCAGCTGGAATCCGGCCGCACGCACCAGATTCGCGTACACAGCCGCTACATGGGTCACCCCGTGGTAGGCGATCCGCTTTACGACGGGCGCGACGGCTGCCTGAACCGTGTTTCCCCGTTGATGAAAGACATTGCGGCGAAGGTTCTAGAAATTGCTCCGGCACAGCTTTTGCAGGCGGTGAAGATTGAACTCATCCACCCGACGACGGGGAAGAAGATGAAATTCAAGGTGCCACTCGAAAAGCCTTTTGAACAAGTTCTCAAGCTACTCAAGAAGGAATGTCCGGCGGATGCTCCAGTGTTCGATGAAGCCGATGAAGGTTTCCGCGACTTTGACCCTGAAATGCGCTTTACCGAAGGTGGCGAATCGGATGAAATGGATAATGACTCGCTGGATGTTTTCGACGAGGGTGTTTTCCCAGAACTGAAGGTGCGCAAGACTCGTGCGGAACGTTTTGCTGAACGAGCTGCACGCGCTGCAAACCGCAAGGCTAAGGCTGCTGAACGCAAGCGCATCAAGCAAGAGAAGGCGGCGCGCAAGCGTGGCATTGCGCTCGAAGATTTCGTGCAACCCGGTTACGAACCGACCATCGATCCGAACTTGTTGTAAATGCGATAACTCCCTTTAATCAAAAAAAGCTCCCCTGGGGGAGTTTTTTTAGTTTATATGGATTTTGACTATCGTAGCGGATATTCCTTGAAGTCCTTGACACCGAATTCCTGACGCAGGTAGTCCCAGCGCACCAGACGATTTTTCCAGTAGTACTTGCGGTAGAGACGACGTGCCACGCGACTTGTTAATTCGTATGGAATCGTGTGGTGGTCATCGGCGACGCTTTCCATCGAAATGCGAAAGTCAAGTTCACCATTCACGACATCGACGGTTTCGCCGACTTGCACATCGGGAATGTGGCTCACGTCGACCATGGTGGCGTCCATACAGACACGGCCGAGAATCGGGCAGAGCTGTCCGCGGATAAAGACGAATCCCTTGTTGTATTCGCCGCGAAGGTATCCGTCACCGTAACCGATAGCAATCGTTGCAATGCGCGTGGGCTGCTGGGCCATCCAGTAGCCGCCGTAGCTTACGGTTTCTCCGGGCTTCACATCGTGGATGTGGCGGATTGTCGACTTGATTTTCATGACGGGTTTGATCGGCCACGGGGAAGGTGCTGCACCCATGCAGTTGTAGCCGTAGAGGGCAAGTCCAGGACGCACCATGTCGAAGTGGCTTTCGGGGCGGGTGAGCGTACCGGCAGAACTGCTGCAGTGGCAGATTTCTGGGCGCAGTCCCTCTGCTTCCAGAACATCGACCAGGCGCGTAAAGCGCTGAATCTGGATGTCTGTCTTCGGGTTTCCCGGCATATCGGCGGTTGCAAGGTGCGTAAACATGCCTTCGAATTTAAGGCTCTTGAGGCTGAGTGCTGCTCGGATGTTGTTGAAGTCTTCGGCGTCGAAACCGTAGCGGTTCATGCCGGTATCGATGGCAAGGTGCGCCTTGCAGGTCGTTCCCGTTTCACGCAGGAACTGGTCGAAGCTCATGGCAGTGCGGATGTCTGTGATTGCGGCTGTCAGCTGGAATTCGACAAAGTAGGCAAAGTCTGCGGGAGTGCAGGGGCCAAGAACGAGAATCGGTAGGTCCATGCCGTATTGGCGAAGCAGCATGCCTTCGCTAATGTGAGCGACTCCTAGATAATCTGCTCCGCCGAATTTAGCGGCGAAGGAGCAGGCGAGGCTTCCGTGGCCGTAGGAGTCCGCCTTGACGGGTAGAAGAATCTTCGTGTTGGCGGGAATCTGGCTTCTGATAAATTGAATGTTGTTGCAGAGTGCATCTAAGTTGATTTCGATCCAGTTCGGGCGCGCAATTTTATTTATGTCAGGTGGGGTTGCTAAAAGTTTCATGATGCCGAAAATATAGGTAACTCCTTGTGTTTTGGTGCATCTTAGGTAAAAAAATGCCTACAAAAGGGGCTCAAACCGTCTCTTTATTCCACCTTGGAATAAATTAAGTTGGGCTATTTTTTTGTAAAAGTCAAATCTGATTTTTTTCTGTCAAATGGGTTTTGTCCTAGAGGTGGTGGGATTTCCGTTCTTTTGTCTGAATTTACAAAAGAATCCTCAAAAAATTGTTTACCTGAATTCGTGCAACGGTCGAACATTTTTCTTTGTAGTTTTCTAATCAAGAAAGAAATATTTTGTTCTAATTCCGAATAAAGGAACGGATATAGAATAAATTACAGATAAAGTAATTCCTTTATTTAGTCGTTCTGATCCCTAACATCTTTCACTTTGTGTGACGGGCTTGCTTTTAAAGTCCTGTTCCGAAGTTTGCCTAACGGCAAGGATAGTGCTCCGCTTGCGGAGCGGTGTTCCTGCTGATACTTTCAACAATCCAAAATCCCTTCAAGGGGAGGATAAAATCATGACAACGAAAACACCAAATCAAGATGCGCTCGTCGCATCCCTGATGCCGGATTCCGACAAGAAGATGGTGCGCATTGCGGGCGTATCGCTTTTTGTCGCAATTCTCTTGTGCTTCTGGGCTACGACATACGAAGTGCTCATTAATGATTCCATTTTCGTGGATACGCCAACCACCGAAATACAAGCAACCATGAACATCATCGATAAAAAGGAGGAAAAGAAGCCCGACAAGAAACCTGAACATAAACCGAAAGAAATCCAGCGCAAAAGGCCTGGTGGGGGTGGTAAACCCTCTGGCCGGGGAAATCCCCGCGCCCCCATTCGGCGAAGTGTTCTCCACATGCTAGAATCACAAACGGCGAATGCCTCTGCCGATGTCTACAAATTAGTGAACCAACAGTTCGCTAAAGACATCGACAAGGTTATCAAGAACTCCAATGGCTTGCAGGTCACGGGTAAAACAAAGATTGGCGAAGTCCGTGGAAAAGTTTCTGACGGCTTTAACCAGGGCATGTTTGCCGGTGGCAGCGGCGGTATCGGAAACGATATCGGCAACTTGATTGGAGGGGCTGCGGGAGCAATTTCGACAAAGGCTATGGGAAATATAAAGACTCCCAAGGAAAACGAAATCGAATGGGGCTCTGGTCCAGCATCGCGCTCCGCGGCCGATATCATGAAGGTCGTGCGCCAAAGAACGCCTGGGCTTCGGCATGTCTACAATAAACACCTAAAAAAAGTCCCTGGATTCCAGGGAAAGGTCACCCTGAAATTCACCATAGCGCCGGGTGGAGAAATCATCAGCATCGCACTCGTGTCGTCTACAACGGGGTACAGCGAATTCGACAACGAAATCAAGAGCTCTGTCGGTCGTTGGAAGTTTAGCAAGGTCAAATCGGGCAATACAACCGTGACAATCCCGTTCACCTTCTCCGAGTAGCCGTCATATTAGCATAAAAAGAGACCGCAGGGCATCTGCCTTGCGGTCTTTAAAGCTTTTTGCTTTGATCAGCGGTCTCATCCGTGAGCAACAAAGCCCTCGGGTGTTAACCGAGGGCGGTTGACGCTTTCTGCGTCCGCGGCTTCACTCGGTCATGAAATTATGCAAGCATAATTTCGCGACGCTCGTTTTGCACGCTTTTGCGAGAGAAACGGCTGTAGAGTAAGACTCTACTTATTTCTAGCCGTTTCGGTCTTATTACAGCTTGTTGTTGGAACCAAGAACGTCGACGATCTTGTGTTCGTACATCTTCTGCATGTTTTCGCGAGCCGGCTTGAGGTACTGGCGCGGGTCGAAGTGTTCCGGATGTTCGTCGAAATACTTACGGATAGCGGCAGTCATGGCGAGACGGCTGTCAGAGTCGATGTTGATCTTGCAGACAGCGGACTTGGAAGCTTCGCGGAGCTGTTCTTCCGGAATACCGACGGCATCCGGGAGCTTGCCACCGTGGGCGTTGATGGTGTCCACTTCGTCCTGCGGAACAGAAGAAGAACCGTGGAGAACAATCGGGAAGCCCGGGAGCTTTTCTTCGATGGCGTGGAGCACGTCGAATGCCAGGGGAGGCGGAACGAGCTTGCCAGTCTTCGGGTCGCGAGTGCACTGTTCCGGCTTGAACTTGTAAGCACCGTGGCTGGTACCGATGGAGATAGCGAGGGAGTCGCAGCCCGTACGGGTAGCGAAGTCGATCACTTCTTCCGGCTTGGTGTAGTGGGATTCTTCAGCCTGGACTTCGTCTTCCACACCGGCGAGCACGCCGAGTTCAGCTTCGACGGTCACGTCGTGCTGGTGAGCGTATTCAACAACCTTCTTGGTGAGGGCGATGTTGTCTTCGTACGGAAGAGCGGAACCGTCGATCATCACGGAAGAGAAACCGTTGTCGATGCAGTCCTTGCAGAGTTCGAAAGAGTCACCGTGGTCGAGGTGGAGCACGATCTGCGGATTGGCGCAGCCGAGTTCCTTGGCGTATTCAACAGCACCCTGGGCCATGTAGCGGAGGATGGTGCCGTTTGCGTAGTTACGAGCACCCTTAGAGACCTGCATGATCACCGGAGACTTCTGCTTCACAGCAGCCTGCACGATGGCCTGCATCTGTTCCATGGTGTTGAAGTTGAAAGCCGGGATAGCATAGCCACCCTTAACAGCCTTTGCAAACATTTCCCTGGTGTTCACCAGGCCGAGTTCCTTGTAAGAAACTGCCATTTGTTTTACCTCTTGATTCTTTGGCGACTTGCATCGCCGGTTAAAAGTTACGGGGCTAAATTTAGCAAATTTAAACTGCTTTGTCACGCAAACTGCAAAAAAAGAGACCCCGCACCAAGTGCGGGGCCTCTTTAGGGAAAAAGTCTTCCGTTTGGCTTATTTAGCCTCCTGCTGCAGGGCCTTGTCCTGGATCACCAGGTCCACGCGGCGGTTCTTCTGACGGCCTTCCTTGGAGGAGTTGTCGGCGACCGGCATGGTCATGCCGAGACCCTTGGCGGTCAGGCGGTCTTCGGCGATACCCTGTTCCACGAGGAATGCCTTCACGTTGTCGGCACGCTGCTGCGAGAGCTTCATGTTGTGTTCGGCAGAACCGGTATTGTCGGTGTTGCCTTCAATGGACACGTTGAACTGCTGGTACACGGAAAGAATGCCGGCGACCTTGGCAAGGCTCGTCTTCAGGTCAGCTTTCAAGTCAGCCTTGTTTACGGCGAACAGGATGTCAGACATGGAAAGGATGATGCCGCGGGCATCCTTGGACACCTGGATCATCTGGGACTGCAGCTCGTTCAGCTTGTTCATGGCTTCCTGCTGGCGGGCTTCGGCCTTCGCGCGTTCTTCGGCCAGAGCCTTTTGCTCTTCGGCAAGTTTCTTCTGGAGTTCCGCTTCGCGTTCTCCGGCAGCTTTCAGGGCGGCTTCCTGGGCTGCCGCTTCGGCCAGGAATTTTTCCTGGTTCTGCTGCATTTCGGCCTGGAGTCTAGCTTCCTGGTCCTTCATCTTGGCCTTTTCGGCTTCCAGGTCGTTCACCTTGCCGCTGCGGGCCTGGTTGATCTGTTCCTGGATCGCTTCGATAGACCTGGCCGTGGCGGCACGCTTTTCCCAGTTTTCGGCGGTGTGGTTGCGGAGCTTCTGGGTTTCGCTCTGTGCGGTGACAATCTTTGCGTAGGTGTCGCACTTGGCAGAAAGGCTCTTCACCTTTTCAGATTCGGGGTCGTCCTTGTAGGCAACTTCCAAGTTGGAAAGAGTGGCCTTGGCTCCGGCGAGGGAATACTTTGCCGAAATAGCGTTCTCGGGAATGTCTTTTGCGGCGTTGTCGAGGGCAGTCTTGCAGGCTTCAACGGGGGAGGGTTGCTTTGCGGCCGGTTCTGTTGCAGCCTCCGGTGCTGTTTCTTCAGCAGCGAAACATACGGATGCGGCCAGTGCACCAATCAAAAAGAGATTTTTAGACTTCATTACTTGGCACCTCCGTTCTTTGCTTCCTGGTCCAGGATGCTCTGGTAGATGAGCTTGCGTTCCACGTCGCTCCTCAGTTCCTTTTCAACTTTTTCGTCTTCGGCTTTGGCCGCGCTGAGTTCTGCATTGGCTATGGCGAGCTTATATTCGAGTGCGCTTTCCTCGGCGAGAGCGGCAGCCTTTTCATTTTCGCCTTCAGCTTCCAGCTTTGAGGCGGATTCCAGCTTGGCGTTTGTTGATTCGATTTGGACGGGTTCGACTTTTGCTTCTTCGGCAATCGTTTTGTGATCATTGGCGTAATCAATTGAACTTTTTGCATTGACGCTTCCGGCGCAGCCCGACAATAGGGCAAGAGCTACTACGGAAAGCCCTGCGAATAAATATTTTGTTTTCATCTAATGTCTCCCATCGGATTTTATAAGTGACAGGTTAAATCTATAAAAAATTTACTTGATAAACTGATAGTGTATATATAAATTTATAAAGGTGCTTGGATTGGAGATTCTATGAAACATTTGGGGCTGTTGCGCACATTCGCGTTGTCTTTTTCGCTTGTCGCATGTCTTGCGGCGAATTCTTTCTCAGCCGTAGAATATACCCTCCACAAGTCAAGCAATCCAACCTCCGACGAGCAAGATGCCTACAAGCGAATCACGACGGTGATGGATTCGGCGGTCAAGCTCTACAACACATACTCGAACCTTTCGAAGTTCATCAATGTCTACTACGCACCAGGTGTGCCCACGGCCGAGGCGAGCAGCAACGGAGATTTGCGCTTTGGCGAAAACCGCAGCTACATGGTGGTGCCCACCGCCATGCACGAGATGGGCCACACGATGGGAATCGGGACCACTTCGGAGTATGCGGCCACGTGCGTGGACAAGGTATTCAGGAACGACAAGGTGCAGGCGAAGCTCCGCGAAATGGACGGCCCGGATGCGGAACTCCATTGCGACTCCCAGCATATCTGGCCCTACGGCTTGAACCAGGCGAGCGAGGCCAAGTCCGAGCAGGACCTGATCAACCACGTGATTCTTGTTGAGACCATTTACCAGCAGCTGTTCAAGGTGGCGTTCTTAAGGGATGGACGCATCCGCTCGGTGGAAAAGGGGACTTGTATGGGGATTACCGCCGACAATGCGCTCGAGCTGATGGATTGTAGCGACTCGGCGACCTTCGTGAAGATTTTCTCGGTGGGCGACAGTCCCGTTACATACTATTTTCAGCTCGGGAACCGAGTCGTCGACATTCCTAACGAATCGACTGCGGCTGGCATTAGAGCAGCGACCTACGGTTATAATGGCGGTGCACACCAGAGGTATATTCTCGAAAAGGCGGAAACGGTGGGGGATGACAGCCTTGTCTACCTGAAGAACTATAAAAGTGGCCTTTATCTAGAAGCGGTCGGCTCTACGGTGGTGCAAAACCCGAAGCAGAACTCTTCGCAAAACTTAAGCTGGATTATCGAGAATTTTGCGGTTCAGGATTCGACAAAGGATAGCTCCGTTGTCGCTGATTCAAGCGGAAAGGATTCTTCCAAGACGCAGATCCTTGAAAAGCGTCTGGTGCGTTCCCAGTTGCTTTTCTTGCCTACGAGAACCTTCGACCTTAAGGGCCGCGCTGTTCGCAAGCAGGCGCTAAGCCGCAGGCGTGGAATGGTGTTGTTCAACAAATAATTACGCTCAACAAACGAAAAAGCCCTTCGAATGAAGGTGGAATTTGGTTTGCTGAGCTTCGCCCAGCAAACGAAAAAGACTCTCTAAAAGAGAGTCTTTTTTCGCGGGATAGACGAGGCTTGAACTCGCAACCTCCGGCGTGACAGGCCGGTGCTCTAACCAAAATTGAGCTACCACCCCAAATCGTTTCCGATTTTCGGTAGTGGGCGATAACGGATTCGAACCGCTGACATTCTGCTTGTAAGGCAGACGCTCTGAACCAACTGAGCTAATCGCCCGAAAGGGATTACTTGTCTTGGCTCTTGCCCTTCCAGAGGATTCCGACTGGAATCACGACCAGGTAGGCGGCAACCAGGATAAGCGGTGCAACTGTGAGAGATACCGGATTGTCTGCAGGGCCAGTGGCGAGGCAAATAAAACCGATGACAAGGAGCAGCACACCGAGAGCAATCAGAATGATATTCTTTTTATCCATCAGTAGGTCCTTTTCTCAAGTTACGAGCCCAAATATACAAAGTTTATGGCCCTTGTCAAGTCAAAACCCTGTAATTTGGACAAAAAAGTTGTTTTTAACGACAGACAATTACTCGTTGTCGAGTTCGTTATAGGCTTTCTCGGCGTTTTCGCGAGTCTGGTCATTGTTGTTCTGCGGCGGATTGCTTGCGCAACCGACAACGAAAAGCAGGCTAGCGATTGCTGCGATGGCGGCGATGGTCTTTTTCATGGTGCGTCCTTTGTTAAAGGTTACTTTTGACCCGGATACTTGACACGGGTGTGATAAGTTCCGTCCAAACTGTGCAGGAATGCCTTTTCCAGCTTTGAAAGATCCTTGATGGACAGGTTACATTCGTTGAACTGGCCTTCGGTAAAGCGGCTCTCGATGGTCTTGTGGATCATGGCAGAAAGCGCTTCGGGGCTGGTGTCGGTCATGGAGCGGCTGGTGGCCTCGATGATGTCTGCCAGCATGAGAATAGCCGTTTCCCTGCTCTGTGGTTTCGGTCCCTTGTAGCTGTAGTCTTCGACCTTGACCTCTTCGCCCGTTTCCTTGGCTTTTTCAAGAGCCTTGTGGTAGAAGAACTGGATTACGGAAGAACCGTGGTGCTCGCGAATACCTGCGGCAACCAGGTCGGGAATGTTGTATTCGTGGGCGAGGTTTGCGCCTTGTTCCACGTGACTTGTGATGATTTTTACAGACTGGTCCGGTTCGAGGTTGTTGTGCGGATTCACGCCCTGTTTCTGGTTCTCGGTAAAGTATTCGGGACGCATGGTCTTTCCGATGTCGTGGTAGAGAGCCATGACGCGCACCAGGAGAGAATTTGCTCCGATGCTTTCGGCAACATGTTCGGCCAAGTTCGAAACCTGAATGCTGTGGTGGAATGTACCTGGAGCGTATTCCGAGATGCGCTTGAGTGCGGGACGGTTGAAATCCGACATTTCCATGAGCGTAAGTACCGTGGTGATGCCGAAGATGCGTTCCATCAGGTGGATGAGGGCCACAGATGCAAGTGCATAGCAAAGGATGATGTTTGCGCCGGCGGCGATAAGGTTGTGGTAGAATGCATCGAAAGACAGCCGGTTGCGCAGCAGGAACATCACGCTGATGGCTGCGGCCATGGCGAGGATTCCGACGATGATTCCCCATACGAATTGCACTCGGTAGCGCATACGAGCAATCGGGGCGGTTGCGACAAAGATGACTGCGAAGGCGCAGACCATGGATGCAAGGTCGTAGCCGTTCAAGATGCCAAAAATCATTGCGGACAGAACGCCGAAGGCGATTCCTATGCGGCGGTCGTAAAGGACGGTTGCAGTAACCGGTGCAAACGCGAAGGGGTACAGCCACATAAAGTCCAGGTTTTCGGGAATAATCGATATGTCGGCGCTGGTAATGCTGCCGGATAGGTGGTGGACACCCCAGAAGGCGACAAGCTGCAACAGGGCAAGTGCAATCAAGCTCCACAGTTGGCGTGCGCTCTTGAAGAGTCCCCTGGAGGGCGTGTTGAACATGAAGATGAAGAAGAAAGTGATGATGATGGCAAATACCAGTGCGTTACCGTAGATGGCGGTAAAGGTCTTGGAGTTTTCTTCTTTCTGCTGGGCTCGCTGGAGTGCGTCAATTTTTTCGAGTATTTCCTTGGTAATCGGGGCGCCCTGGGCTACGATTTCCATGCCGCGTGGTACCATGCCCTTGATGAGTGTCACCTTGTTGCGGGCATCTTCGCGGCTAGCAATCGTTTCTTTTTCCAGGTAGAATACATTGGGCATCATGAACACGAAAAGTGTCTCGTAGAAGGCGCTCAGGAGTCCCTGTTCGTTCGGGAAACTCATCTGTAGCTGGGCAAAAGCCTCGTCGATACGGCGTCGGAGCGGCTGGATGTTGGAGGCTTCGACGGTCGTCTTTTCGTTGTCCTTGATGAGCGTAATGTTTGGCTTGTTGTAGATGATGTATTTGAAATCCTGCAGGTTGTAGTTGTCGCGGTAGAGCTGTGCTGCAGTTTCGGTGCTTGCGATGAATGTGTTGGAAACTCCCATCTGCAAGATGCGGTTAAATACGGTGAGGAGCGAATCTCTCGCCTTGGAGTTAAGGCTCAATGGCTTGATCGCCGATGTAGAAATGCGCTGCTTGAGGACCTCATAAATGCGAGACGCCTGTACCACTTTGGATTGCAGGGTGGAATCGCTTTCGCCGTTTGCCGTCAGCTGGTTGATTTGGATTTGCAGCGAACCATACTGGGCGAGCTTGTGCAAGAACTGCTTCAGGTCTTCTGATACTCGATTGGTCTCGTCACTGTTGAACCCGAAGATTGCGTTCACCTTCTCGGCGGCACGGGTCTTTTCTGTTTCGATTTCCTGTTCTGACTTGGGAACTTCAAAGTTGATGGGGGCAACAATCGTACGCGTGCTCACCTGCCCCAAGTGAGGTCGTTCGGACTGGAGCGCGATGTTACGGTCGGGAAACAGGAAAATTGCTGCGGCAGCAACAAGCACCCAGCCGATTATAAAGTGAATTCGCATCTTTCTCTTTTTCATATATCCTTCTCGTATGCGTTCAGGATGTCTTTCACTAGTGGATGGCGCAGGACGTCGGTCGCCGTGAACTCCACTTGGGCAATCCCGTGGATTCCTTTCAGGAGTTTCATGGCATGCATCAGCCCTGACTTCTGGCCTTTAGCAAGGTCAACCTGGGTCGCATCCCCTGTAATAATAGCTTTGCTGTGGGGTCCTAGGCGGGTGAGGAACATTTTCATCTGTTCGGGAGTCGTGTTTTGCGCTTCGTCCAAGATGATAAAGGCGCGTTTGAGGGTTCGTCCACGCATGTAGGCGAGCGGAGCGACTTCGATTGAGCCAGTTTCCTCGTACTTGCGGAGTTTTTCGACGGGTAGGAGCTCGGCGAGGCTGTCATGGATGGGGCGCAGGTACGGCGCAATCTTTTCCTTAAGGTCGCCGGGCAGGTAGCCGAGCGATTCACCTGCTTCGACTGCCGGGCGCACCAGGCAGATTCGTTCCGCCTCATGGCGTTCCAGGCTCGAAACGGCGAGCGTTACCGCCAGGAAGGTCTTGCCGGTTCCGGCAGGGCCCTTGGCGAAGATGATGTCGTTGTGTTCAACCGCGGATACCAGTTCGGCCTGCGCCTTGGTCTTTGCAAATACGGAAACGCCCATGCGGTTTCTGAAAATAGGCGTTGTAGGTATCGTTTCTCCGCCTTCGAGATGGACCGATGCGGAATCTGTCGGGTCGAGCATTCTCGAAAGTTCTGTGGCAGAAATCACCTTGCCATTTCGTGCAGCCATCTTTAGCTGGTCGAGCACCGTATAAAGGCCCGAGATGTCGGATTCCTCCCGTTCGATGATTTTTAACCCCGGGAGCCTTGTCTGTATATCTACGCAAAAACGGCTCTCCAACAAGCGGAAAACCGTTTCATTTACGCCCGAAATAGTTCTTTTCAGGTCGTCCGATAAACGATAATGCAGTTCGACCATCTAGAACGCAGTTGTAATTATTCTTCGGCAGCAGGAGCTGTAGAAATACCGAGCTTGTTCTTGGCCTCGAAGATTTCCTTGCGGAGCTTGTGGTTTTCTTCGGTAATAGCGACAGCTTCCTGTTCGGTCTTTTTCAGCTTGTTTTCGTCGATTTTTTCCTTCGGAGCGGCTTTCTGCGCTGCCGGGGAATCACTATTGTCACTATAATCTTCGTCGCTGGAACCACCGGAAGAGCCGGCGCAAGCGGTGAAGAGTGCTACAGTCGATGCTGCAAGGATCAATTTCCAATTTTTAAAAAGAGACATTTAATCAGGCTCCATTCTAGTCTGTGATGCCTCAAATGTATATAATTTAAAGCAAAAGCGGTGCGAAAAAGGTAAATTTATACCGAAATTTTACCTAATTAGAGGCAAAAAAATGGTTGAAAAGTCAATTTCTAAGCCTTATTCGCAAGTTTTTATATCGTCAGACCGCTACAATTCCAAGAATTTGTACAGAAAACGCCGCAAGGCCATGCTCAAGGAACTAGATTCGTTCTGTGTTTTTGCAGGAATCCCCATGGATCCTGGAACAGAAGAAGCCTACGTGCAAATTTGGAACAAGATGGTGCAGGAACCGGCGTTCATGTACCTGACGGGAATCAACCAGGCGGGCTGCTACCTGTTGCTCGATCCTAGGACCGACGAAGAAATCTTGTTTGTTCCGCCCAAGGACCCGTTCAAGGAATTCTGGAACGGCAAGCGTTTGGGCTTTTTGGAAGGCGATAACGAGGTGGCCCGCGTAACGGGAATTAAGGATGTTCGCCCGGTGGATGAACTCATGGATACAGTGGTTGCCCGAGCGAAAAAGCTTCCGAAGGGGGGCTACGCTTATGCCTACTACTTTGAAAAGTTCAAGGAAGACCACAACGACCGGTTCAGGCACCAGTTGCTCAAGGCGCTAAAGCCAACAGGCATCAAGCTCAAGAGTGCTGCTGCTTTGCATTGGTCGCTCAGACTCCCGCTGGAACCTGAGCGCATTAAGGATGCCGAAGCGGCGCAGGCGGTCACGAATAACGCCTTCCGCATGGTGCTTGCCGAAATGAAGACTTTCAAGACTGAGCGCGAATTGGGCCTGAAGCTCGATTACGAAATGCAGCGTGAAAGCGATGGCGACCTCGCGTTCCCGACGATTGTTGCAGGCGGTGCAAACGCCTGCTGCTTGCATTATGTCAAGAAGGACGAGCCGCTTAAAGCGGGGGAGCTGGTGCTCCTGGACTTTGGCATTCGCATCGGGAGTCTGCACAGCGATCTTTCCCGCACCATTCCTGTAAACGGCAAGTTCAATCCGTTGCAGAAATTGCTGTACCAGATAGTGCTTGATTCTCAGGTTGAGTACCAGAAGCATGTGCGCCCGGGCGTATCTCTCAAGGAAATCGGAAACGTGCCTTGGAACTATATTGTGCAGGAACTGGAAACCCGCTTGGTCAAGGGTGCGAAGGGTTCGTACAAACTATTGTATGACAAGCGCCCGCACGGCGTAAGCCACTTTATCGGCGAACAGATTCACGAAGGCGAACCGGGAACCCGCTCCTTGGATACAGTCCTCAAGCCGGGAATGCTGATTTCCTGCGAACCGGGGCTTTACGGCGAATTCAAGGCGACCATTGCCGGCAAGACCTACCGCGAAAAAATCGGTATCCGCATCGAAGACGACCTGCTGATTACCAAGGACGGATTCAGGAATATTTCAGAAGATATCCCGAAGTCCGTTGACGATTTGGAACGGTTGATGAAGTAGGCTTGTTGCTAAAACTGTTGTATTTTCCTAAATTTTCGCCGAAAAATTTAAAAGGTTACAACCATGAAACTTTCCAAGTACTTTTACGTGACGCTCCGCGAAACGCCGAGCGACGCCACCATGCCGAGCCATATCTTTTTGATGCGCGGCGGCTACATCAAGCCCGTTTCTACCGGTATCTACTCCATGATGCCGATGGGCTTCCGCGTGATCCAGAAGATCGTGAACATCATCCGCGAAGAAATGAACAAGATTGGCGGTATCGAAGTGGACCTGCCGGTGGTGCAGACTGCTGAACTCTGGAGCGAATCTGGCCGTTACCAGGCCATTGGCGAAGAACTCCTGCGCTTCAAGGACCGCAACAACCACAACATGGTGCTCGCCATGACGCACGAAGAGGCCATGACTGACCTCGTGCGCTATGTGCTCAACAGCTACAAGCAGCTGCCGGTAATGCTCTACCAGTTCAAGACCAAGTACCGTGACGAAGCCCGTGCCCGCGGCGGCCTTATCCGCGTTCGCGAATTCCTGATGAAGGATGCCTACAGTTTCCACACCAGCCAGGAAGACCTGGACCGTCACTACCAGGAAGAATACGACGCCTACCTGCGCATCTACCGTCGCGTGGGCATTGAACCGGTGGTGGTGCAGAGTGATACGGGCATTATGGGCGGTAAGGTCGCTCACGAATTCATGCTGGACACCCCGAACGGCGAAGACTACTTGATTCTTTGTAAGAAGTGCGGCTACCAGGCCAACCGCGAAATCGCCAAATTCCAGCGCGTGCCGTTCAAGGGCGACGAAAATGCAGCCCTCGAAAAGGTCGAAACTCCGCACTGCCCGACCATCGAAGAACTCACGGCATTCATGAACGTCCCGGCTGAATCTACCGCCAAGTGCGTGTTCTTCGACTTCGAAGGCAAGCTCATCACGGTCGTTGTACCGGGCAACCTCGATGTTTCCGAAATCAAGCTTCACAACTTGCTGAAGGCGAAGGAACTTTACCCCGCCGAAGATAGCCTCATCAAGGCTTGCGGCATGGTTCCAGGCTTTGCTTCCCCGATTAATTCTCACGACACCCGCATCATCGTGGACGAAGCGATTGCCGATTCCTTCGACCTCGTGACGGGTGCCAACGAAGAAGGTTTCCACTTCAAGCATTGCAACCCGAAGCGCGACTTCCCGAAGTTCGAAGTGGCGGACATCGCCGAAGCATCCGAAGTCTGCAAGTGCCCCTGCTGCGGCGAACTCCTCACCGAGACTCGCGGTATCGAAATGGGCAACATCTTCAAGCTGGGAACCAAGTTCTCCGAATCCATGGGCGCCAAGTTCCTCACCGCCGAAAAGACCACCGCTCCGGCCATCATGGGCTGCTACGGCATCGGCGTGGGTCGCCTGATGGCATCCGTCGTGGAAAACAGCCACGATGACTTCGGACCGATTTGGCCCAAGTCCATCGCGCCGTTCCAGGTGGAAATCGTCCCCATCGGCAAGGAAGCCGAACTCGTTGAACTCGCCGAAAAGTTTGAGAGTGAACTTGAAGCCGCCGGCATCGACGTGCTGGTGGACGACCGCGACGAACGCCCGGGCGTCAAATTCAAGGACGCTGACCTCTGGGGTTCTCCGGTGCGCATCGCCATCGGCAAGAAGGGCCTTGCGAACGGCGAAGTCGAATGGAAGTTCCGCAACGAAAAGGATTTCTCCATGGTCAAGGTCGAAGACGTTGTGAAGAAGGCCAAGGCATACTTTAAAGAATAAACGAAGCGTTGTTCGTGCGTTTAATCACCCTTGCTCCGGCAGGGGTGTTTTTTTTCTTGACAAAGTTGTTTTTTTTCTTATATTCCGTGAGAGGCAATATAAACAGAGGTGTTTTATGAAAAAGATTCTTTTGACTTCATTCGTCGCCGCAGTCTGCGCCATGATGCTTGCTTGTGGAAGCGATTCCGGTACCAATTCCGGCTCGAACGGGGGAGTGGTCAATACACCGTCGATGGGTAATACATCGGCAATCCTTCAGCCGCATGAGTGTGAAAAAATCATGCAGGCCTTGCCTGTTCAGCCGGAATTGCCTTACAATACGACTTACAACTCTGAAAATGAAGAATGCTTGTTGGTAATCCCAGAAGCGGTTGATAATGCGGTTGCTGCAAATTTCCTTAATAACTTGGATAGCAGTGCCAAGGCTATTTTCCATTACGGGTCACGAGATGAATTTGTACTAAATATGGGTGTGGAATTTGACTATAATTTTGACGCAGCCCCAAATCAGTTGACATTTGAACTGATCAATGATTGCAAGCGAGCTGCTTATGTAGCGAATATTCCTGAAAAGGATTCCGTATGGCTTGCCGAATATGCTTGCAGCATGTACACTGGAGAAGACGACTATTATACTTACATGACTCAGCAACATTGGCAAGATCAGATGGCGAATTTAGTTGCAGATGGGTGGCTAGCAACAACAGGTTGCGGAAGACGATTGGAACTCTCGGGCTCGGATTATTGTTTCCAAAAACAAATAAATGATTATTTATTTGAATTGGGTTATGGTATTAAAGACAAGGATATGCTGTTGAGGGTTGATGTTGCGTTTGCTTATCAGAAATTGCTATAAACCGCAATTTTATTAAGATTGTTTAATCCTATAGCATATCCTGCTATAGGATTTTTTATTAGAAAAAAAGCGTCGGCCAGGGAAGGGGAGGGTGCAGGGAGGGGACCGGGCGGCCTTCGCAAAAGTGTGCAAGTGAGTGTCGCACAGGCAAGTTTACTTGCCTGTATGACTGAACGTAGCCACGGACGCATAGCGTCCACTCCGAGCTGGGTCCCCTCCCGCAAAAATAAAGCTTTTTATTTATAACCTCTGTTTTTTTGAAACTTTTTTAAAAAGTCATTTTTCTATATTATTCTCCGAAAAAATTTTCTCTAAGGAGATTCTTATGGATATGAAGAAAATTGCTCTTGGTTCTGCAGCGTTGGCTGCTTTTGGTCTTATGGGTTGCGACCAGATGGGTGGCGACAAGGCTGAGTCCAAGGCCCCTGCCGCCATTACTGCAAATTCTACCGACGACCAGAAGTTTGCCTATATGCTGGGTGCCCAGTTCGGCGGCCAGAACTTTACGATTATTCCGCGCCAGATGGGTGAAGAAATTTACGAAGACGCCTTGTTGCAGGCTATTCGCGATAATGTGAAGGCAAGTAAGGACACGAACTTCAAGGTCCAGATGACGACGGATTCTTTGCAGGCTTTGAGCAAGCGCTATACGGCGATTGCCCGTAAGCGCTACGAAGAAACCCGTCCGGACAGTGCCCTGGTTGCCGAAGGCAACAACGAAAAGATCAAGGCTTATGTGGATTCTGTTGCCAAGGCTCAGCCTGTCACCAAGGCTCCTGTATCAACAGGCGCCGCTGTGACCGTTGCGGGCGATTCTCCGGACAATACCAAGTTCTCCTACCTCCTGGGTCTCCAGTTTGCTAACCAGTTCGTCAATATCGGTAGCCAGTTCCAGACAGAATTCGATGTTGACTACTTCATTTTGGGTATCAAAGAATCTGCCGCCAAGGTTGCTGATTCTACTTACACGCTCCAGCTCCCGCAGGATTCCTTGAACGCTGTGGGTCAGCGCTACCAGCAGAAGATGCAGGATATGCGTGCCGCAGCCATCAAGAAGCAACAGGAAGAAGAAGCGAAGCTCAAAGAAGAAATTGCTCCGCTTCGTGGCGATACCCTTGCAAACGGCATGCCGCAGAAGTTGAACTTCAAGGTGAAGGCAACGAAGATTTTTGTGGACAAGACCATTGCAACTGATCTTGAAAACCTTGAAGCATTTGCGGGTAAGCCGCTCTTCATTATGTACTTCTCTGCTACCTGCGGCCACTGCGCCCATGCAGCACCCGAAGTACTTGCCATGGCCAAGGAATTTGCCCCGAAGGGCCTGGTTACGCTCGCAGTGGCTAGCGGCGGAAACCAGAAGGTCGGTATCCGCAAGTTCATGGATAATGCCAAGTGGGACGAATCCATCAACGTGGTCTGGGACGAATCCCGCCAGTTCGGCGAACTCTACAGCGATGGCTATGTTCCGAAAGTCTATGTCGTGAACCCGGATGGCACCTACAAGATGTATGCCGCATTCGAAAGCCAGAAGGACGAAATGAAGCAGGATCTCGCAGGTCTTGTGTCTGGCAAGAATGTCGAATGGAATCCCGAAGCTCCTAAGGCCGAAGAGAAGAAGTAATTTCTTCCGATGTCACTCGTTGCAGAATTTGACGTAGTCGTCGTAGGTGGTGGGCACGCTGGAATTGAAGCGACCCATGCCGCCTGGAAACTCGGTGTGAAAACCGCCATGCTCACGATGGATATTAACGCCATCGGGCGTATGAGCTGTAATCCGGCCGTAGGCGGGGTGGCCAAAGGTCAGATTGTTCGCGACATTGATGCGCTCGGTGGTCTGATGGGCCTACTCACCGATAAGGCTGGCATCCAGTTCCGCATGCTCAATATGAGCAAGGGGCCGGCCGTATGGGGCCCGCGTGCCCAGTGCGACATGAAGTATTACAGCGAAGTGGCCCGCGAAGTCATTACAAGCCTTCCGGGGCTTTCGGTGATTCAGGGGGAACTCGCTGCCTTTACGCGCATGGCCGACGGTCGCTTGGAACTCACGCTCCTGAACGGCGAACGCTATATTACCCGTTCGCTTGTGATTACGAGTGGAACCTTCCTTGCTTCCAAGATGTTTACCGGGCTTGAAACGAGCATCGGTGGGCGAGTGGGCGAACCCAGTGCAGATAAACTCTCGGAATGCCTTGCCCGCGAAGGAATAGCGCTCCGTCGCCTTAAGACGGGGACTCCCAGCCGTCTGGATCCCGAATCCATCGACTTTAACGAGTGCGACGTGCAACGCGGAGACGATGCTCCGTGGTCCATGAGTGACCGCCATTTGGCGAATACCGTTCCTGGTTGCGACGAAAATTATTTCTGGGGCGATGTTGCGAACAAATTCGTCCGTAATGACTGCGTCTGTTGGATTACCCGCACGAACATCAAGACGCATGACATCTTGCGTAGCGGCTTCAAGGATAGTCCCATGTTTAGCGGCCGCATTCACGGCAAGGGCCCGCGCTACTGCCCGAGTATCGAAGACAAGATCAACCGCTTTGGCGACCGTGACGGCCATCAGCTGTTCCTTGAACCGGAACAGGCGGATATCGGTCGCGTCTACATCAACGGATTTAGCTCAAGTCTTCCGGCAGATATTCAGCTGGCCGCCATCCATACGATTCCGGGGCTTACCCGCGCCCGCGTATTGCAGATTGGTTACGCCGTAGAGTACGATTCGGTAGACGCCACGCAGCTTTTCCCGACATTTGAGTGTAAGAAGGTTCCGGGGCTTTACTTTGCAGGCCAGGTCTGCGGCACGAGCGGTTATGAAGAAGCCGCCGGTCAAGGACTCTTGGCGGGCATCAACGCTGCCCTCAAAGTCAAGGGCGAAGAACCTTTGATTCTTGGCCGTTCGGATAGCTACCTGGGCGTGATGGCGGATGACCTCACGAACATCTTGCTCGATGAACCGTACCGCATGTTCACGAGCCGCGCTGAATACAGGCTGTTCCTCCGTAGCGATAACGCCGAGACTCGTCTCAAGGAGCGTGCACATGAAATCGGCATGATTTCGGACAGCGATTATGCCGATTGGATGCGCCGTAAACAGCTGATGGAATCTGCCCGCATACGCATGTCCGAAGAGTCGGCAACGCCCGACCAGGCAAATATGATTCTTGCTGCCGGTGGCCAGGCTCTTTCGACGGAGCGTACCCGCTGGATCAACGTGCTGCGCCGTCCAGGGATCGACCCCGAGGCGCTATTCAAGGCTGCTTTGCCGGACTTGCCTCTGACCCGTCGCGACCAGTGGTTCATGTACGCCGAAGAAATCTATGCAGGTTTCTTTGACCGCCAAGCGAAGGAAATCGACGACCAGAAGAAGATGGAATCGGTGAAGCTGCCTGCCGATTTTGACTACATGCAGGTGACGGCGGTGAGTATCGAAAGCCGCCAGCGCCTGAATGCCCACAAGCCGCTCACGCTCGGGCAAGCTAGCCGCATCCCCGGCGTCCGCCCCGCCGACATCACGGTGCTTGCCCATTGGCTTGAAAATAGGCGCGGCTCGTAGGCTCTCTACGCTTTTTGGGTAGTTTAAAACGCCTTTTTTTCGCTCAAAAAGCATAATTTTTAATTGCAAAACCTAGAAACGGCCCGAAAATTTACTATTTTTGCGCCGTCAAATTAACAATATTTCCAAGAGGTCTATTATGTCAGAAGAAACTGAAGTCAAATCCACAGAAGAAGTCAAGCCTCAGGAAACAAAATCCCAAGAAAAGAAGGCCCCGGCCAAGAAGAAGCGCCCCCTGAACGCCAAGCGTAAGGGTCCCTCCGCTCCCAAGAAACCGGCTGTCTTTAGCGATTCCCTGGAAGAACGTTTCCCCGCCCTCGCTGCAAAGCTTAAAAAGCAGATTGAAGACGGTATCAAGCAGAAGATCAAGGATGCCCAGAACGACCCGAAGGTCAAGGCCGCCTCTAAGAAGTTCGCTGATAAGTAATCTCTCTAACGAAACTGTTGGATTTAAAAGTCTCCAAGATAAGTCTTGGAGATTTTTTATTCATAGACAAATTTGTATTTTCTATCTAAATTTGAGAAAAACTCAAAAGGAGAAACCCTATGCGTAAATTGTTCACTATCCTTGCCCTGGGCTGTGCCCTTTGCCTGGTTGCCTGCAGCAATGGTGGCAAGACCGTTACCCGTATCGATACGAATTCTACCACGGACCTCTCGGGTAAGTGGAATGACACCGACTCCCGCCTGGTTGCAGACGAAATGATCACGAGCTGCTTGACCAGCGCAAAGATTGAAAAGATTATCGGCGAAATGGGACGTACTCCGACCGTCGTGATCGGCAAGGTTCGTAACAAGAGTCACGAACACATCAGCGTTGAAACCTTTATCAAGGACATGGAACGCGCTCTGTTGAATTCCGGTGCAGCTGACTTCGTGGCAAATTCCGCCGAACGCGCCGAACTGCGTGAAGAAGTCATGGACCAGCGTGGCAACGCTACCGAAGAAACCGCCAAGTCCCTTGGCATGGAAACTGGCGCCGATTGGATGCTGACCGGTACCATCAACACCATCGTGGATCAGGAAGGCGGCCAGTCCGTGATCTTCTACCAGGTGGACCTCGAACTCACCGACCTGCAGAGCCACAAGAAGCTCTGGATGGGCGACAAGAAGATCAAGAAGTTCATCTCTAAGGATTCTGTGAAGCTTTAATCTTTAAGCCATCACGCGTAACCTTTAAATAACCTCGGGAATCCGGGGTTATTTTTCTATCTTTGGCTCTATGATCAGTATTACCAAGCTCTTGATGGATACCCCGAACTATGGGGACCAGTTGCGTTATGAGAAGCATGCGCACGAATCGACGAACGGAGTTGTTCACGGTCGTGGCCCCGTGGTGGTGTGGAATTGCACCAAAACCTGCAACCTGAGTTGCGTGCATTGTTATGCCCGCTCCGAGGCCATCAAGTACCAGAACGAACTCACGCATGAAGAAGGCTTGGCTTTGATTGATCAGTTGGCCGACTTCAAGGTGCCGGTAATCCTATTCAGCGGTGGCGAACCGCTCCTGCGCCCGGACTTTTTTGAACTTGCGAACTATGCGGCAAGCAAGGGAATTCGCCCGACCATCAGCACGAACGGCACCTGCATTACGCCCGACGTGGCTCAAAAACTCAAGGACATGGGCGTGGGTTATGTGGGCATCAGCTTGGATGGTTGCGAAGCGACTCATGACAAGTTTCGCGGCAAGGAAGGCGCATACAAGCTGGCTCTTCGCGGTATCCGCAACTGTGTGGCGACCGGCCAGAAGGTGGGGCTTCGCTTTACGATTACGCGCTACAACGTGCAAGACCTGAACGCCATTTTTGATTTGCTCGAAGCCGAGAACATTGATCGCGTATGTTTCTACCACCTGGTCTACAGCGGGCGTGGCTCCGCGATGGTTGCAAATGACCTGAACCACGAAGAGAGCCGCAAGACGATGGACCTGATTATTGACCGCACGCTCGACTTCAAGAAGCGCGGAATCAACAAGGAAATTCTGACCGTCGATAACCACGCCGATGCCGTTTACCTGTACTTGCGCATGAAGCGTGAAGATCCGGCCCGTGCCGAAAAGGTGCTGGAACTCATCCAGCGCAATGGCGGCAACCGCAGCGGTATGGCTTTTGGCAACATTGATAGCATCGGGAATGTTCACCCCGACCAGTTCACGCAATATATTACACTAGGTAACGTGCGCGAACGTAGCTTTGGCGAAATCTGGACAGACTTGAGCAACCCGATTATGGCGGGTCTCAAGAACCGTAAGCCCTTGCTTAAAGGACGCTGCCCCAAGTGCGCCTACCTGAATCTCTGTAACGGCAACTTCCGCACCCGCGCCGAGGCTGTGACCGGAGATTTCTGGGAACAGGATCCGGCCTGCTACCTGACGGACGAGGAAATTAATGGATAATGTGTAGTGTGGAATGTGTAATGTGTAATGAAAATCATTTCACACCTCACACTCCACACCATTCACTTCTAGTTTTACATGACTGAACTTGAACAGCGTCTTCTCTCTGTCATTCAGGACGCCTTCCCGCTGGAAGAACGCCCGTACAGGCGTTTGGCGGAGATGCTGAACGCGCAGGAAGCGTGTGCTGGCGGCGATGTTCGCGGGCATCTCACGGAACAAGCGGTCTTCGATGCGGTCGAGAACCTGCGACGCTCGGGCGTTATTCGCCGTATCGGTGGGGTGTACGATTCTAAAAAGCTAGGTTTTATCTCTCGCCTTTGCGCGGGCAAGGTGCCTACGGCTGCGACCGGGGCTGTCGGTGATTCTGCCTTAGAGCTGTTCGCTGCTGCCGTTAACGAGATTCCTGCGATTACGCACAACTACGTTCGCAGCCACGAATTCAATGTCTGGTTTACAGTCATTGCCCAGTCCGAAGCGGAAATTCAGAAGATTGTCGATGGGCTCTGTGCAAGTACCGACCTGCACGATGTCCATATCCTGAATGCGACGAAGAAGTTCAAAATCAATACGGTGATGGGTGCTGTTGTGCCAGAAGGCAGTAGACAGTTGGCAGTAGGCAGTGGAGTTATCCTGAGCGATGTGTGTAGCTCTGAAATGTCATTGCGTGCGGAATGTAATGAAGCGAAGCAATCTCCTGCCCGAGTTTTGTCGGATTCCGACCGGGCTCGTATCCGCATTGCCTGTAACGATATCCCGCACACGCTCACGCCGTTTGTGGATTGGGGTGTTTCATGCGATGCCCTCCGCGACGATCTCGTGCAAAAGAGAATGCGACGCTTCGGGGCAATCCTCCGGCATCAGCAGGCCGGCTTCGCGTATAATGCTATGGTGTGTTTTTATGCACCCACCGCAGCCGGCGCGGTTCTCGCAGAAAACCCGCACGTGTCGCATTGCTACGAGCGCCCCTCCTTCGAGGATTTCCCGTACACGCTCTATGCGATGATACACGCACAGACCGCCGAAGAACTGGACCGTTACATCAGGGAGGCTGCCGAATCCATCGGCAATCCCGAATACGCGGTGCTCCATTCCGTCAGGGAACTCAAGAAGACGAGCTTCAGTTTCTTTGGCTAGTTCCAGATTTTCGTGAATATTCCGACGCGATGGCCGGTCTCGAATCCAAAGAGTGTGCCTTCGTGGATTTCGTAGTTCAGTCCGAATCCGACAGGAACCTTGAAAATGCTGAAGTAGCGTGCCGCATCGAACTTCATTTTCATGCCGCGGTACTTGTCCTTCATTTTGCGGTAGGGCTTGGCCAAGTTCCTGTTTTCGGATTCTTCGATTCTTGCCTGGTACAGGAATGTTTCGCTGAAGTGCCAGCCCGTATTCAGGGAGTCGTTCCAGCCGGGGCGCCACACGAAGGATGCCTTGAAACCGACTTCGTTACCGGGCTTGTAGTTCTTGTCTTCTAGGAAGGTGTTGTAACGAAACGATGTGCCGAGCGTCAGGTGCCTGGAAAAGGGGAGGACGGTGAACGGTTCCAGGTTTAGGCGGTGGAAGCGGTTCTTTTGGGAACCTTCGCCGGGCGGAAACCGCCAGCCGAGATTTAGGCCTAAGTAGGGGAGGATCAGTCCCTTTGCGCCTACGTAGATTTCGTTAAATCCATTCACATGCAGGTTGCAGTAATTATGGATGTATCCCTCGGTTGAATATTCGTAGCTGTAGCTCAAGAAGCGGAAGGCCCCGTCTGCGTAAAGGCTCAGGCGCGGGTGTATTGCATATTCTGCCGAAATCTCCATGTCGCCGCTGTAGACGTCTTCGTCGAGCTCGACTGTTCCTTGAGTCGCAAAAGAGGTTGTCGGGGGAGTAATTGGATGCAGGTTTTCGGTGGCAACTCCCACGGCGAAAAGGAATAAGGTGGTGCATCCGATTCTTTGAATCATGTTCTAAATATAAAAAGTCTTCTTTTACATTTTTTGGACAAATTGATAAATTCTATATGTAAAAAAAGGGAATATTCAATTTTTTTACGAAACACCCCTTGCCATGGCAGATTTCGTTTGGTATTTTTGTTATATGATGAATTTTGTGACATGTGCAACCCTGAACCGTCGTTGGTGGCGCGGACTCTGACATAGAGCCCGGTATTTGTCGCAAATCACCCAAGATTTTAAGCAAAGGCTTCCGGACTCACGGAGGCCTTTCTTTTTGCCAAAACATCATTGAAATCCTCCGGGAATAAAAAGTCTTTGCGAAGGCGGAAGAAATTTTAAACAAGAGGATAAAAAAATGATCGTCATTATCGACAACTACGATTCTTTCACTTACAACGTCTATCAGGCGTTGGCAAAAATTACCACCGAAGAAATTCGCGTGCTTCGTAGCCGCGAATGCTCCATAGCGGACATCGAAAAGCTCTCCCCGAGCCGTCTCATCGTGAGCCCGGGTCCGGGCCGCCCCGAAGACGCGGGCATCTCCGTGGATGCCATCAAGCACTTTGCGGGTAAGCTCCCGATTCTTGGCGTGTGTCTCGGCCACCAGGCCATCGGTTACGCTTTCGGCGCAAAGATTGTGCAAGCCAAGTTCATCAAGCACGGCATCGCCGAAGAAATTGACCTTGACGGCAAGGGCCTTTTCCGCACCATCGGCAAGAAGAATATTTTCACGCGTTACCATAGCCTCGTCATCGACGAAGCGACGCTCCCTGCCGATTTTGAAGTGACTGCACGAGCCACTGATGGCGACATCATGGGTATCCGTCACAAGACGCTCCCGATCGAAGGCGTGCAGTTCCACCCGGAATCCATCGCCAGCGGCCGTGCCGACGAGTTTTTCAAGACATTCCTCAACTACCGTCGCGAACCGCTTGATGTGCGCGGCATCTTGAATACGCTCATGGATGGTAAGGACTTGACCCGCGCCACCGCCGAGATGTTCATGGAAGACTTGACCGACGGCATCATGGATGAGCGCCAAATGGCAGGCATCTTGACTGCGCTCTTTGCGAAGGGTCCCGTGGCCGACGAAATCGCGGGCTGCGCCTACGTGCTCAGCAAGAAAAAGCGCCGTTTCCCGTACAGTGGCGAAGAACTCACGGACATCGTGGGTACCGGTGGCGACGGCAAGGGAAGCTTCAATGTGAGTTCACTTTCGGGCCTGATTGCAGCCAGCTGCGGCGCCAAGGTGGCAAAGCACGGCAACCGCGCGGTTTCCAGCAAGTCCGGCGCTGCTGATTTCTACACTGCGGCAGGCTTCAAGCTCGACATGACTCCGGATAAAGCCGCCTCCGTCATCGACAAGACGAATTTCGTGTTCCTGATGGCACCTGTGTACCACAGTGCCATGCGCTTTGCCGCCCCGGTTCGTGCAGCCCTCGGCGTAAAGACCATCATGAACCTGCTCGGCCCTCTCACGAACCCGGCCGAAGCCAAGTACCTGATGCTCGGCGTCTATAGCACGACCGTGCTGGAACCCTTCACCAAGGCGGCGAAGGCCCTCGGCGCAAAGCGTGTGATGGTCGCTATCTCTGATGACGGCTACGACGAAATTTCGCCCTGTGTGCCGACGACCATCGCCGAAATCCTGGAAGATGGCGAGTACAAGACTTACCGCATCGACCCCAAGGACTTCGGCATCCCCTCCGTGGATCCCGAAGACCTCGCCGGCGGTACGGGTGTCGACAACTTCAACCTCGCTCTCGACGTGCTGAATGGCAAGGGCCGCCTGGGCATCAAGTATGCCTGCGCCCTGAACGCCGGTGCCGCCCTCTACATCAGCAAGAAGGCTGCATCTGTCAAGGAAGGCTACGAGATGGCCATGAAGGCCATGGAGGACGGCTCCGTTCTCAAGAAGATCGAAGAAGTCAAGGTCGCAACGAATTCGTAAAGGAGATGCCCGCTAAGGTCCCTGAGCTCGTCGAAGGGCCGAAGCGCGGGCATGACAATCTACATGTCTGATATACTGCAAACAATTGTGGAGAAACGTCGCGCGGATATCGAGCGGCTGGGTCTGAATTTCGGCATTGAAATCCCTGAAAAGCGTCGCGTAGGTCATACAGAATTCCTCGGGAACGCCGGTGCGATTCTCGAAGTGAAGCGTGCGTCGCCTTCGAAGGGGGATATCGCCCCGGATCTCGATCCGGTGGGGCTCGCGACGACTTACGCCGAGGCTCACGCCCAGGCAATTTCGGTGCTGACCGAAGGTAATTTCTTTAAGGGATCGCTTCGCGACTTGATTGCGGTGGCGGACCTGATGGAAAATCGCCGCAAGCAGGGGTTGCATACCTGCGCCGTACTCCGCAAGGATTTCTTGCTCTATGAAGACGAAATCGATGTCGCTTACCGTTGCGGTGCCGATGCAGTCCTTTTGATTGCGCGCATCCTGGATGATGAACAGCTCGTGAAGATGGCGAAGCGTGCGCAGTCTTTCGACATGCAGGCTTTCGTTGAAGTTCGTGAAAAAGACGACTTCCGCAAGCTTTCGGTTGTCACGAGCGCACTCGGGGCCGATGCCGCAAAAACGATTGTCGCGGGCGTCAACTCCCGCGACTTGGCGACCTTCCATACGGATCCGCTGGTGCCGGCATCGGTGCGTAGCAAGCTTCCTGCGAAGGCTGTGTTTGAATCTGGAATTTTATGCCCGGCCGATGCGACTTATGCGCGCAACCTCGGCTTTACGGGAATCCTGGTGGGGGAGGCGGTTGCGAAGAATCCTGCGCTTGCTAAAGAGGTGGTGCATGCGTTTGAATCGGGCTCCGAAAATGCCCGCGGCAAGTTCTGGAAAAAGTTTGCAGAGCGCAAACAGCAGAAACAAGCACGTCATTGCGAGGAACGAAGTGACGAAGCAATCCATGGCATAAATCGTCCGTTAGTCAAAATCTGCGGCATTACTCGCGACGAAGATGGCTTGCTCGCCGCAGAACTCGGTGCTGACATGCTTGGATTCGTGTTCAGCACTACCAAGCGCCTGACCACTGAGAAATTTGTGCGGGATTTTGCTGCGAAATTGCGTCAAAATGGATCGCCACGCCTCTCTGAGGCTCGCGATGACGTTCCTCTCCTTGTTGGAGTTATCACTGACCCAGAATCCCCCGAAGGCAAGACCGCCATTAAGCTCGTCCGCGAAGGGGTACTCGATGCCGTGCAACTTCATGGAATAGATCCCGCTTGCCTGGCACGTCATTGCGAGCACGAAGTGCGAAGCAATCCAGAGTCGATTTTTTGTGATGACTTGCCGCATTACTTTGCCGCCCGCGTCGGCGAAGAATCGGATTTCGACAAGGTCGCGGCTCTCCGCAAGAGTGGTGAACCGCGCATCTTGTTGGACGCAAAAGTCGAAGGAATCCCCGGCGGTACAGGCAAGACCATTCCCGAAAACTTGCTTCGCGAAAAAGCAGGCGAGTTGCCGCTCTGGCTTGCCGGCGGCATCACGCCCGAAAATGTGGGTGCGATTGTCGAAAAGTTCCACCCCGAACTTATCGATGTCTCCAGCGGTGTTGAAGACGCTCCGGGAATAAAAAATGCAGAAAAAATAAGCGCGTTGTTCGACGCGCTTAAGAAAAATTTTCGTTAGTCTTAATTCTAGTATAGAACTTCGTATTCGTCATCATCGGATTCTGTTTCGATGATGACGGTTTTTGTTACTTTCGTGTGGCTGGCTTTAGCGGGTCGCGGAGCGGGTTCTTGAACGGGCTCACTTTTTTTGACTTTTTGCCCATAATCGCGAGCAAGTCTTGCGCTGCGTTCTTGTTCCTTGACTTCTTCGCAGCGGTCATGATCGTAGTAGTAAGCGGTAAAGCGTCCGCCTACGCCATCAACAATGATTGGCACCCAAAGGAAGGGGGCTCCAAGGATGAAATCCAAAAAGAGCATTCCTCCGCGAAATCCGCTTTCGTAGCACGCTGTTTTTTCGCTGCTGCCCGAAACCATTCCCTGAAATTCCTCGCGGGACAAATCAGGATGGCGAGGGGGAATGAGCGTGGCACAAGAACTCATGAGGAGTCCGATACAGAGAACTATGGCAAAAGAGATTTTTTTCATAGAGACCCTCCTTAATACAGGTACCATTCCCATTCAAGTTCGTATTTAGTTGAGTTATAATCACTTTGCTCGACAGATTTATAATCGGATAGGTATCCGATGTTTGTTTTTGTATAGCAATAACCAGAAGACATATCGTCATTGCTAAGAGCATCCTTGTCAACAACATTAGGACAAACCTTGATGTCTTGAGTTCCGATGGGAACATCAAAAGTCGAGGTTTTGGAACCGCTCCAAGATCCTTGGTCTTGCAAGGAAAGCAGGTTGCCCGTAGACTTAGATGTGGTTTGGCCGCCAGATGCGATAAAGTAAATGGAAAAGCTTATGGTCGGGTCCCCGTCAGAATAACTACCACCGGCGGAGATTCCGTCCCAGTCGGCGGATTTCTGCTTGTAATAGGTGAGCGTGAATTTCATGGTCTTTCCCGTTGAAGTATGGGCTTCTACCACTTCTGTCTTTACGCTGGAACTGCTGTAAACGTATTCGCAACGGTAGCCGTAGTTGTTGCAGCAATAGGTGTTGCTCTTAGTGCTGGTTCCGTAGTAGCACTTGTCGGCTTCGCTAACGTAAGACGAACTGCTGTATTTGTAGGAGCTGCTGGATTTAGCGGAAGAACTGCTGTAAACATAGCTGCAACGGTAGCCATAATTATCGCAACACCATGCATCGGAATATGAACTAGTTCCGTAGTAGCACTTATCCGCCTCAATCTCTTTGCAACGATAGCCATAATATTTTTCACAGCATTCTTCGTCAGTGAGATCCCAGTTGGTCCCATTTTTGCAATCTTTTCTTTCAGCGTCTTTGTATGCTTGGTCTTCTGCTCGATCTTCTGCTTCAGAAATATCGTCTTCGATGATGTCCAGCGGGCTCTCGTCTGCGCATGCGGCAAGAATGAGTGTAAATGAAAGGGGGCTAATATATTTCAACAAATTCATGCTACACTCCTTTTACCATGCGAAATCCATACTGATTCGCCAAGTTAGACCGTCTGAATCGTCACAGTAATAATTGGTGATTGTGTCGGTGTTGGTGACAATCGATACGGGCAAGAACTGCCACTGTAGCGAAAAGCGTCTGAAAAATTCAATGCCGAAACCAACATAGGTTAAGAATTCCCAATCGGGTAGCGCATAAAAACCATCATAGGATTCGTCTATATTGTAATCATAATACGAACTAGACCATGTCCATTCAACATCATATTCTGCCCACATGTAAATCGGTTTACGCACATGGAAACTGGCGCTAATGAAGGGACTAATTGTTCCCGCCTTATTGAGGGGGAAGCCGAAACGAAACTGTAAGGGGATTTCGAACATAAGGTTCTGGTACTCGATTCCGCCTTCGCCGTATCCAGTGCTGTAATTGTACAGATCATAGTCATCGAAATCATAATCGGCCTCATGGTAAACTAGATTAATTCCTGTTTGGAAACTTCCCCAGTTATAAAAATACCAGCGAATCATAAATCCAAGATTTATGCCCCACTGCTTGTCGGGATAAACATCATAGTTTGCCACTTCTTTTTCTAGATATTCTTCAAAAGCAAATGAAAATCCCATATAGGGGTTGGCGTGTTTCATTAATTTAGATTTAGCGGAAGAATCATTTGCGATAGAATCTTTTGCAGGGGCGGCGGCAACGATTACGCTGTCCTTAGGAGCCTCATTAACAGTGGAGTCTTGTTCGACAATAGGCTTTTGGGCGAGGTCCTGAATTTCGATTAAGGACATGTCTTCGCTTTTTATTTTTACCAAGACGCTGCAAGGTTCAGCTTGCTCTTTTTTGCTGCAGAATTCAAAAACAGAATTTGCCGATGCTTGAACGGTTTGCATTTGATTGAGAAATTTATCGATGGCGGCGATGCTGTCTGCTACTGCTTTTTCCGCTAGCATACGTTCCTGTTCGGCGTATGCGGAGCATTTGCATTGTACCTCAACTTTTTTGCATGTTGAACTAGATTCTCCTTGGTCTTCGGAGTCGCATAAACCGCAGAAGTTTTTGCATTCTTCGCTTATCGGCGGCGAAAGTGATTCTTGCGGAGTTTGTTCGGGCTCTTTTGTGACTGCGGCCTTGTTTCCCTTCTTGGCGCGAATATGCCCTAATAGGCCTTTGTCTATGGTTACCTCAAAAGTGCAGGTGTCGTTTTTGCAGTTTTTCTGCATAATGTCTGCTAATTTGCGAACGTCGACGCTTTGCAGGGAGTCTTTACGCGCTTTTTCTTGTTCAATGGAATCGACACGAGCTACGACTGCAAGGGAATCCTGCTTTAAACTGTCCAAGATAGCGGGGCAGTTGCCGCAGACTTGATTAACCTTGGTGCAAGTCTCGTTTTCTGGATTTAGGGAGCAATCTATGCATAATTGTACGCAAAGATCGTCTGCAAAAGAAACGGTTGCGGCCAACATAACGGCCAATATAAATAACAATTTGCCCATGAACATCCTCGGGTTATTGAGTCCGTCTTGTTCAGGGATGCGATCCAAATAAAAAAGTGTGGAATCGCAGGTGCCCTAAACAGCTGAGGTAACGACCAAGTAAACCTTATCGTCTAACAGGCACAAACGACCCACACCATATGGTGTGAGTAATCGGCCTTATTCCTAGACGATGAAATTTTGGTCGTTTTTCAGCTGTCCGAATAAGAGCGAACTCTAAACTATGTCTCTGTAAATATAATTAAATATGTGCAGAACTCCAATTTTTTTAATGTTGCAAAATCGATGAAATGATTTAAATCACTTTGCCCTTTGTTGCGTTTGCGCCCCAAATGGCCGAATTTAGGCCTTTTTGTACAAATTGCGAAAGAAATTTTTACAAAAAACTTGCGCTAACCTATTGACAGACAACGAATTAGTATATATATTGAAGGCATAAAGATGAAATTGGCAATCCGCTTTGACGCTAGCGCCGCTATCGACGAGGTTCTCAAAGAAGGGATTTAGGCATTGCCATTTCATCAAGTGTTTAACAGAAGACTCTCGATCGTCGAGAGTCTTCACTTTTTTTATGCTGTACCCCTTGCCACATTAAAGAGACATTCCTAAATTAGGGCATATGAAGATGAATGCAGTAATCCGTTTCAACCGTTGGTGGTGGGGCTCTACGAAATAGAGTCCGGTTTGCTGTTTTCATCAAGTGTTTGCAACCAATAAATGAATAAGGCTTTCGGACTCTCCGAAGGCCTTTAATTTTTCCCCTCAACTACGAATTTTAACCCCAACCACTAACCACTGCTCATAAACCCTATGACTTCCACAACTTCTAACAACGGTTTCTTTGACAAGTTCGGCGGCAAGTATGTTGCCGAAATCATTCGCCGCCCGCTCGACGACCTCGAAGCGGCTTTCAACAAGTACATCCACGATCCGGAATTCCTCGAGGAGCTGCGCATCATCCAGCGTGACTACATTGGCCGCGAAACGCCACTGTATTACGCTCCGACGGCAACAGAGCTCTTGGGTGGCGCTCAGATTTACATCAAGCTTGAAGGCCTTGCCAATACGGGTGCCCACAAAATCAACAACGCCATCGGTCAGTGCTTGCTCGCAAAGAAGATGGGCAAGACCCGCATCATCGCGGAGACGGGTGCCGGTCAGCATGGCCTCGCCACTGCTGCCGCTTGCGCAAAGCTTGGCCTCGAATGTGTGGTATACATGGGCGAGGTGGATGTCCGTCGCCAGCAACCGAACGTGGCGACTATGGAAATGTACGGTGCCAAGGTCGTGCCGGTCACGAGCGGTGCCCGCACCCTTAAGGATGCCGTGAACGAAGCCATGCGCGACTGGGCTACGAATTTCAAGAATACCCACTATGTGCTGGGTTCTGCTCTCGGTCCGGCTCCGTTCCCGGATATCGTTCGCACCTTCCAGTCGATTATCGGCGAAGAGGTCAAGCGTCAGGCTGCCGAGCGTAACATCGACATTGCGGCCGTTGTCGCTTGCGTGGGAGGCGGTAGCAATTCCATCGGCGTTTTCACTCCGTTTATCGAAGACAAGAATGTGCGCCTGATCGGTGCCGAAGCCGGTGGCATCGGCCCGAACAAGGGTGAAAATGCCGCCCGCATGACGGGTAACGCCAGCCGCGAAGGCATTCTGCAGGGTTACAAGAGCCGCTTCCTGATTGATGAAGACGGTCAGTCGCTGCCGACCCGCTCCATTTCGGCAGGGCTTGACTACATGGGAATCGGCCCGCAGCTTGCCGCCCTCGGTGAATCGGGCCGCGTGGAATTCACCGCGATCCTCGACAAGGAAGCCCTTGAAGCGGTCAAGTTCTTCGCCCGTAACGAAGGCATCCTTTTCGCGCTCGAAAGTGCGCATGCAGGGGCTGCCGCCATGAAGATCGCGAAGGAACTTCCGAAGGACAAGGCGCTCGTCATCAACATGAGCGGCCGCGGCGACAAGGACATCTTTATCACAAGCCCCGTGTTCCGCCCCGAAAAGTGGAAGGAATTCCTGAAGGCGGAACTTGTTCGCCTCGAAAATAACGAAGATATCCACGACGCGGAGATAATGAACAAGTAAACAGTGATTAGTAAACAGTGGTTAGTATACTGGGACGCGGGTATCAAGAATTCCTAACCAGCAACCACTAACCGCTAACGGCCTTACGGCCCACCAACCACTAATCACTAATCACTAATCACTAATCACTAACCACTAGTCACTATGAACTTAATGTCTCATCTCATTGCCGGGTTTCCGGACGCAGAAACTTCTATCGCCATCGCCGACGCTCTTGTGAAGGGTGGCGCAAACATCCTTGAAATTCAACTTGCCTTTAGCGATCCGAGCGCCGACGGTCCCGCCATCCAGACGGCATCGACCATCGCTCTCGACAAGGGTTACTCCACCAAGCAGGGTCTTGAAATCGTGAAGAAAATTCACGAACGTCACCCTGAAACGCCGATCTACATCATGACTTACGGCTCCCTCGCCTTTACTCCCGGCGTCGAAAACTTCGTGAAGATGTGCAAGGACGCAGGTGTTTCCGCTTGCATCATTCCGGACTTGCCGTTCGATTGCGACGAAGGTCTGACCGAAGCTTGCAAGAAGCACGGTCTCGAAAACATCCCCGTGGCGGCTCCTAGCATGACCAAGGAACGCCTTGAAACGATGGCTTCCAAGGGATTCAAGTACATCTACGCCGCACTCCGCGCAGGTACGACCGGTAGCGAAACCACCATTGACCAGGCGACGCTCGACTTTATCGACACCGTCGGTAAGGGTGGCGCCAAGGTGCTCGGCGGCTTCGGCATCCGTAACGGTGAACAGTCTAAGGTGCTTAGCAAGCATGTATATGCCGTGGTGGCGGGCTCCGTGTTCGTGAACATCGTGCTCAATAACGAAGACACTGCCGAAGGCCGCAAAAAAGCCATCGCCGAAATCGAAGCGAAGGCCAAGGAAATTTCGGGAAATTAAGCCCTTTAATCGGTTCATACTAAAAGGGATGTCTTGCGACATCCCTTCTTTGCTTTGGTTTATGTGAGGTTTTGTATGAAGAGTTTTTGGCGCCCAAATTACATGTTGCTGAAGATCTGGAAGCCGCTGTAGGATTCTTGTCCGTGTTCGCTTTGGTCGAGGCCGCGGAGTTCTTGACGCTCGGTAACGCGCAGTCCCATGGTCTTCTTGATAGCGTAGAAGATGAGGCTAGCTGCACCGAAGCAGGGAACCGCGTAAGCGATCACGCCGATGGCCTGAGTGCCGAGGGTGTAGTCGCCAGTGATATCAAAGATACCGACAGCGAGCGTACCCCACACACCGTTCACCAGGTGAACCGAGAGAGCACCGACCGGGTCATCCAAGTGCAAGCGGTCGAACATGAAGACTGCACCCACCACGAGCACACCGGCGATGGCGCCAATAATCCAGGAAGAAAGCGGGGTAACCACGTCTGCACCGGCAGTGATGGCGACGAGGCCAGCAAGGCAGCCGTTGAGGGCCATGGTGGCGTCCGGCTTCTTCGAAACGATCCAGCTCGTAAGCGTTGCGGTGATGATGCCTGCAACAGCGGCGAGGTTCGTAGTCACCAAAATCCAGCTAGTTGCCTTCGGGTCGCCAGAGAGTGCGGAACCGGCGTTGAATCCCCACCAACCGAACCAGAGCATGAATACGCCGACGGTTGCGAGCGGGATGTTGTGGGCTGGAATGGCGTGCACCTTGCCGCCGACATACTTGCCGATACGCGGTCCGAGAATCATCACGCCGGCAAGCGCCGCCCAGCCGCCCACGGAGTGGACGAGGGTAGAACCGGCGAGGTCATGGAAACCGGCCTTGCCGATGGTGGAAAGCCAGCCACCGCCCCATGTCCAGCTACCCACGATGGGGTAGACGAAGGCCACGTAGATGACGGTGAAGACGAGGAAGGAGTTCAACTTCACGCGTTCGGCGACAGCGCCCGAGACGATCGTTGCGGCGGTTGCTGCAAACATCGCCTGGAACAGCCAGTCGGTAAACAGTGTGAAGTGGCCGTTGTAGGCGGCGGTGAACTTGGAGGGGTCGGCCCAGTCACCGATGCCGAATCCGGCAAATCCAAGTACACCGGAAATCGCGTTGAACGTTCCGGGGTACATGAGGGCAAAGCCGATGGCGGCATACATCGTGATACCTATGGCGGGAACCGCGATGTTTTTGAAAGCGACGTTGGCCGCGCACTTCGCGCGAACAAGACCCGCTTCGACACAGGCAAAGCCCAGGCCCATGATAAACACCAACATGGCGCTAATCATGATCCAAATGTTTTCTGTCATAAAGATGGCGTCGCTGACAGGTACGACAGTTGCTGCTTCGTTCATTGTTTAAATCCTTTTAGTAGTGGTTAGTATGCAGTGGTTAGTAAACAGGAAACTTCCTAATCACTAACCACTAATCACTGTTTACTTACCCAATTGCCTCGGGGCCCGATTCACCGGTGCGAATGCGAATGCACTGTTCGAGTTCCGTGACGAAAATCTTGCCGTCGCCGATGGCTCCCGTGCGGGCACCCTTGATGATAGCGTCGATACAGGGCTGCACGAATTCGTCGTTGACTGCAATCTTCAAGCAGATCTTTTTGAGCAAATTGACCTCTGTCACCACGCCACGGAAACGCTGGTTGTAACCGCGCTGCTGACCGCAGCCAAGAACGTTGGTGACGGACATCTTGTAGATTTGATTTTCGTAGAGCGCTTGCTTTACAAGGTTTAATCGTTCGGGTTGGATATAAGCTGTAACTAGCTTCATGTTCCTATCCTTTGTTGGGGTTGTTTTTGTTTTGCTCAAACAATTGCAAAAGGCGTGCCAAAACTAAATTCTGGCTCCAACCGACAAAAAATGCCTGTATTTAAGAAGAAAAACGCGATTTGATAACTCGTATTTACGGATTGTGTTTTTCAATAAACGGAAAACATACTGAAATTGTAAAACGAAGTTGCAAAAAAGCCCCGCATAAAATGCGGGGCGGGCTTAGGAGAATAATTGTTGCTTCGCTTTAAGAGATATAGCGGATTAGCATGTGAGGCCTTCTCCGCACTCCTGGCAAGTTGTACTGCTTGCGCAGGGGAGGAGTTCGTCTACTTCGTAGATTTCCTTGACTTTATCGCTGTCTTTGTATTTTATGTACTTCACGTTTGTGTAGACTTTGCTCACGGTAAACGTGAGTGCGCTTATCTGGTAGCTACTCACATCTGCGCCGTCAGGGTAGATAACGTCTACGATAATGGTGTCTCCAGAAAGTTCGGTGTAAACCGCTTCAATGACAAAGTTGTTGGATGCATTGTAACCATCGTCACGAATGGAAATGGTTCCGTCCTCATTTCTTGCCATCACGACACGCGGGGCTACAGCCATTCCCTGGCGAGGTTCCACGGTCGCATTTCTTGCCTGGGCGCGGGTGTCGCCGGAGTCTGGAGGCGGCAGGTATTGCCACTTGCCTTCTACGCATTGGAAGTGTCGTTCGTAGAAATAGAGCAATGTGTCGGTATCGCAGGGCTCCAAGTCGGGCCTATAAATGCCGTCGGGGATTCCATCACCGTCGCAGTCGCTACCCGGGGCGCAAGTTTCGATTTCTTCGCTGTCGATTGTGCTGACCCATTCTGTTTCATTGACTGCGGGGCACTGCTCCTTCTTGATACTTGATTCTACGGTATTTTCGATGATTACCGGTTCCTTGTTCAGGTCGCCACAGTAGCTGACCAAGAATCGAACAAACATGTTGCCGGTGGTCTCTTCGCAGTTCTTGGCGGCGATGCCGGTAACCTTCAAGGTGTCGGGCGATACGTATTCCAGAACGAGACCGGCGTACTTTTCGTTACCGTAACTGTTGTAAGAATAGAGGGCGCATTCGTTGGAGCCATTCTTGACGGCACTAACCGTTTCAGCGTAAGTTTCGGCTGCGTTCGGGAAGTATTCTTCGATTTCACCGATGTTTTCTTGGGTGAACTTGGCAACGCCCTCTTTTTCAAATTCCGTATAAGGATCAGAGCCGTCTATTGGCTGCTGCTTGAGTAAGTAGGGGCCAGTGCTGATAGCCATCACGGCCTTGTCAAAACGCACCTTGCTTTGTAAGCCAAACTGTTCCACGTAGGCGTCCAACGTGTTGCCGCCTGCGGGCGGAGTATGAACGTCTTCGCTCGACGAGGAATTCTTCTGGTCTTCAATGCTACTAGAGGATTCCGCCTCAGGTGTGTCCGAGCTGGAGGAACCCTTGTCGGCGATTTCGTTCATCTCTTCAGAAGTGCCGGCGATGTCGCCTGTGCTGTTGGTGTCGCTACAGTAGGTGCAGAACAGGGCTGCGATGCCCGCTGCGCAGAGGTTAAGCTTTTTCATTTTTGTTCTCCTTGATGTTTTTGGTTAGCGGAAAAAATTGTAGGTTCAGGCGGTAGACCTGTTCAATGTTCTTGTCTTCGGCGGCGATAGCAATGATCTTGCTGCGAAACTCGTCGAGCAGGTTTACGATGCGGTCGTAAGTTTCCCTGGAAACGCCCATGGTGACGCCGCTGAAGTTGCGTTCGTCCTTGGGAAGCTCCAATGCGGGGGAGGCGAGTTCTGCCATCTGGCGGTGCATTCCGCGGAGTGCGAGCCGGGTGGCGTCGGGAGAGCCCTTCACAGAAGCTTCTGACTGCTTGAAGTTGCCGTTCGCGGTCTTCTTCAAGAGTCCCGTCTTGGTTAAAAAGTCGAGCGATTCGCGCACTTCCTCGGCAGATGTCAAGTTGTAGCACATCTTTGCCATTTCGCCGGGAGTGGCGCCGGGCATCAGCGGGGCGAGTTCTCGCACCACCGGGTTGCGCCATGAATCGTAATAGGCGAAAAGGTCGCCTTCTAGAACGCGTACCTTGTGGACCTTGGCTATCGCAAGCATGTCCCTGTATGCGGCTTTTTTAGCATCTTCGCTTGCGGCCTGGCCGAACTTGACCATGGCGCGGAAGTAGTCGAGCTCGAAGCCGCTTAACCCCATTGCCGTAGCGACGCGCTCGATGCCAATCTTGCTGAGCTTGCTTTTCCCGTCGCACACGACCTTTATGTATGACGAAGAGGTAAAGCCCGCTATCTTCGAAAATTCGCGCCAGGTGAACGCGGAACAGCGCTTGCGCTCCTCGTAGTAATCCAGCATGAACTTCCGGAAATCAGAGTATTCGATGATCGTTTTCATTGTTTCCTGTCCTGTTTGTCCCAAGTTATTCCGGTTTCTCCCGGAATCAGAAATAAATATACAATTGAAAAATTCAATTGTCAATATGTTTATGAAACAAAAACAACGAAAAATGATGAAAATCACAAGATTTTGAATATTCTTATAGAAAATATTTGTATATGAAACAAATGTTTCATATGGGGCGTTTTCATTATATTGGGCCTTTTTTTAGATTTCGATGGATTCCTCATCGCTCACCAGGAATGCCTTAAGCCGCTCCAGGGTGTGCTCGAAGTCGTTTTTGATGGAACATTCCCAGAGGGTTGCTACGCGAAATCCCTGCAGAGAGAGCTGCCAGCCGGTCTTGATGTCGCGTACGGTATTGTTCGTGAACTTCTCGTTCCAGAATTCGGGATTGCTCTTAGGGCGACTCGTGAACTTGCAGCCGTGCTGGTGCCAGAAACAGCCGTTTACAAAGATGGCAACACCGTATTTGAGAATGAACATGTCGGGAGATCCGGGCAGGTCGTGACGGTGGAGCTTGTAACGAAAACCGTCCTTAAAAAGGGCTCGCCGAACCATCAGTTCGGGCTTCGTGTCTTCGGAATGGACCGCCTGCATCATTTGCGTGCGGCTCATGGGAGCATTTTTCTTGCGACGGCGTTTCACATTATTCTGGCCACACGAAGGTGCTGTTCAGGTCCTTCTCGCCGTTATCGACGAGGATGTCCTGGCCGGTGCAGTTCTTGTTCACCACCGTCAGGAACCAGACCCATTCCGCGATGTCTTCGGGTTCGGCCCAGCGCCTGAGCGGAGTCACGTCCATAATGCGGTTCCAGAGTACTGGGTCGTCCATCACGGGCTTGTTGAGGCTTGTCTTGACGCCACCCGGCGAGATGCTGTTGCATGTGGCACCGAATTTTGCAATGCGGCGGCCCACGTTCTTCACGTAGGTCAACAGTCCGCCCTTGGAAACCGCGTATTCGGGGAACTCGTCGCCGGTGTGGGCGCTGGAAGACGCTATGAAGAGTACCGACTTGATTTCGGATTGAATCGCGTACTTCTCGACGAAGTTCAAGGCTCCCTTCAGGTTGATTTCGATGTCGCGACCGGAATTCTGCACGCCCGCGTTGCTCACGACGATGTTTGCCGCAATGGTCAGCTCCGGGAAAGAGTCCTTGTCCGAGACGTCGGCAATATGGTGCTCGTATTCGGCGTGGTCAATCGTCGATTCCTTGACGTCGAACCCGACCACATGCACGCCCCTGCTCAAGAACAGTTCTGCGATGGCGCGGCCGATGCCGCTGTGGGTTCCGCTGATAAAGACGTTCATGCTTGCCCCGCCTTGAATTTGAGGTAATCGCTACCGACATTTTCTTTTTCCCACTTGCAGGCCATCCTGTAGCCGAAGGGGCTGAAGACGACTTCGCAGAGGAGTTCCATGACGGAGCCCGTAATGGAGCAGATAATGACCTGCTTCATGGTCCAGCCGAAGAACACGTGGCTTACCGTAAGGGCGAAAATCATGTTATCGACGAATTGCGCCACCATCGTCGAAACGTAGGAACGTGCGGCAAATGTCTTGAAGTCCTTGCCCCTTGCGAATTTTCCCATGCCGTAGTTCACGACGGAATTGACGAGAGACGCGGTGAACATGGCGAGCGCCGAGCCCAGCACCACGTACCAGGAACCGCCAAACGTAGCGTTGAGGGCGTCGTTTGCGACCTTGGCCGCATCGGGATTCGTGTCGATGTAACTGTAGAATTCGCCCCACATTCCCGGCGCATGGGAAAGGATGTTGAAGAACAGGCAGGTGCATAGGTTCACGAAGAGGGCGACTACCGAGACTTTCATGGCGGCCTTTGGCCCGAACCGCTTGCATATCATGTCCATGCACAGAAACGAGAACCAGCTGAGCGTAAAGCCGCAGTCAAGTGCCATGTATTCAAAGGAGACCAGTTCCTTATTCGCGAGCAAGTTCATGCACACGACGGAGAGGATAAAGAAACTGACGGCGAGGGAGGGAATGTTGCGAAGCAGGATAACCAAGTCCTGCCATTCACGCTGGATATAGCTTTTCATTTTGTTTTTTAAGGAAGGTTAGACAAAGACTTCCGGAAAAATTCTGCAACATCGCAGAATTCTAACGCGCCAAATATAGTCAAATGGACTAATTTTGGCAATGGCTTATTCGGAACAAAGTTTGCGGAGTTCTTCTTTTTGAGCAAGAATGTCGGCTAGTTGAACGCTGTAGTCCATATCGGTTTTGCTACGCAGATGTTCCGTCATGTCGGCAATCTTTACGTAGAGTGGCGTGAGCGACAGGTTCCCGAGTACCCCTTTGAGTGCATGTGCAGCAAGGAATGCGTTTTCCAGGTCGCCGGCATCCAGAGTGTTTTTTAGCTTGTCGAAGTTGCCCTCGCCGGGAATGGTCGCCACGAGTTTCAGGTACAGTGCCTCGTTCCCGAAGCAGCGTGCAAGCCCTTCGGCGGTATTTGCCCCAAAAGCGTTCAGTTTTTCGATGGTAATCATGCGCCCCTCCGGCGTTCAAGTTCCTTTTCGATGAAGGGTACAAAATCCTTCGGCGGGACCGGCTTCGAGAAGAAGTATCCCTGGATAATCTGGCAGCCCATTCCCTTGAGGGTATCGAGCTGCGACTGCGTTTCTACGCCTTCCGCTACGGCAGGAATCTTGAGGAATTTCGCGATGCCCGCCACGAGTTCCACGAGCTTCAGGTTGCGTTCGTCCTTTTCCATGTTGCGCACGAACGACATGTCGATTTTCAGGATGTCGATGGGCAGCGTGGTAATCATGTTCAACGAGGAGTATCCGGAACCGAAATCGTCCATCTCGATGCGG
>NZ_JAZSAF010000085.1:0-102831 GCF_045601785.1 Fibrobacter sp.
CGGATTCTTCGTCATCACGGTGCGAATCTTTGCGTTCATGTCGCTCACGGTGCGCAGGTCGCGGCTAGTGAGCATGCCCACGAGCTTACCCTTCGAAAGAATCGGGAAACCGCTCACCTTGTTGCGGGCGCGGAGTTCAAATGCGGCGGACACCGGCTCATCGGCATCGAGCGTCACCGGGTTGGTCACAATACCGGACTGCCAACGCTTGACCTTGCGGACTTCTTCGGCCTGGTCTTCGATAGACATATTCTTGTGGATAATGCCGAGACCACCCTGCAAAGCAAGGGAAATAGCGAGCGGAGCCGTCGTCACGGTGTCCATGGCGGCACTGATAATAGGAATGTTAAGCTTGATATTGGAGGCGAGCTGGGTGCTCACGTCGGTCTGTGCCGGCAAAACGGAGGATTCAGCGGGAACGAGCAGGACGTCATCAAACGTCAAGGCTTCAGGCAAAAGTTTCATAAAGTACCTCTTTTGCGCATAGAATATAGAAAAATAAATCTATTTTTTCAACATGTCTGACTCCATTTTCATCCGCGGATGCCGCCTACACAACCTAAAAAACGTAGACGCCCAGTTCCCCATGGGCAAAATCACGGTGGTATGCGGTCCATCGGGATGCGGAAAGTCGACCCTGGTGCTTGACACCCTGCACGGGGAATCCAAGCGTCGTTACCTGGAGACGCTTTCTCCATTTGCAGCTGAATTACTTGGCGGTCGCCGCATTATTCCGCTAGACAGCGCAGAAGGTTTGCCCGCAAGCCTTGCCGTAGGCCCGAGCCACGGAGAAGCTCCCGCCAAGGCGTACGCCCTGAGCATTTCGGAATGCGACAACACGCTGCGAAGCTTGTTCGCTAGATTTGCTAGACCCGCCTGCCCCGTTTGCGGGAAACCCATGGCAAGCCAGAGCCGCGAGGAAATCATTCGCGAAATCGCCAGTCTGCCACAAGGAAGCAAGCTACAGTTCTTTGCGCGGATTGAAGCAGATAAGTACGCGACTCTCGATAAACTTTCGGCGGTGTTCCTAGCGCAGGGCTTTACACGCGCCATGGCTGACGGAGTAAGCTATTCGCTCGCCGACTTGACTGCGGCCGAGCGCGAAATCGAACCGCAAGAATTCTTTATTGTCGTGGACCGCGTGATTGTCCGCGACAACACCCGCACAAGAATCGCCGAGGCGGTAGACGGAGTCTTGAAGCTCACCCACGGCGAACTGACTTTAGACATCAACGGAAGCCGCAAACTTTTCAGCACGGCACCGCGTTGCCCCGACCACGGAGAACAGCAGTCTCGCCCGCTCCAGCCAGAAGACTTGTCGCCTTATTCACGCACCAGCACCTGCACCACTTGCGGAGGCACGGGTATCATCGAAAAAGACGATTCCACCGAAGATTGCCCCGACTGCAAGGGGCTCCGCCTGAAGCAAAACGTCCTTCAAGCAATTATCGACGATACCACTTGGCAAGACTTACTCGAAACACCGTTCACAGGGCTCGGGCAAAAACTGCACCAACTTTTCGACAGCCGTCTGAACGCAAACCAAAAGCCCGCCTTCAACGCGCTCCTCGACCGCATCGAGGCAATCAACGAACTCGGCATCGGTTACCTAACCGCCGGAAGATCGGCCACAACACTTTCGGGTGGCGAAGTCCAGAGACTTCGGCTTTCGAGCCTCAGCACCGGGCACCTGAACAATCTCTTGATTGTCCTCGACGAACCCGCCAGCGGTTTGCACCAAAGCGATGTGGAAGCCCTTTGGAAAGTTTTAAAGAAGGTGCAGTCCCGCGGGAACACGCTTGTTCTCATCGACCACAATCCCGCCCTCATCAAGAAAGCCGACTGGATTATTGAAATGGGGCCTGGAGCCGGCGAAAAGGGCGGCGAAATATTGTTGCAAGGAACCGCGAAAGAAGTACTCGGAAATCCGGCATCTCCCACGGGGAATTGGATTAAGCTTTTGGACGAGAAGAAAAAGAACGTCATTGCGAAAATTACAGCGGAGCCGACCTCAAACAAAACAAAGCAATCCAAAAAACGTCATTGCGAGCAAAGCGAAGCAATCAATATCGAAAAATTCGCCTTATTCGACATGAAACCAGTCACTGCACATTTTCCGATTCAAAAGTTCAGCGTCATTACAGGCCAGAGCGGTAGCGGCAAGTCTACGATTTTCTTCAGGAACTTAGCCCCGCGTGCCTCCAAGGGCGAATTCGAAAGTCTCGGCATCCAGGCACTATCGATTCTTTCGACAGGCGATTTCCACGGGAACCGACGCAGTACCGTCGCCTCGGCCATCAACCTGAACACGATTCTCCGCGACCTTTTCGCAAAACTCCCCGAAAGCAAGGTCCGCGGCTACACCGCAAGCAAATTCGCGACGCACGCTCCCGGGGGCCGCTGCGAAAACTGCAAGGGCGAAGGCGTTATCCTCGACCCCGCGGGCTACGAAGAATCCGAATGTCCCGTGTGCCTCGGCAGACGTTTCAAAGATGAAATTCTTGAAGTCCGCTTCAAGTCGCTTTCCATCGCCGACATCTATGACCTAGAAGTCGGCGAAGCCTACAAATTGTTCATTAATATGAAGCCCTTCGCCGACAAGTTGAAGCCCTTGATCGATACCGGGCTCGACTACTTGCGCCTCGGGCAAACCACGTCGCACCTTTCCGGCGGCGAACGCGCCCGTTTGCGTCTTTCCATCGCGCTTGCCCGCGCGAAGGCGCCGAACACGCTCTTCCTTTTCGACGAACCCGCCCGCGGGCTCCATCAAAAGGACATCCAGCATCTACTCGACCTGATTCACGGCCTCACCGAAGCGGGCCACACCGTCATTGCCATCGAGCATGCGCAGGACTTCGTAAACGCCGCCGACTATGTGGTGGAACTAAGCCGATAAATGCTGCAATCAAGCGCCGCGGAAGTTAGCGCAAAGCCGCCTTTGCCTTTTCCAGCGTCGCAATCACCTTGTCGCACCAGGCGTCGAATTCGGGATCTTCTTTCTGGAATTCAGGATGCGCTAGCACATAGTCGATGGTGCGGTGAATTCCTTGGTCAAAACGGACCTCGGTACGGAAAGTCGGCACAGCGCGCTTGAGTTTGGAATTGTCAAACACCACGGAGTTCGCCTTGTCGCCGATGAGGCTTCCAAGCAGGTCATAATCGCTTACATCTGCAAGGAATTGTGAAGACACGTAGTAAGGCTTGAGTTCGACTCCGAGCGCATCAGCAACCGCCTTGTAAATCTGGTTCCAAGTGAGCGTTTCGTCACTTGTAATCTGGAACGATTCACCGATGGCATGCACGTTACCCATCAGGCCCACAAAGCCGCGAGCAAAGTCGGTATTGAAAGTCATGGTCCAGAGGCTCGTACCGTCGCCGTGAATAATGACGGGCTTGCCCTCGAGCATGCGCTTTGCCACCTGCCAGCTGCCGTTCTTGCCGTGGACGCCCAGCGGGATGCTGCGCTCGTCGTAGGTGTGGCTCGGGCGAATAATCGTAATCGGGAAGCCTTCCTCGCGGTACTTGCGCATCAAGAATTCCTCCCCCGCAATCTTGTTGCGGGAGTATTCCCAATAGGGGTTCGCAAGAGGCGTGCCCTCGGTAATGCGGTAGTCCGAAAGCGGCTTCTGGTAGGCGCTCGCGGAACTGATGTACATGAACTGCTTGGTCTTGCCCTTGAATAGGCGGTAATCGCGTTCAAGTGCGCTCGGGTGGAACACGATAAAGTCGCAGACCACGTCGAACTCCATCCCCTTGATTTTTTTGGCAACAGCAGCTTCGTCGTAGATGTCGGCGTTGATGATTTCAACCCCAGCGGGGATATCTTCTGCGGGGCGGTTCCCGCGATTGAGCAGGTAAAGTTTCCAGCCCTGGGATGCTGCAAGGCGCGTGATGGCCATGCTGATAGTTCCCGTACCGCCGATGAAAAGTGCAATCATATTGAGTATGTGAGGTATGAGGTATGAGCACGGCCGCCTTCGGCGTCCTTTGAGGTTATAATCACGCCTACAAGCGCCTCAAACCTCAAAGTGCGAAGCACGACCTCACTGCTCATAGCTAGTTACACCGTTGCGTGGGCGGCAATCTTGTAGATTTCAGTGACGTCCTTCGCCTTGAGCGGCACGAATCCCCAGCCGTCGCCCGGATTCAGTTTTTCCACCATCTTCGGGATGTCTTCTTCCTTCGCGCCGAGTTCTGCAAAGTTAATCGGCATGCCAATGGAATGCAAGAATCGGCGGAAAGCCCTGATGCCTTCGAGGGCGGTGGCCTTCGGGTTCTCGAAGTTCATCTCGCAGCCGAACACGCGGGTCGCCATCTGGGCAAAGCGCATCACGTTGTGGTCCACCACGTATTCCATCCAAGCGGGCATGATGACTGCTAGGCCCGCGCCATGGGCGCAGTCGTAAAGAGCCGAAAGTTCATGTTCGATGGCGTGGCTGTTCCAGTCCTGACTGCGCCCGCAGCCCACAACGCCGTTGTGGGCTACCGTCCCCGCCCACATGATGTTTGCACGCACCTGGTAGTTGGCGGGGTCGGCAATGGCGCGGGGGCCCTCCTTCACCATCGTTAAAAGCACCGCTTCGCACAGGCGGTCGGTGATTTCCACTTCGAGCGTATTCGTGAAGTAGCGTTCAAAAACGTGAGCCATGATATCGGTAATGCCGCAAGCCGTCTGGTAAGCAGGCAACGTGCAAAGCAAAGCAGGATTCTGCACCGCGAACTTCGGGCGAATGTGTTCGCTACTTGCACCGCGCTTGAGCATGCCGTCTTCCTTGGTAATCACGGAGTCGCCGCTACCTTCGGAACCGGCAGCCGCAATCGTCTGCACCACGCCAATCGGAAGCGCACATGCAGCAGAAGCCTTTCCTTCGTAAAAGTCCCAAAAATCGCCCTTGTAAGGAACACCCATGGCAATGGCCTTGGAGCTATCGATCGTAGAGCCGCCACCCACCGCCAAAATAAAATCGATGCCATTTTCACGGACAATTTCGATGCCCTTGTACACGAGCGAATCGTGCGGATTCGGCTTCACACCGCCGAGTTCCACATGCGGGATACCAGCCGCATCGAGGCTTGCCTTCACGCGGTCAATCAAGCCCGAACGCACCGCAGAACCCCCACCGTAATGAATCAGCACCTTGGTGCCGCCATACTTTTTTACGAGTTCACCGCATTCATTTTCGCGGTTCATACCGAATACGAATTCTGTGGGGCTGTAGAAGTTGAAATTATCCATGTTCCGTCCTTTTTTTAGTTTTACCTAAAAATACAAGAAAATCCCGCCAAAAAGCAGGATTTTCACAAGAATTCCGTTCACAAAAGGAACCAAACACGCCGAGCGGTCTACCGTGAGAGCCGAACGGTCTCCGTGAGCAACAAACGCCTAGTATTGACTAGGCGTGGTTGCGAGATAATCGGCTCCCGTATAAGGATTCCGTTGAGTTTAGCCATCCCGTGAGCCACAAGCGACTCGTCCTAACGAGTCGTGGTGGCGAGAGAGCTGGCTTCAGAGTAAGGATTCTGGTGAATTTAGCCAGCTCGGTCTTATTAGGTCGTACTGTGAGCGAAAAACGCCTGCTATCAAGCAGGCGTGGTTGCGAGATAATCGGCTCCCGTATAAGGATTCTGTTGAGTTTAGCCAGCTCGGTCTTATTAGGTTGTATACTCGGCGTTGATCTTAACATAGTCGTAGCTCAAGTCGCAAGTGAAGGCACTCGCGCTAGCATGCCCGATGTTAAGAACGAGCGTTACTTTGTATTCACGCTGGCGGACTACCGCACGCAGAGCCTTGGTCTGTTCTTCGTCGAGCTGCACCGGGCGGCCGTTAGAAAGCACCTGCACATCGCCAAAGAAAAGGTCCGTCTGTTCGGCGACCATGTTGCAGCCACTGCTACCCGCACTGCTCAAAATGCGGCCCCAGTTCGGGTCTTCGCCGAACATAGCGCACTTGGCCAAGTTAGAGGTACCAATAAAGCGGGCCATGCGCAAAGCCTCTTCATGGCTTTCGGCCTTTTCGATGCAGAGTTCAATCAGCTTGGTTGCACCTTCACCGTCGCGGACGATATCCTTAGCAAGTTCCTTCATCACAAGCATGAGTGCTGCACGGAATTCACCCTGTTCGGTGAGCGAGAGGTCTTCGTACTTGAGGCCGCTCATGCCGTTAGCAAGGAGAATGCAAGTGTCGTTCGTACTGGTGTCGCCATCGACCGTAATCGCATTGAAGGAGTCGGCAATGTCGGCGCGGAATTCAGCAAAGAAATCGATCGGCAAAGCAAGGTCGGTAGTAATAAAGGCAAGCATCGTGGCCATGTTCGGGTGAATCATGCCCGAGCCCTTGCAGGCGCCACCAATCGTCACCACACCCTTTTCGGTCTGGATTTCGACGGCATGGCTCTTGAGCGCAAGGTCAGTCGTGAGGATAGCGCGACCAAATTCTTCGGAAGCGTCAGCATGGAGCTTTTCCACAAGCTTCGGAATACCGGCTTCAATCTTGTCCATCGGCATCAGGTGGCCAATCACACCGGTGCTGCAAACGAGCACGCTCTTCGGAGTAAGCTTCAAGGCTTCTTCAGTAAGGACAGCCATGCGTTCTGCATCGCGGAGTCCCTGTTCGCCGGTACAGGCGTTTGCGTTACCGCTGTTCACCACAACGGCAGATGCAAAGTGAGCATGTTCAAGGGCGGCTTTGTCGTAAAGCACCGGAGCAGCCTTCACCTTGTTCGTTGTAAACACGGCAAAGCAGCGAGCCGCCTTTTCGCTCTTCAGAAGAGCCATGTCAGCGTTACCGCTGGCCTTGATGCCTGCACAAATTCCAGACGCGGTAAAGCCCTTCGGGGAGCAAACGCCGCCTTTTTCCAATACAGTGTACATAGTATCTCCTATTGTTTTTTCACCCTAAATTATAGAAAAATGCGACAATGTTGAACACCCCCTGCTTCTGTCCCACAAAAAAATTCTAATTTAAGGTCATGGCTAAAACACCCTGTACTAAAGAAACATACGACAAGCTGGTTGAACGTTACACCTTCCTCAAAAAGGTCGAACGTCCCCGCGTTGTAGATGAAATGGAAGAAGCCCGCAAGCAAGGCGACCTGAGCGAAAACGCCGAATACCACGCCGCCAAGGAAATGCTGGCTCATATTGACCTGGAAATTCCCAAGCTGGAAGACCAGATTTCGAACGCAATTATCGTGGAATTTGACGCAAACTCTGACACCATCCGCTTTGGCGCCACCGTCACCGCCAAAAACCTCGCTACCAAGAGGGAAGTGGTTTACCAGTTGGTGAGCCCCGAAGGCGTCGATCCGATGAATGGCAAAATCAGTTTCAAGAGCCCCATGGGTTCCGCATTCATGGGCAAAAAGAAGGGCGAAATCGTCGAGGTCGTCACCCCCAAGGGCAAGAACCGCTTCGAAATCATCGACTTCAAGTAAGCTATGATTGTAGCCCTCATCGGCAACGACAAGTTCTCCAAGGACAACCGTACCCAGAAATTCCTGGAGGATTCCCTCGGAGAAAATGTGAACGATCCGCTGTCCAAGCAGATTGTCTACGGAACTGATCCCAACATCTCTTCTGTAGCGGCAATCATCATGGAAAGCTGCGGAACGGTTTCGATGTTTGCACCGGAACAGGCCGTGGTCGTCCATAATGCCGAAGCCATGAAGGCTGACGACATCAAAGCGCTCGCACGATGGCTTAAGGATGCCCCCGACTGCAAGCTCCTCCTCGACTTCGAAAAGCTCGCCGCCAACACGGAACTCTACAAGACGCTCCAGAAAGTGGGCAAAGTCGAAAAGTACGAGGAACCCAAGCAGTACAAAATGCAGGAGCACATTTCTTCGATCGTCCCCGAGCACTTCAAAAAGCCGATCGAACCCGCCGCAAGCCAGTACCTTGCCGACGCCCTAGGTACCGACACAAAGCTTGTTTGCGAAGAGCTCAAGAAAGTTCTTCTCTTCGCCCCCGACACGCCCAAGTTCACCTACGACCTTGTAAGGTCCATGGTGACGCCCCGCCGCGAAATTCCGCCCTACGAAATCCTGAACTTTTTCGGGATGCGCGATTCCGTCGGTTTTGCACGCAAGCTCCACGAAATCCTTTACGGCAACAAGGACAACGATGCCATCGCCATCGTGAATGCCCTGTACAGCCACGCAGTCGATTTGCTGAATTTTATGTCGCTTACTGCCAAAAAGATTAGCGCAGAAGAGGCGGCGCAAACTTTAGGCAAGAACTACTTCCTGTTCTGCAAACAAGGTAACGCAGCCGAGTGCTGCAGACGCTGGGGTAAACCCACGCTCTGCCGAGTCATCCGCCGACTCGCCGAACTCAACTACGAATTCAAGAGTTCCAGCTGGACCATCACCAGCCAGGAACTCGCCATCGCCGCACTCGTGGTGAGATAGTATAACAAGCATCGAATAATCAGTGCAAACTAATCACTTGTGCTAAACAATTGTCTATTATATGAAAAGAGCATCGGCATTGCCGATGCTCTTTTAAACGCTGTAAGCTAGATTAGTTCCAGTCTTCGTTCTCTTCAGGAGCCGGTGCGGCCGGAGCCGGAGCGGAAGTCTCTTCAACCTTCTTTTCTTCGGCGGCCGGAACCTTTTCTTCAGCAGGCTGTTCCTGCGGCTTCGGGGCTTCAACAATCGGAGTTTCTCCTTCGGCAGGTTCTGCAGCCGGAGTCTGTTCCACCTTCTTCGCCTGCGGAGCGGCATTTTCGCCTTCAGAGGCTTCGGTAAGTTCCACGGAACCGACATAGTTGCGGATAATGCGCGGGGTCACGAAGATAATCAGGTCGCGCTTCGTGACAGCCTTACGAGAATACTTGAAGAGATTGCCGAGCAGCGGGATATCCTTCAGGAACGGAATGCCAGATTCGCTTTCGGTGTTTTCGTTACGGGTAAGGCCGCCGATTACAACCGTTTCACCATCGGCCACCACGACCTTGGTCTTTGCTTCTTGGGTACTGATCACCACCTGGCCCTTTTCATCGTAACCATAGGAATTGTTTTCCGGGTGCAGGTCAAGCAAGATGCGGTTGTCACCCGAAACATGCGGGGTCACCGTAAGCTTGATACCGGTTTCCACGAGCTGCGTCGAAGATTCGCCACTATCGTCAATCACACGGATAGAGACCTTGTCTCCCATGAACACCAGAGCTTCGGTGTTGTCAAGAGTAGAAACCTGCGGACTGGCGAGCACTTCGGTAGAAGCGTCACCCATAATGTTCGTAATGGCAACCTGAAGGTTGTTGTCCAAAAGGCTTGCGGTAATGGCAGTCGATGCGTTACCCACTCCCGGAGAAGCACCTGCATTCGGGAAGGAGCTGATAACAGCACTGGTACGGGTATCACCCGAAGTACCAGAACCACTCGGCACCTGAGCCCTACCCGGAGTAAGGTCGGCCGTTCCAGATCTTGCAGCCCAGTCCACACCAAGTTCGCGGGCGCGTTCGCTGTTGACCACCACGAGCTTTGCGGTAATCATGATCTGCAGCGTTTCCACATCGAGTTCGTTCAAAGCCTTTTCCATCTGTTCAATCTTGCCTTCGGTATCGTAGACAATGATCGAGTTCGTGCGTTCCACCGTCGTAATACGGCCACGTCCCGTCTTCATGCTTTCGAGAACCTTCACCAGTTCTTCAGCCTTCGCATGGTGAACCTGGAAGTTCTTACGCACGAGCGGAGCGTTCTGTTCTGCCTGAGCTTCTTCGTCGGCAATCTTCTTCTGCTTGGCCTGGTAAGTGGCCGAACGCTGAATCAAGATGTACTTGTCTTCGATGATCCAGGTCAGGTCATTCATGCTACAGATAATGTCGAGCGTTTCCTGCCAAGTTTTCTTGGTCACCTTGAGGCTCGTCTTGCCCTTGACTTCGGGAGCAAGAATAATATCGACTCCGGCAATCACGGACACCGAGCTGAATACTGCTTCGAAGTTCATGTCGACGAAGCTGAAATCATACAGTTTCTTGTTGGGGGTTTGCACCGCACCTTCGGCAGGTGCGCTCCATGCGGTAGAAAGACCTGCCACCAAGAGAAGAACGGTTAGGATTTTTATCATCTTTTTCACTGTTGACCCCCAATTTTATCGGGAAGACCCATGGAGTAGCGACGGCTCACCCCGAATTCCTGAATCAGGAAGAGAACGTCAGTTTGTGTGATTTTTAAGACCTTGCCATTGAGGATTTTGTCACCCTCTTTGACTGTATAAGAAATCGACGGATTCTTGGATTCAACCAGAATGGCCACCGGGACATCGGATTCCCAAATGATACCCACCAGTTCAACCTGGTCGATATTGATTCCTTCTTCTACCAAGCCATCGACTTCGACAAACGGATCGCGGCGGCCGAAAGAACTGTAGGTGACACGATCTTCGTAGAGACCTTCCAGCTGGCTTCCCACCGTGGGAGCCGTTGCCGTAAGTTCTGTACCGCGTTCCTTGTCAACCTGCTTTAAGCGTTCTTCCTGAACCGATGACAACTCATCAAAGAATCCGACAGAACGGCGGTCCACATAACCGACCCTGTTGCCGTACTGAACCTTGCGATATAGGCCGACCATGTCCAAGCTAACAAGACGATCGCCAAAGACAAGGCGGTGCATCACCTGAGAGTTTTCGTTCGGGGCAGCATAGAATTCAATTTCGTCTGCAACCACAATCAATTCACGAATCACCGGGCGCAGGTGGAATGTCTGCGAACCGGAAATAATCTTCTTGCTGCCCTTGTCTAGGTTCTTCACGAACGCATCGAAATTGGGCTTCTCTTCAACAGCTTTCATCCAATCGCGGACAAAGATGCCGTTAGGCTGAGCAGACCAGAAGATAAAGCCATCTTTATTGATTCCCTTCTCGGCAATCTGGAGAATCAAGGCGCCATCCTGCACCACAATCACGGGCTTGATGGAACCCTTCAGCTGAATCTTCAGGCCGTTCGCACCCCAAGTGACAGACTTCACCAAAGTACCTGCACCAATCCTGAACACCGGAGACTTGGAGGGACCAGCAAGGCCAACCGTCAGAACAGAATTCTTGTCGGGGCCGGTGACATTCTGAATTTCAACAGGGCTATCGGCAACAAGGCGGAACTGCTCCATACCCGAACCGATGAGGACAGTCATTTCCTTGAGCTTTGGAAGCAAGGCGGAAATGGCACCACCTTCGTTGATGGCCTTATCCAGTTCCTTCTGCTGTTCGGCCATCAGTTTTTCCTGTTCGCGGGCAGCCTTCTCGGCGGCCTTCTTCTCTTCAGCTAGACGCTTTTTCTCTTCGAGGGCAGCTTTTTCAGCAGCCTTTTTCTCTTCGAGAGCACGCCTTTCGGCTTCCTTCTTTTCAGCTGCCAGACGTTTTTTCTCTTCGAGAGCGGCTTTTTCAGCGGCCTTCTTCTCTTCGGCAAGGCGCTTCTTTTCTTCGGCGGCAGCCTTTGCAAGAGCCTTCTTTTCTTCAGCAGCTTTCTTTTCAGCGGCCTTCTTCTCTTCGGCGAGGCGCTTCTTTTCTTCGGCGGCAGCCTTTGCAAGAGCCTTCTTCTCTTCAAGAGCTTTCTTTTCAGCGGCCTTCTTCTCTTCAGCTAGACGCTTTTTCTCTTCGAGAGCAGCCTTTTCGGCAGCTTTCTTCTCTTCGGCCAAGCGTTTCTTTTCTTCGGCGGCAGCCTGCGCCACAGCCTTTTCGGCAGCCTTCTTGCGATCAGCATAGATTTTCGAAAGCGTCCAGGACTTGCCGCCCTTGTTCTTGAACTTGATCAAGAAGTTCGACTTGTCCAAGGCAATTTCGTTCTTGTCCGACGCAATCGATGCTCCCACCGTCATTTCAATCTTAAGGAAGGCGCTACCCTTGTAGGCGTCCTTATAGACCTTCATCGACTGAACAAACTTGGAGCTCGAGTCCACAACAAATTCACCTTCGCCCAAGGCGAAAGTCGTTTCCGAGAAACCCACAGTCAGCTTCTTCGAAGCAGCATCGTACTTCTGGAAGAACGTCGGGAGATCCTTATCCGAAGCAAAAGCAAATACGGCATTGCAGCCCTTCGCGTCGCATGCGAAACGGACATCCTTAATGACGGCGGCATTAGCAGCCACAGCAAAAGCGAGCAGCGATAAAAGTAAGCGAATTTTCATCATTTGCCCACCTTCTTCGACGTGTACGTAGTCAGGTTGAACGTCACGGACATGGTAATCGGAGTCCAACCGTGAGTTTCAGATTTTTCCACTTCGGCCTTGATGCCCGAGTAGCGGTTCAGCCTGAGATTGGTAATGGCCGTCGGATAGCTGAAATTGGCAATTTCAGCAAACAGGTAACCTAGCATGTGGTAACCCGAATTGACGGCGATGGAATAGCGGTTTTCGATATAGTGTTCCTTTTCGGCGCGGCCTTCCGGATTGAACTTCTGGATCTGCACCATCGAGCTGCGGATCACCGAGTAGAGGTCCTGCAGGCGCAGCGGAACCTTTTCTTCTTCAGGGAACATTTCCTTCAGCTTCTCGAAGTCCTTTTCCGCCTGGGCAAGTTGCATTTCCAACTCTGCCACGCGATGCTTCTTGGCGTTGATCTTATCAAGTTCCGCCTGGGCCGACTGAAGATCCCTTTCCAGCGATTCACGCTGGTAGTTGAAAGGATCCCACATATAGTTATATACCAGATGTGCAGCAGCCATCAGCAAAAGGCACACGACAAGGGCGTATACGTTCCTTTTGTCTTTTAAGTCTATCTTACCCATTTTCTCCCTCCCCAAGGCTCAGGTCTTGCTTAAGGACCACCTTGATGGTGAAATTATAGGCTTCCTTGTTTTCCACTTTAGCAGTAGAAATAGTCACCAAGGTTACAGACTGGATGCTCGCCTGCTTTTCCAGTTTCACCATGTATTCGGCGACTTCGGAAAAATCATAAGTGGTTCCTCTCATTTCCAAGTCAAATTCACTGACCTGGTTAATGCTCGTGATCCACATGTTGGGCGGCAGCACCGACGAGATGTTTTCGAACAAAATAACCCAGCGTTTCTTGCTCACCTGGATAGACTTGAGGGCGTTGATCTTGGTGTTGATGACACCCTGTTTCTGTTCGAGATCGCTAATCTTGGAAAGCAACGGGCGCTCGCGGTCCACTTCTTCCTGGACGCGAGTAAGCTCGGTACTCAAGCTACCGATGGTTTCGTTGATATAGGTCTGCAGCATAGATATAGCCACAATAGCAACAAGCAACGCCACTGTCGGCCAAATAATGCGGCGGTCCGTAATCCATGAAAAGTCTTTCTGCTTCTTGCGGTATTCCGGCGGAAGCAGGTTGATGGAAATGGCCAAGGCATTTCTCGTGGGTTCTTTTTTCTTAGACGCCATTAGAACTTCCTCATTGCCAAGCCCAACGCAGGGGCGTAAATATTGGAGAGGGCAATCGACAGACCGCCATCGCCAAACACCTTGGAATCACAAGGCACCAACTTGAACGGGTTCACCGTATCGGTGTCGATGCCAGAATGTTCCGCCACAAATTCCTTCAGACCAGGGGCGGCGGCTCCACCTCCACCAAGCAAGATCTTGGTGAGCGGTTTGGAGTCTTCTGTCGAGGAGAAATAGCGGATACCGATGTCGATCTGCGCCATCAGGTCCTCGTATGCCAGTCTAAGCGCGGCTTCCACTTCGGCTTCGGAGAATCCGTCCACCGAGGCCAAGTTGCCAGTGCTCAAGAGCTCATGGCACTTTTCGGAATCAATACCCAAATTCATGCATGTTTTGCTCACGACCATGTCCAAAGAGCCGCCGGCCATAGCACGCATCGAGTGGAACAGCCCGTCCTGGACAAAGGCCACACTCATCTTCTTTTCGCCGATATTGAAAATGGCCACAGTCGCATCTTTATCCTGCGGCTCCACCGTTGCCATGTAGGCGTTCAACAAACCAAAGATATCGGCGTCGAGCGCAGAAAGCTTGAGCCCACGGCGATTGAAGAACTGGGCCCAGGAGTCAAGCAGGGCACTTTTCGCGGCCACTACGTTCACCTTGACATCTTCACCTTCGCGGGAGTAGACCTCGTAGTCGATCACGTTGTCCTGGTCGTCGAAAGGCGGACGGGACTGGGCAGTCTGAAGAATAATCGCCGCTTCGTTTCCGTTTTTAGGGATTTTTACCGACAGACGGTCCACAAGGATACCACCAGCGCCGGCTCCACAGTTCACCGAAGCCACGATGTCGCAGGAATCGTCAATCGGATGACGAATTAAGAGCTTAGCCATCGCTTCGGCCAAGAGTTCGGCGCCGTCCTTTTCTCGCTTACCGTCTTTATCAGTCGGGGCGTCGCCTTCGCGCACCTGGATTTCGCCGTTTACAATGCATCCATCGGGGACGCGTTCCAAATCGGCATCCAAAACAATCTTGTTTCCGCTCGTGCCATGCAAAACCTTGACATACTTGATGCTGTAATGTCCAACATCAATGCCTACAGTCTCGCGCAAGCCACGGATTTTTGCAATCAATCCTAAAGCCAATGTTTACTCCGATTGTAAAACAATACACTACTAATTCTACCTTTATAAAAGCAAAATGTCAAGCGGAAAATTCATCTAAGTCATTGAAAATGAACTAGTTAGGTGCTTTTTACCCACTTAACCCCCTGTTTTTTTCGCTTGTTGATCTCAAAAAGGTACTGGAGCACCCTTTCCTGGGTCCAACCGAAGGCTCCCTTAAACGAGGCCGTGTGGCAATAATAGTGGGGGTAATCCTGGTTTTTATGCCCTAAATTGCGCAAAATCTCAATTTCGACGTCTTCGTCACCAAAACTCGGGAGTTCAAACTGGATGCGCATATGCTGCCCAGGATAGCACTCCTTGGGGAGTCCCACCATGATACCGCCGGCAGAAAGGTCCAAAAGCGTACCTCCAATGGAAGACCCATCTTGGAAGACCGCCGTCACCGGGAACGCGACCTGTTCACGAACCCAACGGCGCAACTGTTTTTTATCCAGAGACGAAGAATGCAAAAGGACCAAATGTCCCGCATCTACCTGTCGAACAGGCAAGACAGCCGTATAGATGGCATCGTCAGGCCTGGTCCAGCGCACCTTGATTTCCTTGTTCACTAAAGAAAACGATGTGCCGTCGCTGGTATCGAAGGTTATCACCCACTCCTTTTCGCTGCGCGCCATGATTTCGGAGCGCTTGATGCGCAGGCCGTTTTCCAGAAGCAGGTCGATGCGGTCCCCTACATTAAACTGACGGGTCGAATAGATCTCCGCAAGCGGGTTCGACGCCGTAAAGGAAAGCTTCTTACGAAGACTCTCCACGGCGGCAAGCGTCTCATCGCGGACACTGAACACGTTGCGGATGTCGTAGAAATTGTCTACCGCATCTTCGAAAAGTCTAGACGAGTTCAAGACCGCATCCTTGTTTTCGAAAGAAGAATAGCGGATTATTTTATCCAAAGTCCGCTTTTCCTTGTCGGTAAAGCCCATCGCCTCGACCTTGTCATCAAAAGCCTTGGTGCCAAACATCACCTCATTTTCGCGGCGAAAGTTAATGCGATGCACTTCGAACAGCACCACTAGCGTCATGAACATGATGATAATAGATGCAATCCAGACTATTTGAAGCGGTTCTATCATATGGGCAAATCCATTCAATCGGTATGGCTGCTAGCCAAGATGGGTCCAGACTCCGTTGATGTAGGTTGCAAGAATCGATGACGGAAGTTCCTTGCCGAGGAGTGGAGAATTGCAGACATGACCCGCGAAGTCGCTTTCGACAACTACGTGCGGTTTATCTGCAGCAAGCACAACTACAGCGGCAGCATGGTTCTCGCCACGGACTGCATTTGCCAAGCGAGCGGGAGCCGTCGAGAGAAGTTCGATGGCACGAGCATCGCCCACGCGTTCGCTCAGCTTTTTCCAGATGGCAGGCAGCGCGATTTCTAGCGAAAGGGCTCCCGGTACGGAATCTTCGAAGTTCACCACTTTGTCCTGACGGAGCACAGGCGTATGGTTCATGCTGATGGCATTCACAGTGCCGTCTTCGATTCCCTTCCACAGAGCTTCGCGGTCTCCAGCGGAGCGAATCGGTGGCATAATGTGATATGCCGAGTCAAGCGTTTCAAGGCAGGAATCGTCGAGCAGCAAATGGTAGAGTCCAACATCGCAGGTCACATCCATTCCCTGCTTGCGGGCGTTACGAATCAAGTCCAGAGTCTCGCCGCAAGTCACCTGCTTAAAGTGGACCGGCACCTGCAGGAAGCGAGCCGTTTCAAGCACCGTGTAGGCGGCAATCGTCTCGGCGATGCGAGGAATGCCCTTCATGCCGAGCATATCGGAATAAGCGCCTTCGTGAACGCATCCGCTGTGGCGAAGTGTCTTGTCCATCGGCTGGAAGAAGAAGCGCTTGCCCGTCATCTTACCGTATTCCATGGCAAGGCGGAGGAAACGGGAATGAGGAATGGCGGCATTACCATCGCCGAAGCCAACAACTCCCGAAGCAAGCTCCATCATTTCGGCAAGGCTATCTGTACCAAAGCCCTTGCTGTAGGCACCGAGGAAACGGATATCATAAGCCGTACCACCAGGACCTTCATTAAAATCGCAGGGCCTACGGTTATCGGCAGCGGTCAACTTATCGACATCATCAATCGGGTTGGCGGCACTTTCGTATATGGCCCCATAAAAACCGCCCCTGCGCATAGCATCCACACCATCCACATAGGTATAGACATCGTCGCGAAGCGGTTCCATAAAGTCAACGCCAAGAGCAAAGAGCGCAGGCAAAACAAGCGCGCCATTGCAGTCATATTCATAAGAGTCGTTGTTGCTAGAGGAACCCGTCAGACGGACTTCATCACGCAGTTCAAAGGACTTACCGTTCCAGAACTTCGCGTTTTTCAAGACAACATTCGCATAATGTTCACAACTAGGCTTACGAGTTTTCATTGCGGCCTCCAGCCAAAAGGAAGAGAACGGCCATACGGACAGCAACGCCGTTGGTCACCTGATCAAGAATTACAGAATGTTCGCCATCGGCGATGTCGGAATCAAGTTCCACGCCGCGGTTGATTGGCCCCGGATGCATGATGATAACCTTGTCCTTGGCACATTCCAGGAGTTCTTCGGTAATGCCGAATGTATTGCGGTATTCGCGCATGCTCGGAAGCAGTGCGTCGTCCATGCGTTCTTTCTGCAAACGGAGGGCGATAATGGCATCAGCGTTTGCGACCGCCTTCTTCACATCCGGCTCCCACGTCACGTGGTTCATGAGGTCCGTGTTGCGCGGCACCAAGGTGCTAGGTCCGCAGAGCGTCACATGGGCACCCATCGTGGACATTCCCCAGAGGTTACTGCGGGCCACGCGGCTGTGGCGGATATCGCCAATGATGGTCACGTTCTTGCCTTCAAGCGTTCCGAGCTTTTCTTCGATCGTCAGCATGTCAAGGAGTGCCTGCGTGGGGTGTTCATGGGCACCGTCGCCCGCGTTCACGATAATCGCGTTGCTATGCTCGGCGAGGAACTTGGGGACTCCCGTCCCCTTGTGGCGGACGACCACGATGTCAATCTTCATGGACTCGATGTTTCGGAGCGTATCGACCAGAGTTTCGCCCTTCTTGACGCTGGAATTGGAACTCGTAAAGTTCACCGTATCAGCCGAGAGTCGCTTTTCGGCGAGTTCGAAACTCGTACGCGTGCGGGTGCTGTTTTCGAAGAACAAGTTCACCACCGTCATGCCCCTAAGGCTCGGTACCTTCTTGACCGGGCGTTCGAGTATTTCGCGGAACTGCTTGGCGTTGTCTAAAATGGTACGAATATCCTGCTTAGACACGCCCTGGAGTCCGAACAAATGCTTAATCTGTAATGCCCCCATCTTAGGCCTCCACCTCTACTAGGTACACTGAATTTTCTTTGTCTATCGGTTCAATCTGCACGCGGACTTCCTGATTCTGTGCGGTTTCAACCGTAAGGCCTACGCAGTCCGGCGCAATCGGAAGTTCGCGGTGACCGCGGTCCACCAGCACACAAAGGCGGATCGCCGCCGGACGCCCGAGGTCCAAGATAGCCTGCATGGCAGCTCGCACCGAGCGGCCCGTGTAAAGCACATCGTCTACCAAAATGACCGTCTTGCCTTCGACCGATGCAGGCATTTCGGTAATGCGCATCTCGGTGGAACCCACATGTTTGCGGTAGTGGAAGTCGTCGCGGTAGAAGGTTGCATCGATGCTCCCCATCGGGACCGTCTTGTTAAACTTTTGGCTTAAGCGCTCGCAGATTTTTTTTGCGAGAGGAATACCACGGCTTGCCATGCCAAGCACCACCATGTCGTCGGCAGTCGGGTGCATCTTGGCAAGCTTTGCCGCCATTTCGTCGAGGGCGAATTCCATCGCCTGAGCAGACAGCAATTCTCTAATTTTTTTACAGTTGTCTTTCATATAGGTATCAGGTCGGTCGCAAAGCGCCCTCTGAGGTTCGAGGTCACTCGCGCCGCTCGTTTTGAGTTTTTCTGCTAGAAATTAGTTTTTTTCTTGACTTTTTTCTTGGAAAAGTTGTAAAACACCCCTATTTTTTATATATATAAGGAAAACAACATATTACGCTTTTTGCTAGAGACTATTCCTTTCAAACTCGCAGCTCAAAGCGTAGCGAGCTCATACCTCACACCTATAGGAGATTCCATGTTCAATCAGCTGGGTAAACCGGAAGCAGGCGAAACCATCGCCATCATGAAGACCAACCACGGCACCATGAAGCTGCGCCTTTTTGAAGAACTCGTCGGCGAATGTGCCACGAACTTTATTGAACTCGCCAAGCAGGGCAAGTATGACGGCGCCCCGTTCCACCGCATTATCAAGGATTTCATGATCCAGGGCGGCGACTTCACGAACCGCAACGGTACCGGCGGACACTCTGCCAAGGGCCCGGGCACCACGATTGGCGACAAGTACGATTCCCGCCTCACCCACATGCGCGGCGCTCTTAGCTGGGCAAAGACCGCCATGCCGCACAGCATTGGCAGCCAGTTTTTCATTGTCCACGGCGACAATGTGCATTTCTTGGACCACGACCAGGTGGGCCCCGGCCCCGCTGACGGTTACTCCGTATTCGGCCAGCTCTACGAAGGTTTCGAAGTCCTTGACGAAATCGCAGGTGTCAAGACCGACCGCCGCGACGCCCCCTACGAAGACGTGATCATTGAATCCGTGACGATTGAAAAAGCCTAATTGCGATAAATCGCTGTTGAGAGCTACTAGTTCATAGTTACTAGAAAATTCTATCAAAAAGAACTCCTAGTCAAATAGGAGTTTTTCTTTTATTAAGCCATAATATCTTTTTTTCTTAAAGGAATTATTTTTTTTTGAAAAAAATTTTCTTTTTCCCTTGACAAGGGTAAATGTCTATTCTATATTTGCGCCAGCCCTCGGGGTTATAGCTCAGTTGGTAGAGCGCCTGCATGGCATGCAGGAGGTCAGGAGTTCGACTCTCCTTAGCTCCACTGAAAAGAACCGTTTGCAAAGCAAGCGGTTCTTTTTTTTTGCATCACACAAAACCTGCAAAAACCAAAGCCCCCACCGCTATGTTGTAATAAATTTGTATCTTTTATTCCATGAATACGGTTTGGAATAAATTCACTAAAATAGCCCACAAGAAAACGATTCTCGGCATCGCCGGATGCCTCGCCCTGATGGCACCCGCCTACGCAGAAGAATGCAACGCGGAAACCATGGACGCCTTCGCCTACGAAGACTGCGTCAAGGCAAAGGGCGGAAAGGTCGTCAACAATGAAAACTTTGGTGGCAGCGCCGATGCAAACGGAATCGACAACGCTGACGGTATGGAGCAGAAAAAAGTGCTCAAGGGCGATGAACCCACCTACCGCCCGTTTGACCGCGACGCCTACCTGACATCAAGCTTCGGCGAAAACCGCGGTACGCGCTACCACGCAGGTTTCGACTACTCGACCCAAATGGAAGAAGGCTGGCCCATCTACGCTCCCGAAGACGGAAAAGTCGAAGAAATCAGGGTATCCCCGTTCCACTATGGAAAGCTGATGCTCTTCAAGGGCAAGAGCGGCAAGACCTGGGCTTTTGCACACCAGAGCAGCTTTGGAAAGCTCGACGAACAGGTTTCCAAGAAACAGTACGCGAGTAAAAAGAACGATGTATCTCTGAAACCGGGCACAAGCTACAAGAAAGGCGACACGCTCACCTTTGCCGGCAGCACCGGTATCGGAAATCCGCACCTGCACCTGGAAGTTCGCCTTGACAACGACCGCGTCATCAACCCCGTGCTTGCAGGAGTCGTCATCGCAGACACCATGGCGCCGCAGATATTCGGCATCGCCGTGTGGCAGGGCAACCACCTGGCCGTCACGACACCAGAAGCAATAGACAAGGGCTGTGTCGAAACGCCGGTGAAGAACGAATTCAACCTGAGCATGGCCGTCAAAATCGCCGACTACAGCCGCGAGCCCAAGGAAAACCCGATGTCGGTCCGCCACATCACCATGTGGCGCTACGACGAGAAGATTTTTGACGAATGGCTCGACACGCTACGCTACAGCCGAATGACCCAAATCCGAGACCAGTTGCTTTGGGCCGAAGAAGCCGACACGGCCGGTGACTGGCATGTAATCCAGGCTAGACTTGCTCCGCTTTCGACCTACACCATCGAAGTGGAAGACTACAACGGCAACAAGACGTCCAAGAAATTCACCTTCCACCCGCGCTGCAAGAGCGACAAGCCCATTCCGCTGACCAAGGTGCAGACATCGCCGCTGTTTACCTTCTTAAGCCGCCCGATGCTCGACCTGTTCCGCTGCGAAAACGGGATGAAGTTCTCCGCCATGGCAAAGGACAACGTCATCGAAGAAGACATGTGCAAGGCGTTCAAGCACAAGCCCATCACCATCGGGCGCCTCCTTGAAATCTACCCCGAAATGACGCACATCCACTACACCGCAGACGCCAGCGCCACGGGCGACGGCAAGGCCGTTGACGAAGACATCGCCATCTACGCTTTTAGCCCGTACCAGAAGAGCGCCAACTGGACCACCAAGATTGGAAACATCGGCGTCACGCAGAAGATTACCGGCATGCCCGTCGTCAAGGACACCACCAAGCGCATCCTCGCCGTGACTCGTACCCATACCGACAGTCTGGACTTCATCGAGTTCCACCCCAAGGGAATGCAGCTCAAGGATTGGACGGTCTGTATCGAGAACGGCGAAAACAACGCTCCGCTCTACTGGCTCGGCGAAACAAGCCGCAACTGGTTCATCTTTAGCAAGCAGACTAAGGGCAAGAAACGCTGCGCCACGACCAACGAACTCCGCGACATCGCAAACATCAAAAACGAAGAAGCCCCCATCCTCGGATTCCCCTACTGGGGCGACATGTTCATCGGTGGCGTTCGTCAACCCGCCCTGAGAGTTCCGCTCATGTTCAAGTATGACGGAATCCCCGATGGAAACGCGATTACGGTAACGGTCGGCAAGAAGTGGGTTGCCGCTGAATACGATTCCGAACCGCGCGAAATCGTTATCGAGGGCGAAAAACTTCCTGAGGCAGGAGGCCACTTCAACATCAAGCTCGTAGACGAAGCCGGTCACAAGGCCAGCTACGACGTTGATGTTCCGGAGATGTAAGGAGGCGAGTGTCGCGGGCAAGCTCGCTTGCCCATGACCGAGCCGACGAACATCGCACTCCGAAGGAGTGCAAATGTAGCGAACCGAATGCCGCGCACAAGCTTGCTTGTGCATGGCTGAGGTGAAGCTTTGCAAAAAAGGCCGCGATGGAATCGCGTTCTTTTTCATATAGATTGCTTCGCTAACGCTCGCAATGACGTTCACTATTTCACGCTGGCGGTCAGCAACTTGGTAATTGCTGCAACATATTCCGCCGGATTCGGGAGCGGAGAACCTTCGGCAAGCAGTGCCTGACCGTAGAGGGCCTTCGGCCAATCGCCCAGGTCTTCCTTGGCTTCGGCTTTCTTCTTGAGCATTTCGCAAATCGGGTGCGTCGGGTTGATTTCCAGGATGCGCTTGGACTTCGGCAAGTTCTTCTGGCCCATTGCCTTCATCATGCGTTCCATCTGGGCACTCATGGCGTCTTCGCTGGTGACCAGGCAGCAGGGGCTATCCTTCAGGCGGCTGGACACGCGGACTTCCTTAATGTCTTCGTCCAAGACCTTCTGCAGGTTTTCGCAGAGTCCCTTGAAGATTCCCTTGTTGGCTTCTTCGGCCTTCTTTTCGTCTTCGGTCTTTTCGAAGTCCACGTCGCCGCGGGCGATGTCGTGGAACTTCTTGTCGCCGAATTCCTGGAGGCTAGACATCATGAACTCGTCGATGCCGTCGCTCATGAGCAGCACTTCGTAGCCCTTGGCCTTGAAGGCTTCGAGCATCGGGTTGCTCTTCACGGCATTCTTGTCGCCGATGAGGTAGTAGATTTCCTTCTGGCCTTCGGGCATGCGCTTTACGTATTCGTCGAGGCCCACGAGAGCGTCGCCTTCCGTCTTGGTGCTTTCGAAGCGGAGCAACTTCTTGAGTTCGTCAAGATGTTCCCAGTTCATGTAGAAGCCTTCCTTAAGGACCATGCCGAGTTCGCGCCACCAGGCGTTGTACTTCGCGGCATCCTTGTCGGCCATGTTCTGCAAGGTGTCGAGCACCTTCTTGATGACGTGCTTACGGATGTTGGTGATAATCTTGTTGTTCTGCAAGATTTCACGGGACACGTTCAGCGGCAAATCTTCGCTATCGACCACGCCACGCACAAAGCGCAGCCAAGGCGGCAGCAAGTCCTTGCAGTCATCCATGATAAAGACTTTCTTCACGTAGAGCTTGAGGCCGTGCAGTGCATCGTTGTGCCAGATGTTGAACGGGGCCTTCGACGGAATGTACACGAGGCTCCAGAATTCCTGGGAACCTTCGGCGTGGCTGTGACTCCAGGCAGCCGGTTCGTCAGCTTCGTGGCTGATGACGTTGTAGAAATCCTTGTACTGTTCTTCGGTGACTTCCTTTTCGCTCTGGCGCCAAAGAGCCTGCTTTTCGTTCAGGCGTTCTTCGGGCTTTTCTTCGATTTCGCCCTTGTCGTTCTTCGTTGCTTCGGGGTGGAAGTAGATGCCGTAGCTCACGAAGCCGCTGTACTTCTGGACGATGTCCTTAATCTTCCATTCGCTGGCAAAATCTTCGGCATCTTCGTCGTCCTTCAGGTACAAAGTAATCTTGGTACCGACCTTGTCGCGCGGGGCTTCAGAAATTTCGAAATCGCCCGTGCCTTCGGATGCCCACAGGTAACCCTGAGTTTCACCGGCCTTGAGGGTCAAGACTTCGACCTTCTTCGCGACCATGAACACGGAGTAGAAGCCCACACCGAACTGGCCTATCAAATCGACGCTGCCCTTGTCGCCTTCCTTCAAATTCTTGATGAAGTTCTTGGTACCGCTACGGGCGATGGTGCCCAGGCAGTTGATCAAGTCTTCCTTGTTCATGCCGATACCGTTGTCTTCCACAACGATGCGCTTGCCTTCCTTGTTCACCGAGATGTCGATGCGGAGCTGCGTGCCCTGCGGCAAGAGTTCTGCGTTCGAAAGCGAGAGGAAACGGCGCTTGTCCAGTGCGTCCGCCGCGTTGGAAACGAGTTCGCGGAGGAAGATTTCCTTGTTGCTGTAAAGGGAGTTGATCATCAAGTTCAGCATGTCGCGAACTTCAGTCTGGAATTCCATCTTCTCTGTTGCCATTATTAATCTCCAGTTATCGTTAAAATTTGAAGCGAAATAGCAAAACTACGTTTCATTTTGAAACAAAAATCGCTTTTTCGCTTTGTTTTCGCGAAAGATAATGCAATATCCGTGCCAAAACCGGGTGTAAACCCTTTCCTACAAAAAAACTCTCCATATCACACGTTTTTGTACAAATTCACTTTCTAGCAGAAATCCACCTTGTTTTTTATTATCTTAAACGACAGCACCGCGTTCGGTCAGGAGGATCCATGAACATCAGAAAACATTGGAAAAAAATCTTATTGTCGTCAACCGCATTTTTCTGGGCCAGTTGCGGCGCGGACAGCGAAAGCACGCCTGTTGCAAGCGGGGCTAACAACGAAGAGCCGGTCACTCCCGATTCGATTGTCAATCCCAACGACCTTGACGGAATCACGATCGATACCCTTTATGGAATCAAACCCGTTTACGATGCCGACTCAGGAGCCGTATCCAGTTCTGACGCTTGCGATGGCAACTGCGCCACATCTTCATCTTCTGAAGACACTCCGTTGAGTTCTAGCGCAGTTTCCGGCAACGACGAAGCCGCGACTTACAAGCTCGCCAGCAATCCCGATGCAACCTGCAAAATGGTTGCAATGAACCCCACAGGTTCCTGCATCGAACTTTCCAAGACGCCTTCGTCCGAGTCACCCAAACCATCTGCGAAGGATTTAATCGACCAACTCAGAAACAACAAAACCAAGACCTTAGAAGAGCTGGAAGCCATCGAAGACCAGCTGGAAGACACGCCCGATTTTTCAGAAGTTGCCCTTTACGGCGTTCAAATGCCCACCTGCTTCAGATACAACTACATGCAAACATTTGAATGCTCCAACGACAGCACCTACTTCACCTACGAAGACAAAAGCGGCAAACACGTTTTGAAGGATTCTACCATATACACGCGTGAAGAGTTCGACCAAAAGTTCTCTAGCAGTTCCCAGGCCGAGGAAAGCAGTTCCAGCGCAGAGCCCGCATCCAGCAGCAGCGTCCAGACGCCGTCCCCGCTTTGCACCAAAAACGACTTTGTCGACTCCTTCGAACTACAAGAACAGTTCTCAACCAACAAGGGCGCACAAATCGACAGCGCCAAAAAGGCCGTCGAATCCATGGAGCTCGATTCCCTAAATAGAGCCAAGGTGAACAGTTGCCTAAGCTCGGTCGCCATCAACGAATCCGAGATCGAATTCAGAGGAAGCATCGCCAAAGAACAGACTTGCGACGGCGAAACCATCGTCAATCCGCGTTACCAGGCCAAACTCGATTCCAACCGGGCCTTCATCCAGGAACAAATCGACAACTGCCTGAAAAAACCGGAATAAAAAAGACATTGCGCCCTCCTTTCCGCAAAAAAACATATATTAAGAGAAAGGAGTGTGGCATGTCTAACAAGAATCTCTGTAGAAATATTCTTTCCGGCTTGGCTTTCGCCATCGCCGGTTTTTCTACGACAAGCGCCGAACCGCTGTTCATCGGCTACTACCCCGACTGGGGAAAGTGGCACAAGCCCGCCTACACCGTAGACAAGGTGCCGTACGAAAAGCTGACCCACGTGCTGTGGAGCTTTATCACGCCGGATACCGATGGAAGCCTGCGTGGCGATGCCGCAGACGACCCGAGCGCACTTGATTCCATGGTTACGCTCGCGCACGCTGCCGGAACGAAGGCGATTGTGTCGCTCGGCGGTGGCGGACAGAGCGAGAACTTCGTGCCCGTCGCATCGGACGACGCTCTCCGCGGCAAGTTCATCGCGAACCTCGTGCAGTTTGTCGCCGATCATAATTTAGACGGCCTCGACATGGACTGGGAATGGGAATACAACCCCGTGCCCGACGCCGACACCATCGCCTACAACAAGCTGCTCACGGAACTCCGCGCCGCACTCCCCGAAGGCAAGACCCTCTCGGCAGCGCTCCCCTGCTCGCAGTATTACGGAAAATTCTTCACGCCCGAAGTCCTCGTGAAAAACCTCGACTGGCTCGGGTTCATGACCTACGACATTACCGGCGACTGGGACGAAAAAGCCATGTTCGATTCGCCGCTCTACCCGCACAGCGGCTACACCACCTGGTCGTGGGAACAGACCCGCGACTACTGGAAAAAACGCGGCGTCCCCACCGAAAAGATGGTCTTCGGAATCCCCTCGTTCGGGTTTGAATTCAAGGGCGCAACGGGCCCCGGCACCGATTTCACCAAGGGAACGGCAAAGCAGGTCCCGTACAAGGACATCGTCGCGAACCCCGACTGGGAATTCTTCTTCGACAGCGTCTCCGTGTCACCTTACGGCGTATCTTCGACCGGCTACGTGACCTTCGAAGACCCGCATTCTTCTGCCATCAAGAGCCGCTGGGTCAAGGATAATGGCTACGCGGGCATCATGGTCTGGGAAGTATCGCACGACTACATCGAAGGCACCGGGAACCCGATTTTGGACAGCATCGCGGTCGTTTTGCGCGACGGTTCAACCGACGCAATTCCATACGCCCGCAAGGTCCGCACCACATCGCAGCCTTGGGCACAAAGTACTTCGGGCAAGCAGGTGGACGCTCTCGGGAAGTTTCAACACGGCAAGAAAATCAACACAAAGAAAGCTAGCTATCAGGTTCCTTCAAGAAATTGATGACATTCAAGGCTAATTAGGAATTATTTTGAGAAGCAAAAACCAGCCCGACTTGGGCTGGCTAAAAAACACAGTATTCAAGACATTCTAGCGCGATTTTACACAGCGAACACTATATGCTGTTGTACTGTAATTATTCAAGAATGGTTTTAGACGTGATCGGTAGACAGAGCCAGCAAGAATGTTTTGACCAGATCCATCCATTTGAGCACTAGAAATGCCCACCGTAGATATTGCCGACGTATCACATGAGGAAGTCCAATATACCGTGTAGCCTCCCTCGCCATTGAAACCTGCCATACTAGATGCACATCCGGCAGGCAACGCGGAAAATCCAAAAGAATCCAATCCAGTACCGTCAAGTTCAGCCCAAGTGACAGACTTTAGAATTTTTGAATTCGAATTGGCCTTCGTTACCCACAACAATTCGTCCCAATCAATGTTCGTCGGCACACGCCATCCAGCAGGACAAAACTCCGACATCTCGGGAGAAGAGCACTGCAATGCCATCATAGAATTAGTGGGCTGCGAAACCTTATAGAGACGTCCATACAGAGCACAGTAGTTCAAATCATCTTGATAGCAAACACTGCCCTCGACCTCGTAATTCAGGTTCTGCGCCATCCAAGTCGTCACGCCAATATTTATCGTAGCATAAACTTGTCCGTCCCGTTCATCGATTAGCTGTCCATAACTTTCAGCAGGGCTTGGGACATACACTTCATCCTTGATACAACGAATGCTGTAGGCGCCGTCAGAAAATTTTTGAGTAAACTGTAGTGCATCCGTTTGGTCAACTCTAACAAGATCATCGTTATAGCCCCCATTTCCATAACGAACCCAGTAATATCCCAAATTTAACTCGCAGACCATATTACCATCATTACATGATCCGGACCTACCTGCAAGGGTCGCAGAGAACCCATAAGCATTCTCACCGACATTCGAGGAAGATTTCAACATCTTACCGGCAACGCTTTCGCCGCCCACAGAACGGAATAAAGTCTTCCATTCTTCCGCATCCGGCAAATGCCAACCCGCCGGGCAAGCATCCTTAGCATCCGCAAAAGAGTAATACCCTTTTATATAACTCCTAAATGAGTCATAACGGGAACGTCCCAAATCATCAGCCATCCAAGTCTGCGAGCCGATCGTCACCATCCCATAGACCACCCCGTCTTTTTCATTGACAAACAGCCCACGATAAACCGTCGAAGGATCAACAACAGGGCCAGCACCACCGTTTCCGTTGCCAGAAACAACGTTTTCATTGTCAGGAGCGCTCGCAGAGTCATCACTACCGCCGCATGCAACGAGGCACAGCACCGCCGCAAGCGACAGCGCCATTGTAATTTTACGCTTTTTCATTATTATTCCTTGGAGTTAGGAAAGACTGCAATTAAGCAAATTAATCCTTTACGCAGCGGATAGATTTTGCTTCAGTGTTATACAGATCACCACCTATTACACCTTCACTACTCACGAACGCTGTACGAGTTGTCGGACAAGTAGTATCCTTCCCAAATCCTACTCTATAATAGTCGCCATCAGGCCAATCATAGGCAATTCTTTCCTTGAATTCATAGGCCCAGAATTCAGTACTAGTCCCCGCATTCATAAATCCACCCGCGAGCGTAGCTTGGCCTGCAGGCAAAACAGCAAATCCATAGTCATCGGAACCATTGCAATCATTCGTCACGTACGGGTTCTCAAACACACCCCACCCCTCTTTTGATATGAGTTTTTCCATTCCTTGATAGAGGCCATACGTTAGAGTATCGGCAACAAGTTGCAACAATTCTCTCCACTCTTTACCACTCGGAACGTGCCAGCCAGAAGGGCATGCTCCCGGCACTGCGTCATAGAAATAAAGACGACCATACATAGCGCAGAAATCGGGATTATTATCGTAGCAGACGCTATTTGGAGCTGCATAGTTAAGGTTCTGTGCCATCCAGGTCTGCTTTCCGATTTTCACAATCCTGTAGGATTGTCCGTCGCGAGAGTCAACCATTGCTGATCCCGAAACGCCACCGTCCGAAGCCGGGTTGGCATCATCACTGCCACACGCAATCAAGCCAAGTACAGCCGACAGCGACAGCATCATTGCAAATTTACGTATTTTCATTTTTTACTCCTGTTTTGATTAAACCTTGGTTTTCTGAAAAGTCTCGAAGCAGAACTTCCCGTATTTTTCCATCAAGCCGTAAGCGTTAGGCAAGGCCCGACTTGCAAATGTATGTGCGACGAGAACCCGTTGCCTTTTTCCGTTATAGCATATCTCCGCCACCATGCAATGAACGGTAATTCCTTTGCTAAGCTTTTTGCTTTTGAGAACTTTTTTCTTTTTGTTCGAGAAGTCGGCATCTATCGCGCCCTTTTCTTTCAACTTCTTCAGAAGATGTTCAAACACACTGCCGCATAGGATAACATATTTCCGATTTTTCGCAAAAATCTCATCGAGGCAGTCTTCTAGATAAGGTAGCAGCAGGTCGTAATCGTCTTTCTGGAACTTCGTTGTCTGCGATGCGAACGGAACAAGTTCCAGTTGCAACTTCTGAAGCAAAACCTTCTTCTTGGCGAGAAGTTTATTTTCGTTTGTTTCAAAGTTTTTGGGAAGCACAATCCCACAACCCGTCCAAGGTTTCAAGAATGCCGCCTGCTTCACGTCGAACGCATCAGGCCTGCAGCACTCCGGACAACGACCAGCGCCGTTCATCTTGTGATCGATATAGCTTTCAACGAAGCCTTTCAAGGACTTACGGTTCCAGCCCTTCGATATTTCCGCAAACTTCTTGTCGGCATTCTCGGCAATACACCCCGGATTCAGCATAACTACCACGGTCGATGCGCTTCGCTCGCCAAAGAAATGCGCGGGCTCGCCCTTGGTCGAGACATCAAAGGATAGTTTCTTCCCGAGATCAACAGCCCGCTTGATTTTCTTGTCCGCATACAGGTAGCCCAGGTCTTCCCTGATTCTATCGTCCAATTTCGACATCGCAATCCTTCGTGCAGATTTGTTTACATACTTAAATGTAACCAAAAAAAAACATTGTCAAGTATTTTTTGAAATTTCGGCCATTTTAGGGCAAAAAAGCGTTGACAAAAACGCATTTCGTTGACTTTTCTGCCATCCTACATTAGATTTAAGGGGACGGGCTTCGTCCCGAACGGAGTGTGGTATGAAAAAATCAATTTTCGCAGGCGGCATCCCGCTTATCGCAACGACATTGGCAACAGGATTGCTTGCCGCAATGTCTTTCGCGGCAGACCGTTCCGTCGCTCTCAACAAAGAAATCGAGACGCTCGAACCCATGAAGGGAATCGTGTTCTGGCCCGACCAGGCCAAAAGCCAAAAGAACCTGCAAGGTTCGATTTCGCTTGAATTCTCGTACTGCCTCCCCTGCGCCGTGGTGAAGGGCAAGACCGACGACAAGATCGACTATGACTGGAGCAGCTTTGAAAAAATGCTCGACGACATTGCGAGCCGCGGGCACCAGGCCATCGTACGCTTCCGCATCGAGTACCCGAGCGCAACCATCGAAAACGCATCGGGCTGCACTGAGAAGGTAAAGGGCGCCACCGCAGTCCCCAACTACATCAAGGCGAACAAGTCATATACCGAGACCTATTCCGAAAACCCGGGCGGCGACGGCCCCACCTACTACGCCGACTGGAGCAACAAGGAACTCCAGTGGTTCTACAAGCAGTTCTACACCGACTTTGCTGCAAAATACGACAAGGATCCACGCATCGCATTCGTGCAGGCGGGTTTCGGGCACTGGGGCGAATACCATATCTACGGCACCAAGCTAAACTTTGGAGTCAACTTCGCCACCAAGGATTACCAGGCCGAATTCCTGACGCATCTTGATAGTTTGTTCAAAGAGACCCCGTGGAGCATCTCCATCGATGCGGCAGACAACAACTACACGCCCGTCGCAGGCAACAAGACCTTGCTCGGGCTCAATTTCGGGCTGTTCGACGATTCCTTCATGCACGAGGAACACGACATTTCGCAGGGCAACGGCGATAACGAGCGGAACTGGCGCGACCTGGGCACGGACCGCTGGAAAACCGCCCCCGGTGGAGGCGAAGTCAGCTACTACACCGAAAAGGACCAGCGCGAGTTCCTGAACCCGGCAGGCCTTTACGGAGTTACCTGGGAAGATGCCGCAAGCAAGTATCACATGACCTACGTGATAGGCAACGACGCGCCCGAAGGCAGTTTCGCCACCAAGGATCGCGTGTACGAGGCCAGTTCCTATGCGGGCTACAAGTTCGAAATCACGGGCTATGCGGTCAACGGGATTTCTGCCGCCGTACGTGTAAAGAACATTGGCATCGCACCGCTGTACCACAATGCCTACGTGACCGTAAACGGCGTGCGCAGCGACAAATCGCTTAAAGGTTTACTCCCCGGCGAAGAAGCGACCTTCACCGTCGCGGGCCTCACAATCGGCGATAGCGAAACGCCCGAGCCCACCATCACCGGCGACAAGCTCTTGAAAGACGCGACCATTCCCTACAAGGCAAAACTCAGCGCAAGCGCCGAAGTCATCGCGGGGTTGCTCGATGAAAGCGGGACCACCGGCATCGCGGATACACGCTGGAATAAGGGTACCGCGGGCAAGGCCGCAAGCAGCCTCGGCAAGACCCGTGCCACCGACCTCAAGGGCCGCAGCGTCCCGAGCAAGGCCGCACACGGGGTGTACTACCCCGTTAAAAAGCGCTAGTTTACACGATGCTATTGTCTCGCCCGACGATCTTGACGGAATCATGAAAGCTCTAGTAGCCGCTTAAACGCAAGCCTGAACCATTCAGTATCAAATTCCGCTTTTACATCACTCGCCCAGTGGTTATAATAGCGCCTCTGGCTAAAAATCGCATTACCTAAAACATGATAATCCGTGCAAACAGCAAACAATTCTTTATACGAGTTGCCTGAAGTATTTTCAGAATCACGATTGCAATGCTTCGTGAAGCTTTCAAAACAATCCATTTCAAAGCCCAGATTTCGGCAGTCTTCGGCAAATCGTTCACTTTCGATAAAATCATATACCTTTGCACAGGATTCTTCAGTATCAATTTCGTCTAACAAAGCACCCCATTGTTCGACGAAAGTATCAACATCGGTCGTAACATCAAGCCAATCATAGGAAGGCGCATTCGTTCGATAGAAAATATTCAGAACCCGATTATGAAATGTTTCAACCGCCTTCGACTCCTCCGATTCCCCATAAATCATCCCCCTAAAATGTTTGCTCAAGAATTTATAGTGCGAAAAGCCGCCATCACAAACAAAATCATCAATTTTTGAAGGCAATGTGGAAATACGTTCCCAGTTTTCATCTATCAGTTTCTTGACCACATCGGCAGTTTCTTTGTATTTCCCTGCATAAAAATACACCTGAGTGCAGGGATCTTGCCCGTCCTGCAGCAAATTCAGGCAACCGCAGCCTTCCGGCACAGCATTCTTAATATAGATTCGTCCGTCGCTACAGAGCAGAACACCCATATCAATTGTCTCGGGAGTATAGAAACCCGCATCTGAATGGCTTTCAAAGATAGTTCGCCCACGAGGTTTCTTGAATTGAAGTGCATCTCCAAGCCCATAGCCAATTGCAATTTCGATTTTTTCTTCAAAGGAGCAACCTTCAAAGAAGGCTATGTAACGAGCGACATCCGGTTCATAGCCATAAGGTTCCCACTTGCTGATATGAGCAACCACAAACGACAAGAAATCCTTCGCAGACCCCGAAACGCGTTCACTCGCCAACTGCTCCGCCATCCAGGCGCGTCCCTTGAAGGAATCCTTATACGGATCCTGCTGTTCGCCATGATAATAGCGGCAGTATTTCAAGCCCCGATTTTCATTATCTGTCTGCATAGGAGCCTCCCTTCAAGAGTCACCTATAAATATAGATTCAAACAGATGTCAGAAAGTGACAAAATCTTTCACCGCATCAGTCTGTTCCAAAGGGCGTCTTCAAGATCGCGCCTTGAATCGACAACGGCAAGAACGACAATCTGTTCTGCCTGCTTACGATAAAAGACTCTCCATGGATTGATGGTGAGTTCCCGATATCCGCCTATCTGCAAATCTTCTAGTTCTGCGGGAATCTTGCCCAAGTCGGGAAACTTTTCCAAAAGCAGACATTCCTTCTTTATTTTGGCGAATGCCTCGCGTGCGTTTTGCATACTGTTTTGGGCAATGAACAATACTATCGATTTCAGGTCGAGCGCCGCTGATTCCGACCAGACCACTTGAAACTTTTTACTTGGCATTCAGTTCGCGCTCCAGAGAATCAAACAGGTCTTTTTGGCGGATGATTTTGCCACGCGAGACTTCGCTTTCGCTCTGTGCGAACAGTTTGAAAAGCTTTAACCCATCCTGCATTTTCTGGTACGTATCCACATCAAGAATGACTCCACGAGCTTCGCCATTTTGAGTCACCACGTAAGGAACATGCGATTCGCACACATGATCCAAGACTTGGGCCGCATTCGCCTTGATGTAGGAAATCGGTTTGATATTCTTGATGTTTGCCATTTTTCACTCAATTAGACTGAATTTAATACTAAATATAGTCCGATTATTGACACTTGTCAACATTCAAAACTTCCGCAAAGTTTATTTTTTTCGAAAGCTACATTTCTTCCCTACTTTTTTTGTAGATTTAAATTTATCATCCCTTTTCCCGGAGACTATATGAACGAAACAATCAAGACTTTGCTCAACCGCAGAAGCATCCGCAAATTCAAATCCGACGCCGTGAGCAAGGAGCTTATCGCACAAGTTGCCGAAGCGGGGATCTACGCCGCAAGCGGCATGGGCAAGCAGGCCGCCACCGTGGTCGCCATCACGAACAAGGAACTGCGCGACCGCATCTCCGAAATGAACCGTAAGATCGGCGGCTGGGACGAGGGTTTCGACCCGTTCTACGGCGCACCCGTGATTCTGCTCGTCCTTGCGAAAAAAGAAATTCCGACCTACCTGTACGACGGTTCGCTTGCCATGGGCAACCTGATGAACGCCGCCTACAGTCTCGGCCTCGGCAGCATCTGGATCCACCGCGCCAAGGAAGAAGTCGAAAGCGACGAGGGCAAGGAAATTCTCAAGTCGCTCGGCCTGAATGCCGACGAATGGGTTGGCATCGCCCACTGCGCCCTGGGTTACCCGGACTGCGAACAGCCCGCGGCGCACCCCCGCAAAGACGGCCGAATTATCTGGGCAGAATAATTTCCGGGCCAAAAATTTCTAAATTTGTGCCCACTATGGAAACTCGTTACAATTCTAAAGATGTGGAAGCCCGATGGCATAAGACCTGGGCTGAGAATAACAGTTTTGCACCCAGCGGAAAGGGCGAACCGTTCTCGGTCGTGATTCCGCCCCCGAACGTTACCGGCGCGCTCCATCTGGGACACGCTCTCAACGATACGCTCCAGGATATTTTGGTACGCTACCGCCGTAAGACGGGCCGCGACACGCTGTGGATTCCGGGTACGGACCATGCGGGCATTGCCACGCAGGCCGTGGTCGAAAAGCGCCTTTTCCAGGACGAACACAAGACCCGCCACGACATTGGCCGCGACGCGCTGGTGGAACGCATCTGGAAATGGAAGGACGAATACGAAGCCCGCATCACTAAGCAGCTCAAGAGCCTGGGCGTCAGCTGCGACTGGAGCCGTCAGCGCTTCACGCTGGACCCGGTCTGCGCGAAGGCCGTGCGCCACGCCTTCTTCAACCTGTTCAAGAAGGGCCTCATTTACCGCGGCAAGCGCCTGGTGAACTGGGATACCAAGCTCCAGACCGCCGTCGCCGACGACGAAATCTACTACGAACACGTGAAGGGCCACTTCTGGACGTTCAAGTATCCTCTGGCCGACGGTTCGGGATTTATCCCCGTTTCTACGACCCGTCCGGAAACGATTATGGGCGATACCGCCCTCGCCGTGCACCCCAACGACGAACGCTATGCGCAGTTCATCGGCAAGATGCTGAAGGTGCCGTTCGTTGACCGCGAAATCCCGGTGATTGCCGACGCAATCCTCGTGGACAAGGACTTCGGTACGGGTTCCGTGAAGGTGACACCCGCACACGACCCCAACGACTATGCGACGGGCCTGCGCCACAAGCTCCCGATGATCAACATCATGAACGATGACGGCAGCCTGAACGAGAACGCCGGCAAGTTCCAGGGTCTCAAGGGCCAGGCCGCCCGCGACGCCGTGGTGGCTGGTCTCGAAGAGCTCGGACTTTTGATCAAGGTGGAAGACCACGAAATGGACGTGGGCCACTCCGACCGCAGCAAGACCGTTATCGAGCCGTACCTCAGCGACCAGTGGTTCGTGAAGATGGACGTGCTCGCCGAAAACGCGATGAACGCCGTGAAGTCGGGCGAAATCAAGATTATCCCGGAACGCTACGCCAACAAGTATCTGGACTGGCTCGCTGAAAAGCGCGACTGGTGCATCAGCCGTCAGCTCTGGTGGGGCCACCGCATTCCTATCTGGCACACGGACGCTAGCGAAGACGAACTGAAGGCCGCATTCGCGGGCCGCGACGACATCTACTTCTACAAGGCCGAAAACGGCGGCTACCTGGTGTGCAGCCAGGAAGAAGACCTGAAGTCTGACGCCGTGCCGGGTCACGAACTCAAGCAGGAAGAAGACGTGCTGGACACGTGGTTCTCCAGTGGCTTGTGGCCGCACTCCACGATGGGCTGGCCGGAAAACACCGACACGCTCAAGCGCTACTACCCCACCAGCGTGCTCGTGACGAGCCGCGACATCATTACGCTGTGGGTCGCCCGCATGGTGCTCTTCAGCCAGGAGAACATGGGCACGGTTCCGTTCCACACGGTGTATATTCACCCGAAGATTCTGGACGGCAATGGCCAGACCATGAGCAAGTCCAAGGGCAACGGCGTGGACCCGATGGATATCGAAGAGAAGTACGGTACCGACGCTCTGCGCTTTGTGATGGCAAGCCTTTGCACCGACAACCAGGACGTGCGCCTGCCGGTGAAGAAGGAAAAGCAGCCGGATGGCCGCGAAATCAACACCAGCGAAAAGTTCGAAATCGGCCGTAACTTCAGCAACAAGCTGTGGAACGCCTGCCGCTTCCTTTACCCGCAGCTCGAACAGGCCGGCGCACTTGCCGCCGAACTCCCGATGGACAAGAGCTTGTTCGCACTGGAAGACAAGTGGATTCTTAGCCGCCTGCAGACGACCATCAAGGACGCCACCCGCATGCTCGAAGAATACCACTTCGCCGAACTCGCCGGGTTCCTGTACCGCTTCGTGTGGGACGATGTCTGCTCCAGCTACTTGGAAATCAAGAAGGCCGTAATCAACAGCGAGACGCTCACCGCCGAAAAGAAGAACGCGATGGCCATCCTCAGCTACGTGCTGAAGAACGTGCTTGACCTGTTGCACCCGGTGATGCCGTTCATTACCGAAGAACTCAACAGCATCCTGTTCCAGGGCAGCGAAATGGTGATCAGCCGCGCATGGCCCAAGGCCGACGAATCGCTCATTGACGCGAAGATTGAAGCCGCATTCGACCAGGCATTCGCCGTGGTGGAAAGCGTGCGTGGCGTGCGTGGCCGCTACAACGTGAGCCCCGCTACCAAGCTGAACGCCGTGGTGAGCGTGGACGATGCCGCGACGGAAGCAAGCGTGAAGGACTGCATGGCAATCATCACCGAACTTTCGGGTCTTTCTGACCTGAGCGTCGCCGTGAAGGCCGTGAAGCCGAAGTTCAGCGCCAGCGCCGTGGTGCCCGGTGGCGAACTCTACATCCCGCTGGAAGGAATCCTCGACCCGGCTGCAGAAATCGCCCGCCTCGAAAAAGAAATCGAGAAGGCCAAGGCATTCGCTGCTTCGATTGAGAAAAAGCTTTCTAACCAAAAGTTTGTCTCAGGAGCTCCCGAGGCGGTCGTGAACGCCGAACGAGTAAAGTTGGCTACACAGCAAGACATTATCGCGAAGAATGAGGCTGCGTTGAAGGAACTGAAGTAATTCACTTCGCCTAGTTCAGTGAACTTAAAAGAGGTACTCCACATGGAGCACCTCTTTTTCATATACGGAACCATGGTCGCAATTTTTCGACATCATCCCGGTTCATGGCTTAACTAATCTTCATCTTCTTCATCTAAATGGTCATCAACAAAACTCGCATTTTTTGTATTTGCATCTTCACTGCCCGATAAAGTTGGATCAAACCATTCCAATTTAACATCAGACCAATTCAATTCAGGTTCCTTGACCGGCTTGTCAGAACACCATTTTGGGAAAATACCTTTTTGTTCCAATGTAGAGTCCACAAACATTCCCTCTACGTCAGTTGAACTTGGCACCTTCCATCGATTAAGACTGGCACAAATCATTGCACAGTCACTAAATATACACCCACGAAACATAGCACGCATTGTTTTCACTTTTGAAACATTCCAGCCATCAAAACCATAACAAAAATCGGATTGGGAGTTCAAAAACATGCAACGCATATTTGTCACATTGGACACATTCCATTTACTGATATCACCGTTAAACCAAGATTCATTAAACATTTCTCGCATCGTAGTTACGCTAGATACATTCCATCTACTAATATCACCATTAAATTTGGCTTGACCAAACATTTCGCTCATATTGGTCACATTGGATACATTCCAGTTGCTAATATCTCCATTAAACGCAGAACTATAGAACATAGCCGACATATCTTTCACGTTAGACACATTCCATTTACTGATATCACCATTAAAATCATGTCGCTGAGAGTCTTCTTCCCACGCAAAGATCCCGCTCATATCTTCAATATGTCCCACATCAATGAAATTCAAGTCACATTCTAGCCCATCCTTAGCAATAGATTCATCAATAAGGCTCATCAAGTGTTCCTTGTCTTTTGCTACAACAGAGCAACCAAGCATTTTTTGCGTTGCCCCGCAGAAAACACAAAACTTTGCCTCAGGAGGCAATTCTGCACCGCACTGAGAACAAATTTTCTCTTGCACAATCGGTGCTCCACACTCCATACAGAATTTCGCCCCATAAGCAAGATTGGTCCCACAACGAGGACAGGTATTCTCCATAACAAATCATCTCCTATCTTTTTTTCGACTCAAAGACATTCAAAAAAAGTATCACTATTCCTCTAAATCAAATTCTTCATCTGGATCCACGTCTTCTCCAGGCCATTCTTCTTTAGCTCGAATTTCCTTAGTCTTCTTATAATACCAATCAGGAATATTACCTGAACGCTCTAAAGCTGAATTTTTAAACATATCTGTCACGTCGGTTACATTCGAGACATCCCAATCGCTTATGTCGCCATTAAACTCAGAATCCTCAAACATATACGACATATTGACTACATTCGAGACATCCCAGCCGCTTATATCGCCATTAAACAGTGATCCGCGGAACATCCCAAGCATATCCTTCACATTAGACACATTCCAATCACTTATATCGCCTTTGAATTTCGAGCGAGAAAACATAAAGCCCATATTAGTCACTTTTGACACGTTCCATTTACTTATGTCGCCATTGAATTGAGCCTGAGAAAACATCGAACTCATACTAGTCACATTAGATACATCCCAATCACTGATATCACCATTGAACTGTGTATTGTCAAACATTGCATACATGTTCTTCACATTAGACACATCCCATTTGCTGATATCACCATTGAACTGACGCAGACCACCACCGCCATTAAAAAGGTTCTTCATATCCGTAATCAACGATACATCGATATTATTTAAATCACAATCAAATTTTTTCCTTTTCAACCTACCCAAAATCAAGCCCTGCAAATGAACTTCACTTTCAGCCTTTACCGGTTTTGGACGGAATATTTTTTCCATTAAGTTTCCTAGCATTTCCATATCCTCATAGCCGCATTAAAGCTGTTCAACAGTTTATCGATGCGGCGCTATCAATAAACTGTTGTGTTTTCATCAATTAATGAAACTTATCAAGGAAATCTCCAATGGAATCAAAAGGAGTTTTTCCTTCAGGGGTTTTATCAATGACTCCCGTTGCACTCAATATTGTAAAGAGCAAAAGGAACGCAAAGAAGCAAATCACTAGCGGCGCTACAAACGCATGCCAAACAAAATAACACACTATGCTTATAATAAGTCCGAAAACCATTTCAAAGCAGAGTGCAAAAATCAATCCAACAAACAAATGGCTTGTAACTGATCTAAGCACCATTGACAAAACAAAAGCACCTACACCCAGGACCAATGCAGCGCCCATATTTCCGCCTTTTGCATAAAAGGCGATTAATATTGTCACTAGCATAATAAAGCCCAAACATCCTGCGGACATATTTGCTTTAGACTTCTTTTCGGCAGCTTCTTTACGCGCTTCTTCTTCGGCCTCTTCTCTTTCTTTCTCTTGTCTCCTGCGTTCAGCTTCGCGCTCCTTACGCTCCTCTTCTTCGCGGTCAGCCCTTTCCTTGGCCGCTTTTAGTTTTTCATATTCGGTTTTTAATTTGTGACTTGTTTCCCACATTTCTTTTTGATTATTCTTGCTTTTTTCATAGCAAGAAGGACACATATATTCAAGTGTTCTCCGAATTCCATCATACTGTTCATAAGAACGCTTTTCTTTTTCATTCTGAGGATGAACCCAATTTGCATAGTTGTGATATATTTCACTACCTTTTTTCACAAAATCTTCAACTTTTTTATAAATAACCTTACGACCGCTCATCACATATTTGCATCCACAATAATCACATTTTCTAATTTTATCCGCACAATCACCACAAAGCTTTTTTCCGTCAACTTCTTTAATTTTGTCCTGTCTCGTTTTAGTTCCACAATGTGAGCAAGGATTCCAAGGCAAGGTAGCATCAAGCATTTCTTGATGATGACGTTCCTCTAATTCCATCATCTCTCGATGGCGACGTTCTTCATCTTCTCGTCGCTGCTGTTCAATTTCTTTTTGACGTTCTCTTTCATTTAGGCATGCAACGCAAACACCATCATACATCGCCCAAGAAGAATCTAGCCATTTTTTACATATCCTACATTGACGAAGTTCACTCATTTTTTCACTCCTTAAAAATTAAAGTTGCCTTTTTTCATAGCCCTTTCTGGCATTTCTCCAATAAGTTCATCAAGACCGCGCCCATAATAACAAGTTCACGAATCATCCGTTACAAATATACTCTATTTTTTTACAAACAGAAAAAAAATTCCCCTCATTTATGACAGGGATTTCTTTACAATTCTTGCAAAACAAGCGATATTTAACAGGATTACAAAAAAAACGAGGCAAATATGGACGAAAAGGAAATTCTTGAACTGAAGAAAAAGATTGCTGCCAGTACTCCCCGGCCCCACCCCAAGAAGGGTGAACCCGGCTACGACGAATTCATGAGGAGCATCTTCAAGTCCGCCGCATCAAATATGCTGCGAGACGAGCTGGAAAACGACAGCATCCGATGACTCAAATCACTCATTTTTGACAGACTTGAAAACAGGGCTCTTTTTTTACTATTTTCCTTATTTGAAGGTTAACTAGGAGAAGAGAACATGAATTTCACAGCCATTTTACGTGCGGGCCTACTATCCGCAGGAATTATGTCCACAAGCCTACATGCGGCGGAATGCAGCTACGAGCCCCCCGTCAGGGAATCAGGAAGCACCGGAGCTTATTTTGAATACCCAGCAGTATCCCTCTATCTATTCGAGGGCAGCTACCTGGACCTCTCCAAGATGGATCAGCGCGAGCCCGCCGTAAAGAACGTTTCCGGCACCGACACGGTATGGATGTACAGATCCGAGCTGGACTCCACCACGATCGTAATCGCCTCCGAGAAGGTGGTCAAGGTGGCGCGCGTCGCCTATTCCGACAACCAAGACGACTTCGTTGATTCGCTCTTCAGCGTGCATCACGATGCTGTATTCAAAGACGAGTTCGCACGGTTGCAAAAGGCGGGCGTTTTCAAGGGAACAGCCGAACAAGCGGACTCCCTGGTGAACCATGTTTTTGAACTCTGCGGTAGATACTATTGGAAAGAAGGGGGCTACTCCGGCTGCGAATTCAATCCGCCCGAATTAAGACGGAGAAACGACGGTAAGGATATCGACAAGGCTGATGTACCGCTAGCAAGCTCGGCTGTGGCCGGAATACACGCCTTCCTCCTCGACACACTGAACTTCTGCCCGGATTACAGGTTCGCACCCGAATCCACGACAGCCTCCCCCGCAGTCCCGGGATTGACACAGGCAAGGTTCAGCTTCAAAAAGCTCGGTCAGAATCGCTACCAGATTACAGGCACAAAAGCAAACTCCCCGTATAAGGCATTCAGCCTCAACGGGCAACTGATCGAAAGCGGCATCTTGAACGGCGGTGTGTTTACAGCAAAAAAATTGCCCGTCATCCTGATGCTGAACGACGGGCGAAGCATTTACTTGAAAGACTAATTACCGCACTGATACGCGACGCAATTCATTACCGATGCGTAAGAGGTAAGAACCGGCACGGGGCACGGCAATAGAGCACACGTTACCCGTGGGCTGGACTTTTGCGACGAGCTTACCCTGGGCATCAAGAAGGTAGACCATGCGAGTTGCGCCGTGCACCGACACCATTCTTCCTTCGATAGAGACATCAAGATGTGCGGCAGGTGCAGCATAGAGTGCAGCAACGTCATTATCAGAAGACGGAGATTCCACAGAACTGCTGGACTCGTCGACAATCACAACACCTTGAGAGGAACTCGACGCCGGAGCCTCGCCATTCGCGGACGTCACGGTAATTGTTCCGCTCTTGGAGGCGTTCTTCGTAGCGCCCGTTGTGGTGACAGTGAACTTGTACGCACCAGCCGCCGCCGTCGCGGAAACTGTTCCAGAGATGTAATAGTCTGACCCCTTAAGCGTACCCGTCACGCCATCCGGAAGGCCCGTCACCGTGGCACCTGTAGCACCTGCAACTGTGAAGTAGAATTCTGCAATAGATTCGCCAGCGGCAACCGTCTGCGTGGTGCTGCCCGAGCCATGCTTGGTGAGGCTAGCCTCGCCCGCGACAGGCGTCTGCGACGAGCTGGACTTGGCAGAAGAACTCGATGCAGGCACAACGCTGCTGCTAGACTTCGCCGAAGAACTCGATGCCACGCTGGAGCTAGACTTTGCGCTGCTGGAGCTTGCCGGAGTCACCACGGTCGATGCACCCGGATCAGGAAGTGTAGCACCTGCATACAACTTAATGGAATCGCGCAGGGCATAGGCCTTTGCCTGCGTGCTCACGTCGGTAAGGCTCATGGAATAGCTCGGCTTGAACGCCGTGCCCGTGCCCGACTGCGGCTTCTTCACATTCTCTTCGTAATTTTCGATCATCTGCGCCGCCGTGATGGCACCGTCGCTCGTGTAGAGGTCAAGCGCCTTCTGCACGCCAATGAACACGTTCCTTTCGATGCGGATGTCCGCCTCGATGGCCGCACGCACGCAGTAGCTCGCGTCCTTGCTGTCGAAAAGGTTGTTCGCCACATGCACCTTGCCAAAGCGCACACGCGGCATGCGTTCCACCACGCCGTCTGCCCACCACGTATGGTGAATCGTCACGTTCAGGTGCCCGCGGTCGCTCGTCTTCGTCTTGCTGTTGCCAATCAGGTTGCTGAACTGGTGGCCGGTTGACGCCGAAGTGTAGCTGAACTTAGTCCACGAAATCGTCACGTAGTCCGAGGCATTGGTAATGTCCAGATTGCCGTCGTGACCATCGTAAACATCCACGTGGTCAATCCACACGTTCTTCGATTCGTGATTCACCTGCAGGCAATCCTCGTCATCATCGTCGTGCGCGCCGGCGCCCTTGAATTTCAGGTTGCGGATGATGACGTTCTTCGAGCCGCTCAGCTTCATGGCGCTACCCGAGCTGGGCTGCGCGATGATGGCGCCCTGGTAACCGTAAATCGTCACGTTGCTACCGACTTCCACCGGGCCCATGTACGTCCCCGGCTTCACGTAAATAATCTTGTTGCCCGCCTTGGCGTAGCTCTTAAGGTCACTCACGTTGTCTACCGTGACCTCGGAATATCCCTTGCCGCCCGTGGTGCCGCCATTCTGCGTGGCAAAGCCCGCCATCGGAAAGTCCGGCGAGGTGACAGCGAACGCGGAAGTCGCCGTACCGACAACCGTCGCCCCGCACACAAGCAGCGCAGAGAGCGACATTTTCAACGAATTACAACCCATAACATCCATCCTTTTTTTGAGCCGCAGGCAACCCGCCTGAATTGTTCTCAAAATTTTTCTCAAAATTTATATTCAAAAAAGGAAAAAGTCAATAGGAAATTTCGTCTTTCGGACGATTATGCGCCTACATTTTGCCACAAAATAAAGAAAAATGGCGAAAATCGTGAAAATTCGCCACTTTCAAAATGTTCTCAAAAATTTATTTTACAATTACAACCGTTCTACAAACTGACAAACTTGCGCATGCTCCAGTAAACCACCGCAACCGTAAGCAAGATAGAGACGCCGAGGGTTACCAGCGGAACAAAAAGCCCGCTCAAAAAAGCTTCGTGACCAAGCTGCACCAAAAGCAGGAGGGGCACAATGAGAAACAATGTAATATGCGTAGCTGCACGCACCGTACGAACACGGAGCGACACAATCAACGCAAAAGAAGTCGTAAGAAGCACCGCCGAAAGCGCCCCGAGAACAGACGCAACCGCAGACATCTTTGAAATTTCTGGATGCGACACCCAGTAACCCAACTGTGCCAGCAAGGCAAAGACCACCGGAAACGGAAGAATAGCAAGCAACTTGCCCCAGAAGAGCCTCGCAGGCGCGATGGGAGAAAGCTGCAACAGTTCAAGCGAATTGCGCTCGCGCTCGCCCGCAAACGAATCTCCGGCCAACGGCGAACCCATCGGGGCCATGAGGCAACCGAGCAAAAGCATCATATAGCCTTCCATGCCTTCCATAATCTGCCCGCCATAGCGGGAGACCGCAATCCCCTGGCTCGCCGCGAGAATCACCGGCGGGATGATGAACGGAATCCAGAAGCGCGGATCCCGGAATATCAGGCGAAGTTCGTGTCTAAAAACATGGAGCATAAAAAATGTGAGCGGAGAAGCCGCGATGTGTGACGTGAAGTGTTTAATGTGAAATGTGTTATCCCTCATTCCACATTACACATTCCACGCTATGCATTACCTCTTCAGAGTTTTATATCTAATCGGCTTCGGGTTGTCGGCGTCTTCGCCGAGGCGTTTGCGGCGGTCGGCTTCGTATTCGCTCCAGTTGCCTTCGAACCACACCACCTTCGAATCGCCTTCGTAAGCGAGGATGTGGGTAGCGATGCGGTCCAGGAACCAGCGGTCATGGGAGATAATCACGGCGCAGCCTGCGAACTTGAGGATTGCCTGTTCCAAGGCCTGCAACGTTTCGATATCCAAGTCGTTGGTCGGTTCGTCGAGGAACAAGAGGTTGCCCGGCTTCTGCAGGTTCTTCGCCATGAGCACACGGTTGCGTTCACCGCCCGAAAGCGTCGTGAGCTTTTTCTGCTGGGCGGCACCGGTGAAGTTGAAGAGTCCGCAGTAAGCGCGGCCGTTCATCTTGCGGTCACCCACCATAATCTCGTCGTTCCCGCCGGTGATTTCTTCCCACACGGTCTTGCTGTCGTCGAGGCTGTCGCGGCCCTGTTCCATGCTGATGATTTCCACGGTCTCGCCAATCTTGAGCGTACCGCCATCGGGCTTTTCCTGACCCATAATCATCTTGAACAACGTTGTCTTACCTGCACCGTTCGGGCCGATAATGCCCACGATGCCGGAGCGCGGCAGGTTAAAGTTCAAGTCGTCGAACAGAACCTTTTCGCCAAAGGCCTTCTGCAGGTGTTCCGCCTGAATCACGATATCGCCCAGGCGCTTGCCGTTTGCAATATGGATCTGCGCCACCTTGATCTGTTCGCGGGAATCTTCGGCCAAGAGTTCCTCATAAGCCTTGAGACGGGCCTTGCTCTTGGCTTGGCGCGCCTTCGGGCTCTGCTTGACCCATTCCTGTTCGCGGGCCAAACGCTTCTGCCTGTCGGATTCGCCCTTCTCTTCGCCACGGAGGCGTTCCAGCTTCTGATCAAGCCACTGGGCGTAATTGCCTTCCCAAGGAATGCCGCGACCGCGGTCGATTTCCAGAATCCAGTTCGTTACGTTGTCAAGGAAGTAACGGTCATGGGTCACCAAAATCACGGAGCCCTTGTATTCGCGGAGGTGGCGTTCGAGCCAGGCAACCGTTTCGGCGTCCAGATGGTTCGTCGGTTCGTCCAAGAGCAGTAAATCCGGTTCTTCAAGGAGCAAGCGGCAAAGGGCCACGCGGCGCTTTTCACCGCCGGAGAGGTTCGTCACCGGCCAGTCGCCCGGCGGGCAACGGAGCGCGTCCATCGCAATTTCAATATTGCGGTCGAGGCTCCACAAATCCTGCGCGTCGATGATGTCCTGAAGCTTCGCCTGTTCATCGAGGAGCTTGTTCATCTCGTCATCTTCCATGGGTTCCGCGAACTTCATGGAAATCTCGTTGAAGCGGTCCAGCACGGCCTGCTTCTTGGCAACGGCCTGCATCACGTTTTCCTTGACGGTGAGGTTCGGGTCCAGCTGCGGTTCCTGCGGCAGGTAGCCCGCGGTGCGGCCCGGTTCAATCCAGGCTTCGCCCTGGAATTCCTTGTCGATGCCCGCCATGATGCGCAACAGCGTCGACTTACCGGCACCATTCTGGCCGATGATGCCAATCTTTGCGCCGTAGTAGAAACTGAGGGAAATATCCTTCAGCACCTCCTTGTTAGGCGGGTAGGACTTGGTCATCTTGTACATGTAGAAAACGAATTTTTCTGCTTTATTCTGTTCGGCCATAATTAGCTCGCTTCGCTTCGAAATGTGAGGTGTGAAGTGTGAATTTTGATCAAATATAACAAAAATGTTTTTCTATACTTGTAGTATATGAAGTTGTTCAACACCATTATCGTATGCCTTGCGCTTACTGCTTTCGCCCGTGCAGCAGACAGCACAGCTGTTTCTAGCGACACGGCTGCCGACGACAACTTCCAGCGATTCTCGCTGCTGCCCTTCGGAGCCTACACCGAAGAAACCAAAATCCAATATGGTGCGGTTTTTGTCTTGTTCTTCAGGCCTTTCCAAGATGGCGAAAACATTTCCTCGATGGACTTTATCGCACGCGGAACCACACGCGGGCAATTCCAGTTCCAATATGCACCGAACATGTGGTTACTCCACGACCACCTGCATATACCCGCCAAGCTCAACCTGAACAAGTGGCAATACTCGCTGTTCGAGCGCGGGGCTCGTGGCGACTTCGACCCCGTCGACGAATACAAGAGTTCCTTCGTTTACGGCCGGCTTCCGTTCGAAATGAACTTCGGCATTCCAAACGGAATTCCGTTACGTTACGGAGTCGTCATCGAAGGCGAAGCCCGCGACAACGAACTCGGAAGCGACATCCCCAAAAGCTATCAGGACGGTTTTTATCTAGGCGGCGGCTACCTGCTTGTTCTCGACAAGAAAGACAACGACAACTGGCCTACCAAAGGCTACTACGCCAGCTTTGAAGAAATATTCTTCGGAGGCGACTTCAGCTACCATACCGAGACTTTCGACGCCAGATTCTACGCGCCCCTATTCTGGGAAACATCGATTGCGCTCGGACTTTACGCCAAGCAGAGCCGCGGCGACAACGTTCCGCTCGGATGCCTCGCCGGCCCCGACGGCACCAAGCGTTTCCGCGGAGTGGAATCGGGAATCTGGAGCGACACGCAGGCCCTGATTTGGCAAATGGAATTCCGCCGTCCGCTCTTTTGGCGGTTCGCAGGAGTCATCTTTGGAGAAGCCCTGCAGACGGCACCCTACTTCAGCGAACTCTTTAGGCGCCAGGTGCATTACGCCGTGGGTTTTGGCGGACGCCTCGCTTTGAACAAGAGCGAAAAGCTGCACGCGCGTGGAGACCTCTCGCTTGTCGACGGCAAGCACATCGGCATTACGATTGACCTAAGGGAATCTTTCTAAAAATTTTTAGCGTCAAAAATTAGCAATCGCTCGGCAGATCTTCGGGCAAAAGCTTCAGCAATTCCGAAACATCATAGTCCTTTTTCGCAAGGCGATTTGCTTGGTTTATCAGCGTCTTTTCGTACAAATTACGAATGCCGCGACCATTGCCGAAGGAGCGATCCGCCTTGTCCACAATCTTTTGCAGCAACTCCTTCAGGGCACATTCAAATTCAGGCGAGAGTTCCAGCTTCTGCTTTTCGCACATGCGTCTGTAGATTTCATAAAGGTCCGATGCGCTGTAATCCGAAAATTCAATATAGCGGTTAAAACGCGAAGACAGGCCCGGGTTGCTATCAATAAACGTTTTCATTTCATCCGTATACCCAGCCACAATGACCACCAGACGGTTTCGGTCATCTTCCATCCGCTTCAAAAGTGTATCTATCGCCTCCTGCCCAAAGGCATCCTGTCCTTCGTTGCGAGCCAATGTATAGGCTTCGTCAATAAAAAGGACTCCATCGAGGGCGCTGTCGATTACCTCGTTTGTCTTGATGGCGGTCTGTCCGGCATAACCGGCCACTAGGGAGGAGCGGTCGCATTCCACCAGATGTCCCTTTTCAAGAACGCCGAGGTCCTTGTATATCTGTGCCACAATCCTCGCCACAGTCGTCTTGCCCGTGCCGGGATTCCCGGTAAACACGCAATGGTAGGACATCGGAATCGGCGGAAGCCCCACCGAGACACGCTTGTTCTGCGCCAGGATCATGTTCTTGAGCGAAAGAATTTCCTTTTTTACCGTAGTGAGCCCCACGAGCGAATACAACTCGCGTTCAGCATGCGACAGCGAAAAACGGGTTATCTTTTTCTTGATGACAGCCGAGACGTCGTGCCTGGCCTTCACCGCCGCATCATCTTCATTCTTTTTCTGGGGCAGGGTCCGCCCCGTTGCAGCGGGAGTGTAAAGTTGCTTGAATATGTAAATTTCGTAAAGGACGAACCAGAAACAAAGATTCTTTGCAACAGCCACAAACACCAAAGGCACAGGAACAGGCGTGTCCCTGGAAATGAGGATTGCAGCAACCACGAGTCCCAGTATACAAAAGACGAGAGCTGGTTTCTTACGAAGGGCGCATTCGTAGCCCACTTCTCCGGCCGCATGAATTTGCCACAGGAACACAAGCACAAAAACAGCAAAAGCAATCGAAGCGCCCCATGAAACCGGATAAAAAGGAACAAGACCTATCAAGCCAAGCAACATTCCAAACGTTGAAACAGCTACGAGTATAAAATTTTTCTTCAAACCTTCCATATTCAAAAATGTAAGATAATTTTATCATTCTGGCAACATTAGGGAGTATTTGGCGGTTCATACGTGTATTTTCTATATTTGTAGGCACTTAAAGGAGACTCCTATGCCTGCACAAGGTGAACACAACAAGTGGATCGCTTTAGCCCTTTGCATTTTGCTGGGCTACCTGGGCCTGCACCGCTTCTACGAAGGTAAGATATGGACCGGAATTCTCTGGCTTTGCACCGGCGGTCTCTGCGGCGTAGGCGTCGTTGTCGATGCGATCCTTATCGTGATGAAACCGGAACATTACTAATTAGACGAAAGAATGGCTCAAAGAGCCTACAGACGAGAGACCTTTTAAGATGAAACATTTGTTCGTAATCGCAACAGGAAACCCTGGAAAAATCAGGGACTTTGCGCACATTCTTGGAACCGAGAACAAGGAATTCAAGACGCTCAAGGACATTGGCTTTGCAGACGACATCGTTGAAGACGGCGACTCCTTCGAAGCAAATGCCATCATCAAGTCGAGTACTGTCGCTAAGTGGCTTTGCGAAAAGCACATCGAGGCAAGTGTGCTTGCTGACGATTCTGGGCTCGAAGTGTTCGCCTTGAACGGGGAACCGGGCATCTACAGCGCACGCTATTGCGGCTACCACGGCAACGACCAGGCAAACAACGACAAGCTTATGCAAAAGCTGGATGGCGTCACGGACCGCAGCGCACGCTACTTCTGCGCACTTTCGTACCAGAAGGTTTCTGAAGTCGACGGCAATTGGACCGTAAGCGAGCCCAAAATTTACGAAGGGGAATGCCGCGGACAAATTAACAACGCCCCCGTCGGCGACATGGGTTTCGGCTACGACCCGCTGTTTGTTCCCGACGGATTCGACCGCACCTTCGCGCAGATGGAACTTGCCGAAAAGAAAGGCATCAGCCACCGCGGAGCCGCCATCCGCGCCATGAAAGCGGATCTAGAGAAATAAAACAAAATATTGAATAAAAAAATCCTCGGTTCAAGCCGAGGATTTTTTCATAGGAGATCCCCGCCTACGCGGGGATGACATAAAAGACGCGAGCGGTCTCTGTGAGCCACAAAGCTCCAAGCGTTAAGCTGGAGCGGTGGCGAGAGGGCTGGCCAATGGTAAGAACCGACTTATTTGCAGCCAGCCCGGTCTCATTACTGTGAGCAACAAAGCCCCTGTTATTAAACAGGGGCGGTTGCGAGAGGACCGGTTCCAGAGTAAGGACTCTGCAGAATTTAACCGGTCCGGTCTTATTAGAACCAGCGCCAGGTCAGGCCGAAGAGCAGCATGCTCTTGTACTGCGTGTCTTCGTCGAGATCCCAGTCGTAGGCCATGTCGAAGCCCACCTGGAGTTCAACGAGCGGAGCAATCATCACAGAGAGCAAGTTTTCCCAAAGGCCGTCAATCTTTTCCATACCTTCGAAGTTGCAGAAGGCCCACAAACGGGTCTTGAAGCTCACGATGTCGGAGAAGGCGTACTTGGCTTCGGTGATGGATTCGAGACCGGGTTCGTCACGGAACTTTTCGAACTTGTCTGTATCCTTGTCGTCGGCATAGCCGTAGCCGTTAGAAATAGTCATGCGGTTTGCAAAGCCCAAGCGCTGGGAGAAGTTCTCGTTCGGAATGTAGGCAAGACCAGCCACCTGAGTTTCGTATGCGGGGTCCATGAAGCTCGAAATGGCATGCTTCACTTCGTTGCCATCTTCGTCTTCGGTATATTCGTAGCCCTTCATGAACTGCGTTTCGAAACGGTTGCCAATGTAAGGCTTCAGGACTTCGGTCATGTTGAAGTCGAGCATGGATTCCCAGAACAGGCGGTCATTGGACTTACGCTTGCCCACGCCCTTAGTCCAGGTCTGACCGAGGTCGATGTCGATCAGGTTACGCCAGTTGGCGACCTTCCACTTGCCCTGCACGTCGGCATCGTAAGTGACGAGCCACGTGTAGTTGGAAGTACCATCCTTCTGCCAGTTGCTGAAGTTGTACCAGTTGTAGCGAACGGCGGCCACCACATCGGCAGTCCAGTTTTCGGGGAGAGCCCCTTCGAACATACCGCCCTCAGCCATTGCAGGTGCGGCGAATGCGCAAGCGGCAGCGCATGCCATGATTAAGGATTTCAATTTCATTTCTCTTTCCTTTTTTATGGCCTGGTCAACCCAAGCCGTGATTTGTCAAACAATATAGGAATAAAAAAAGAAATTTGCGAGTATAATTATCGCTTTTGGCTATATTTAGACCATGTTTCGCCCCGTTTTTCGCACCCTGTTTTTTTTAGTTCTTTTTGCGGCCACCTATGGTCATTCCAGCAACTGGCGCTTTGACGCCGGACTTGGAGCCAGAAACCAGACCCCGATTGTCTTTGTCGGCGGAATCGGCTACAAGGATGCCGTATTGAGAATTCAGGGAATGGGAGTCCACAACGGCCCCAATGACTACTGGTGCGGATTCCGCGGAAGCCTGCTCTGGACATTTTTCCGAGAACTGCCGTTCAACTTCGATGCCGGAATCGGCGGTGGCTACGAATTCGCCGAAGCCCCGAACAAAATGCACCAGGCGCTCAACAGGGCGAACGGAGCCATGTACGTTTACCCGTACAACTACAAGGAAATCGGAGATATTTCGATCGAGCTTTGGACGCACCTGTACGGATTCTACACACAAATTAGCGTACCTGCCTACCGGTACAAAAAACACGACGCCCCAAAAATTCTTTGGGGCGCCGGATACATGGTCGAATTCTAGCTTACCGTTTCAATAGGCCGACTACTTGGGAGGGGTAGCGCCATCTAGCGAGAAGTACGCCCTGATCTTTCTTTGGCTCGGCGAGTCATTGTTGTCTATGCGATAAGACATATAATACATCACGCCAGCCAGTTCTTTCTTGCATGTGATCGCCCCGGCAACAGAGCAGCTCCACCCCGCAGCGACAAACTGGTCGTGGGATGCAACTTGCGTAAACGGCATTTTCCCATAGACATACAGGTATTCGTTGTTTTTCAAGGGATCAATCAACACGTTGTCCTGCAAGTACGGGGTGGGGTCGCCACCAAGGATATCCGCCGTCACCAGTTCAAAGTAGGCGTCAAACAATTGAAGCCTTATCTTTTCGGCCTTTGTCAAATCCCTTGACGCACTGCTGAACGTACCCGTAAAGGTTCCCATTGCATACACAAAAGCAAGCGTATCCTTGAAGGCCAATCCCTCTTCTTTGCTCCAGTCATCCAGCACATACTTGTAGGACTCGGCAGACAGGGACTGCTTGAAGTAGCCCATGTCCAAAAGCTCTTCGTCAAGTGCCTGCAAATCGGCCAGAGCAAATTCCTGCAACACTTCGCATCCACCGGCAAAAGTCGGCGTCCACGCTAGCGCACTTGCAGGCAGGCGCTTTGTCGCCAAGTCGCACTGGGACGCATTGGGAACATTTTTCTTGGGATCAGAGGAATCCGAATTTTCTTTACCGCCCTGTTCGTCACCCGTTTTCACATAAACTGCCGTCACCGCACCTGCACTATTGGTCAGGGTCACCTTATGCGTCACCGAGCCCTCTTGCTTGGAGAACACGTATTCGCCACCGCCATCCGGAGTCGGGTTCGCGGAAACCGGAAGCCAACCCGCATTCGTGTAGTCGGCAACCACGGACATAAAGGCAACAGCGTCCATCGACTGGCTCGCAAGGCAGCCATCGGATGTACTTTCAAAGGAAAGGTTCGATGCAGGCAATGCGGACACGTCGCAAGAACCCGACGAACCTCCAGTGCTGGAATCGTCGGAAGAACAGGCGGCAAACATAAATGATGCCAAAGTGCATCCCAAAAGCGTCTGTTTGATATTCATAATTTCCCCCTTACATGGTGGAGTTCATTTGAAACAAAAATGTAAAAAAAAACACACTTTGTCAATAAAAAAAAAGCACTGCTGTGAATTTCAGCACATTTTTCCCTGTGCAGAGGTCCAAAAGCAAAAATTCCCCCGGTTTTGAACCGAGGGATTTTTACGGTGATGCCGTGACAAGCACGGCATGACATTTGCCTTATTTCTTCGGGAGCACGACCGGCTTGCCGAAGTCGACGTTGGTCTTGTTACCGAGCAACAAGGCGCGCGTCTTGAGCGGAAGGCCGAAGCAGCGGATGAAGCCCGTTGCGTCCTTCTGGTCGTACATGTCGACATCGGTGAATCCACCGAGGCCCATGTCGTAGAGGCTGTAGGGGCTCTTGATGCCAGCCGGAATGATGTTACCCTTGTAGAGCTTGAGGGTCACGTCACCGGTAACAACCTTGTTGACTTCGGCGAAGAAGGCGTCCATAGCCTGGCGGAGCGGAGTGAACCACTGGCCATTGTACACGAGGTTCGCGTACGTCATGGACATCTTCTGGGCTTCGAACAAAGTTTCCTTGTCGAGCACGAGCTGCTCAAGGCATTCGTGAGCCTTGTACAGGAGCGTGCCACCCGGAGTTTCGTACACGCCGCGGCTCTTGAGGCCAACGAGGCGGTTTTCGACGATATCCAGGAGACCGCAAGCATTCTTGCCGCCAATCTTGTTCAGGTATTCGAGGAGTTCCACAGCGCCCATCTTCTTGCCGTCGATAGCCACCGGATTACCCTTATCGAAGGTAATCGTCACGTGGTCAGCCTTGTTCGGGGCCTTTTCATACGTGTTGGTGTGCTTGAGGAATTCGTACTTGTGTTCCTGTTCCGGGAATTCCAGGACGCCACCTTCGTGAGAGAGGTGCCACAGGTTACCGTCTTCGGAGTAAATCTTCTTCTTGCTGATGCCGTTCAGCGGAATCTTGTGAGCGGCAGCGTAGTCGATAGCGTCTTCGCGGCTGTGGAACGTCCACTTCGGGTCCTTCCACGGAGCAATGACTTCGAGCTTCGGGTTGAGTGCAGCGTAGGTCAGTTCGAAACGGACCTGGTCGTTACCCTTACCGGTAGCACCGTGAGCAACAGCGTAGGCGCCTTCCTTTTCAGCAATCTTCACCTGGTACTTGGCGATAAGCGGACGGGCGAAAGAAGTACCCAGGAGGTAGGTTCCTTCGTACTTAGCACCGGCGCGAACGGTCGGCCAAACGTAGTCTTCGAGGAATTCCTTCTTGAGGTCAAGAACGTAGCACTTGGAAGCGCCAGTCTTCAAAGCCTTGTCTTCGAGGGCCTTAGCGTCCGGGAAGTCGTTCTGACCGAGGTCGGCGGCGAAAGCGATCACTTCGCAGTCGTAGTTTTCCTTGAGCCAGGGGATGATGATGGAAGTATCGAGTCCACCGCTATAGGCGAGGACAACCTTCTTCTTGGATTCTTTCTTAGCCATTTTGAATGTCCTTTTAGGAAATTTTTTGACGTTTTAAATATAGAAAATCTAATTACTTGGCAGAAGAGTCCACTTCTGCGGGAGTAGCTACGGCCGAGGCCTTGGCGGCATCCTTAGCAGCCTGAATTTCGGCAATCTTTACGATTTCGTCCCATTCGCTCTTGTCGCCGGTGTAAAGGAGCATGGCGCCCTTGTATTCGGTCACGATCTTTGCGGCAGCGGCAGTGTCGCCCTTGTCAAGTGCGGCATTCGCATTTGCAAGCAGGTCCTTCTGGGCGTTGCGCAAGTCCTCAATTTCGCCCAGGCGATTCTGGCGAAGCACTTCGAGCGTGTCGCTCACGAACGCCAAGTCCCAGGTTGCCTCGTAGCAGGTTTCCACTTCAGCAAACTTCGTAGCATCCGTAGCGGCGGCCACGTACAGGGCATCGCAAGCGGCAAAGGTTTCGGCACAGTTGCGCTTGACGTACTGGTAATATTGGTAGCCGCCCACGATCAAGCCAATGATGACCAGAAGGAACACGCCGTCCTGCCAACCCATGATCGGTCCGGTCGGAAGTTTCGGTTTTCCATTGACGGTCTCGCCCGCTTCCAGGCGTTCTTCGGCCTCATCAAAGGGGCTCTTTCCATTCAAGAAACTGAACATATTCTACCTACTTTTTATCCCTATTTTTTGGCGAGGGCAGCAAAGACCCTTGCATATAAATAAATCTGCTTCACAAGGCTTGCAAAGCCGTTCGATCGCGTCGGCGAAAGGCCTACATTCAGACCGATATCCTGAAAGAACTTCGGATCGACGGCCAAGATGTCTGCCGGAGCCATGTCGTTATAGACCTTGAGCGCCAAGGCACCGAGCCCACGGCTAATGAGCGGATTCGTGGTTCCGCCCTCGACATCCATTTCGAAGTGGATCTTTGCACCGTCAAAGTTCGGTACCAGGTACATGGTCGAGGCGCAACCCTGGATAATGAACTTTTCCGCCTTCAAGGCTGCATCCATCCCCTTATGGGCGCGCGCCAAGTCCAAGAGAAATTTCCACTTGTCGTCGGGATCGCTGAAGCCCGCAAACTTGTCGCGGATTTCACTCAAACGCGCATTCATCTGTTCGCTGATTGCTGCTTCCATAAACCTACCGCAAGAAGGAACGCATCTTCCAAATCAAGGAAGGTGCCGCCCACAAAACATTAAAGAAGATTCGGAACAGCGTCTGCTTTTCGCGCGGGAGCTTTGATAGCCTTTCTGCCGCACGGTCAAACTGTCTGTCGCTGATTTTATTGAAACCGACTTTTGCTCGGGCCACCTGCACATGCTTGTCGCCAAGCGCGGCCATCCAGCGATCGAGCACCTTGGCTTCGATAGCGCTGCGGTTTGCACCGGAATCGTCCAGCCATTCCTTGACCGATTCGGCGACGACCTTGCCGCAAAGCAGGGCTTCGACAATGCCCGAACGGCTGATAGGGTTCACGCAGCTAGCCGCGTCACCCGCCTTAAAGAGACCGCACCTTGCAAGCGGCTTTACCGCAGCGCCGCTACAGGCGATCATGCCACCGTACACTGCCTTGACGGTTGCCTTGGGGTAATCACGGTCAATAAAATCCAGAAGCTTTTTGCGAAGCGGAACCTGGTGCTTTACGTCGCGACCAAGCACAAAGCCGATGTTGACTTCCTTGCCGTCGCGCGGGAAAATCCAGCCGTAACCCGATTCGAATTCAGAACCGAAGAAAAGCTCGATATGCTCCTTGCTGTGCTCGATGCCCTCGGCTACCGCAAAGATGGCGGGTTCCAAATCGGCATCGCCCGTTTCGATTCCATCGAGACAGGCTATTCCACGAGTGAGCTTGCAGCTTGGGCCAGACGCATCTATTACGGACAACGCAGAAAGAGTTTCAATTTCGCCACCCGGCACAGACACCGACACACTCCAGCCAGCAGCTGTCTTTTCGAGCTTCTTGATTAGCGCATCGTAATGACATTCCACGCCTGCTGCAATGCAGCCATCCGAAAGGTTTCGATGGAATCGCGCACGGTCCAAGATTAAGCCGCAGTCCTTGCTGTAAAATTCAGCACGGAAACGCTTGGGCGATGTAAAGTAGATTCCAGAAAGGGTTTCACGGACAAACGAAACATCCACCGGCCAAAGGCTGTTCAAGCGATCCTTGGAGACCGCCTCGGCACAGAAAATCGGTTCTTTCCAGGGTTCCTTCTTGTCTAAAAGCAAAATCCGTCTGGCACCGCCAGTCAAACGACCCAGGGTGCAAGCGGCCATGAGACCGGCAGGACCGGCCCCGCAAACCACTACATCATATTGATTTGATGCAAAATTTGCCATTTCGGGGAACAAATTAGCATTTATTTATAAAGTTTTTTTCTTTTTTATTGTTATTTGTCAAATTTTTTAGTTATTTTAGGGTTATCCGTTATTTGGTTTATCCTTAAAGGGAAAATGTATATGAATATGAAGAGTGTATCAAAGTTCGGCCTGTGCCTGTTGAGCGCGCTTGCTCTCAATGTTTATGCCCAGGACGATTGGGCAGGCAAGGACCTGAACGTTTCTTTCAGTAACAAGCGTATCGATGGTTTCAACTTCAGGAACGCAAAGGCAGTCGCGCACACCACGGACTTCCGTCGTGCTACAGGTGAAGGCCCGGACTTCCAGGGTGCAGACCTCAGGGAAGTTTCTTTCCAGAACGCCGTGATTAGCAACGCCAACTTCGAAAACACGAACCTCACCAAGGCAACTATTAGCGGTGCTGACATTCGTGGATCTTCCTTCGAAGGCTCCAACATGGAAGAAGCGAACCTCTACCGTGCAACGCTTCTCGACAGCCAGTTCCCCAAGACCAACCTTAAGAACGCTCGTCTCGATGCCATGAAGGTGTCCGACAAGACGGACTTCAGCAAGTCCGACCTCACCCAGGCGTCCGTGATGGATGTGGACCTTACTGCAGCCGACTTCAGCAAGGCAAACCTCACCCGTGCAAACTTCTCCCGTTCCTTGATGGCTAACAGCGACCTCCGCAAGGCCACCATCGTCAAGACGGACTTTACCGCCTGTAACCTGATTGCCGCCAACTTCAAGGGCGTTGACCTCGTTGACGTGAACTTCGCAAAAGCTGGTCTTTCTCAGGCCAACTTCAGCGGTGTTGAATTCAACAACGTGAACCTGCAGGATGCAGACCTTTCGCTCACGACCTTCAATGATGTCGATCTTTCCAAGACTCAGCTCCAGAAGGCCAAGTTCGCCCAGTCCACCGTGAAGAACATGAAGTTCGACAACCAGGACCTCACGGGCGTGATCTTCGACAAGGGCTCCGTCGCAAAGAACTCCTTCGTGAAGACGAAGCTTTCCAAGGCATCTTTCTATGATACCGAAGTGAGCAAGAACGCTTTCCAGAACGCAGAACTTTTGAAGGCTGTGTTCGACGGTGCCTATGTTCGTAAGAACATCTTCGACAAGGCTGACCTCACCAAGGCCAACTTCGCGAACTCCACCATCGAACGTTCTGACTTTATCCTTGCCACCCTGGCGGGCGTAAGCTTTGCCGGTGCCAAGCTCGAAAAGGTGAACTTCACCAACGCCAACATGCAGGGCATCAAGATTGACGCCGACACCAAGATGGAAGACGTGGACTTCTCCGGTGCAAACCTCGAAGGTGCCAAGATCGAAAAGTTCACCGCCAAGAAGGTGATCTACGACAACAAGACGGTGTTCCCGTCCGGCTTTGACCCGCGCCAGTACGGCTTCACCAAGCGTGGTGAAAAGGCTGCCGACATCAAGGTCGAAGGCTCTGGTTCTTCTCAGAAGAAGAAGAGAAAGAAAAAAGACGCTGATGACGAAGAATAGTCTCTAGCCAAAAACGGAATTGAAAAGCCTCGGTGAAAACCGAGGTTTTTTGTTATAAGACCGCTCGCGACAATTACTTCTTGGACATGAGCCAGTTCACCGCTTCGGAGAGGGTGCGGACCTGCACAATCTTCATGCCGGAGGTATTTTCGGGCAAGCGACCCGCAGCAGGGACAACCGCTTCGGTCATTCCCAGGCGGCGGGCTTCCTTGAGCCTGGTTTCCAACAGGCTCACGGATCGGACCTCGCCCGACAGTCCGAGTTCACCCACGACAATGGACTGGCGCCCCAGCGGAATGGAGAGATGGTTGCTCGCGATGGCGAGCGCAAGGGCGAGATCCGACGAAGTGTCGGAGACCTTCAGCCCGCCAGCAATGGAGACGAACACGTCGGATGCCCCGACGATGACCCCGCCGAACTTTTCGAGCAAAGCAAGAATAATTGTAAGGCGTTTCGGGTCGATGCCCGCCGCCACACGCTGCGGCACGGCAAAAGTCGTCGAACTCACCAGCGCCTGCGTTTCAAAGAGCATCGCACGGGAGCCTTCCAGCGTACAGCACACGACACTTCCCGGAGTCGGGGGGACATTTTCTTGCAAGAATACGCGGCTTGGATTCTCGACCGACGAGAGTCCATGGCCCGTCATCTCGAAGACGCCGATTTCGTCCGTTGCACCGAAGCGGTTCTTGATGGTGCGCAAGAGCCTATACTGATGGTTGCGGTCTCCTTCGAAATAGGCGACCGTATCGACCATGTGTTCCAAGATGCGTGGCCCCGCAATCTGGCCGTCCTTGGTGACATGCCCGATGAGAATCGTGATGCAACCCGTGTTCTTTGCAAATACCATCAGGTCAAGCGTACATTCGCGAAGTTGCGTGGCACACCCGGGAGTCCCCGAAAGGGTTTCCTTGTAAACGGTCTGGATAGAATCTATCACGAGCACTTGCGGCTTGATTTCACCTGCCTGCGAGAGGATTTTTTCAAGGCTCGTTTCGCAGAGCAGGAGCATATCGGAACCTGCGACATTCAGGCGCTCGCTGCGGAGCTTCACCTGGACGGCGCTCTCTTCACCGCTGACGTAGAGCGTCTTGACGCCGGCGGCTGTCATGGTGGCGAGCGTCGAAAGCACCAGGGTGGACTTGCCGATTCCCGGATCGCCACCAATGAGCACCAGGGAACCTGGTGCAAGCCCGCCACCCAGTACACGGTCAAATTCGGCATTGGCGGTGCTCAGCCGCCGCGTGTCTTCGGCAGCGACATCTTTAAGCGGGACTATCTGATGGACTGGGCCACCGAGCCCTCGCGAAGCACGCCCACCCTCTACGAGATTTTCAACCACATGTTCCTTGAGGCTACTCCACGCCCCACAGAAAGGGCACTTGCCCGCCCACTTGGGAGTCGTGTTGCCGCACTCTGTGCAAAGGAACTCAATTTCTTTTTTCGCTTTCGACTTATTTAGTGCTACCATGTGCACTAATATAACTAAATATGCACGACAGAAAGTGACACTCGCCACAAATGATGCACAAAAAAGCACCTCGTTGAAAAAAATTCCTGATATACATTCTTATTTTCATGGAACAAGCAAGGCTGCCCCGCGCGTACAAACCGTTAGCGCGTCCGCTCACGCAAATCATTGACAGACAACGATTTACACACACTTTTCACCATAAATCCAAGACCACTTTTTGTGCATTTTCTATACTTGAAATCAAGTTGATCAGAAGACCGACGACATTTGTAGGAACAGCCGTCCTTACAACGGCTGTGGTTGGCGTCATTGCCCTTGGCGCCTGGTTCTTGCATGCGCTTTTAGAAAGATTCCTTTCTACGGAACATACCATCGCAGGGGTCACCATAACCCCTTACGGGCATAGCATGGAATCGCTCCTAACCCACCATTTCGACTCCATCCGAGTCGAAGTCGATGGCACCGACATCAAAATTGCCAATCCGAACCTGGACATTACAATTCTCGGCTTCACAAAGGGAGTGAACCTAGATATGGATTCGGTCATCGCCGTCGTCGGCCCTCCCAAGGACGATTCCAAACCAAAAGAAGATCCGCAGGAAATACCCAAATTTCCCGAAAAGCTCCGTTTTCCCATCCCCGTCCAGGTCGGGGTGAAAAATGCACAGGTCTACCTCTCCGACGGCAAGGGTTGGCAGGCAAAGGATCTTTCCATCGAGAGCGAAGGCGAGAAGTCACTTTCTATCAAGGCGAGGGAAGCTTCGGGCGACTTCATCTCGGCACCCGCCAAAATAAACATCCGCGCCGACTTTGAAAGCGAAAAACTGAAAGTCAACGGAAGCGTCAAGACCGCCAAGGACTCCGTCGCACTCAACATAGAAGCCCCCAAGGACGATCTGGGAAAGGTTTCGGCGAATACGAACCTGACCATCAACAATCCCAAGGAATGGATTCCCGCGGACCTACCCGCAGCGGTCCCGCACATCGGAGCTATCAAGGTAAAGGCCAACGGAACGTTCGACCTTCAGAAGAAAAGGACAACATACGATGCGACGGTACAAACCAGGATTGGCGAATTCTGGCCGCTGCTCGCCGAAAGCGTCACCTTAAAACTCTCCGGCGACCAGAACAACATCGATTTCGACTGTCTGCTCAAAAACGACGAAGGCGGAAGCATTTCGCTCAACGGATCGGCCAACAAGAACAAGGAGGCGTTCTTTACCGGACGAGTCAGTCACATGAGCGCCCAGTTCGGACCCCAGATGATGCCTTTGGACATGGAAATCAAATCGGGAGAATTACACAACAACGAGCTGACCGTGTCCGCAGAAACAAGACAAGGATCCCTAGTCGATGCCGTCATCAATTTCAAGGATTCCTTATCGCTAACCTTTACCGGAGACATATCCCCTCACGAACCATGGGCGCTAGACTGGACGAATGGTAACTTGACGCTTGGCGCAAGATCCAAGGCCTACGGCTCCTTCAACGGACACTCGCTAAAAATTCTTGCGCACATTCACTCGATCATCAACGCCTACCACATTGCCGCAGACTCCCTGCAGGTCACGCTCGACATTAACAAGAAAGGCATCGACTTTTCGAACGGAACGATCTACACCCCCAAGGAGACATTCGATTTCGACGGGGACGTCAAATGGAACGACGAACACCCGCATACATCCTGGAATGTAAGGCAGCAGCACGGCGGCAAGGCGAGCGCCTACGTCCACATCGGTGACACCATCGCCCTCGATGTCGAAGCGGACAAGGTGGTCTACGAAACAATTCCCTTCTCCGACATCAATCTCGGCAGAAACATCGTCGGCCGCGTCAGTGGAACCTGGCACCAGGACTTCGACAACCACATAGGAGTCATGGATCTTTCCGTCGAAGGAGAAGTCGAATCCTTCCAGGTCGGTCTAGAAACTTCCGTCCGCAAGAACAAGGACACCATATTCGTTGACCACTTCAAGGCGTTGCACAACAAGAACTCGGTAACGGCAGCCACAATCTTCATCTTGCCCAACGATTCCAACCCCGACTTCAAGGCAACGAGCTTCTTGCCAGTCCAGGTTCTCTACGCCAATATTTCATCGCATGAATTCAGCATTCCCCTGCTACTCGAAGGTCTAAACGACAGCACCCTGACGTCCGGTATGCTGAACGGTGACCTGACCTACAACCAAGGAAACAAGCTCATAGGCAACCTGGACTTCTTCGACATCCAGTTCCGCAAAATTCCAAGCGACCTGTTCAACATTCGAAAGCTGAACGTATTCGCAGAGAACGACAAAATTGAGCTGAACTCCTACCTTGACATTGGTGGCGGCGGTTGGACCGGTAACACGCAGGTTATCATCAACAACATTTTCAGCGACAAGCGCCATGTGAGTTTCTCTCACGGCAGCGACAACGGCGGAACTCTTTGGGCCGAAGGGTTCATCGACAACGATTTCATATTCAAGGGCACAGTCGATGCGAACGGCTCGTGGTTTATTCCTGGCACCGTAAGCGAAATCACGAACACCGACCTGCACATCGATATGACTGCCGAACTAAGAAAGGGACTCAACGGAATTACAGCCGATTTAAAACTTGATTCCACTTTATATGAACCGCCCAGAACCAAGGTCAAATTCCCGATTTATATGCGCGGGCACCTGGAGAACGGACTCCTAGACATTTTCGAAGCAAAGACGCAGAACGACAACGACGAAGAAATTTCTGCAACGCTCCAGTTCAATCTGGACAGCATGCGGCTTGAAGGTATCAACCTGCACTCCGATAGGTATTCCATTCAGAGTGGATCACATTATCTGGTTTTTGAGGATGTTCACAGCAGCATGACCGACAGCGAAGGCGAGCTTTTGATTACTGCAAACATTCCCAAAATTTCGTACAAGTTCAAGGATGAAGTCTACGGAAAGGCAGACGCCGTCGCTAGAGGCAACATCGGTTTCATCGTTCCGCACCGTCGTGAAGGAATTATCCAGAACAACACGATTACAGGAAACATTTCCATCGACAAGATGGTGTTCTACAGAGACTTCGAGGTAGATGTCACGCCGTCTGCGCTCGACAAGTACCTGACCATGTTCAACAACTTTGTTGCTAAGCTCCGCAAGAAGGGAACCCAAGAAGAAAAGCTTTCTGCTACAAGTCCTATCAACCTGTCGCTGCACGTAAGTGACTCCCAGATGGATTCCATCGCAGTCGTCACACCATTTGCCACATTCCCTCTCACCGTAGACATCTGGGTTCTTGGCAACACGGCACGTCCGCTATTGCGTGGCGACATCAGTAACACGAACAGCGGCTTTATCGGCGTCAAGGACATCTACGAATTCGAATTGAATTCCTTCTTGCTCTCTTGGAACGATGTGCCTTGGCAGAAGGGAGTCATCGATGTGTCCAGTAGCCAGGAACTCCCCTACTGCGCAGAAACTTCGGAAAATGACAAGGAGACTTGTCCCATTAACCTCGACTTGCAAGGCACCATTACGAACTTGCAGGCGATACCGTCATCAAACTGCGGTACGGAATCTTCGTCTGCATCCATTTACTACAACATATTGCTAGGCTGTATCGCCGACGACAACGGAGAAGAAACCGACTGGAACAAGCTCGCGGGCAAGGCAATCGGAAAGGTCATTTCGACAACGGCGAACAAGACCCTTGGTGGCGACTACATCGGCGATATCGACATGAAGGTGATGTTCTTCGAAAACAATACGACTAGCGACAAGGACTCCAGCTACTTCAAAATTCCGGTGGCGCTCGACCGCTGGGTAAAGAACCTGAGTCTTATCTTTGGCTACACGCAGGACCAGAGCGAAAACCCCACTTACGACCAGTCGCTGCAATTCGGCGCGAACTACATACTCCCCGTATTCCAGGAAGCGGAATACTCGCATAAGAACCACCTGTCTCCGACACTGTCGTTGAACGCCATGCTTATACAAAAGCAGTACCTGACCAACACCGGTACAGAAAGCGGTGAAACAGAACGACTCGAAAAGAATGTCGGTATCGAATACGTCTACAAGTTCTGGAACCCGTGCCTGCTAGGCCTGGGCCGCTGCGAAGAAATGCAAAACAAACCCAAGGAAGGTGCCAAATGAAAAAATTAGCGACCCTTCTCTTGTTCGTTGCCGTGTTCTGCTTCGCCGAAGAAGACAAACACCCCTGGTACATCAACATTGAGGGCAACAAGGCTTTCTCGAGCTACCAGCTGGAAGAGCAGCTTGATGTACCTGAAGAATTCGGTCGAATGGACACGACAAAACAGGACTTCATGATGCGCCTTTCTCTTGAAAACATCAAGGCGCTCTACTATTCCCGCGGTTACTACAGCCTGGACCTTTCGATGGAAATCCACCGCGACATCGTTTCGCAGGACAGCTCCGTGCGCGGCTACTTCATTGAAATCCGCGACGGCGAACGCTACCGATTCAACGGGGTAAAGCTGATTGTACCCCCCGATCGAACGGTCGAAATCGACACGACCGACCTAAATACGGCTAAAGACCACTACTACAACCACGAAGATATTGCCGAAGATATGGAAAAAATCCAGAAGGCTTACCGCCGCGAAGGCTATCTGCACACGACGCTATCTTCTGTAGAACTCGTTGACACCAACCAAAAGAAAATCTATGTCGAGATTACAATCGACCCTGGCGCCAAGGTCATCATGGGTAACATGGTGAGTGCAAGCCTTCGTTCTCGCGACAGACACTCCAAGCAGGATTCTGTTCAGGAAATGGGACTTACCGACACGGCATGGCTCTCTTCACTCTGGAGAATTCCGAAAGGTAAAATCATCGACGGTAACCAGTACCACTCCTTCAGATCGAAGCTATTCTCTACGCAGCTATTCACTCAAATCAAGATGAGCGATTCCTTGCGCGAAGACGGGCTTTCCGACGTGCACCTGGATGCAACCGAACGCGTTCCCGGTGAGATGCATTACGGTTTCTTCTACGAAGAAATTTACGGATTCGGCGCACACGCTTCGGCAAAGCACAAGAATTTCTTTGGACGATTCCACGAATTTTCTACGGGTGCGCTCGTCGCCCAGCACAAGCAAGAAGCATCAATCGGCTACGCAAACCCGCTCTTGTTCGGAACGGCATTCAGCTTCATTCCGACGGCAATCCGCTTCGACGACCGCCTTACGCTGAACCATGAAAAGACGAACCCGCCCGCCTACCCCGACAGCATCGAAGAGCGCTACGAAGTGATTAACCGTGGCGACTTGACCTTCGGCATTACAAAAAACATCCGTTTCCGCGGCACGCTCGATACCCGCTATGTTGATAAGAACCGAGACAGGCTCTTCAAGCTGAAAGGCGAAGTGGCTCTCACCTTCGACTATACCGACGACTACTTCAACCCGGTGAAGGGAATCCGCTTTGCACCCACCGTAGGCGCGGGCACCAACTGGAATGGTGACATCTATTCGCTCACCATGGTCGGAAACCCCTACACCTACGGCGAGATGACGGTCAACCTGTACCATCCACTGTTCTGGACTTTCAACGGCGCCATCAGCGGAAGCGTCGGCAAGTTCTTCGCCAAGGCGCTAGAAGACGACGCCCGCGTATTCTACCAGGGCGGTACGCGTTCCGTACGCGGCTACCGCTTCCGCAGCATTTACGCAAGCTACGATAGCACCTACACCGAGTATAACGAAGATACCGGCGAAACCGATACCGTCACCGCCATCAATACGGGTCTGACGCCACTTTATTTCAGAATGAACGAAGAAATCCGTTGGACATTCCCCTGGAAAACTTGGAAACGCTGGCAAATCGTTCAATTCTACGACTGGACGCGCGTCGTTGACAGCGAAGGCGTTTACAAGGAACGCGAATGCGAAAGCTTCGGTTTCGGCATTCGTTACCGCTGGCAGTTCCTGACATTCCGTCTCGATTATGCCTTCAAGAAGGATTTGAGCAACTGGAATCCGGAAGCGTTCGGCTGGGGAAGGTTTGCGTTTGATTTGTCGCAGACGTTCTAGATTCGATGGTCTACAACATCCCGATAAATATTCACAAGGTTTGAATTGGCGGAGTTAACATCAACATCAAGCCCCGCCGAAGCAAGTGCCGCACGCACCTGTTCCAAGGTCACGCCGGCAGCAGTTTCTACTTTGAATGTATTCGTAACGGTCGCAAGATCCGCGACTCGCCCATTTTTCAACACCCGCCCGCGGTCGATAATCGCATAGTCCGTGGCTTCTTCTTCCATTTCGGCAAGGATATGCGAACAGACGATCGCCGTGCCCCCCTCGTTTCGCCGCCAATCCGCAATCAGGTTCCACACCGTTTCCCTCGAAATCGGGTCGAGATTTGCAACGGGCTCATCTAATATCAAAAGACGCGGATTAGATGCCATGGCGCGCAGCAGTTGCACCTTCTGACGGTTTCCAAGAGAAAGCTTCCCCATGCGCGTATCAAGACTGGGGAGTTCCAGCTTTTGAGCAAGCGCGGCAATTCGATCGCGGGTTGAAGAAGCTTTCCAGACGGGATTGCCCGCCGCATAAAAACCGACAAAGTAATCTACGTATTCAGCAATCGAAAGTTTCGGATAAATTCCAGGATTTTCAAGTAGAATGCCACATGCAAGCGGATTCAAGAATCCATTTGTGCCACGAACATCCGCAGCAATTTCAAGACTTCCCGAAAACTTAGCGAAGCGACCACAAAGTAAGCGCAAAAGAGTGGTCTTACCGGCACCATTAGGGCCCAGCAGCGCAAAGAAGCTTCCCTGCGGAATTTCAAGCGACACTGACGAAAGCGCCTCCACATCCGATTTCGGATAGCGGAACGAAACGTTCTCGACTTTTACCAGCGGGTTTTCCATCGCGCACTGCAACTAATTACTTGCAGAATTCCTTAACAGCCTCGCTCGGATTCTTGATGAGCGGAAACACACCCTTGTCCTTGCGGACCGCTTCCATCTGCACCTTTTCAGAGGCTCGCTGCAGATACTGGATGCAACGGGGATCGGTGCGCACTGCCGCCATCTGGACCGCCTCGGTGCGGTTCTTGATGCTCACGTATTCAAAGGCGCGGTAATCCTGCTTGACAGCGGCAACCACCACGAGAGCAGTCGGATGTTCTATTTCTTGCAGATAAGTCCAGTCGCGTTCCACGGCTGCCACCAACACTGCTTCGCCAGGGTCGCGCACGAACTTGAGTGCATCGGCACTCACGCGCACGGCTTCGGCCCAAAGTTCATCGCTCGCATTTTCAATTTTCTTGACGATTTTCCAGTCGGCACGGATAGCCGCCTTGAGAAGCTCCGGATTCGTCACAAACTTGAGGATGTTCGGGTCGCCGTTCACAGCAGCGAGGAGTGTAGGCTCGTCGAGAGCGTTGAGAGCCGCCTTTAAGTCTTCGCACAGTCCATTCTTCACATAGAGAATCGCCTGCACATTCTGCTCGAAGGCCGCTTTCTGCACCGCAGGAGTCGGATTTGCAATCAGGCTGATTGCGAACCAGTTGAGTTTGACGGCTTCCAGCTGTTGCTCTTCGGTAGGATTCTCGATTTTCTTGATCTCTATCCAGGACTGCATAAAATTTCTCCAATTAGATTACAAAGATAATAAAATGCCCCGACGCAATGCCGGGACTAATCTATTTCAGGTCTGTATCCTTGTCACTTTCGTACTTGCACCATGTGCATGCTGCCACCGTCCACTTCGCCGTAGCGCATCATGTAGACGCCATTCATCAGCGAAGCCTTGACACCGTTCCACACCTCGCTTTCCGAGCCCGCCACGACATTCACGGATTTGATTAGTTTGCCATTCATGTCGAACACCTGGCAGCGAACCATTCGAGAGCCCTGTTCAAAAGCAATCCCCTTAGCAATAGAAGTCGTTTCCGAAGAACTGGATGACTCCGGAGCAGAAGCATCCACAAACTTGATCCAGTCCACATTGACATAATTGGTGTTGATGGTCAGGCGAAGCGTCTGCTTACCTGCGGCGAGTTCCAATTCTCCCGCCTCAACTTCGGAATAAGTGTTCCAGTCGCCTTGCGAAGGAATTTCAGTTTGCACCTTTTGGTCGCCCACAGAAACCGTCACGCTGGATGCCGTAGAGTTGCCCGTTGCACCGTTGATAATTAATTTGTACTTGCCTGCAGATTTTACATCGAGCGTGTATTCAAAGTAATCGTCTGCAGAGGTATAGCCGAGGGCATAACCGTCGCCCGCCTTCACGATTCCTGCATCGTCGCTGCGGTAGCCCGTTTCGTCACTCTTGCCGTCAGCATCGCTATAAGCATAGGTGTCGTAATTTTCAGCTTCGAGAGTTCCAGGAATTTCGATTGCACCCTTGAACGGTTTGACTTCGATGGGTTCACCCGAAACTTCGAGTTCGAGCGTCATGAATTCAATGGTGTAAGTGCCGTCGGAATTCGGCTTGACCTCTTTGCCCTTCTGGCTCACGGTCTGTCCCTGGGCACCCTGAATCTTCACGCGCAGCGGCACGCTCTTCGGCATGTGCGCATGCGGAGAAGTCCACGTCACCTTGAAACCGCTAGAGGTGTTCGTTGCGATCGCCTTGTCAATCGTGAAGTGTGCACGCAGGTAGGCGCCCACCGTCGAGAAACTCGCCACCCACAAATTCTTGCTGACGGCGTATTCAATCAGCGTCTTGATGTCTGCCGCCGAAATAGCATCCCAGTCGCCACCAACACCATGGTTCAGTTGCACATGCCACTTGCTGCTACTTGCCGCCTGATCGGAACTGCTCTTAAAAGCGGACACATTGCTACTCGTCTGCCAGTAGTGGGAATCAATCTGCATCCAATCCGGTTCGCTATCCCAACCCGTAAGGCCACTGCCACCGCACCCGCGGTTAATAAAGTGCTCTTGGTTGATAGCATTTTTGACCGTCGCATTCTGGGCGCAATACGGCGTCGCCAAAGAAGTCGCCTCAAGGCCCATGCCACGTAACTTTTGCGCAGCCCCGCTCACTTCCGAAGACGGATTGCTCTCCTGAGTCAAGTTCTTGTGGTTCATCGTGTGGTTACCAATTTCGTGCCCCTTCTTCGCATAATTCAAGTGCGGTTGCGAATTGGACGCAAAATTCATGGTATTCGTACAGACAAAGAACGTCACCGACACATCGGGCATATTGTCCAAGAAGGTCAGGTTATTCGTCTGCGAATGCAAACCATCGTCAAAGGTGAAACTGGCTGCACCAGGGTGACCATTCCAGGGCACCGTGGTAATGGGACCGGCGAAAGCGGAAACCGCAGAAACGGCAGCAAATGACAACGCCGCGCCAAGCGAAACTTTCAAACATTCCATAAAAACTCCTTACCCGTAATCTAACCTTTTCCAAGGCAGAATAACATTCCCTAGTTTCATAATTATGGACAATATATCTATGGGTTTGTAAAGAAAAAAACTAGTCCATTATGCAGCGGACAGCGGCAAAGGTCTGTTTTGGGGAGCGCGGCTTACCATGTTCCATATCAACACCATTGTATCCTCTAGCCAAAACAAGGAACATCTCTGCACTGTTTGATGAAGTCCAAAAATAGAAATATTTGCTTTTCGCAACATCGTTTCCTTTAGCCTTCATTGTAGCAAAACCAGATGTTGGTAAAGGCAAAGATAGTCCATAAGTATTTGGATATGGTTCGTCCTGCAGAGCATCCAAGAACGATTCCTCGTCATAGTCCGCCTTTACGAAGTCAATCATTTGTTGCCATTCCTGATCCTGTGGCAAATGCCAACCTCCAGGGCAAATTCCCTGCCTTGAATCTTCCAAAACCAAATAGCGAGCGGATTCATATTCCTGAGGAATATCCATGGCAGCATTCCAATTATACAATCGACCAAACTCCTCGCAATTTTCCGCCTTGTTTTCAAGACAGAGGCTTCCTTCCAGATCGTCGGCATTTCCGCCCGAAGTCTTGAAATTCAGGTTTTCAGCCATCCAGACCTGTTCTCCAATTTTCGTCGTTTTGTAAACTTGCCCATCACGTTTGTCCAACAAAGTTTGAGCAGTCTCATCGTATTCACTCTCACCTTCAGCAGTTGTTTTTGTTTTCACTAGAGATATAGATTCCGGTAAAAACGTATCAGAAACGCAACGAACAAACTTACCCTCAGATTTGTAATTTTTCGCACGATAGTCCCAATTATTTGTCACACCACCATTTTCATCAAGGCAATCTCTATAAGAAAAGAAATCATCATAATCGCAGGAGACCAAATCAAGGACAAAGCCACGAACGGACATAACAACATGTTCAATAAAAGGATTATTTGTCGCTAACCATACTAGCGAACTTATCGCGGCTTCCCTGTAATCTCCAGAATACCAACGAAATCCGGCACGCAGGGCAAATCCATACTTATTTCGATTCGCCTCATTAAAATCAAACATGCTCACAGTCGTACCGCCGTATTGATAATTCGAAACATTCCAACCCACATTGTCTATCAGGTTTTCACCAACAGATTCTTTCCCATTTTCAAAATCTACGTGAGCATGAAGGTCACTCCAGTCGTCTTCCGTCGAGACATGCCAACCTTCAGGGCACACTCCCTGATGAGGCAATTTCATTTCTACCTTATAAGTGCTATCGTATTTCTGTTCCATGGCCATTGCACCAGACCACGTGTAAAGCCTACCTAAATATTCGCAGTTTTCTTCGCGATCCAAATAGCAGAAACTTTGCTTACCTTCGTTATAGGCGTATTTCAGATTTTCGGCCATCCATGTACGCGTTCCAATTTTCACAGTTTTATAGACATGACCATCTCGTGTGTCTAAAAACTCATTTTCGTCGATAATTACAACTGAAGAAGACGACAGAGCGATTGAAGAACTGCTTGAAGCCGAAGGATCCAATTCCCAAGTTTCGCTCTTTTTAGAGGAACTGGATTCGCCGTCAACCTGTTCATCAGTAGAAGAACAGGAAGATTCAACCTTTTTAGAATCATCAGATGACATGAGCGTTTTTAAGGAAGTAGAAGATTTATCCTCGCCATTTTCAGAAACCCAGTCATTTTCTTTACAAGTATAAAGGCAATTTTTGTCTACGACAAAAGCCTGTTCACCTTCCCTTTCTTTTGTACACCGACCCAAATTATAAATAGAACTCACATCAACCGGGCGCGAGACTGTTTCCGTTTCGCCACAACAAAGCAAAAAAGCGCATACGAGCAAAAAAAGAATTTTCTCAATCATCACTTATCCTCCACACAACGGACATAACAGCCGCCAAAGTATCTGCGTTCAGGATAAACAAATTCATCATAATGGAATTGTGCGCTCATGCCCACAGTCCAAATATATCCATCTGCACTGCAAAATGTCGCGCCATAAGCAACATGATCATAATCATCAACACGCGGAGAGAACATTTTACGAGCATTTTCAGAGGGATACTTGGCATAAGTCATTATAATTCCATTATAGCCACATGCAGTTTTGCTGGTACGTTCAGGATCCATACGTCCCCCCTGTTTTGCAGAAAAACCGAAGCGGTTCGTTCCCTTTGGCAGGCCATCGACATCCACCCAATCATCCGTTTTAAGGCTTGTACCTGCCATTTCTTTGCCATTGTGAGCCTCCACATAATCAATCAAGGTATTCCATTCTGCATTATTGGGAATGTGCCAGCCTTCTGGACAAACTCCGCGATGCTGAGGATTAATAAATTCTTCAACGACATCAAGTGAATCATCACTGCAATTCACCTTTTGCATTAATTCCATCGCAGAAAACCACATATACCCTCTACCATATTTTGCGCAACCGCCATAACTTTCAGGAAGACAACCGGAATAAATAGTGTCGTTCAAAAAGTTTAGATTTTCAGCCATCCAATTTTGATTTCCGATTTTCACGGTCTTGTAAACCGCTCCATCTCTAGGGTCTTCTAAAGAACCGTAAACAACCTTTGCCGGATCCGCAACATCGTCATCGTCCAAAGTAGCTTCTTCTCTAGACGAAGAGCTTTCTTTAACAGCAGGACCACCTTCGGAGGAAGAACGGTTTTCAGAAGACGAACTTCTTCCAGATGCCGAACTTTTTACAGAAGAACTCGAAACATCTTCAAAGACGGCTTCCACAGCATTCCACTCATTCTCGAAGCAAATATAAAAAGCGGAATCCTGCATAACCCATACAGAATCTCCATTACGATTCTTGGAGCAATTTCCCAGTTCGTATACGGAATACACCTCCGTGGCAGACTCATCCAAATCATTATGGAATGGGGCAATTTGAACTTTAGTTTCATCACTACAACCGTAAAACAAAGCAATAAATCCAAGAATAAAAACAAATCGTTTCATCACATTTCCTAAACATTCTCTTTTCATTGACTTAATTCAATTATACAAAAAAAGCCCCCGGCTTTGAACCGAGAGCTTTTAAATGTTTTCCGCGAGCGGGCTCTGTGAGCCTCAAAGCCACAAGCGTTAAGCTGTGGCGGAGGCGAGAGCGAGCGCTCTGGGTACGTACTTGTACGATTGGGCGCGAGCGGTTATTTATACAGCGGGTGCTTCTTGCAGAGTTCGACAATTTCCTGACGGATCTTGGCGAGAGCGGCATCGTCGTCCTTGGCCTGAATGGCGCGGTCGATGATGCGGGCCACGACCCGGGTGTCTTCTTCGTCAAAGCCACGAGTCGTGATAGCGGCAGTACCGAGACGGACACCGGACGGATCCATCGGCTTGCGCGGATCGAACGGGATTGTAGAACGGCTGCAGGAGATGCCAACCTTTTCCATGGCCACTTCGGCTTCCTTACCGGAAACGCCCTTGGAGGTCATGTCCACCACGATGAGGTGGTTGTCGGTACCATCGCTAATGACCTTGTAGCCGAGCTTCTGCATTTCGGCGCACATAGCCTGAGCGTTCTTGATGACGTTCTTCGCGTAGGTCTGGAATTCCGGCTGCAGAGCTTCGAGGAATGCAACGGCCTTACCGGCGTTGATGTGGTCATGCGGACCACCCTGCATGCCCGGGAACACGCCCTTGTCGATTTCCTTGGCGAGGGAAACTTCCTTGAGTTCACCCTTCACCATCTTCTGGATGGTGCGGTCCTTGCACATGATGATAGCGGAACGCGGGCCACGGAGAGTCTTGTGGGTCGTGGTCGTCACGATGTCGAAGTACGGCACCGGAGAATCGATTGCCTTACCGGCAATGAGGCCAGCGACGTGAGAAATGTCGGCCATGGTGAGGGCGCCGACTTCGTCAGCGATTTCCTTGAAGCGCTTCCAGTCGAGGTTGCGGCTGTAGGCAGAGAAACCGGCGAGGATCATCTTCGGCTTTTCGCGGAGAGCGATTTCGCGGACCTTGTCCATGTCGATGCGGCCCGTTTCCTTGTCGACTTCGTACTGCACGAAGTTGTAGAGCATGCCGGAGAAGTTCACCGGATGGCCGTGAGAAAGGTGTCCACCGTGGTCGAGCTTGAGGCCGAGGACCTTGTCGCCCGGTTTGAGGACGGCGAAATAGACAGCGGCGTTGGCCGGAGAACCGGAAAGCGGCTGGATGTTCACATGGTCGCAACCAAAGAGCTTCTTGCAACGTTCGATGGCCAAAGCTTCCATCTTGTCGATCACTTCGTTACCACCGTAGTAGCGCTTGCCCACGTAGCCTTCGCTGTACTTGTTGGTCAGCACGGAGCCCATGGCTTCCATGACGGCCTTGGAGGTGTAGTTTTCGGAAGCGATGAGTTCGATGCCATATTCCTGGCGTTCGGCTTCTTCCTGGATGATGTTGTAGATTTCCGGATCGGTCTGTTGCAGTGTAGATTTGAGCATTTAGCTACTCCTTGATTTGTACGGGGGCAAATATAGAAAAAATACCAAAGCCAAATGGATTCCGTTTTCGAAAGTTCATAATTCCAATCTATGCAAACAGAAAAAATCTACACTTTTTTCTATATTATCCCCGCAATGCCGTTTATTTTATTCATTCTCTTGTTTGTACCCCTTGCAGCCCTCGCGCAAGACACCCCCGGTACATTCAAGATTGATTCCATTCAATACAATATCGGCGACGCTTTTGACGACTCCAAGTACCACACCAAGTACGACAAGTGGGCTTACGACTTATTGAATTGGATCCACATCGAAACCCGCGAATCGACGGTCAAGAAGTTGCTCCTTTTTAACGAAGGCGACGTCGTGAACGACCTCCAGATACAAGAAGCAGAACGATTCCTGCGCACGCAGCGCTACCTTTCCGATGCAAGCATCAAGATTTCGAACGAAGACGGCAAGAACATCGCCACAGTGAGCACCAGCGACAACTGGACCCTCGCTGTTCCCACAAGCATCGGCTTTTCTGGCAACGAGTGGAGCTACGATAACCTGAACTGGGGCGTCGGCGTCCAGGAAAGCAACTTCCTGGGTCTTGGGCAAAAGCTCGGTTTCTACTTCGGGCATGACGAGTTCCGAGACATGTGGCAAGTGGAATACGGCGACCCGCATTTCCTGTTCCGCTACAACCATTTGGACTTTCTCTATAGCTACAACACCGACGGGTACCTCGCCAGCTGGAAAATGTATGTACCCTTCTTGACCAGGAGCCAGAACCAGTGGGCCTACACGCTCGAAGGCCTAAAGAACAAACGCTTCGCCTACTTTTATGGGAGCGGCGAGCTGCCTCCGGGCGCCACTCCATACAGTTACGAACAAAATAAGGGATTCCTTGACCAACTGGACGCCATTCGTAAAGAGCCCCTCTTTAAGCATGCTAGCAACCACGAAATCGATTCGATTGCAAGAACACGCTACTTAGGTTCGCTTTCTCAATACAATGGCAAGAAGGCTATGAAACTGATGAAGGTTGAAGACTTCATCGACGATTCGCTGAGTTTCAGGTTCAGCCGTTCCTTTGGCGGCACCTACCGCAAGTTCTATCTAGGCGCCACTTACGACTACCGCCATCAAACGGCAAGCGAGGGAACACTCTACCGCTATGTATTTACACATGGAGACACCACCTACGCCATCGACTCAAGCTTTGCCTACAGCGACTGGTTCCCCGAACAGAAGGATTCTAGGCTCGGCCTGTACCTGATGTTTTCGAACATCCGTTACGAAAAAATCAAGAACTTCCACAACGCCAAGTGGACCGAAGACATTGAAAAGGGTTATTCGATTAAGGCGCAGATTTCCAAGAACTACGAGCAGCTCGGAGCACTCGACAACGACATCCGACTTGACTTCTGGACAAGCCTGATGCTTGGAAGGCGCATGCACCACCTGACGCTCAATACCGAGATGAACTTCTATCTTGACCACGGCGAAAGCCACGACTACTACGGAAGAATTTCGGGCGAATACATATTCCACCCCACAAACCAGCTTTCGACAGTCCTTACGGGACTTGCCGACTTCTACGAAGATTCGCGCTACGGCAGACAGCTCACGCTCGGCGGCATCAACGGTTTTGCCGGCTTCCCCACCGGATTCTACGCCGGACAGGCTCGCGTATTCGCAAACCTCGAACAGCGCTACTTTACAGGATTTGAAATAGCAACGCTCATGCCCGTCATCGCCGTATTCGGAAGCGTCGGTGAAACTGCCTGGGAATTCAAGGACATCAACCGCAAGGACCTCGTCTACCTCACTGGATTTGGAATCCGATTTGCTCAAACCAAGTCCATCAGTCGACTCATCAACAAGTTTGATGTCAGCATTCCCCTGAACGGCGTGCGCAAGGGCGAATGCCACTATTCGATTATAACTACCTACAACCTGTAACCTGGTAGTACCGATATATTCCAACTTGGAATAACCATAACGGCAAAAAATTGCATTTTTTTGCAAAAAACTTGTTTTTTCGCCTCATTTTTTGATATTTTAGCATCCATAAGGAGCGGCGCATGGCAAAACCATTCGTCGGCTCAGAGTATTGGAGTTTTTATGCGAACCTTGTCGAAACTTTTAGGCGTCATCACCATCGCAGCAGTAGCCCCTTTTGCGCAATTAGCCCCTGAACCACAGATGGCCGATGTCAAGCTGATGCAGGATACCACCACAAACCAGCCCATGAAGATGGACTTTTCAAAGCCGCTTTCCGGAATCAGCGATCCGGGCATCCTGTTCAGCCACTTTGCCAACAAGCCGCTTCTGATCTACTACTTTAGTCCCAAGTGCCCGCACTGTCAGCGCCACATTTCCGAAATTCAGGACCTTGTCAAGGAATACGAGCAGAAGGGCCTGACCGGTATCGCCATCGGCCTCGGTGGCGGAATCAAGAAAAATGACATTCGCCTGTTCATCGACCAGTTCCACGTTTCGATTCCCGTATTCCAAGACAGCGACTACAAGTTCGGCCCCGCCTACGGCACAGGCTACATTCCGGTCGTCTACATTGTCCAGAAAGACGGAACCTTCTACCGCTACGAAACGCTGAACGAAGCGAACATGAACCACATGCGCGCCACGCTCAACAACATGCTTAAGTAGCAAGAGAGCTCGCCACTACGTGGCTTTGAGGAATGAGGACGTGCCCCTATCCGGGGCACTTTTCGTTTAGTCACAAAACCATATAAAGCAAGGTCCCCTCAAAGGGAGCCTCAGCGACCGACCTCATAGCTCAAAGCGTCCATAGGACGCGACCTCTAGAACATCTTGCGCGTATTCTTCTTGGCAGGACCGCCGCTGCTCGGCTTGGGGGCCGCACTTGCGCCCTTGTTGCTGAAGAGCGTTGCGTCGTCTGCGGACTTGGTCTTGACTTCGAAGTGGTTGCCGTCGCAGGTTTCGGTCGGAGCGTAACCTGCCGTATAGAGGCAATAGGTCTTTTCGGAGCAGAACTCGCCTGCCACCTTGCCCGTATGATTGCAAATGCCCTTGCTGACCACGCCGCTAGGCACCGGGAAAGACTTGCGCGGCAGATCCTTGTGAAGTTCCTTCATCACGGCAATCCAAATCGGGAGCGCATCTTCGGTACCGGTGTGGCCGGCGCCCAAGGTGCCCGGGCTGTCGGAGCCAACCCACACGCCCATCGTATATTGCTTGGTGAAGCCGATGTACCAGCAGTCGGTATAGTCGTTCGTGGTACCGGTCTTGCCACCGCTCGGGTGCGTAAAGCCATTGGCCCATACGCGGGCTGCCGTACCACGCACATTCACGTCCTTGAGCATGTCGACCATCAGGTAGGCCGACGCCGGGCGCAGCACTTCGTGCTCGACCTTGGAATTCTTCTCGATGACTTCGCCGTTGCGGTCCACAATCGATTCGATCATGTAAGGCTCGATGCGGTTACCGCCGTTGGGGAACACGGTGTAGGCAGAGGTCATTTCCATAAGGGTTGCACCCACAGAACCTAGGGCAAGGCTCGGGACCGCCATCAGCGGGGCGCGCACAATGCCGAACTTGCGGGCGTAGTTCACCACGTTGTTGAGGCCGTACTTCATGCCCGTGAGAATTGCCGGCAGGTTCTTGGACTTGTAAAGGGCACGGCGGAGCGTCATCATGCCTTCGAAGTCGTGTTCGAAGTTCGCCGGGCGCCAAACCTTGTTCTTGTCCTTGTCATCCGGATCGGGAATGCTCACCGGCTGGTCGTTCACCGAGTCGCAGGGGCTTGCACCGTTGTCCATGGCCGTCGAATACACAATCGGCTTGAACGACGAGCCGGGCTGACGCAGGGACTGCACCGCACGGTTCCAGCGGGACTGGTTGAAGTCGGAACCGCCCACCATGGCACGGATTGCACCCGTCTCGTTTTCAATCAGGATCGCCGCCACTTCGGGGTGGTGGTATAGAATACTATCGGGGAAACGGCGGTGCTTGGCATCGCGTTTCAGGTCATCGGCCAAATATTCCTTCTTGAAGAGCGTATAGACGCTGTCGAAGTGAGCGACCACGCTGTCTTCGGGCATGTTATACTTTTTGGTCAGATAAAGGCGGCGGGTCGCACGGTACTTGACGCGGCGGCGGACCTTTTCGACCTGTACGCGGGCAACGCTGTCGGCGTAGGCCTGGATGTCAGGATCAATCGTTGAATTGATGGACACACCATCGGCATAGAGCGAATTTTCGCCGTACTTCTTTTCCATGTACTTGCGGATTTCTTCGTAGAAATAAAGGCCCGATTCGTTCGAGACTTCCTTCTTCGCAAGTTCAATCGGAGTCTTGATGTATTCGTGGTATTCGTCGTCGTTGATGTAACCCGCATCGCGCATGGCGTAGAGCACCGTATTGCGCCGTTCAAGGGAGGCTTCCGGGTGACGGTCGGGTCGGTAGGCTTCAGGGCGTTGCAGCATACCCGCCAGCACGGCAAATTCCGGAATCGTAAGGCTGTCGAGCGGACGACCAAAATAGAACTTGCCTGCAGCCTGGAAACCGTAGTTACCGCCAGCCAGGTAGACTTCGTTCATGTAGAACTCGAGGATTTCTTCTTTCGTATAAGTCTGTTCGATGCGGATGGCCGTCATCATTTCCTTGATCTTACGCGAAATCGTGCGTTCCGGCGTGAGGAACAAAAGCTTGGTCAGCTGCTGGGTCAAGGTGGATGCACCGCGGAGTTTCTTGCCCGACAAGGCACTTTCCATGATAGCCGACGGAATCGCCCACACATTCATGCCCCAGTGGCTGTAGAAGGCGCGGTCTTCGGTAGCCATCACGGCGTGGATCGCATTTTCAGGTATTGAGTCGAAGCTGGTCCATTCGCGGCGTTCCACGAAGTATTCATGGGCGATTTTCCCATTCATGTCGTAGATGTTAGTCACGAGCTTCGGGTTGATCTGTTCGAGCTGCGAAAGCGAAGGCAGTTCCGGAGCAAAATGGTTATAGACCACCACTACGGCAACAAAGGCCAGCACCACGGGAATGGCAAAGATAATCAGCCACTTGACCACCCTACGGTCGGTAAACCAGCCCTTAAGAACGCCAAGCAGAGCCAACAAAACGGATTTGACTTTATTCATTTTGATTCAACAGAAAAAATTTTGAGAAAAAATAACAATTTTTCGTCAAGCCCCCTTGACAAAAACACGCATTAAGCTATATTTGGGCCATCAATAACGCGGATGTAGCCCAACTGGATAGAGCGTTTGGCTACGAACCAAAAGGCTCCAGGTTCGAGTCCTGGCACCCGCAGAAAGGAAAGGTCAGTCGATAAGACTGGCCTTTTCTTTTTTTGTTGAAAGCAGGCGAGAAACTGGAACCAACATTTCTGTTAAGATTATTTTTCAAACTTTGCAAACTACTGTTTGCACGGATTACCAAAATGTTATACTAAAATTGACAGCGATACGAGAGTGCAAGGGCGAGAGTGTTGGGGGATAAAACCTTAAATCCACATGGAAAAATGGAATACAACAACCGCACTATCCAAGAAGCAGTCCGTCTCGTTTTCCTAGCCAGTCGACACAAACGCGGACTCACACAGAACAGGCTTTCCATCATCTCGAACATCACAAGGCAGTTCATCTCGCAAGTCGAAGGCGGAAAACGGCAGCCTTCCATTTTCACGCTTTGCGCCCTTGCAAACGCCTACAACCTGTCCCTGACCGCCTTTTTCGAGGAAGTAGACAGGCTTTACCTTCTGCTAGAAAACGGCGACTTTGTATTTGCTCGAGACATTCTCCAGGCCGCCGAACCGAGCAAGATTGCAGATGATTACCTTGAAAACGCAAAAAAAATAAAAGCTGAAAAGCACTCCCAATAGCCTATTTTTAGGCATACGGGCCTATATTTTCATCGTGTTTTTACCCTTAACAAAAAGGTATTTTTTTGCTATCTTTATCCCCCGATGGAATGGCAAAGGAACATAAAGACGCTCAACGAAGACGAGCTGAAGGCATGGCTTCGCGAGCAAAACGAAAAGCCGTTCCGAGCAAGCCAAATCCAGAAATGGCTCTTCTGCCAACAGGTTAAAACCTACGACGAGATGGTCAACATCTCCCCCGCCCTCCGCGAAAAGCTCGCCAAGCAATTCGAGCTCCGCTCCCTTATCGTGGAGCAGCGCATGGAATCGGTCGACGGCACCGTCAAATGGCTATTCAAGACATCCGACGACCACCATATCGAAACGGTGATGATTCCTGCAAACGGTCGCTTTTCCGTTTGCGTTTCGACCCAAGTGGGCTGCGCCATGAACTGTGCCTTCTGCCGCACTGCCAAAATGGGCTTCACCCGAAATCTCGAAGCCGGTGAAATCCTAGAAGAAATCATCAATGTCAACTGGTACCTGAAGGAATCCGGCCTTTTGAACGAAGAAGGCAAGACAGCCCAGGTGACAAACATCATCTTTATGGGCATGGGCGAACCTTTGAACAACCTGGAAAACGTACACCGCGTCTGTTGTACGCTGCATAACCAGAGCCTGTTCAACATGGGCGCAAAGCGCATGACCGTGAGTACAAGCGGAGTCGTTCCCAAGATCAAGGAACTGGTGGACCGCAATACTCCCTGTTGCCTCGCCGTAAGCCTCAACAGCACGAACAACGAATACCGTTCGTCGGTCATGCCGGTCAACAAGACTTGGCCCATCGAAAAACTTTTGGAAGCGGTTGACGAATACATTCGCAGAACCGATAATTATGTAACGTTTGAATTTGTCTTGATACAGGACATCACCTGCACCCCCAAGGCCGCCAAGGAGCTCATACGCATTTGCGCCCCCCGTCGCGTGAAGGTGAACGCCATTGTACTCAACGACGGAGACGACCCCACGCTCCACGCACCCACGCCGGAGCAGGTAGAAGATTTTTTGGCGATGGTTAGGGCTGCCGAAATTCAAATCACGATCCGCAACCCGCGCGGCCGCGACATTCTCGCCGCCTGCGGGCAGCTTGCGTACAAAAGGAAGGTAAATAATGTTAACGCAGAACCTCCCGGATTTCTGGGATAATCTTTATGCCGAAGGCAAGGACTACTGGAATCTCAAGAAGGTGACGCCCGCTCTGACGGAATTTTTCAAGCACCCCTCTTGTCCCGCCACAGGTTCCGTTCTGGTACCCGGCGCAGGCTTTGGCTACGACGCCGAAGCTTGGGCACTCCGCGGACACGACGTGCTGGCAGTCGACTTCGCCCCCTCTGCAGTCGATGAACTTGACCATCTGAGCCGCAAGCACAAGAACCTGCGTTCCCTGGACCTCGACCTGTTCTCGCTGTCACCCAAGGACGACAAGCGCGGCGGTCAGCTTTTCGACATCGTTTACGACTACTGCTGCTTTACGGCAATTCACCCGGGTCGTCGCGACGAGTTCTTCGAAGTCTGCTACAAGATGATGAAGGATGACGGCCTGCTGATTCTCTTCCTCTATCCGCTCATGAACGGCAAGACCTTGCAGGGTCCGCCGCACGCCACCAGCGAAGGCGAACTCATGGCACGCCTCGGCGGCGTCTTTGACATTGTCGAACGCATCAAGCCCACAAATAGTCTGCCCGGCCGTGAAGGCAAGGAAGAAATCTGGCTTCTGAAGAAGTGCCTGTAATAGCACGTTCAAATTGAGCAACATTTAAAAAATGGACGGCAAGGAGCCGCCCATTTTTTTCTACCTTTAGCAACGATTTTAATCAACCCATGGCGGCTATGTCCGCCCGATGAACAACATAAGGAATCAAGGTATTTATATGGCAAACGATTTATGCCCCTGCGGATCCGGCAAGACCTACGGCGAATGCTGCGAACCCATCATCAAGAAGCAGACCCTCGCTACTAGTCCCGAAGCTTTGATGCGTTCCCGCTACACCGCCTACGTGAAGCAGGAAATCGAATGGCTCAAGGAATCCCTGGAACCCACTCAGCGCAGCGACTTCGACGAAGCCAGCGTGACCGCCTGGAGCAAGGACTCCGAATGGCTCGGTATCGAAATCAAGCAGACCAAGACCGAAGAAGAAAAGAACATCGGCTGGGTCGAATTCATTGCACGCTTCAAGCAAGGCAACATCACCCGTAACCACCACGAGCTCGGTGAATTCCACAAGGTCGGCGGCGCATGGTTCTTCTACGACGGCCGCGCCGTGAAGCAGGAAACGGTTCGCAACGTGGGCCCGTCTGTTGGCCGCAACGACCCGTGCCCGTGTGGTTCCGGCAAGAAGTACAAGAAGTGCTGCGGCGCTAACAAGTAGACAGGCAAGAGCACGGGGCATTCGCCCCTTTGAGGCATGAGCGCGGTCGCCCAAGCTCCCTTTGAGCAACAATAATCGCGCCATAGGCGCAAACTCAAAGGCACGGAGTGACGACCTCACACCTCGAAGCACCGCAGGTACGACCCCAAAACCTTTTTCCGAAGGAAAAATAATGTTCAAAGTTTTCGTAGATGGTGAAGCAGGTACCACCGGCCTGCAGATTTATGAGAGACTCGCAAAGCGCACCGACATCGAAGTGTTGCGCATTTCTCCCGAACTCCGCAAAGACATTAACGAACGCAAGCGACTCATCAACGAGTCCGACGTAACGTTCCTGTGCCTGCCCGATGCTGCCGCTGTCGAAAGTGCAGCCCTCTGCGAAAACCCGAACACCCGCGTGATTGACGCATCGACTGCTCACCGCGTAAACCCCGACTGGACCTACGGGATGCCGGAGCTGAGCCCTGCCCAGCGCGAAGCGATTGCAAAGGCCAAGCGCATCGCGAACCCCGGTTGCCATGCCTCGGGCTTTATTCTCGGTGTACATCCGCTGGTTGCCGCAGGCATTTTGCCGAAGAGTGCAAACCTCGCCGCCTACAGCATCACCGGCTATTCCGGCGGCGGCAAGAAGCTGATTGCCGAATACGAAGAAGCGGCAGCACTTGCACATGCTGCCGGCGAATCCAAGGCCATCATGGCGCCCGCCCCGTACGCGCTCGCGCTTACTCACAAGCACCTCCCCGAAATGAAGAAGTACTGCGAACTCGAGAACGTTCCGTTCTTCAACCCGGTGCTTGGCCCTTATTACAAGGGCATGGCGGTCACGGTCGCTATTTTCGCAAACGAACTCACCAAGAAGGTGGGCCCCGAAGGCCTCACCGAAATCCTGGCGAAGCACTACGAAGGTTCCCGTTTTGTGAAGGTGATGCCCTACGAAGCAGCCCCCGTGCTGTTCAACGGCCGCCTTGACGCCACCGTCTGTAACGACACGAACAACGCCCGCATCCAGGTATTCGGCAACGAAACCGTGATGCAGGTGACGACTATTATCGACAACCTCGGCAAGGGCGCAAGCGGTGCAGCCATCCAGAACATGAATATCGCCCTCGGCCTCGACGAGAGCATCAGTCTGGTTTAAAAATCAAGCTATAGTCAACAAAAAAGCCAGTCCGAAGCGGGCTGGCTTAAATGTTTAGCATTTAGCGGATTCGAATTTATTCGTTCTTAATTCCGTCTTTCAAATCATTCCGAGTAAACTTCTTTTAGAACTTTGTCTATGTCCATCTTGGTTTTAATATCGAAGTATTCGTCCCTAGTGATACGCTTGTAACCGTTGAGCATTCTACCGTTATCATAGAAGGCTGTGTCGCCCTTTACTGCCATGAAGATTTCCTCGCCTGCCGAATTTTTCCCGCGCAGGGCACCATCCTTGATTCTTGCCTCGAGGTCGCCATAATCGTTCCTGATAATGAACTCTCTTCCGTTTTCAGTAAGGACCTCAAAGATATCATTCCCGTCGCCTAGCCAATAACCGGCATACGACTGATCTCCGGCATCGTCTCCCTCCACGCAAAGAACGGATAGTGCATCTTTCTTATAGACGGTATCAAGACCTGCACCAATATCGCAACAACTCATAAACACGTACACACTATACGCAAGACCGCCGCCAACATCCGTCGAGCTCCAGAAATTCGAAAATTGATTTTCCTCCTCACGCTGGCCGTGATATCCGTCATCATTCCTAATCCCGGTATAGGTACTAACAGTTTCTCCTACAGGGAGTGCCGAGAAAAAGATGTCTCTATCATCTTCGCCAAAAACCGCTCGCATGGTTTCAAATTCCACCTTGCGCGGCAAATGCCAACCCTCAGGGCAAGCCTTCTTTGCGGCATTCCATGTGTAAAGCCTGCCGTACCTGTCGCAATTCAATTCAAGGTCCTGGTAACAATAGCTGTCGCTCGTCTTATAGTTCAGTCTCGCCGACATCCACGCTTGTTCCCCTATGGTAACTACCGGGTACGATTGATTGTCTCTCGGGTCCGTAAAATACAGTTCGTGATCCTTTCCCTTGGATACGAGCTTGCCGTCCTCGCTATACACCTTGAGAGATCCCACCAAGGCACCGTCCCTGTAGTTTTTTTCCTTCCTCAAGGTTCCCTTTTCATCATACTCCCTGAAGATTCCATCCTTCAAGTCATCCTTATAGGATTCTTCCCCCATCAGAACTCCATTTTCGTTAAACCACTTGAACGGTCCATTCTTGCGCCCGTTCTTGAAGTTTTCTTCCGAACGCAAAACTCCCTTTTCATTACCATTCACGCCACCTTTTATATAATACTTCTTACGGGTGCCCTCCAAAAGGCCATCCTTGTAGAAATCTTCCACAATCAGCATATAATCATAGAATTCGGGTTCCTTGGCTTTGCGGGGGCCGTCCAGGCGTCCGTCCTTGTAGGAGCCATCCATCTTCAGGGTTCCATCTTCATAGTACTCTTTATAAGAACCATCCAGCTTTCCAGTTTGCTTGTCGACCTCATACACCCTGTAAGGTTTCTTGGGGTCGTCCTCATAATATTCGTAGCGAGTTTCACGTTCCTTGCAAGCCACAAGGCACAACGCCGAAAGAGTCAATACCAGGAACCACTGCATTTTTGTTTTTTTCATAATAGCACCTCTATATCCATTTGTAAACATATAAAAAAATTTCCGCATCTAGCATATTTTTTTCACACAACGTTCAAAGGCGTCAATCTACACTCGCAAATATTCCCTTTTTTCGGCAAGCGGGCCGCCTTTTTTCTACATTTGTGACATGTTCCTAGACGAAAAATCAATTGAAATTCGCTCCGGTAAGGGCGGCGATGGCATCTGCAGTTTCCACCGCGAAAAGTTCGTACCCCTCGGCGGTCCCGATGGCGGTGACGGCGGTCGCGGCGGTCACGTGATTCTGCAGGTGAACGAACAGTTTTCTACCCTCCTCGACATGGGTAACGCTCGCCTGTACAAGGCCCAGAGTGGACAACCAGGCGGCGCGAAGCGCTGCACCGGCCGTAGCGCCGAAGACCTGATTGTAGACGTTCCCCGCGGCACCATCGTGAAAGATGCCGAAGGTCGCATCTTGGCAGACCTTACCGAACCCGGCCAGAAGTGGATTGCGGCTCGCGGCGGCAAGGGCGGCATGGGTAACCAGCATTTCGCAACGCCTGCCAACCAGGCCCCGCGCAAGTGCACTCCCGGCGAAAAAGGCGAACGTCGCGAACTTTTCTTGGAACTGAAGCTTATGGCAGACGTGGGCCTCGTCGGATTCCCGAACGCAGGCAAGTCTAGCCTTGTGAACAAAATTTCGAGCGGACGCCCGAAAGTCGGCGACTATCCGTTTACCACTCTCGAACCGGTGCTCGGCATTGTGCAGCTGAACGGCCACAGTTTTGTGGTCGCAGACATTCCGGGTCTCTTGGAAGGCGCCAGCGAAGGCAAGGGCCTCGGTCACCAGTTCCTGAAGCATATCGAACGTACGCACACGCTGTTGTTCGTCATTGACGGCTTTGCCGAAAACGCCTACGAGCAGTTCTCCGTTCTTAAGGAAGAACTCAAGGCGTTCCACCCGAAGCTCGCCAAGAAGCCCTACGTAATCGCCCTCAACAAGAGCGACCTCGGCATCGATGACGCCATCAAGCAGTTCAAGGCCCACAAGGAAGCCGTCATCGTAACCTCCGCCGTAACAGGTGACGGTTGCAAGGAACTCACCTTGGCTCTGGACGAAGCCGTGCCCCACGTGCAGAAGAAGAAGGTCGGCTGGGAAAGCAAGAAACTCAGCAGTGCTACCACCGGCATCGACGGCACCGGCAAAAAAATCGCAAAGAGCAAAGCCTCGGCAGCGAAAAGCTCTACTAAAACAGGCTCCAAGGCCACCGGAACAAAAGCTGCCAGAAGCAAGAAGAAGGCTTAACGAATGGCGAAAAAGGAACAAAGCACTCCGGTCATCGTAAACCGCAAGGCAAACCACCTCTACTTTGTCGACGAAACCTTCGAAGTAGGTATCATGCTCATCGGTTCGGAAGTCAAGTCTATCCGCGATGGCAAGTGCACCTTGGGCGAAGCATGGATCGACATCGACGAGAGCAAGAATGAAATCTGGCTCGTAGGTGCACACATCGACGAATACCTGTTCGCGAACCGCTTCAACCATTTCCCTGCTAGGCGCCGCAAGCTCCTCGCCCATGTGCACGAAATCGCCAAGATGCGCAAGGCCAAGGAACAGAAGGGCTGCACGCTCATTCCCCTGAAGCTCTACTTCAAGAATCGCCGCGCCAAGCTCGAAATGGGAATCTGCCGCGGTAAAGATCAGCGCGACAAGCGTCAGGATATCATCAACCGCGACGCAAAACTCGAAATGGCCCGTGCGGCAAAGGCTCACAAATAATGAAAAAACTTGTTTGGCACATCCTCCTTTGCGCAGCTCTCGCAGCTTCTGCTTGGGCAAGCAACAAGGTTGACGCCGAACAAGTCGCCAAGGAACACAAGGCAAGCTTTCATTGGTTCCCCGTTCAAAGGACATTCCTGCTCGCAGGCGAAAGCGACACGCTCAAGTTCGCCATCGGACTTCCCTATGTGAGCAGCCACGGCAACTCCATTGAGCTTAAGCACGCACCCGAAATTACAGACGGACACATTCTGCTAGATTCCGCAGATGTCGTTAGTTTGTACAAAACAGACAGTGCGCAAACATCACCGGTCGCCCCCGCAAGCAGCAGCTCCGCGGCGAAGGTTTCCTCATCTTCAGCAAAAGTCGCCGCAGTCCCAGCAGCAACTTCTACCGCTAAGCCGAAAAACGAAACCGCAGGCACCCGCGAAGTCAAGACCATCGTGATCGACCCGGGCCACGGCGGCAAGGACACTGGCGCCCAGGGCAAGAACTCCAACGAAAAAGACATCGTGCTCGCCGTCGGAAAGCTCCTGAAAAAGGAACTCGAAAAGGAAGGTTTCAACGTCAAGATGACTCGCGACAAGGACGTGTTCATCGAACTCGGCGAACGCGCAAACCTCGCAAACCAGTGGGACGGAGATCTGTTCATCAGCCTACATTGCAACGCCATCGATGCGACCCCCGAACGCAAGAAACAGATCAAGGGGTTCCACGTCTATGTGCTCCGCGCCCCCGAAAGCGAAGAAGACAAGGCTATCGCCCGCCGCGAAAACAAGGTGGCAACCCTCTACGGCGAAAAGAACGCCAAAGAAGAACTTTCACCGCTCGAATGGTTCAAGCTTGAAGCCCGCTTGGAAAAGTACAAGCAGAACAGCTACATGTTCACCGAAGAAATGCTCAAGGCCTTCGACGGCGGAAAAATCAAGCGCCAGGGAGGCGGCGTCGGCGGTGCCGGATTCATGGTGCTCGTAGGTGCGCTCATGCCCGCAGTCCTCTTTGAAATCGGCTTCATCAGCAACCCCGAAGAAGAAGCCTACATGACGACGATCAAGGCGCAAGAAGACATCGCAGCCCGCGTCGCTAAAGCTGTCAGCACCTACAAGGCCGCCGTCCACAACTACCGCGAAACACTCGGTCGATAGCGTCTAGGCCATCGGCAAAACTCAGAGCTTAAATATTCAAAAACAAAAACCGACTGCAATCGCAATCGGCTTTAAACTTTACTCAAAGGGAGCCTGCGACCGAGCTCACACCCCAAAGGGCGTAGCCCGACCTCAAGCCTCTATTCAGCGTCCAAGTCGGCTTCGTCGATTTCGGCGTTGTGATAAACATCCTGGACGTCGTCGTGGTCTTCGAACTTGTCGATGAGCTTCAGGAGCTTCTGGGCATCTTCGTGACCGAGCTTCACCGGGTCGTTAGCGACGTAGGTGATTTCAGCACTCATCATTTCGATACCGGCAGCTTCGAGAGCCTTGGACACGGCGTCGAAGGCTTCGGGGCTGGTGGAGATTTCATGCACGCCGTCTTCGGTGGACATGTCTTCGGCACCCGCTTCCAAGACGAGGTCCATCACCTGGTCTTCCGGATACTTTTCAGCGTCGACGACAATCACACCCTTGTAGGTGAATGCCCAAGACACGGAACCGGATTCGCCCATGGAGCCGTTGTTCTTGTTGAAGATGTTGCGGATTTCAGCAACGGTACGGACCTTGTTGTCGGTCAGGCACTGCACCATGATGGCAATGCCACCTGGGCCGCGTCCTTCGTACAGCGGTTCCGTCATTTCGGTACCGGAGTTCGCCCCCGTACCCTTGGCGATAGCGCTTTCAATGTTCTTGGTCGGAAGGCTCTGGCTCTTGGACTTGAGAATTGCAGCGCGCAGACGCGGGTTCGCATCCGGGTTTCCGCCGCCGAGCTTAGCAGCAATGGAGATTTCCTTGATCAGCTTGTTCCAAGCCTTGGCACGAGCAACGTCAGTCTTGGCTTTCTTGCGTTTGGTGGTGGCCCATTTGGAGTGACCGGACATAGATTACCTCTAATTGGTTTTAGTTAAAAAATTACTTGTTCTTGAGTTGGCAACGGCGTTTTTCCTTGACAGAAAGACTCGGATCGTCGCATTCATCGCCAGAAACTTTTTTCTTCTTTTTCTTCTTGGTCGGAGCTGGTTCCTCTTCGGCCTCGACGCGGCGCTTGCGCTTGTTGAACGAAGCGTCCTCTTCCATCGCCGCTTTCTTTTTCTTCTTCGGAGCGACTTCTTCGTCAGCCTCGACACGACGCTTGCGAGCATTGATGGTCGCATCTTCGTCAATTTTCTTGCCACTCTTCTTCTGGAGAGCGCGGAGCTTCGCCTTGTCCATAGGATCGGCAGAAGCCTTGGTAATGGCGCGTTCGTACTTGCCACCCCAGACATTGCCCAAAAGCGAACCGGATTCCAGAGCGTCCTTCAGAATACCCATCGCCCATTCATCGTTTGCCGGCGGCAACAACTTGAAGCGAAGGTTGCGAATCTTTGTGGGTTCGTCATCGAAGTAGAGCATCATGTCAAAGAGGCCCACCTGGTATTCCTTACCGTCGGAACCTGCCGCGGTAGAAGGGACATAGGCGAGAACCGCATAGACATCGCCATCGAAGAGTCCCGTAATCAGGGCATCGCCGTCTCCGCCCGGAGCCTGCACTTCACCATCGGCTTGGAAGGCCCACGGGTTGACATCCACCTTCAGGCGGAACTTGTGATACCCCTTCTCCACTTTTTTCAACTTGAGAAGCGCACCCGAGAAAGCCTGGAATTCAGGCTTGATGGACGACTGCGCCGAGCAAATCACTGCAAAAGCGAGAAAGAGGACTGCGATAAGTTTTTTCATAAGGAACCTCCCTTGAAAAGCTTATTAATTCTTGAAGAACAGAGCCTTGGCTGCCTCGAACATCGGGTCCTTTTCATCCGGATTGCGGCATTCCGTATAGATACGAACCTTCGGTTCGGTACCGGACGGACGCACCAGCATCCAGGAATCATCGTCAAAGATGACCTTCACGCCATCGAGCGTGAGGAGCTGCTTCACGGTCTTTTCGTTGTTACCGACCATGACCTTTGCACCCGGCTTCGCGATATCGGCAATGGCGTTCACCTTAGCCTTCAAGGGTTCACCCACGAGGGACTTGTCCACTTCGAAGCCCGAACGGGTCGGATAGAAGCGGCCGTATTCTTCGTACAGGGCGTCGAGGTATTCGCCGAGGTTCTTGCCGGTCACCGCCATGATTTCAAGAGCGATGAGGAGGCCGAACTGGGCATCCTTTTCCAGCGTGTTGTTGAGGCCAGAGATACCGTCAGATTCCTCGAATGCCACGAGAGCCTTCTGCTTGGCGTTACGGGAAAGCCACGGGCGGAAGTTCTTGAAGCCCACCGGAGTTTCCATCACGGGCACGCCGAGCTTTTCTGCAATGATGTTCACAAAGTTGGAGGTCGCGACGGACTTAGCCACGCAGCCCTGTTCCTTGCGCCAGGTAGCCATGTAGTGGAAAGCGATAGCGCCGAACTGGTTCATATCGATTTCGCGAGTGCCGTCGTAGAAGCGGATACGGTCTCCATCCGGGTCAAAAATGGCACCCAGGCGGAACCAGGACTTGCTTTCGTCCAGCACCTTGCGGACCTTTTCCAGGTTCTTGCTGGACGGTTCGGGGGCGATACCGCCGAACAGGGAATCGTCTTCGTTACGGAGCGTAATGAGGCATTCCGGATTGTCGAGAAGAGCGGCCGGACGGCGACGGGTAGAACCGTGCACGTGGTCGCAAACGAGAGTCAGGCGACCCTTCTTAATAAAGTCCTTGATGCGGTCGAACTTGATGGTTCCCTGCTTGACCAGGAATTCCTTGTAGATCTTGAGGGAGTCGATAATTTCCCAGTCAACCTTGCCCACCGGTTCAAACTTCCAGGTGGCCATCATTTCGTTGCTGAGCTTGGTAATGACGTTGGTGATTTCCGGACCGGCAGGACCGCCGTCGGCCGGGTTAAACTTGATACCGTTGTAGTGGCTCGGGTTGTGGCTCGGGGTCATGTTGATAGAGCAAGCGGCACCGAGCATCTCGATTGCGGCGCTGAATTCCGGTGTGGGCATTTCGCCGCCGTAGTAGACCTTCACGCCGGCCTTGGCGAACTGGTCAGCCACGGCTTCGCAGAATTCGTGACCGAGCAAGCGGTTGTCGTGACCCACGACCACGCCCTTCTTCTGGAGTTCGGCAAAATCCTTCACGCCGAGAGCTTCGAAAAGTTCCGGTGTAGCTTCCTTATAGAGGCGCACAATAGCGGCACCCACCACCTGCAGATTGCGGAGCGTAAATTCGGAACCGATTTCGCCACGCCAGCCGGAGGTACCAAAGCTCACCTTGGCGGGCTCCTGGGAGGTCAGGGCGACCTGCTTCACTTGTTCAACCAAACCCATGTCCGTTGCGGGATTGAATTCCGGGGACTGAATCTTTTTCCAAATCTGCGTAATGTTTTCCATAAGGATTCCTTTTAAGCTTTAACGAGTGTAATTTAGTAAAAATCAACTAAACTGAAGGCTCCAGAACGGGCTGAAATGGGCTATATTTTACTATCTTTACCCCCGTAAAAATCAAGAGGATATTATGGCCCAATTCAACGCCCATTTTAGGAACATCAACGGGGACGATACCTACCCGCTGACCGACGTCATTTACAGGAGCAAGGTGGACGGCAGCCTGCTCGAAGTGGAACACGACCGTGCAGCCCTTGCCGAGAAGAGCCCCGAAGAATGGAAGAAGCTCTTTGCCGAACGCCGCATGAGCTTTGAACCGGCCGACATGAGCGGCATCTGGAGCAAGCGCGAAATGGTGCTTCCCGACATGCCCCTCGAAGACATCGTGACGATGCGCGAAGGCTGGAGCCCGCTCTTTGACGCGGCCCCGCTCGCAAAAGAAATGGGCATCAAGAGCCTGAAGGTGAAGCTTTGCGGCAACTCCCACACGGGCAGCTTCAAGGACCTCGGCATGACGGTTCTCGTGAGCCAGGTGAACCACATTATCAAGAAAAAGATTCACGAAATCGACGCCGTGGCCTGCGCCTCTACCGGCGACACCTCCGCAGCCCTCAGCGCCTACTGCGCAAAGGCCGGCATCCCGAGCATCGTGTTCCTCCCCGCCGGGAAGACCAGCGTTGCCCAGCTGATCCAGCCGATTTCTAACGGCAGCATCGTGCTTGCCCTCGATACCGACTTTGACGGTTGCATGAAGATTGTGCAGCAGGTCACCGCCGACAACCGCATCTACCTCGCGAACTCCATGAACAGCCTCCGCGTAGAAGGCCAGAAGACGATTTCTCCGGAAATCTGCCAAGAAATGGGCTGGAAGGTTCCCGACACCGTGATTATCCCGGGCGGTAACCTCGGTAATGTGAGTGCTTTGGCCAAGGGTTTCGAAGACTGCAAGGCCATGGGCCTCATCGACCGCATTCCGCGCATTATCGTCGCGCAGGCCGAGAACGCCAACCCGTTCTACCAGGCTTACGAACGCGGCTTCGACAAGCTGGTTCCGATGCAGGCAAAGAAGACTCTCGCCAGCGCCATCCAGATCGGTAACCCGGTCAGCTACCCGAAGGCAGTACGCGCCATCCAGAAGACGAACGGCATGGTCGTGAGCGTTACCGAAGAAGAACTGGCGAACGCCGCCCACCGCGGTGACCGCATCGGTCTCTACTGCTGCCCGCACACCGGCGTAGCCCTTGGCGCACTTGAAAAGCTCGTAGCCGCAGGCAAAATCGACAAGGAAGAGAATGTGGTCGTCATCAGCACGGCACACGGCCTCAAGTTCACCGAATTCAAGGTCGGCTACCACGAAAAGAAGCTCGAGAATATCTGCTCCAAGTTCGCGAACCCCGTGTTCAAGGCCCCGGCAGACCTCGGCGCCGTCATGGACATCCTCAAAAAAGAGATGGCTGAAAGACGTCGCTAATGCGACAAATCGTCATTCCGGCCACCGCCGGAATCTAGAAAAGCTCCGCTTTAACGCGGGGCTTTCTTGTTTTAGGAATTCTGCGCAGAATCCAGGCGTTCCCCGATGACTAGGCTCAAATAGGCGACTGCGGCCGATACCGACGCGACAACGCTACCCGAACCGTAGAACATGACTCCAAACACAGCCGGAGCTAAGACGAGTAGGGCGGAAAACAGGACTTTGTTGTTTGCGATGCTAAAACGATTCATAATTTACCTCTCTTTTACGCAAACAAATATACCTTAAAATTTATGACAGAAATTGTCATTTTGTAATCATAAAAAAAGGCGGGACTCGCCCGCCGTACTCTTAAATAAACCTTCTTTTTAGCCAAATATCTTATTATACAATTCCGAGGCAAACTTCTGGAAATACCCCTGTATCAAGATAATCGCAATCACAACGGGAATCACCCACTTGACATAGAAGCGAACGATCTTGTAGGTCGGAATCTTGAAGCCCTTGCCCGTATTGACTTCGGCATAGAACTTTTCTTCGCCCCAACCACGCTTGTAGCAGCAGAACACAATGAACAGGAGCGAGCCCAGCGGAAGGAGCGTGTTAGAGACCAGGAAGTCCTCCAAATCCAGCACGCAACTGCCTTCGCCAAACGGCTGGAAGCCCGAAAGTAGATTGAAACCGAGTGCGCACGGGAGCGACAGCAGCACAATCAGCACCGCATTCACCCACACGACTTGCTTGCGGTCAAAGCGGCGGGCATCACGCCAGAAGGTGGTAATGTTCTCGAACACGGCCACCACGGTCGAAAGCGCCGCAAAAGAAAGGAACAGGAAAAAAGCCGCTCCGCAAAGTCTACCCGCAGGCATCTGCGAGAACACGTTCGGAAGCGTCACAAAAATCAAGCCCGGTCCAGCATTCGGTTCAAGTCCAAAGGCAAAGCAGCTCGGGATGATGATAAGCCCCGCAAGCAAGGCAACGCCCGTATCCAACGCGCAAATATTTGCAGCCTCTTTTGCAATTGAGTGATTTTTCTTGATGTAGCTACCAAAAATGGTCATGGCACCAATGCCAAGGCTCAGCGTAAAGAAGCTTTGTCCCAACGCAGCAAAGAGAGATTCCCCGATGCCATTTTTCACAAGGTTATTGAAATTGGGCAACAGGTAAAAGCGCAGGCCTTCGTCGGCACCGGGAAGCGTCACGGCACGGATTGCAAGCAGAATCATAATGACGAATAGCGACGACATCATCCACTTGGTGATGCGTTCAACGCCCTTCTGAAGACCAAGCGACACAATGCCAAAACCAATAACGGTCGTCGCAATCATCCAACCCACCTGTATCGCGGGGCTAGCCAAAGTCTCCCCAAACATGGCGCCCACCTGCGCAGGCGTCACATTTTCAAAGTCTCCCACCACCATGCGGTAGAAATAGTAAAGCATCCAGCCGCAGACCGTGGTGTAAAACATCATGAGCAGATAGTTACCCGCAATCATGGGCCACTTGGCCAAATGCCATTTGGTTTTCTTTGGTTCTAGGCGTTCAAAGGCTCGGCCGACGCTTCGCTGTGTGGCACGGCCCACCGCAAATTCCGCCATTAGAATCGGAAGCCCGAATACGAGTAGGAAAAACAGGTAGATGACCACAAAAGCGGCACCGCCGTACTGCCCGGTAATAAACGGGAACCGCCACACGTTACCCAGGCCAATGGCGCAGCCTGCCGATATAAGGATAAAACCTAAACGGGATGCAAAACTTTCTCGATTGCTATTCATGGCTAAAAATATAGATAGGTATCGCGCATCAGGTAGCGGGATTCAGCAAAAAATTCTATCTTTGCTCGCGCAAAAAGGTGTAAAATGAGCGAAAATTATAAATACGGATTTGTCACGGATATCGAAAACGAGGCCTTCGAGAAAGGTCTGAACGAAGATGTCATCCGGAGAGCCTCCAAGCTCCGCGGCGAACCGCAGTTCATGCTCGATTTCCGACTGAAAGCGTATGAAAAACTCCAGACCATGGAGCAGCCCAACTGGGGCGAGTTGCATTTTGCACCGGTGGACCTGCAGGACATCGTCTACTACTCCGCCCCGAAGACCAAGAAAAGCCACGAAAAGATTGAAGACGTGGACCCTGAGCTTTTGGCCACCTTCGAAAAGCTGGGCATCCCACTGGACGAACAAAAGCGCCTGGCGAACGTAGCCGTGGACGCGGTCTTTGACTCGGTCAGCATTTACACCAGCCACAAGCGCAAGCTCATGGAAATGGGCATTTTGTTCTGCAGCATCAGTGACGCCATCAAGGAATACCCCGAACTCATCGAGGAATACCTGGGAAGCGTGGTGCCCGCAGGCGACAACTATTTTGCGGCTTTGAACAGCGCAGTCTTTGGCGACGGAAGCTTCGTCTATATTCCGCCCGGAGTCAAGTGCCCGATGGATCTTTCCACCTACTTCCGCATCAACAACAAGGAAGCAGGCCAGTTCGAACGCACCTTGATCATCGCCGACGAAGGCGCCAGCGTGAGCTACCTCGAAGGCTGCACCGCGCCGGAATTCAGCAGCAAGCAGCTGCACAGTGCGATTGTAGAACTTGTGGCGAAGGACAACGCAAGCATCAAGTATTCCACCGTGCAGAACTGGTACGCGGGCGACCGCGAAACGGGCGCCGGCGGCGTGTACAACTTCGTCACGAAGCGCGGCAAATGCGCGGGCAAGAACAGCCGCATCAGCTGGACGCAGGTCGAAACCGGTTCCGCAATCACGTGGAAGTACCCGAGCTGCGTGCTTCTGGGCGACAACTCCGTCGGAGAATTCTACAGCGTGGCCCTTACCAACGGGCACATGCAGGCCGATACCGGCACCAAGATGATCCACATCGGCAAGAACACCAAGAGCACGATTATCAGCAAGGGCATCAGTGCGGACTACAGCAGCAACGCTTACCGTGGCGAAGTGAGCATCCGCAAGTCGGCCACGGGAGCCCGGAACTACACCCAGTGCGACAGCATGCTGGTGGGCGACAAGAGTGCTGCTCACACGTTCCCCTATATCACTGTCGCAAACGCGAGCTCCACCACCGAACACGAAGCCACCACCAGCCGCATTAGCGAAGACCAGTTGTTCTACTTCGAAAGCCGCGGCATCAAGCGCGAAGACGCCATCCAGGCCATGGTCGGCGGTTTCTGTAAGGACGTGTTCAAGGAACTCCCCGGCGAATTCGCCACCGAAGCAAGGCAACTGCTGACGCTGAAGCTCGAACACAGCGTCGGGTAACGATTCTTAAAATTCCGTTTGTTGATTACATTCTGTGATTTCAGCAGAGTGTTGATTACTTTGTTTCAGAACCTCTTCCAACGTAAAATCTTCACGGCTGAAAAAGAATGTCTTTTTCCCAAGATCTTTTAGCGATGCTCCAAAATGGTACGCGACATCATCGATAAACAAAAACCTGTCGTGCATCCCATAACTGGGGAGAATTTCTATCGGATAGTCGGCATACTGTTCGTTGTATTTCAGCAAATCCAACTCAAAAATTTTGCTCTTATCATAGGTGTAAATCGTTACCGAAACACCCTTGTTTCTCTTTTGCATCATCAGAAGTGTAGTTTCATCTACATAATTGTCCACTAGGACTATTCGCTTCTTGGCTTGATGTATCAATCCACATGCAAACGCATAGGCCTCAAATTCTTGGCTCTCATAAAAGATGCCTTTTGTTTTGAGTTCGTTGCGATCCATAGCCTCAAAAAGAGCATCAATTTTGCAGTCATGCTCAAGCAAGCGCACATCATGTTCAATTTCTTTGCTTTCCAAATTGGCAATACGACTAATCAAGCCTACATTGTTCATCATAAGATGACGAAGTTGCACAAATGCTCGCATAATTGCAATATTTACACGAATGGCAGATTCACTTTTCAAAACGGATGATAACATTGCCACCCCTTGTTCAGTGAATGCGTATGACCTGGACGAGGAATGCTTTAATTTTTTGAACCGGTCGCAATTTGCGACCAGTTCGCGAAATTCCGATTCATCCAATTGAAAGCAAAAATCTTCGGGAAAACGATCAATATTACGCTTTACCTGTTCATTGATTCGCTTTGTTTCTACCCCATAGAGTGTCGCCAAATCACGGTCGAGTAGCACTTGCTTATCCCGAATGACAAAAATCATTTTTTCAACACCCGTCGCAACCAGTGGATTTTGTTCAAATTTCGTCATTCCAGTCATTGAACCGGAATCAATCCGTTTAGAATTTTTCATAATTGTCCTTTTAGCGTTTTGGGGTTCCATATACTATACACGCTAAATTCGGACATTTTTAACCTTGTTTCCGAGAAATTTTACAATGATTTACAAAAGAGTGATTTTCGCCTGTCCTTTAGTACTTTCTTTCACCTTTTCTATAACTTCTTCCGGCGTCACAAAGTTCAATACACTATACGCAGAAAACTCTGCGCCCATATCTTTGAACGATGCGCCGAAATGATAAACCGTATCGTCAACGAGCAGAAACCGATCGTGAATCATCCGCATGGTCTTGAGTTCCAGTCCAGGATATTGCCTGTTGTGCAAGTCAACAGCCGCCTTAAACTCGGAGGTGATTCGGGGAGAGAAAATGGTCGCGGAAACACCCTTCGCCCGCATAGCCGCAAATTTCAACACCTCTACCGTGGCGAATGGATCAATGAATACGACAGAACGTTTGGCTGTTTTCACAAGGTCTCCAATCAGAATGAACCCATCGAACCTTGTATTTGGTGCGATAACGCCTCCCGTAGGAGCTTGGCTTGCATGAACGAAGAAGTCAATATGCTGTTCAACTGCAGAAAGCCGTGCATTCTGTTCAGCCATCGACTTTCGGACATTCTTAATTTCTGCGCTTTGATTTTCAATCAACTGTTTTTGCTCGTGTAAACGATCAGCAATTTGCAAATCGGTTGCAACCTTACGCTGATTTACGGCATAGCCTTTGAGCATGTATTCCTTAAGCACCTGATTCGCCCAACGACGAAACTGGGTTCCCCGGAGCGATTTTACCCGGTAGCCAACGGAAATGATTACATCAAGCGAATAAATAGATGTCGGTTTATACTTTGAAAGAGTATTGTGCAAAATTTGCACATTACTTTTTTCGTCGAGTTCCTTTTCTTTGAAAACATTTCCGATATGCTTGGCGATAACGGAACGCTCTCTTTCGAATAGAATCCCCATTTGAGCCTGCGTGAGCCACACAGTCTCATTTTCAACACGAACTTCCAACTTAACCTCACCTTCCGGCTGGTAAAGCACAATTTCTCCAGTCGAAACCAGCGGTTTCGGCGTCATTTTCGTCATTCCGGTCTCTGAACCGGAATCTATTACTTTAGATTTTTCCATAGCCTTTCCTATGGAACGCATTTCCCTGAACGGGCCCCTGTCGGGGGATATACTAATGCATCGGAGTCTCCGACTAAGGGGAAATATACAAAAAAGCGTGCAATACTCCAAGTTGGAGCATAAAACTTCAATTTTTTTTGCAAAAAAGGTCCCCATCTTCTTAAAAATATGTTATTTTACTCTTGAAAATAGAGAGTTTTAGCTCTTGTTCTCTGGATGAAATCTCGAAAATTTCCTTAGACGAGGACAGGGCGAACGCTCACGTAGATGCATTTTTAACAGCTGCCTAAAGCGGCTTGTTTAGGTGTATTTCGACAAACTGTTTTAACAAAACAGTTCTGTCGCCCGTTTGGGGCGTGGGTCGTTTGCGTTTATCGTCTAAAGGCATTCGAGAGCCTCATCCAGATAAATGCAACGACTTACGCCTTTTTTGTATTCTCACAAAATTTGGCAAGATTCTTTGCTCGGCAAGGGCTGACACCAGATGCAAATCTGGCGAAAGACTTTGCATACGCAAAACACACTGTGCTGAAACCCGCACGGCATAGTGTGCAACAACCTGCGGGGATAAAATAAGGAGGCATAAATATGCCCAAATGTATGTATTGCGGTACAGAAATTGATGCAGATGCTTCGTTCTGTGAAGCATGTGGAAAATCAACATCAAAAACAAAAGAATGTGTTCGGTGTCTAGAACAAATTCCTGTCAACGCAAAATTTTGCAAGCATTGCGGTTTTGACCAAAATAAGGATCCGTGGGATTTTACAAACTCGTGAATGTTTGTAAACAGGTTTGTTCATATGTCAAATATGAAAAAAGGAGTTTGCAGTGAATGTAAAGAAAAACACGAGTTGTTCTCTAGAACAAGCTTTAACTAATGAAAAAAATGACAAAATCAAAAACGATATGAAAGAAAAACAAATGCAAAAGAAAAATGAACGCCTTAAAAAGAAATATGACGTGAAGAATAATGATGTTTACATTTTTTTTAATAAACTTCGCGTAGAATTAAACAAAATATTTAAACAACAGAATCCGAATTTCTATGAATTAAAAATTGCAACGAAAAATGATCCAAATTCAATCGCCTTGATAACAGAACTTTGTTTGCTAAAACACAACAAACTCAAAGGATCTATAGAAATAAAATGTCATTACGATAAAGATTCTTGTGATTATTGCGAAAACGGAATAACTAAAAAACACGTTAAAAAATTTGGTCCAAGATTATCAAAACAGATTGAGAAATTTTTTTCAAGCATAATTGACCCCAAATAGCATCGCTGTTAATTCCATTAAAAACAAAGTTATTAACCACAAGGAGATTGTCTTATGTCAAGAGAAAGGAAAGAAAATATCGAATGCAGTTTTTGCAATAGAACAGGAATAAAATTCATAACAGAAGAGTATCGCAACGGCTGTTGGAATACTGTTAGTTCCGCAATTTCTGAAGGATGGCGTTACAAATATGGTTACCTTCTTTGTCCCAAATGTTCAAATAATCCAAAGGTTTTGTCAACTATAAATCAGGAGGCTCGAAAAGATAAAAAGCAAACTAAAGCGGTTGTTTTAGCTGTTTTAGCTTTATTATTAGGATTATTTGCGGGCTTTGCCTTAGCTGCCGGAGCATACATATTCGGCATTCCATTCCTTCTTTTGAGTCTTCTTTTTATAGTATTTGGTATAAAACAAGATGCTGGATGTGGTGTTTTATCCCTTATCGCGATAATCGCTTTAATAGCAACAATTGTATATAAAAGTCAGAGTCGGCTCCGGAATATTTTTGTTCTATGCAAGTAAAGGAGATCTACTTCTTTGACTTTCTTGACGATGCAACAAATAATTGTCTGGTTTGGTTGGGGAAACGGAATCGGAGCCTTGGCTGGAATCAGCGCCATATTGACAGTGTTTGTGATACTTGCTCCTATCGTTGCAGGGTATTTGCTTTTTGCTCTCGAACGTTTGCAAATCGCCGTTTTGAAAACAATAAATCGAGACTTTGCCTATTTCTTTGTAAATTTCGTCACTTTCCCAGGAACGTTCATCCATGAAATGGCACACCTTTGCTTCGCCGTAATCACAGGAGCAGAAGTACACGAAATCTGCATGTTTGAAAGTGGCGAAGGTCACATCGGACACATCAGTTACCGTTCACGCGGTCCCTGGTTCATTCAGGCTGTGCAGCACGCACTGACCGCAGTGGCCCCGACTCTCGTAGGCTTTGTACTCGGTTTTGTGTTGCTTCGCGTTATTTGGGCTGGAGGTCATTCTATTTGGGCGAATATCGGGCTTTGGTATTTGGTGATTTCACTGATAGACCATTCAACCATGAGCGACGCCGACCTTGCATTGTACTTTAGGGGCGTGTGGATTTTCATTTTGCCATTTTTCATCTTGTTTTTTGCTCTAAGTTTGTCCGCTTAAATTATAGGTACAGGTACTCGCAATGAAAATATTAACAACTATTTTCCTACTAGCAATTCCTCTTTGGGCTATTGTTGTTAAGCCACCCTTCTCAAAAAAGGATATTCTAATTTACCTTCAAACTTCATCGGAAACAAGTACGATAACGCCTATCAAGACCATACCTATGGTTGTTGACGGTAAATACAAATGTCCGTACATTGGTTCTGTATATGGTCCGATGGAAAGAAATTTTGCCTGTGCAGATGCGTTTGTCTTTCACCTAGTAAGAATTGCCGCAAATAATAAAAAGGCCTTAGACTGTTACTATGATTACAACCAACTTAGCGGAGGACACCCAGTTACTGCACTAAATCAAAAGGAATGCCCTGATATTCTTGTCAGCTATGGCGGAATGAATTTCTTTGCTGCCGTTTACTTTGATGAACTTGATGATTATCGACTGTATTATTTCGATATGGATGTTCCAAAGCAAGTATTCCAAGGAGACCTTGAAAAGTTCCCTAAAGTCCAGTCGCAAATACAGTATCGGCAAAAGTACATGAAAAAAGATAGATCTAAAAACGAGATTGTTTTTTAGCTACAACCCCTTCAGATACAAAGCCATAAAACGGTCATAGACAATGTAGCCGTCTTGGTTTTTCATCACGAATTCTTGCGAAAGAAGCGAATCAATCGCGCGGCTGATGCTGCTTGCATTTTTTAGGCGGTATTTCTGCACAAATGCCGAAGAATTTATCGCCGTCGCACAACCTTCCTTGGCGATAGCAATCAGCAACTGGCTTTGGTTCCGAGTAAGAGTTGCCAAAAGCCTCTGGTAAATTTCTTTCTCAGATTCTATAATGGCAGCGACACATTGCTCCACGTCTGAAATTTCTACCGCAGACGGAGCCATTTCATAAAGACGGTTCAATACGCGCTGCATGTACCAAGTATGACCATCAAATTTGCTGTAGAGACCAGCAAAGATTTCTTGGGGCAGCTTGATAGAATTTTTTGCCATCCATTTCTTGGCGAATGCATAGTAATGTTCTTCGGCGATTGCCGTCAAATTGAAGATTTCGGTACTACGATAAAACGGATGCGATACCGACCCGAATATTTCCGTCATCAGGTACTGTTTACTACCGGAGAAAATAAAATGGACATTCGGGCAGAACTGGATATACGAACGAAGCAAAGCCTCTACGCCTTCGTCCTTATATTCCGCAATCTGCTGGAATTCATCAATGGCAATGTAACATTCACGGTTAGACTGCTTAAGATAAGCAAAAATTTCCGCAAGCGTATTTTTTGTTTCTTGCGGGGCAAATTCAATGGACGGTTGCGGATTCCCCGTCACGGGATCCGTAGATAATACGACCTTAAAACTTTTAAAAAGCGACAATGCGGTCTTTGCAGTCTTCTTTCCGACAGAATCTAGCTTGCCGACAACAGCCTTGCCCAAATTATAGACGAAATCTTCCAGCGATCTTGTCGGAAAAATGTCAATATAAAAGCAGGCCGCCTTTTTGTCTTCTTTCTGGATGGCATTGAAAATATGGAAAATCAGCCCCGTTTTTCCCATACGACGCGGGGAAAGCAGCGTAATATTACGCCCGTTGCTGAGAGCCGAGAGGATATACTTGGTTTCTTCGACACGGTCGCAAAAGTATTCGGGACCATTGTACCCATAAAGAAAGAACGGATTCGTATTCATACCCTAAATATAACTAAATTTCGCAAAATGCGTAACGCAAAATGCGAAATTTTCTTTAATAGACGACCACCCCCACCCACCGCAAACAATCCGTTCGTTTTTTTATTACCTTTTGAACATCCTTTCACGGAGGTTTTATGCAGATTCTTTTCTTGATGGCAGATGGTTTCGAAGAGACCGAATTCGTTACCCCGTTCGATTACTGGCAGCGCGGCGGCCTCAATGTGACGCTCGCATCCATTAGCGACAGTTTGTCCGTAACGGGTAAGCTCGGGCTCCGCATTCAAGCTGACATTCTGCTGAAGGATGCAGACCTTGCGCAGTTTGACGCGGTGATGCTCCCCGGTGGGGGGCTGGGCGTCAAGAACCTTGCGGCAAGCGCTGCCGTCGAAGCAACCATCAAGCAGTTTGACGCCCAGGGCAAATGGCTATTCGCCATTTGCGCGGCACCGCTGGTGCTTTCGAAGGCAGGCCTCCTGAAAGACCGCAAGTGCACCTGTTTCCCGGGCTGCGAAGTAGACCTCGTCTGCAAGCAGTTCCTCACCGACCGCGTGGTGGTCGACGGCAACGTGATTACCAGCTGCGGTGCCGGCTCCGCCGAAGAATTCGCCTTCGAATGCCTCGCTCAAGTAGCGGGTCGCGAAATCTGCGAAAAGATTCGTGAGCAGGTTGTGGCGAGATAGCAAAGATTCCGGGTCCAGCCAGGAATGACGTGTTACATAACGGGTCTTTTTTTTCTAAATTTGGGCCATGAATTTCAAGGACCGCATTATCCGCGCTACGGGCAAGAAGACGCCCTTCCGCCTGATTGTCGTCGACTTGACCGCGACGATGAACGAAATCGGCAAAAAGCATAACGCACAGGGTTTCGCCCTCAAGCTCCTCGCCGAAAACTCCATCGCAAGCATTTTCTTGAGCGCCTCGCTCAAGTTCCCGGGCACCGTGAGCTTTACTACCCGTTTTTCAGGCGAAATCACGCTGGTGCAGTCGGACTCCACGCCGCAGGGCCTGGTGCGCGCCATGATTCCGCAGCCGGAACTCCAGGCGGTTGGCGGTAACGAGCCCGTCCTCATTCCGCAAAGCGTCCGCGTCGTCAAGCTGAACGAACAGGGCAAGCGCGTCCATGAAAGCATTATCGAGGCTCCCGCCGTATCCATGGGCCAGAACCTCGCCACCTACCTTTTGCAGTCCGAACAGATCCGCTCGGCCGTAGGTATCGAAGCCGCTTTCAACAAAGAAGACCCGAGTAAGCTCGACTACGCCGCCGGTTTCTACATCGAAGCCTTCCCCGACCTCGAAGACAAGGACATCAACCTGATCGAGGTCATCATCCAGAACTTGCCGAAGTTCTGCGACATGAACACGCCCGAAGGCTTTGACCTCGACGAACTGTTGGACCAGCTGCGCGGCCCCTACGAAATCGACATCGTCAAAGAAATCGACCCCAAGGCCTACTGCCCCTGCAGCCACGAACGCACCGTGGCAACGCTTGCAACACTCCCGCTCAAGGACTTGCAGGACCTCGAAAAAGAAGGCAAGGACCTCGAAGTGATTTGCGACTTCTGCCGCACCCCGTACCAGATTACGATTGCGGATTTGCGCTCCATCATCAACGAACGAAAGAAATAGCCCTATGTTTACCAAGCAATGTGTCGTTACCCTGGACCTTGAAGGTGTCCTCGCCCCTGAAATCTGGATCGCCGTCGCCGAGAAGACCGGCATCAAGGACCTGCGCCTGACTACACGCGACATTCCCGACTACGACGTGCTCATGAAGGGCCGCATCAAGATTCTCGAACGCGAAAACATCAAGCTTTCGGACATCCAGAACGTGATTGCAAACCTCGGACTTCTCGACGGTGCCCGCGACTTTATGGACAAACTCCGCGACGAAGCCCAGGTGATTATTCTTTCGGACACGTTCCAGGAATTCGCCTACCCCATCATGAAGAATCTCGGATTCCCGACTATCTTCTGCCATAACCTGGAAGTCGAAAACGACATGATCAAGGGTTACCACCTGCGCCTCAACGACCAGAAGACAAAAGTCGTGAAGCACCTGCAAGACCTCAACTTCAAGGTGTTCGCCAGCGGCGATTCCTTCAACGACACGGGCATGCTCAAGCAGGCCGACAAGGGCTGCTTCTTCTGCGCCCCGGACTCCATCGTAGCCCAGTTCCCGCAACTCGAATCCACCAAGACCTACGCCGAACTCTTGGAAAAATTCCACCAGTTCCAAGCAACGCTGTAAGAGCGATGAGCACGGACCTTCGGTCCTTCGAGGTATGAGGTCGCACCCCTTACAGGGTCGCTTTGAGCACAATCAACAACAAGGTTGTCACGCCCGCGTAAGCGGGCATTTTTTCAAGGGGGAAGGCTGGTCTTTCGCTACGCTCAAGCCCCAACAGATCGGCTCGGTCCTATATTTAAAAAGGACGAAAATCACCCCTTCATTAGTCTATTTTTAGAAATGGGTAGGAGATGGGCAACCCGGCGGCTCGGTAGCGCCCGACGCAGTGCATGACATTGGGACCCATCTCCTTCAACCCA
>NZ_JAZSAF010000086.1:0-226525 GCF_045601785.1 Fibrobacter sp.
TGGGTTGAAGGAGATGGGTCCCAATGTCATGCACTGCGTCGGGCGCTACCGAGCCGCCGGGTTGCCCATCTCCTACCCATTTCTAAAAATAGACTAATGAAGGGGTGATTTTCGTCCTTTTTAAATATAGGACCGAGCCGAACGGCGAGGGACTACATAGTAGTCCCCTAGCAGGGCGCATGGATTGCTTCACCCCTGTTCGGGGCTCGCAATGACGTAATTCGGGGTTTTAGGGGCGGAGCCCCTAGGCGTGGGGGTGTATGGAAGACGGCTTGGATGCGGATTGAAATGGCGATGCCGGAACGGAGTCCGGCATGACAGTGTGCGGTATGACGCGGACAAGGCGGCTGCAATCAGGGGGATTCTTCCCCCTTTGGTGTATTTTTAACTATATTTCCCCTCGGAACAATTTTATTTAACAGAGGTTCAAAAAATGAATTATTTCAATTCTATCCCTATGCGTCGCCAACTCGAAGAAATTGGCCACTGCCGTTTCATGGAACATTCTGAATTCAGCCGTGGTGTTGAAGCCCTCAAGGGCAAGAAGATCGTGTTCGTCGGTTGCGGTGCCCAGGGTCTCCATCAGGGTCTTGACCTGCGCGATAGCGGCCTCGACGTCTCTTACACGCTCCGCAAGGAAGCCATCGAACAGAAGCGCCAGTCCTGGAAGAACGCTACTGAAAATGGCTTCAAGGTCGGTACCTACGAAGAAATGATTCCGGATGCAGACCTCGTTTGCAACCTCACACCGGACAAGCAGCACCACAACGTGATTCCGGCCATCATGAAGCTCATGAAGAAGGGCGCCGCCCTCTCTTACAGCCACGGCTTCAACATCGTTGAAGAAGGCCAGGAAATCCGCAAGGACATCACGGTGATCATGGTCGCCCCGAAGGGCCCGGGTTCTGAAGTCCGTAGCGAATACGTTCGCGGTTTCGGTATGCCCTGCCTTATCGCTGTGCACCCGGAAAACGACCCCGAAGGTAAGGGTTGGGACTACGCCAAGGCTTACGCCGCTGGCCTCCATGCCGACCGTCCGGGCGTTCTCGAAAGCTCTTTCGTTGCCGAAGTGAAGTCTGACCTCATGGGCGAACAGACTATCCTTTGCGGTATGCTCCAGACCGGCACCATCCTCTGCTACGACAAGATGGTGAAGGAATTCGGCGTTGAACCGGCTTACGCGGTCAAGCTGCTCCAGTACGGCTGGGAAACGATTTCCGAAGCCCTGAAGCACGGCGGCATCACCAACATGATGGACCGTCTCTCCAACCCGGCCAAGATCCGCGCAACGGAACTCGCCGAAAAGATGAAGAAGATCATGAAGCCCTTGTACCAGGAACACCAGGACAACATCATCTCTGGCAAGTTCTCCAGCACCATGATGGTGGACTGGGAAGCCGGCGACAAGGACCTCCTGAAGTGGCGTGGCGAAACGGGCGAGCTCGAATTCGAAAAGGTCGAAGCTACCGACAAGGTCATCACCGAACAGGAATACTTCGACCGCGGCGTTCTCATGACCGCCATGATCAAGGCCGGTGTGGAACTCGCATTCGAAACCATGTGCTCCGTGGGCATCAAGCCGATGAGCGCCTACTACGAATCTCTCCACGAGACTCCGCTTATCGCGAACCTCATCGCTCGTAAGAAGTTGTACGAAATGAACCGCGTGATCAGCGACACCGCCGAATACGGTTGCTACCTGTTCGCCAACAAGTGCGTGCCTCTGCTCGCCGACTTCATGAAGAACGAAGTGAAGAAGGACGACATCGGCGCTATCTACGGCGAAGGCAAGACCACCGCTGTGGATAACGAAGAACTCATCAAGGTGAACAAGAACATCCGTCAGCATCCGGTGGAAGAAGTCGGAGCCTGGCTGCGTGAACGCATGTCCGGCATGACCCGCGTCGTGTAACCTTCGCAATACGGCATCACGATTTGGCTCACGTACGTTTTAGTACGCTACGCCAAATCGTTCTTTGTCTTGCTCGGTTCCACTTAGCGGGATAAAGAGTGGTGCTACGGGGGCTCGCGCCTTGTCTTGCTTGATTATCCAACTTTCGTGGATTATCTTACTCGGTTTCACTTAGCGGGATAATTCAATTACATTTGTCAGGAAATTTGTTCAGCTCATCGGAAACGGCGAGCTTTTTCTTTATTTTGGCCGATTTTATTTTTAGTCTAATCTATATTTAAGGCCATAGACAAACTAAAGAGGAGGCTATATGAAGTTCAAAAATTTCATGATGCCTATGGCATTTGCGTTGGCTGCGGGCTGTTATGCCGCAGACCAGGGTACAAAAGAGGACCCGCTGACCATTGGAACGGTGCAGGAACTGTTGCAGTTCCGTAATGCCGTTTCGGATAGTGGCACCTATAAGGGTGTCAAGTTGAAGAATGCGGGCGAGGGTTTGCATTTCAAGCTGACTGCGGACTTGGACTTGAGTTCTGTTTGTGGTCGTGATGTGGGCAACTGGAAGGCAATTGGCCCGTTCGAGGGAAGCTTCGATGGCGATGGCCATAAGATTTCGAACTTGTATATTGATGATTCGCTGGGCACGGTTAGGGATGCTGGCTTTATCGGCCCTGTGTTTAACAATGGTGACGATACTCTCTATTATAATAACGTGGTGTTCGAAAATGTCTATATCCGCCATTCGGGACTTATTGGCACTTTTGTAACGCAGGTTGTGACGGGGCAGGCCGTTGTGCGGAACAACTCGGTTGAACTGACTTATGAAACGGTTGATAATGAAAATGGGGCTGTTCAGTGGGGCGGCTTGATGGGTAACACCGTTGCGGAATGGGTCGGCTTTTACGACAACACGGTCAAGGGATCCATGAAGGCGGCGAACCAGAAACAGGCTGCGATTGGTGGCGTTATTGGAGCCCTTGTGGATCCGGGTGCTATCGAAGGAAATGTGAACGAAGCAAGTATCACGGTTGAAGGCAACGTATATACCAATATTGGAGGCATTGTCGGTGAACTTCTTGCTCCGTGTACATTCAAGAATAACGTGAACAAGGGTAATGTTTCGGCAAATGTTCCGACAGAATCCGCTTTTGTTGGCGGTCTCGTGGGCGTGAATCCGTCGCTTGTTTCCGAGAAGACTTATGTCGGTAACTTTAATTACGGCAAGGTGGAACTCACGGCGTCCTATGCGGCAGTGGGTGGACTTTTTGGCTATGTCTCGGGCAATACGAATACGACTCTCGACAGTTGCATTAACTACGGCGATGTGATTTATCATGGCGTAGAAGTGCAGCAAATGGTGCAGGTGGGCGGCGTTGCCGGAATCTGGGAAGTGAAACAGGCGAGCCGTGTCGAAAATAAGGGCAAGATTGTCATTGAAAATGCGAAGGGCCCGTTCGTGGGCGGTATCGCTGGCTATGTGCGTCCGGGGGCCAAGAGTGCCGATCTGTTCAAGGCTGTCAACGAGGGTGATATCGAACTCAAGACCTCTGCTGATTCGGTCAATGGTTGGGTTTCTGGCCTTGTGGGTAGCACCGATGAAATTGAATACCTGCGCTTGGATAGCTGCGTAAACAAGGGCAACGTCTTGTTGCCGGAAGGGGCGAAACCGAACATTCTGTTCTCGAAGCCGCTTGCGTCGACCTATAACAAAAATGTGCAACTCATGGCTTCGACCAGTGTAAACGAAGGAAATGTGCCTGACATTGAACCTCGCATGGCTTTGGTGGCGCCGCGCCATACAGCTTTTGCCGTTCGTACATGGAAAAATGGAACGGGTAGCCTCTTGTTGGAGGTGACGGGGCTTACGCCTATGGAATTGGGTAAGGCGCGTGTCCATGTGCATACGCTGGACGGTCGCCGTTTGCCGGTTTCCATGAAGCGTTCGGGGAATGTATTTGAACTTGGCGTTCCTGCGGGGCAAAAGGTTGTTGTCCGCCTGCATTCGCCAAACGGGAATAAGACCCTGATTGTCCGATAACTATTGACTATATTTAAGGCTATGAACAACTCTAAATCTCGCAGCAAGCTTCGTGACGAAGTCTATACCCAGATGATGTGCGCGCAGGCGCGCCTTTCTAAAGACCAGAATACCCAGATGGGGGCGGTGCTGGTGAGTGCCGACGGTCGCGTGATCAGCACGGGCTACAATGGCGCTCCGGCTGGTTTCGACGACGAGACGGTGCCGTACACCCGCGAAAAGCAACTGCTGGCGTACGATTTGCTGGATGCCGATTCGGGCGAGGTCCTGAGCCACCACGAGTTCGAGGCCAACAAGTACCCGTTCATGGTGCATGCCGAAATCAACGCATTGCACTATGCCCGCGGCAAAGTTCCTCCCGGCTCCAAGCTCTATGTGATTGGTTTTCCGTGCGAACGCTGCGCCCTGGATGTGAGCCTTTCGGGCGTTGCCGAAGTGTTCGTGACCAAGGACGATTACGACCCGAAGTCTACGCTGAACAACAGCCGCGACACGGCCTACTACATGTTTGCGCAGGCGGGAATTATCGTGACTCTGTGCGGCAAGCGCATTCGCCCGGTGGTTTCGAAACCGAACAAGTAGTTTTTATCACACTTTCAAAAGTGTGGACATAAATTTTTGCCTAAATGTAGACTTTTAGGCGAAATATTTATTATATTAGTAACCGGGAGCATTTTGCGCTCGGTTCTTTTTATTGGAATTTTACTATGGTGAATCTTTTTGAATACTTGAACTACCGCGAATTCTTGCGTGACGCCTATGAAGAGCGCCATAAGGGTGACTGGCGTTTTAGCCACCGCTATATTGCCGACCGTGCCGGGTTCGATGCGTCGATGTTCAACAAGATTCTGCAGGGCAAGCGCAACCTGACCAGTCGCCTGGTTTCGGTGTTTGCCGATATCTTTTGTAATGATGACCGCGAAAAGGCCTACTTTGCCGACATGGTGGCGTTCAACCAGGCGAAGAACCATTCCGAAAGCCGTCAGTACCTGGAAAAGCTGGTGGCCACCAAGGAATGCAAGGTCGAAAATGTGGCCAAGGACCAGTTCGAATACTTTGACCACTGGTACCATGCGGTGATTCGCGAATTGGTAACTTTTTACCCGTATGTGGGCGATGACGCAGCACTCGGCTTGATGGTGCGCCCGCCGATTACGGCCTCGCAGGTTAAGTCTTCGATTGCGCTCTTGGAACGCCTCTCGATGATCAAGAAGAACGAGGTGACGGGCTTTTACGAACAGACGCAGGGCCTGATTTCGAGCGGGTCTGAATCTTTCAGTACGGCGGTCAACTCTTACATCCAGCAGAACTTGAATGTGGCGCAAGACGCCATGGACCGCTTCGACAGAAATGAACGAAACCTGTCGACGCTTGCTTTTGCCTGTGACGAGGACACCTATAAGGAATTGGTAGAAATGGTGCGCCGTTTTCGCCGTGAGATTCTCGCGAAGGTGGGGCAGTGTGCAAAGCCTAATCGAGTGTTCCAACTCGGTATGCAGCTGTTTCCGCTTTCGGACCCGTATCCGCCTCCGCAGCGTCGCGGGCGCAAGCGCCGTATTCGCGGTCTTGAAATGACTGAAGATTCGGAAATCGTTGTCGCCGATGAAAATGCGACGGGGGGTGACCATGCGTAAATGGAATCCGAAAAATATTTGTGGTCTTGATGCATTTTCGTCCGTTGTGGTTGCTCTTTGTGGCGCACTTTTGCTCTCGGCGTGTAGCAACGACAGAAAGGATGTTGCTGGCGGTACCGAGGCTGAATCAACGATTGCGATGACGCTCCAGATAGAACTTGCCGGAACCCCTGCAGCCTATGCGCGCGTTTGTGTGTTGCCGGATAATTTCTTGCCCGAAGCGGACCGTGCAACGGAATGGATGGAAACGGATGCAAACGGCTTTGTCGAAATTCCGGTGGAGCCTGGCTCCTATACGATTGAGGCGCGCCATGTGGATGGCTCCTTAGCAATGGGCGCTGTCCAGAACTTTGTTTTTAACGGCGATACGGCGACGGTCGATACCATCAAACTGACGGAGCTTTCTTCGATTGAAGGCTTTGTGCTTTTGGGTGAATCTGCGCCTGTGATTAGAATCGCGGGTCTTGACCGGTTTGTGGTTCCCGACAGCACGGGACATTTTGTCATCGATTCGTTACCGTCGGGAAGCTTTGAGCTTGTCTTCGGTGATTCGCAGGAGGCTGGTCTGGTGAAGGTTTCGTCAATGACGGGGGACACCTTGTTTGTGGACTGTTCCGATTCCGTGGTTCAGGTGACAAAGCCTGTAGAAACGGAGAATACGGAATATCCGAAGAATGATTGGAGTAAACATGATGAGCTCCTGGAACAGGTTGAGGGTTATGCCGTGGGAGTTCTTGGTGCAGCGGGCGTTACCGACAGTCTAGGGAACATTTCTGCAGCCGAAGGCGAAATCTGCATTGTAACGACGACCGAAGATTATGTGATTGTCGAAGATACCACGGATGTTGATTCGGCGGGTAACGCAAAGACAGCGGCAGTAATTGCGCCTGGTTCTCTTCGCGAGTGCGCTTACAAGGATGGCCCAGTCTGGATTATGTTTGAAAAAGATGGCGTATACGATTTGCAGTCACCGCTTCGTTTAAAGTCTGACAAGACTTTCGACGGTCGAGGCCGCGATATTCAGATTTCGGGTATGGGCATTTTGACCAACGAATCAAGCAACCTTATTTTTGAAAATATGAAATTTACCAAGCCCGCCATCACGGCACAAGATACCAGTTCCCGCCGCGCCCTTTCGATTCATAACCGAACGCATCATGTGTGGGTGGACCATTGCGTGTTCGAGGAATACCCGCTGGTAGAGCTTGATGTGAAGCGCGGTTCGCACCATGTGACTGTTTCCTGGTCCCGATTTGAAAATGCTCAGACGGGTGTGCTCTTTGGTTTGGCTGGCGATATTTTAGTGGACACGGCTCAGAGTCTGACTATGCATCACAATTATTTTGCAGGACTTTCTCGTGACGGAATTCTTGTGCATGGGGGAGAACTTCACGCCTACAACAACTTCTTTGACTCTGTAGAAAAGTCGGGTGTGGTCTGTTCCGATTCTGCTCGCTGCCTGGTTGAAAAGAACATATTCAATAATGGGATGCCCGTGACGCTCTATCGTTGGTACAACGAAGATGGTTCTCCAGTTGATTCGACGGGGGGCTTCGTGAATATGGTTGAAAACAAGCTTGTCGCAGGTGATGGTTTTGTAGATGGCGATGCTCGGGGGTACAAACCAGACTATAAGTATACGGCCTATGAGGCCGATGTTGGCCTTGCTCTGCAGGTAAAGTCACAAAGTGGCGCGAACTAAGGTCGTCCCCGACTTGGTCGGGGATTCTTAGTTTGGTGGACCTTTCTATATTTGTGGCATGAAAGAAAAACTGCCCGCTTTTTTGTTTATGCTCGCAATCCCCCTGTCGATTGTGCTCTACCTTAAGGTGGAGTCGGCGTCGGGTTCTGAAATTGTGGCACTTTTGGCGGCTGTTGCCTGCTACCTAGTAGTTTTTTTCTTGCTGGCGTTATTCTTCAATTCCCGTGCGAAGGATGCAAATGGCAAGGCGACTTCTGCCTTGGATAACTTGTTTGCTGAAAAGAAGACGAAGGCGGAACGTGCCCGTGAAGAAATCCTCCGTAAACAGCAGGAAATTGCGGCCAAGCGAAATGCTGAAGATAAATAGTTTGTCTATAATTTTCTAGACAATTGACGCTAATTTATCTATATTTGTAGGTGAAGGAGTTTATATGAAAAAATTTATTCTCGTTACTTTGGCTTGTCTTGTGTCGGTTTCTTTTGCCAAGGACCGCTACAAAGACCGCATGTTTGATGTGAGTGTCAAGAAGAATGTGGTCTATGCTTCATCTGTCAAGCATCTTAAAATGCTGAATTCTATTTCGTCGACGCTTGTGACTTTGGCTAAACTCGGAAAGGGCACTGCCGTCTATTTGTACGACAACGAAACAGACTTGACGAATGTGGACTTGCGCATGGATCTCTATCAGCCGAAGGGCGACTCTGAAAAGAACCGCGCGGCAGTGGTGGTACTGCATGGCGGAGCCTTTGCTGCAGGAGCCAAGGACGATAAGGATCAACATACCGTGACTTACTGCGATTCCCTTGCAGCTCGTGGCTTTGTGACGGCTGCAGTGGAGTACCGTTTGGGCATTACTGCGAAAATAAAAAATAATACGCTGCACATTGATAGCTTAGATTTCTCGAGGACGGTTTATCGTGGAATTCAGGATGTCCGTGCTGCGATTCGCTACCTTAGGGCGAATGCGGATGACTTGGGGATTGATCCGGCCCGCATCTACCTGATTGGCAATAGCGCTGGTGCGATTCTTTCGCTTGAAAACCTCTACTTGGATAAAGATTCTGAAATTCCTGCGGCAGCGAAGTCGAAACCGAATCTTGGCGGCCTCGATGAATATGGCATTCAGGGACCCGCCGCACAGGCAAACGCTGTTGCTGCCCTTTGGGGGGCCGTTCACGATGTCGCCATTATCGAAAAGATGGATAAGCCGGTTCTCTTGGTGCATGGCAAGTCGGACAGCACGGTGCTTTTCAAGACAGGGCGTCCCCTGGGAAACATTGCGAATGTCCTAAAAAACATAATGCCCTCGGCGGCGGCAACGATTGGCGCGCTTGCATTCAGTGTTGAAACACCGACCCTTTATGGAAGCTTCGTAATCGATTCCGTGCTGAATGCTAAGGAAATTGAGCATGAAACCTACTTTGTTGAGGGCCAGCCGCACGAATTCTACGACTACGAAGATTACGATGTAAAAGTGCAGAAGAAAGTGTTTGACTTCCTTTATGGCCTAACGCAAAAGCCTGCCAACTACGATGGTATCGTGGTGGTTCTGATGAAACCGTCTATGCTCCGGATGGGGGAGCACAATCGGAGCTTTACATTGGCCAAGGGTAGCAATGTCGCCTATGCCATTACAGACCTGCGTGGCCGTGTCGTGAAAAACGGGACTGTTTCTGCAGGTGAAACGGTTGAGCTGATGGATCTTGACCATGGAGTCTATGTACTTCGCGTGAAGGGTGAACGCCCGATACGCTTCGGCCTTTCTAGATAAAAATCCGATTTTAATCTTTTGAAAGCGCCCTTTCATTTCTAGGGGCGTTTTTCTATATTTGGGACGGGGCAGCGGATGGCCGCCGGCAGAGAGCAATTGAAGCTGGAGGAAAGTCCGGGCACCACAGGGCAGGATGCTGGATAACGTCCAGGCGCGGAAACGCGACAGAAAGTGCAACAGAAAGTAAACCGCCGGCCGCAAGGCAGGTAAGGGTGAAATGGCGAGGTAAGAGCTCACCGCACACCTGGCGACAGGGGTGGCACGGTAAACCTCATCCGGTGCAAGACCAAGCAGAATTCCGTTCACGCAAGTGAACCTGGGGCGGCCCGCACCAGCTGGAATTCGGGTAGGTTGCTTGAGGCGGTCGGTAACGACTGACCCAGAGAGATGGTCATCGCCTTCGCAAGAAGGTACAGAACCCGGCTTACACCTGCCCCTATAATGAAGGCTTCCTCTAACAGAGGAGGCCTTCTCCTTATAAGACCGCTCGTGCCCAAATAAGTGAATTCGTCCCCGAAGCACTCGCTCTCGCGAACGCGCCCCGTTAATACGGGTCGCTAGTCGCTCACAAAAGACCGCTCGTGCCCAAAGAGTTTAGAAGTCGAAGTCGGCGCCGATTCCGACGCCACGGCTGGTGCGTTTGTAGGTATTCTTGCCGTAGGTTTCCTTCTCTTTCCAGTCATCATAAATGGAATGGAAGTAGGCGACATTAATCTTGACCCAGTCGGTTGCACGGAAAGCGAGTCCGCAACCGAGCGTTATGTTGTCCATAATGAAGCTCATATCGCTCATGTATTTGTCGTCTAGGTGGTATTTAGTAATTTGGAAGCCTCCGCTAACGGTCCAGCGGGTAAGGAAATCGGCTTCGACGCCGCCCAAGAATTCGTCGGTCCCCTCGGCGTGATGTTCCTGATTTCCCGGTAAATCGGCGTACCAGTCAAACCAATGTCCGTATCCTGCGCTTAAGCGGAAATTGTCGAGTAGGGCGTAGGTGGCGCCCATGTATATCGAGGCGGGAATGTCGCTGTGGGATTTGATGCCATCGTTGTATGCGGCAAGTCCGACTTCGTTGACCTTGGTGTCGTTTTCCATTTCAATAGAGGTGTTGTATTCAAGCTTGATGCCTGCAGTTAGACGCTTGTACTTAAAAGAGAGACTTGCGATGGGCGTGATTCCCCAGCCAGTCTGTTCTACGTCGAGTTCCTTGTCGGAAACCTGTTCTGCGACAGCTTCGAAAGTCTTGGACTTGACGGTGAGTTCTGTTGCGGTTGCCTTCAGCTCGTTGGCCTTAGCTGCATATTGGGCGGCGGTAGCCTTATCTCCGGCGGCTTCGTACTGCTTCGCGGCGGCTGCGGCTTGTTCTGCACCTGTGGCAGCTTGCTCTGCCATGCTGGCGAGTTTTTCGGATGCGCTGTTGAATGTGGCGACTGCATTGACCATTTCGCCGTTAAGACCGAGCAGCTCGTTCTTGGGGTTTATCTGAACATTCTTGAGAGAACCCTCGTAATGGTTGATGGCGTAGCTGAACTTGGCGCCTAGATAGGCGGAAAACATATCGTTGATTCGGTATGCGGCACCGAGTCCAAAACCGAATATGTAAGAGGTTCCCTTAAGAGAAAGATCGGCACTGTAGTCGGTCGTTTCGAGACCCTTTTGTGTCAGGAGATCGGGAACTTGAGCAATGGCTGCTTCGAAGGAGGGAATTCCTTTCTTGTAATTCAATTTGCCACCGCCACCGGTGATTCCAAAATATCCCGAAAGGGCGAGGTTGCCGCGGTGCCAGGTAGCAAGCAAGCTCGGCATGGCGGGGATTTGTGCTTTTCCTTCAAATTTCTTTTCGCCATCAAATAAGGGTGTTTCCGTATAGATGGTGCGGGTTTGCCAGAAAGCCTGCGAATTGATTGACAGGTGCCAACCATCTTCCATAAATCCTGTACCGGCAGGGTTAAAAATGGGGGCGTCGTTATCGGTTGTGGCATATCGCATGATATGTCTTTGATAAGCGATGGATTGGTTGGTGTTTGTATTCAAGCCTCCGGCTATAGCTGTGGCTACGAATGCTCCCGAAAATAAAAGTATGTTATGGATTTTCATAGGAATCCTATTTTGGATGACGCAAAGTTAGAAACCCTATAAAAGGAATCATAGTTATCTTTTTCTTTCGTTGTTGTTACGGTAGCAAGTTTGTAGTATTATCGTAAATTATGCTCGTGGTAATTTTGTATATTTGTATGACTTTTGCTGAGGATTTCCTTTGAATCGAGAACAATTGAATAAGCTGATTTTGCGGATTGGAGTGGTTATCGGTGTAATCGCCGTGTTCATGGGCGTGGCTCTTACTGTTGCTGTATGGAACGAAGGATATTACATCGGCACTCTGATGATGATCGTGACTGGCTCTATAAGTGTTTTTCTTGGTTTCAAGGAACTGCTTTCGCCTTCAGACCATGTTTTCCATTGGCTTCCGCTTTTCTACAAGATTGTGCGCCGTTCTTTTTTCTTCTTGAATGCGGTTCTCATCGGGCTTGTCATCTTGACAATCGCTCCGATGCTAGAATGATGCGAAGTCTCTCTCGTCTAATCAATGCACTCCGTCTTCGTTGGCGGATTTCTTTTCGCTGTACCAGAGTTGAATCTTTTCGCGCGCGTCGTCGTCGAAGGTTTCTTTGTCCTTCAAGATGCTTTCTGCCATTTGCAGTGTTTTGGCGATGAGTTCTTGGTCGTGAATCCAGTCGAACCAGCGGAATACCCAGGAACCGCTCTGTTCGTTTCCTTCGAGATTTCCTGCACCTCGGGTCTGTAAGTCGAGTTCTGCAATTTCAAAGCCGTCGTCGGTGTGGCTGAATTGCGTCAGGCGATCGAGCGTGTTGTCGCTGTCCGTATTTTCGGGCATCATCAAAAAGCACCATGCCTGCACATCACCGCGACCAACACGGCCGCGCAGCTGGTGCAGCTGCGCGAGCCCGAAACGGTCGGGCTGGTCGATGGCCATAATGTTTGCCTCGGGAACGTTCACGCCGACTTCGATCACTGTAGTTGCCACTAGAATGTGGACTTTTCCTGCGGCGAATCGTTTTAGAATCTCGTCGCGTTCTTCTTCATTCATCTGGCCGTGAATTCCTTCGACGATGACGCTTCCGTCAAAAGCGCGAAGTTCGTTTACCACATCGTCGACACTTCTTGCGTTACCTTCGTCGTCGGCACCTACGCGGCTTACAATCCAGTAGCAAAGGTTTCCGCCCTTCGCCTCGTTGCAGATGAATTTTTTCATGTCTCCCCGCTTGTCGGGGCTTACAAGGCGCGTCTTGACAGGCTTTCTTCCGGCGGGTTTTTCCTTGATCGAAATAACCTGCAGGTCGCCGTAGAGTGTCATGGCGAGGCTTCTCGGAATGGGGGTTGCGCTCATCACGAGCATGTCGGGGTATTCGCCTTTCTGCATGAGTGCTTCGCGCTGGTTTACGCCAAAGCGGTGCTGCTCGTCTATGATGACAAGGCCAAGCTTTGCGAAGGTTACATCTTTGGAGTACAGGGCGTGAGTGCCGATGACCGCCTGGGTGAGCCCCATCTGCAGCTCTCCGATGATTTGGCGCTTTTCGGCGGCGGAGGTCGCCCCAACTAGGAGTTGGATGCGCATTCCCGCAGCGTCAAAGAACGGTTTCAGCTGCTTATAGTGCTGTCTGGCCAAGATGTCTGTCGGCACCATCAATGCGCATTGCTCGCCCGTGCCGCATACCGCAAGCATGGCGAGCATGGCGACCACCGTCTTGCCGCAGCCGACATCGCCCTGCAATAGTGCGTGAAACTGTTTTTTCCCGTTCAGGCCGTCAATGATGCGGTTGAGCGCGGCTTCCTGACCGCCTGTTAGACTGAAGGGGAGCCTCGACTTGGCAAGCATTACCTGCCCAAGGTCAATCTGCCGCTCGTGCCCGCGGACCTTCTGGTTTTCGCGGCGCTTGATCATGCGCAGGCAGAAGGGGAGAAGTTCCAGAATCTTGAGCTCAAGCTTTGCCCTGCGGATGGATTCGAAATCCTTAGGCTGGTGCAGCGTTCTCAAGTTCTCAAGAACTGGGGCATAATGCAGGTAGTCTGTCAGTTCCTTGGGACAAATTCCAGATAAAGTAAGAACCGGAAAATGGAAGATGACATTGTACCAGTTGCGGAGCGCCTTTTGAGTAATGCGCGCCTTGGTCATGGCTTCCGTCATGGGGTAGACGGGGAGTATTTGCGCATTGAACTGCTCGTCTAGGTCCATGGGTTGCATATCGGGGTGTGTCATTTGCAGCCCGCGGTATTCGCCAACAGTCCCTGTGGCGAGCCAACGAGTCCCCGGCTGAATTCTTCGGCTGTGGTACGATGCTCCCTTAAAAAATGTGAGCGATATTTCGCCGGTTCCGTCGGCAAGCGTTGCTACAAAACGGGTTCCCCGTCCGTGGATGATTCCTGCTCGAATTATCTTTCCGATGATGACGACCCGGTCTCCGGCATGAAGGCTGCCAATGGGTGTTACCTTCGTCTGGTCCAGGTACGTGCGCGGTATGTTGTAGAGAAAATCCGAAAGCGAGACAATCCCTGCAGATTTGAACGCCTCGAGACTTTTGGGGCCCATCTTGGGTAGGTTGCTTAAATCCATGGCTTACTTGGAATCACCCTGTTCCGAAGATGACTTGGCCGCACGCTCTTTCGCTTTTTCTCGCGCCGTTTTTCCGATAAAGTTCAGATTCTTCCATGTGAAAGGCTTGATCGGGTTCCCGTTCTCGTCAAGGATCTTGATGCCCTTGGTATCGATGGCCTGCACAATTTCGTTGATTTTTTCAACGAGTTCATTTACCTTGTCCACCATTTCGGAAGAATAGAGAATCTTGTTGTAGACGGAGTCGGCCTCGATGCTGTTGATGAGTTCGTTTGTCTTGTTTGCTCCTTCAGAAATTTTCTGGAAGGCTTTTTCGGCGAGGGCAATCTTTTCGTTGACCGTTTCTGTGATGGTGGTGACGGCCGAGTCTGCCTGTGTGGTGATCGCAAGCAGGTTGTTGCTTGCCATGTCTGCTTGCCTGAACAGGTTGTTCAGAGCCGGTTGCAACGTGGTCAAGGCTCGCTCGGTATTTGAAAGAGACGCCTCGATTCCGCTTATGACCGTTTCTACGATTTCGCTGGCTGATTTGTGAGTGGAGTCACCAATGGTCACGAGGTAGACAATTTGGCGGACGGTCTCGATTTGTTCGTTGATCTGGTCGATGTAGCGTAAGATTTCTGCAATGCCCGGTTCGAAAGTTCCTGTGTGGATGTAGTCGTCGGGTAGAACCTTTCCGGTCTTCGAAGGAATGATTTCAAGTCTTCGCTGCCCCATGATGGCGTAGTTCACGTTGTTGAACTGGGTCCCTTCTCGGATGACGATCGGTTGGTTGAATTTGATTTGTACGCGGGCTCGGTCGCCAAGCCACTGCACTTTTCCGATGGTACCTACGGTGTAGCCGCGAATGACGACTTGGTCTTCTGGTTGTAATGAGCCGAGTTCGTCAAAATCGACTTGGATGATGGTGGTCGCTTCGTGATGGGCTTCCCACATACAGTAGGCGATAAACGCAAAAAGCCCGATCAACGCAATAAGCGAAACATAACCCAATGTTCGATCGGAAATCTTCATGACCTGAAAATTAGTAAATTCCAAGGACTCTCGCGACTTCCTGGTCGTCCGTTATCTTGTCTTTGACCATTTTGAGAGCGCTTTCTCGAAGGCTCCCGTTTACATAGGTGCCGTCGGGTTTTAGGATTTCGATGACGGCTCTGCGACCGGAATAGGACCTAGCCTGAGCCGGGCGGCACCGCAAAAGGCGCTGCGCCATAATGCCTAGTAGGACTTCTCGTAGGGGAGCTTCGGCTATGCCGAGGTCTTTTAGCCGACTAAAGGCTGCCCAGGCGCTGTTGGTATGTAGCGTCGATACGACCAGGTGCCCCGTCTGTGCGGCACGCAGGGCGATTTGCGCCGTTTCGCTGTCACGGATTTCTCCAACCATGATGACGTCGGGGTCTTGGCGCAATATGGCCCGGAGCGCCGCTGCGAAAGTGAATCCGCATTTTTCGTTGACCTGCACCTGGGCTGCCCCTTCAAGCGGATATTCAACAGGGTCTTCGATGGTCGTTACGTTGATCTCTCGGTGCAGAATTTCGCGAAGCCCTGCATGGAGAGTTGTTGTCTTTCCTGATCCGGTCGGTCCGGTAACTAAAAAGAGTCCCTGTGGACTATTGAATACGCCCTGCAGAAAATGGAGCGAGCTTTCGTCTAGCTGTAGCGACTGAAGCGAGTCGCCCTTCGTTTCTGAACAAGGGCCTTTTGCCAGGGGGAGTAGACGTAGAACGCACTTTTCTCCACCTTGCACGGGTAGCGTGCTTACTCGAATATTGGCCTTGCCTTTGGAACCTTCAAACGAAAAACTTCCATCGTGGGGAATTCTTTTGTCTGTAATGTCAATTTCAGAGAGTATCTTGAGTCGCACGAGAACAGGTTCGACTACCCACAAGGGGAGTTCCTTGTAGTCGTTCAGCATTCCATCCTTGCGAAAACGGATTCGAAATTTTTCTGCGGTAGGTTCCAGGTGGATGTCGGTGGCATTTTGCCTTAAGGCGTTTTCCAGGAGACTTTCGACTAGGTTCACAATCGGTTCCGATTCCCAGGACGATACCTCTGAGCCGATGTTCTCGCTTAGGGCATTCTCTAGTGTCGTAGGGTCTTCTGCAGCCAGGTTTTCGCTTTGCAGCCGCCGAATCCCTGCAACATCCATCTGTTGAAAAACGATGTTTGTATCTAGTTCCATTCGAATTTTATCGAGTAGAAGAATGTCGCTTTCATCACTTACTGCAATGCGGTATGGCGGGGTGTCGCTTAATAGCGCAATTCCATGTGCTTTGCACCATTGCGCTGACAATAAAGTACTTTTTTCCATGGGGCAAATTTATGAAATCGACTTGTGCTTGCGTGACAACACCTGTTGACAAAATGAAAGGCCCCGGCTCATTGGAACCGGGACCTTGTTTCTCTCTCTATTGTCTAAAATTAGTTCTTGCTACGCTGTAGCTTGTTTTTGATCTTGCCTGCGTGTTTTTTCACCTTGCTTGTAATGGCGTTCGGGAGCCAGAAGAAGGTCGGCACCAGGTACATGGTGAGGAGGGCGGACACAATCAAGCCACCCACCGAGGCGATACCCATAGGCTGGGTCATGGCGGCCACGTCACCACCCAGGGCGAAGGCCAGCGGAAGCTGGGCCACCACAGAGGCAAACGTTGCAAGCACAATGGGCTGGAACTTGGTCTTTGCAGCGGTCATAATGGCAGAGCGTCTTCCCATGGCACCGCTACGCAAGAGCCTGTTGGCTTCGTCCAGGAGTAGAATAGCGTTGTTCACCACCACACCGATAAGCATCACGATAGCCATCAGGGAAATCATGGACAGTGCCTTGCCGGTAAAGATAAGGGCTAGGAACACACCGATTGCACCCATAGGAATCGTAGTCATGATGATGAAGGGCTGGGCGAAACTTTCCAGGAGGGCCACCAGCAAGATGTAGGTCAGGATAATGGCCATGATGATAGCGGTAATGAATTCCTGCACCATGTCGTTCTGCATGTCGGCGTTACCACCGAAGCCGAAAGTGACTCCTTCCGGAACTTCGTCCTTCATGTCGGCGGTGAGCTTGCCCAGCTTACCCATGATTTCACCGGTAGTGTGTCCCGGCAACAGGTTCATGGAAATGTCGATACGGCTCAGCTTGCGCTTACGGTCAATTCGGGTCGGACCGGCACCGTCTTCCACGAAGAAGAGTTCGCTTGTATTCACGTAGCCCTTCGGCGTGAGAATCGGGAGTGTCTCGATATCGCTATGGCTCTGTCTGTCCTTTTCCTGCAGGCGGACATACACGTCGTATTCTTCACCGTCTTCGGTGTACTGGCCCGCTTCGTAACCGCTCACGGCGATGTAGTTGTAAGTGGCTACGGTCTTTAGGGTCACGCCGTAGTCGGCCAAGGCCTGACGGTTCGGAATCAGGCGGATTTCGGGCTTACCGGCTTCGTAGCTGGTCTTCACGTCCACGATACCGTCGATTTTTTCCTTGACGCGGTCCATGACGATTTCTGCAGCCTTGATCACGGAATCCTGCTTGAGGCCGCTCACTTCCAGCACCACGTCGCCACTGGAGTTGTTGCTCATTTCAGAAGCGGAGGTGGACTTGATGGAAATGTAGGCGTCAGGAATGTCTGCAAAGTAGGGGCGCAGGGAGTCCACGATCTGGTCGGTACTGCGGGTACGACCTTCCCAGTCCTTCAGGAGCTTGACACGCATGGTCGCCTGGTTCACGGACGTCATACCGTTAGAACCGCCAACATTCATGCTGTAGTGCTTGATTTCCGGCAGGTCCTTGATACGGCTTTCGATAATGCGGGCTACACTGTCCGTGGTTTCCACGTTGGTACCCACCGGCATTTCCAATTTAATGGCCATCATACCCTGGTCCTGCTTAGGAGCAAGTTCCACAGTCATCTTGTTTATGGCCATGTAGCCTACAAACATGACCATGGCCACGAGAGCCACAACCTGGAAAAGAACTCCGGGAATAGAAAGGCAGAAGGAAAGGGTCTTCAGGTATACGAAACGGATGCCGTTCAGTACCGTGGGGAAGATTCCGAAAATGCGTTCGCCAATAGAAGGCTTGTCTTCGATGATGTTGCCGTTCTCGTCCTTCTTTTTACCCTTGAACAGGTAGGCCGCCATAAGTGGGGTCAGGGTAAAGGTCATGATCAGGGACACCGCTGTCGCAAACACCATGGTCATACCGAAGGTGCGGAAAAAGATACCCACGATGGACTTCATGAAGGCAATCGGCACGAACACGCAGACGTTTGTGAGCGTGGATGCCATGATGGCGACCATGATTTCAGATGTACCCTTGTAGGCAGCTTCTTTCGGGTCCAGCCCGAGCTTCAGCTTTTCGTTGATGTTTTCAAGCACCACGATGGAGTTCGTCACCAATAGACCCACAGAAGAGGAAAGGGCCATGAGGGACATCATGTTGATGCCGAAGCCGGCAAAGTACATCAGGGTAAAGGCGCCGATCACGGAAATGGGCATAGTCAGGGCCGCGATGATCATCGTGGAGAACTTACCCAAGAAGAGGAGCAACAGAATGGCCGTCAGGGCAATGGCAATCATGATGTTCTGAATCACGTTGTCAATGGATTCGTTCACGGCTTCACTCTTGTCGTAAATCAGGTGCAGCTCGAAACCTTCCGGAAGGGTCTTGTTGATTTCTTCCATGCGCTTGAGTACGCCTTTGGAAACATCCACCACGTTGGCGTCAGAGCGCTTCTTGATATCCAGTGCAATCGAGTTCACGCCGTTGAAGCGGGCGGCCGAGGTAATGGTTTCGATAGTGTCCTTGACCTTTGCGATTTCGGAAAGCTTGATGACTCCCTTGTTGGTGGGGATGTCCAGGTTCCGCATCTCGTCCAGGCTCTTGAACTTACCGGCGGTACGGACGGATGTGTTCTTGTGTTTGCCGATGACTTCACCCACCGGGTTGTTCACGTTGGTAGCACCATAGAGACCCATAATCGTGGTGATGTCCACGTTACGGTCAATCATCTTGTCCTTGTCCAGTTCAATGGAAATCTGGCGGGTGGTACCACCGAACACGTCCACGCTGGCCACGCCCGAAACAGAGGTGAACAGAGGTTCGATTTCGTCTTCCACCTTCTGGCGGAGTTCCGTGGAGTTCAGGGGACCCGTAAAGGAAATGGCCATGATAGCGGAGGCGTTAATGTCCACCTTTGAGATAATCGGGGCTTCAACGGCATCGGGAAAATCGGCTGCCGCAAGTTCAATCTTGGAACGGACGTCGTTAGCGGCCACGTCCACGTCGATACCCATGTTGAACATGGCCACCACGATACCGTAGTTTTCCATACAGATGGACTGCACGTAGTCGATGCCGTCCACCAGTTCCACCTGGTCTTCGATGGGCTTGATAATGGTGGTTTCGATTTCTTCCGGGTTAGCGCCCGGATACACGATTGTACCGGTGACCACGGGGATGTCGAATTTCGGCATCAGGTCCACCACCATCATGGAGTAGGTGTAGAGACCGAAAACCACGATGGCCAAAATGACCATGAGCATGGTAATCGGTTTATAGATACTGGCCTTAATCATTCAGCAAAACTCCTATTCGACGATCAGAACCTTGTCACCGTCGTTCATCTTGGACTGGCCTTCGACAATGATGGTTTCGTCTCCTTCGAGACCTTCAATAATCTGCACGTCGTCCTTGGTCTGTACACCCAGCTTCACGATTTTGCGGAGTGCCTTGCCTTCGGCATCGACGGTCCAGATGGCATTCAGGCCGTTACGGTAGACGATGGCTTCGGCGGGAACCACGATGCCTTCAACTTGGCGTGCATCGAGATCGGCGGTCACGTACATGCCGGGCAGGAGCTTTTTACCCTTGTTGTCGAAGGTCACTTCGACGGGGAAGAATCGGGTGACAGGGTCCGCGGCAAGAGGAATGAGCGTGACTTTTCCCTTGAGTGTTTCTCCGGCGACGGTCACGGTTGCAGAAGCGCCCTTCTTGAAGTAGCCGATATCCTGGCTTGTAACGTTCAGCTTGAGGATGACCTTGTTCAGCTTGGCGATCGTTGCGAACTTTGCGCCGACTCCGGGAGTTTGGCCGACCTGGAACTTGAGCTCGGTCACCACACCTGCTTCGGGGGCGAGAATTAAGGTGGCGCGGCGGGCTGCTTCGAGGTTCATCTTGGCGACCTTGAGCTGCATTTCCTGGGCGTCCATATCCTGCTGGCTGATTCCGCCCTTCTGGTGGAGTTCGCGCATGCGTTCCGTTGCCTTTTCAAGCACCGCGATTTGTTCCTGGGCCTGCTGGTACTGGGTGTTGTCGCCGGTGTAGAGGTATTCGGCGAGAACCTGGTCCTTTTGTACGGAGGAACCGACCTGGACGTTAATCTTTGCGATGGGGTCGCCCATCTTGCAAATGGCACTGTTCTGGTTCATCCCTTCGATGGTGCCGCTGTATTTGCGCACATCGGTAAGCTTTGCTTTAGCGGCCTTTACCACGCGGGCCGGCTTGCCTTTTTCCTTCTGGATTTCTTCGATGGTTGAGGCTTTCTTGGGTTCGTTGTTCTTGGCCTCGTCCTTTTGGTTGCAGGCAACGAGGAGCATAGATGCTGTAGCGAGGGTTAGGAGGGTTTTGACAGTCTTGTTCATTCTTTCCTCTTCTTATTAATATTCACCGGTGGCCTGAAGGAGCGCGTTGTAGGCTTTGTTCCAATTCACGATTGCTTGCATATAGTCAAGCTTTGCCGTGCGGAGGCTGTTTTCGGCGCTGAGCAGGTTGAGCTGCGTTTCGCGTCCGAGCTTGTAGGCGTCGTTGGTCAGGTCGTAATTCCTCTGGGCTAGGTCAATTTGGCGCTTTGCGATTTCGATTTGAGCGTTGGCATCATCGAGCGATTGAGCGCATGATTCGATCTGAACGCGGAAACCGCGTTCGGCTGTTTCTTTCTGAATTTGGGTGCTGCGCAGGTTGGACTTTGCCTGAACGACGGCTTCCTTGGTCTTCATGCCGTTGAAAAGGTTCATGGTCAGATTGAGCGCAATATACTTGTTGATGTTCTCGTCCCAATCGGGGGCGTCCCACTGGTAGAAGTTGTTCTTGTTGTTGCTGTACTTAAGACCGCCAACGAGAACGATTGTGGGCTTGTATCCGCCTTCCTCGATCGAGACGTTCTTGTTGAGCATTTCTTCGCTTGCTTCGAGCATCACCAGTTCCTTGCGGCGCTTTTTCACGTTTGCCATGGAAGTGTCGGGGAATGTGTAGCCTTGGGAGGGGTCGCGAAGGTCTCCCTTGAACTGGACTTCAGTTTCCCAGTCCAGTCCCATTGTATTCAAAAGCGCGTTACGGGCTAGCACTCGGCTCTTTTCGGTGCTGTTAATCTTGGAGTTTAGCTGGTCCATTGAAAGCTGCACACGGATCAGGTCCAGTTCGGTGGCCATTCCGCTTTTCAGGGACTGTTCCACGAAATTCAGGTTTTCCTGGAGCATGTTCTTGGATTCATAGAGAATCACGACTGCGGAGTCCAGGTAAATCAGCTGGTCGAAGGCGTTCTCGACATTGTAGCGCACATTGGATTTGGCGTTGTCCAAATTGACTTCTTTCAAATGCTTGTAGGTCTTCGCAATTTCGATGCCGGTACCCACCTTGCCCTGGGCGTAAAGAATCTGGGTCGCGGTGATTCCTACGCTGGACTGCCAACGGTAGCCCTGCTTTGCCATCATGTTGGAAAGTCCGTCGAAGGCGGGGCCCACAACCTGCGTATCAAAAGTGTTGGCTTGAGGGTTCCCGTTGTCGTCGACTTCGTTGATCATGCCGTTGGCGGCATCGGTGATTTTGGTGCTAGTTGTTACATCGTCCAAACCGAAAATACGGGTGACGGTTGCATCGAGGTCAATTGAAGGCAATGCATTGCCGTAGCCAGCATCAACCTGAGAATTAGCCGACACGAGTTCTTCTTCAGCGGTTTTGACTTCCGAAGATTTTTCAAGGGCTATATTGACGGCTTCTTCGCGAGTGTAGGTCGTTGCTCCCGCAAGCTGGGGAACCGCGATGCACAGCGCTAGGGCCGATATCGTTCCAAAGTGCCTTGACATTAATGCTCCTATATACTTTTTGCGCTCCAAATTTATAAAAATGTTGCTTTACATATAAGGGTAATATGTTGAATTAATAGACGAAATGCTCGATTTTAGGGATAAAGAACAGCCTGCCGACGGGGCAGGCTGTTGTGGTGAAAATTTGAGCAGGAAACTACATCAGACCGGGGATTTTCATGCCACCGGTAATGCCGCTGATGCTTTCCTGGGTGGCTTCGTCTTTTTTCTTGACGGCGGCGTTGATGGCTGCCATGAGCAGGTCTTCAAGGGCTTCCACATCATCTTTGTCCACGGCGTCAGGATTGATTTTAATCATGGTGACCACACCCTTGCCGTTCATGGCAATTTTTACCATTCCGCCACCCGCTTCGGCTTCAAAACTCTGTGCCTTGAGATCGCTTTGAGCCTTCATCATCTTGCTCTGCATCTTTTGAAGGTCTCTCAACATTTTGCTCATGTCCATAGTGTAATTCCTTTATTTTGGCTTACTAATTGGTCTTAAAAGTCAATAGATGCTTTAAATATAATAAAAGATGACCTGAAAAGGCGATTTCTGCTTCTTGCACATGGAAGAATCTCTCGTAGATGGCGAATTTGTGTGGAATTTCACATGGACTCCAATTTTTGCGGCTTTCTATTGACGAGCGTGTTGCGATATGTTATTTTTATTACATAAGAAATGAAATCCTTAACGGAGGCTTAAAATAGATGAAAAAGATCCTTTCCGCTCTCGCCGTAGCCGCTTTCCTGGTTGGCTGTGCTAGCACGCCGCAGGAAAAGTCTGCAAGCATTCTTGTTGAAATGCAGATGAAGAAGACCAGTTTGATCAAGAACGATCATGTCGCCGCAGGTCTTGGCATTGGCGTGTCCAAGGACGAACAGATTGCCATGGAAAAGGCCGACCAGAATGCTCGCGTGGATCTCGCTAAGGAAATCGATGTCCAGATGAAAGCTCTGACCAAGAATTTCAAGGAAGAAGTGGGTGGCGACATCGCGGAACACTTCCAGAGTGCTTCCAAGACAGTCGTGGACACTCACTTGAACGGAGCAACCCTCACCGATGTCAAGGTTGAAACTACCGAAGATGGCCAGTTCAAGATTTATGGCATCATGACGCTTAATGTTGACCTGGTGAACGAATACCTGAAGTCTCTGCAGGATACCGACGCTGCCAACGAGGCTATGAAGGAAAAGATTCGTGCAGCGGCCAACAAGGCCTACGCCGAAATCGATGCTGAAATTGCTGCCGAAAAGAAGTAGTTTTTTTCGCTGGGTTTCAAGCGTTGCTTGAGACAAGATTATGGGTTATTCTGGTATGCCATTGGCGTATTCAGGGTAGCCTTTTTTGAGTATTGTAAGAGAAGGTTGTCTATGCAAAGGCTGTTCGTTGGTGTTGCTATCGTGTCGTCTTTAGTAGTCTTGTCGGGATGCGCTTCTGGAGATAGCTCGAAACAGGAACCAGTTGCTGTTGAACCACCTGTGCGGGTTGTTCCTGTGTCTCAGGAATTGAATGCAGTCGCATGCCCTGAAGGTGACTTGCGGGGAGCAGGTCTTGCTGGGGACTACGACCATGCCTTGGACTATGCGGTGAACCAGATAGCAGTTCAGATCCAAAGCTCCGTGACATCGACAAGCAGAATGCAGGTCAAGTCGGAAACATCTGCTGCGGGCGAAGAACACATAACATCTTCCTACGATAGGGAATCCCAGGTGTCGGTTCAGTTGCGTAACCGCCAGGATGTGCATGTAGCGGAAACGATTGCACGAGAGGGCGTTGTCGGCGTTGTAGCCTGCATGCACCGTAATGATGCGGCGAAGCCCTTCCGCAACGATTACCAGAGCGCTCGAGACGCCTTGGTGTCTTCGGTGGCCATTCTTTCGATGACGACACACCCTCTTGAAAAGTCCGGCAACTATGAAAAGATGACCGCCGCCTATGCAAAGTATAGGGAGTCTGCCCAAATTTTGCAGTCGCTTGGATTCAATGAAAATTCGACAGAAATTGAAGAAAAATATGCGAAGGCCATTGCGGACTACATCGATTATAAGAGCCGGTACAAGGTTTACATAGATGGAGCCTACGAAAGCGATGAAGGAAGAATTCTTTTTGAGCAGATTTCTGGAAGCGTTAAGCTCCAGAGCGTCCCGGATTCCTGCGATGTCGGTGTCGTGCTTGAACTCGAAATCTCAGCGCCAAATTGCAAGGAAGGTGGACTCGGCATCAGCTGCACCGAAGTGGTCGCGCTTAATGGAAAGTCCTGCAGTGGGGAATCCTACTTTACGCTCGGGGGCACGCTCAAGGGCGTTGGCCGCATGAGCGAAGCGGAGGCGAAGGAGAAGTTGTTGAGCAATGTGCCGCGAAACGACTTTGTCGCTGATTGGAAAAAAGAGATTGAACGCTGGTTCCTGAAATAAAAATTGTCCATGGGTTCGATAAAAATAGAGTATCCGGAACTTCCCGTAGTTGAACACCGGGAAGAGTTTTTTGAGCTGCTCGAAAAGCATCAGGTGGTAATTGTCAAGGCGGATACGGGGTCCGGCAAGTCGACGCAGTTGCCGAAGTTTTTGCTGGAGTGGTATTCCTCAAAGGGCGAAGCCCGAGCCCATACCTCAGAGCGCGAAGCGCGTCCTCAGAACCCCTTCAAAATCGGCGTTACAGAACCTCGCCGACTTGCGGCGATTTCTATTGCCGATCGCCTGCGCGAAGAACTCAAGGACGAAATGCTCGTCAGCACCAAGATCCGTTTCTGGGAGCAGGGCCAGAGTGATGCGCCCATCAAGGTGATGACCGACGGTATTTTGTTGCAGGAATTCCGCCGCGACAGGCTGTTCCGCCAGTATTCGGCGATTGTAATTGACGAAGCGCATGAGCGTTCGCTGAATATCGATATTCTGCTTGGCATTTTCAAGACGGTTTTACAGGCTCGCCCCGAATTCAAACTGATTGTGGCCTCCGCGACGCTGGATGCGAAGCTTTTTGAGGAATTTTACGACAACAGTTGCGTGCTCGAAGCCGAGGGTCGCACGTACCCGGTCGATGTGGAGTATTATTTTTCAGACGAGAGAACGGGCAGAGCCCTGCAGACGAGAGACGAGAGGGTTTTGGGGCGCGATATCAGTGGCAAAGGTGATTCCGGCTTGCTGGATGAAGCCCGCGATGCGATTTTAGATTTGGAAACGCGCCATCGCGACCATTTGCTGTGTTTTTTGCCGACGGAACGCGATATTCAAGATTTAGCGGGGGAGCTTGCCCACGAATTGGATTCGGCGAGTTTCGATATCTTGCCGCTTTATGGCCGCATGAGTCCGGACGAACAGCGCCGCATCTTTAAGCATACGGGAAAGACCCGCGTGGTGCTTGCGACAAACATTGCCGAAACTTCTTTAACGATTCCGGGAATTGCCTATGTGGTGGATACGGGCATGGCCCGCATTTCGCGGTACAATGCGCAGTCGCGTATTCAGGGGCTCCCGGTCGAAGAAATTTCAAAAGCGTCTGCGCGGCAGCGCACTGGGCGCGCGGGGCGCGTAAAGCCTGGCGTATGTATAAGACTTTATTCGCCCGAAGAATTCGAGAAGCGAGACGAGTTTACGGAGCCGGAAATCCGGCGCAGTAATCTCGCGAACGTTGTTTTGCAACTCAGAAGCCTCGGGCTGGAGCTGGAGAACTTCCCGTTCCTGCAATCGCCGCCGCATTCGGCATTCCGCGGCGCGTACAAGACGCTTTTCGAACTCGGCGCGTTGACCGCGGATAATTCCAGCGGCCATGTGACGAAGCTTGGCCGCGAAATGACGCGGCTTCCGATGGACGTGGCGCTTTCGGCGGTGCTTTTACGGGCGCGCGAATCGGGAGTGCTACAACCCGCGTTAATTGTCTGCTCGGCACTCTCGATTCAGGACCCGCGAGTGGTCCCCGGCGAGGAGCCGGAGCGCACCCGCATTCGTCAGCTGCATCGCAAGTTTGCGGGCCACAAGAGCGACTTTCTCACCTACATTTGCATGTGGAATGCCTTCTGCGCCGAATGGGACGGCAAATCTTGGAACAAGTTGCGCAAATTCTGCGACAAGTTCAGCTTCCATTTTTTGCGTTGCCGCGAATGGATCGATCTGTACGAACAATTCGGTCGCATTCTCGACGTGAAATACGAAAACCGCGTCTGCCCGCTGGATAGTTTCCATGCCGACAACTTGCACATCGCGCTCCTTTCGGGATTCCTCGGAGGCATTGCCCGCCGCGATATCGAAAACGGCTGCTACCGACTGGTAAGCGGCCGCGAAACGCATGTATTCCCCGGTAGCGATTTGTACGGCAAGAGTGTGGAATGGCTCTTTAGCGCCGAAGTCCGCGAGACAAGCCGCATCTTCTTGAACAAGGGCGCCGAAATCAAGCCCGAATGGATTATGCAGGTGGCTGAACCCTTTTGCACCCGCCGCTGGTATTCGCCCATGTGGAACCAGGAGCGTGGCTTTGTCGAGGCGGTGGAAGAAGTGAGCTTCAGGGGCCTTGTCATCAGTCGCGGACACCGGGTGGATTACGCCCGCGTAAATCCCGACGAATGTGCCGAAATTTTCTGGCGCGAGGCGGTGGTGCTCGGGCAAATGGCGCGCCCCTTCGCCTTCATGACCCACAACGAGCGCGTGGTCGAAGACTTGCATGCCTTGGAGGCTCGCAAGCGCCAATTCGGGCTTGCTCCCAGCGAAGACGCCCTGGTGGATTATTACGTGCGCATCGCCCATAGTGTCAATTCCATCAAGACGCTCAAGGACTACATCAAGGAACACACCGACCAGTTCCTGAAATTTGACGCGAAATTCTGGCTGGACCAGAATGAAAACAGCTACGTCATTGCGAGCTCCGAAGGAGCGAAGCAATCCATGGCTGATTTTTTCGGTAAGGATACCTCGAGGCTGAAAAAATCCGCCAAGGCTCCAGAACCAGCCCTCGGGGGTTCCATTGAACAGTTCCGCGTTGAAGGTCTTGACGGTTCTTGCCGCATGGTTACGGGCGAGATGGTCTTTGATGCGACCAAGGAATACGACGGCATTACGCTGGAGCTGCCTTATGACATGCTCCCGCAGCTCACTCCCGCGAAACTTGCGCTTTCGATTCACCAGTGGCGCGAATGGATGGCTGAATCGGTTATCCGCGAAATGCCGAAGGCCGCTAAGAAACAGTTGGAAAATCGCCGCACCTTTATCGATGACGCCTTCTGCGATAAACTGAAGGAAAATCCGCATAAGGCCCCGCTCCTGCTTTTGTACGAAGTCTTCGCCGGTATGAAGCAGCTGGATTGCGACATCCCGACGGTTACGCCCGAAAAAGAAAACCACCTGCGCCTGCACACCAAGATTTTCAAGACTGGTTTCCCGGAGAAATTTGCCTGCGAAATCAACCCCGAATGGGGAAGCTTCAATCTGTTCGCCGCGGTTCGTCCGGTGGTGGTGACTTTTGGCATCGATTTTGCGCTCGGCGACATGCGCTTTGGCTGGCGCCTCGGCGAATCGGCCCTCATGACTCCGGCTGAATCTTCTTTTTGGCAGGCATTCCGCAAGCGGGTCGAAGGTCCGGCCGAGCCTGATACGCTCGTTACCGATCGCCTGAACCTGCTGGAGACCGGCGGACTTTACGCTGATGGCTTCAAGACGGCCCTCAAGGCTTGGGTGTTAAAATCTCTTGCTGCGGACAATCTGGATGCGAACCGCTGCGTGCGTTTTTCGGGTCTGGAATTCTCCCGCGGCAAGAAAATCAACGATTTCAAGAATCTTGCGGTATCTTCCCGCAGCGAAGATGACGAGGTACGCCTCGCCTTGGTGCGTGCGACTTACGAGTCGGCCCTGCTCGGCGCCGAGGCGTTTGTTACCTTCTGGGACATTCTCCGCGAATTCTCGGTCGCCATGCGCCAGGGCGGTGACCATGCACGCGACGCCCTCGGTGTCATCACGGCGAATCACAAGTCTATCGGTAAAATCATCGCTCTTTATGCATCCGACAAGGAGACGACCCTGTTCGAGCGGCTTTGCGCTTTGGGCGAGATGATTCCGGGCGCACCGACCTTATCCCGAGACAAGGCTCCCTTAAGGCCCGAATTATCGGTGCGCACGCTCCGCGAAAAGTTCCGCCCCTTCCTCAAGGCGCGATTCATGAAGGACCACGAGCTGAAAAAGGCGCGCGACCTTCTTTCGAGAATGGAACGTCTCTCTGCTGACGAAGCCGAATTCCCGGAACTTTACCTGCAGTCTTGCGCCATGCTCGAAGATTTTGAAATTCTCAAATTCAAGCGTAAGGGCGATGATTCCGAGGAAATCATCGAAGACGATGCCCTGGCGAAACTCAAGGGACGCTTCGGGCGGTTGTAGCTCCGGCGACTTCTGCACTTGATATTTATATTTTAGTCAAAAAAGAGGCTTTCTATGCAACTTTCCGAATTCTCTGCCTGGCTTGATAACCTGCTTGAACCGAAAATGTTCAAAGACTACTGCGTCGACGGTCTTTGCGTCGAAGCTTCGGACAAGGTCTCGCGAATTGTCACGGGAGTCTCTTTCCGTGACCGCCTCATCGATGCCGCCATCGAGAACAAGGCCGACTGTATTATCGTCCATCACCCGAACGGCTTCTGGAAGGGTGAAAATTGCAGGCTGGTGGGCAAATTTGGCGAACGTATGCGCCGCTTGATGCAGAATGGGATCTCGCTTTACGGCTTCCACCTGCCGCTCGATGGCCACATGGAAGTGGGGAACAACGTGCTGATAGCCAAGGAATTTGGCCTCGAAAATATCGAAGGGTTCCTCCGCGAAGGGGAGCGTACCATCGGGGTTGTGGGCGAGTTTGCCGAACCCGTTTCCGGCGAAGCGTTTGAGGAACTGGCTTGCGGCGTGTTTGAACATGGGGTGCAACATGCCCTGATGTATGGGAAACCTTCGATCAAGAAGGTGGCGGTCTGCAGCGGGTCGGCAGGAGCACCTGCTATCGAAGAGGCTGTCGCTCTCGGCTGCGATGCTTTCGTTACCGGCGAAATCAAGGAAGCGGTCCCTATCACCTGTGAAGAACTGGGTTTCAACTTGCTCAGCTGCGGCCATCACCGCACCGAAATCTTCGGTGTTCGGGCCCTGGCTGCTAAAATCCATGCCGAACTGGGCATCCCGGCTACCTTTATCGACATCGATAACGAAGTTTAATGAGTTTCCCAAATTCTTACTTTTTTCTTGCGGCAATAGCCGGAAATGTTGTTTTTTTGGCCAAAAAACGCAGTTTGGGGGCGGTTTGACCACGCTCACACTATTTTACATTGTTTTTCGACCCCTTTTTGCTATTTTTACGCCCGTGAATTTTTACAAGACCACCATCCACTTCCAGAACTCTTCGAAGTCTGTGACGCTGCATGTGCCAGCGTTTGTCTTCAAGGCCTGGCCGGTGCTCCGCATTTTTGTGGCGATTGGAGTCTTGCTGTTCGTGGTGCAGATGGCCTCGACGACCATTTACGATGGCGTCTTGAACCACCAGTTGAACGAGCGCGCGAAGCTTGACCGCGAAATGTCCCAAATCCAGGGAACGCTTGACTACCTGGCGAATACGACTTCTGCATTCTTTACCGACGAAAATCGTCTTTACGCGCGCTTTGGACTGCCCACCCAGGACGAATCTTCCAGGGAACTGGGTACCGGCGGTGCCATCAGTGCGGATTCCCTTTTGCTCCGCAACACGTCCCCAGTCTTTGAACGGATGTCGATTCTTGGCGAGACTGCCCAGCGCATTCAGGGCAAGCTCGCAAACAATGACGCTTCTTTCCGCAACCTGAACAAGTACATGGACCAGAAAATGTCGGCATGGCGCTTTGTTCCGTCGATTTCCCCGACGAATGGCCGCTACGCTTCGGCTTTTGGTCCCCGAATCCACCCGGTGACGGGAGAAGTCGGCAAGATGCACCAGGGTGTGGATATCGCTAACGAACGCTGGACTCCGATTTACGCCTCTGCCGATGGGGTAATCGAAGTGTCTCAGCTGAGTTCGACCTTTGGTAACTTTGTGACGATCGACCACGGGAACAACATCAAGACACGCTACGGCCACATGCAGCTGTCTATTGTTCACCCGGGCCAGTTTGTCCACCGCTACCAGGTGATTGGTTATATGGGTAATACCGGACGTTCCGTGGGCCCGCACCTCCATTACGAGGTCTGGGTCGGAAACGCCCCTGTAAACCCGCTTGCCTATATGTTGCCTAACGGCTATACCGTCGACTGACGGTCCCTGGGTAACGCCGCTGTCCGAAAGATTTGGCGCCGGCTTGACTGGCTAAGGATGGCACCACCCCTAGGGGGTGATTTTGATTCAAATGTTGTCTGTGCGGCACTCCTGGTGCTGTGCTTTTGCTGTCTGCATGGTCTTAGCTCGGTGCGGAACTTTAGCCTATGCCTGCCCCAAGTTTGTGGAGTTTTTCGCGGATCCGGTGGATGTTTCCGACCAGGAAGGCGAATTTGTCGAAATTCGTCTGCAGGGGTTGGACGATAATGTCCTGGAGCCGAAGGCCGATAGCCTGATCGTTCTGTTTGAAGATCGTACTTCTCTGCGGTTTGCTTACCCAGGAGGGAGTCGATTCGTGCTGGTACACGACAGCTTGCAGTGCCCGCCGCTCGATAGCGTATCGTGTGGCTTGCTGGGGAGTATCTCGCTTCCGAATTCGCGTGAATCGGTTTGGCGGCTTTCGGCGGGGGAGTGTCTTGACTCTGCACAAGTTCCTAAACCGAAACCGGGCAAGTCGCTGCAGCGCATTAAGGAAACCGATGTGTGGACGGTTGCGGAGCCGACTCCGGGGGAAATCAATTCTTACGATGAACTTGGGTTTGTGGCGGAACCGATCGTTCCCGACTCGCTCTTATCGCTTGTCTTTAGCGAAATACACCATTGTCCGGCGGAGCCTGAACCGGAGTGGGTCGAAGTTTACAATGCGTCAAGGCGTTCCCTTGCAATGCGTGATTTCCGCTTTTGCGGCAAGAAGGTGACCTGGAGCGAGTCTGTGCGCGATTCGGTCGGTCCCTTTGAAACGCTCATTTTCACCAGGGATTCCGCCCTTTTGCGGGAATATCTTGGATTTCGCGATGTTCGCCTGGTTCAGTATCCGATGGGGTATCTGAACAATGCGGCAGGATCAATTTCGATATGCCGTGGTGAATTTGTGGTAGATAGCGTCTCTTGGGATAAGAATACGGTGAAGTGTCCGTCAGGATTCAACCCGATGACAGGGCGTAGTGAGAGCACACCTGGGTTCCAGGGGGGGGCGAAAAGAGGCCCTTCGCAGATGAAAACTCCATTTAGCTACAAGGTTTCTTCGCGGGTGCTGCGGTTGCGAAAAACGCCTTTGCGGGTGTATGTCGAAAGCGAATCTTCGGTATCCCTGAAGCTTCTTGACTCGACGGGTCGCCCTCAGTGGAAGTTTGAGGTCCCTTCCCAGTCGAGTGTCTGGTGGAATGTCCCGCTTGATTCCGTGACGCATGTTGGGGTGGTGTATTTGTCGTTGTCGGTGGGGCGTTACGAGCAACTTGTTGGAATTTTGGTGAGGCCCTAGGATGCGGTGTTTTTTATTGATATGCGTTTTGCTGCTGGCGGGTGTCTCGCATGCATTTGACCTTCCCGGTGAATTTGCTCAAAATCCGAATGGATCCTTGGCGTTGTCAGGGTTGCCAGGATTTCGTTCCACGCCAGCCCGGTTTGTAGAACCTGGTTTTGGTGTATCGTATGCGCGAGTTTTGGGGGCTGAAGAACATGTTGCAGCGGCGGCAGGGGAGTTTGGGTGGGAAAAACTATGCGGTGGGAAATGTCCCGGTCTTCGAGTGGCGTTCTTCGGCTCATATACGGAGCTCGATTCCATTTACAGGCAGGTTTATTCGGAATGGGATGCTTCCACTTTCGGTTCCTGGTACATCGTAGGTGTGGGCTACGGGCTTTCGGTGGAATGGATTCCAGGCGAAAGCCGGTGGACAGGAAATCGTTACAAGTTGGGAGGATCTCTTTTGTGGAGCCCCCTGACGGTGTCAGGCTTGCTTTCGTGGATGGATTACCCCGACAACTTGATGGTGGATTATGCGGTGTCCGTTCGTTTGGATCTTGCTCGGCGGTTCTATTCGTTTGTTGAATATGACGGAGAGTCGTTCGATGTAGGTAGCGCGATCCGTTTTAAGTATATGACGCTTCAGTCATCTTATCGCTTTCCTGATTTTGGGGTGGGATGCTCGATGGAATTTCTTTTAGGCGGAGTGTCCGCTGCGGCTACGTATGGCTTTGTTGAACAAATATGGGACTGGTTTGGTGTGAGTCTTTCAAAGACGGTCCGAAAAAAGACTATATTATGAAGGAAAGGTAATTTGATGCAGGTTTCCGTAGGTGTCATTATTGCGTTCTTTTTTGGCGGCTTCTTAGTCGTGACGGCTCTAGTGGTGTCCCTATTGCTGATGCGCAACTTGTTGCAAAAGCAAAAGATCTATTCCAATTTCGCGGGTTACTTGAGCGACTTTTTGGTCATTGTTTCGATGGATGGTCGGCTGATCGATGCTACGCCTACCTATATCACGGATCCGCTTTACGAATTGATTCTTCGTAAAAAATCCTTCAAGCGGATATTTTCGGATGCGGAATATAAAAGGTTCCTGGAGTATGTGAAGGGACTGGATTCTTATCCTGACATTCCCTTCGTGTTTTCGCAGGATTGTGGCGCTGGTTTGAATTGGTATGAAATCAGGGCTATTATGCAGAAGCAAAGTGGCGATGTACACATGGTCCTTTTGCTCAAGAATGTGACGATGGACGTGGAATCGAGAAGCCAACGCGACAGTCTTAAAGAAAATGTGGATATGCTTCTGCAGAATACGGGTGACTTTTTGTGGTCGATGGATATTGATACCCGCAAGTTCACGTTCCTGTCGCCATTGATGGACGATGAAGGTCGCGCCATTCCTAGGTCGCTGGGAGTGCAGGATATTCGCTCCATGATGCCCGAAGAAGACTACGCCTTTTTTGACAAGCATTTGAATGCCCGTGTGGTGGAGTTCCGTGCGACGGGACAGAATACAAGCGAAAGCCGCGGTGTAAAACTGCGCTTGAATGGCGAAAACGGAAGGCTGGACTGGTACGCTTTCTGTGGAAGACTCTATACCGAAGAAAATGCAAAAATTGTATTCCGCGGGTCGGCAAGGCGTTTGGACCTGCAGCTCGAAAATCCGATTGTCGATGAAGGCGATGTGAACGAATCCGTCCAGTCTTCAGCTTTGGCATTCCCAGATATTCGCGTGTTTTGGATTGATAGGGACTACAAGGTCTGTGGATGTAATCAGGCTTTTTCTCTAGCCTTTGGAAAGCCCGTGCCCAAGGAAATTGAGGGCAAACGCCTTTTGGAAGTGGTCCGTCCGAAGTATTTTTCTTTCTTCCATGGTGTTATTTCGGAAGTGTTTGAAAAAGGTCTTTCGAAGTCGTGGAAAGGCGTGTTCGGTGTTGGAAAGCGTCTGCTGTGGTTTAATGCTGTGCCAATCAAGCGTGCCGATGGCTATACACATCGCGTCCTTGGGGTCTATATGCAGCTAGATGAAAACGATTTCAATATCACTAATAAGCTAAAAATGGAGAAATGATGAAAAAAGTGATTCTTTTTGCTGTTGCCAGCATGTTTATGGTTGCTGGTTGTGAAGAAAAGAAACCCGAAACGGTTGCAGAACAACCGAAGCCTGTTGTAGAACAGCCTGCCGCTAAGGCTGCTCCGGCACCGTCGTCGGTTGCTGTCAAGGTGGGAATTCAGTCTGTTGAATGGGATAAGGCCATTCAGATGAATGCTGAAGGGGCTATTTATGTCGATGTTCGTAATCCGTCTGAACTGAGCGATGGCTATGCCCAGAATGCCGTGAACATTCCGCTGGGTGAAATTAAGCAGCGCTTTGGCGAGCTTCCGAAGGACAAGGATCTTTTGATTTATTGCCGTTCTGGTCGCCGCAGTGAGATTGCCACCAAGTTCCTGATGGACCAGGGATACACCCGCGTGTATAATGTGCTCGGTGGCTATCTTGCTTATCCGAAGAAGTAATCTATCAAAGTGCTCCCTGCATTTATCGCTTTGTTCGAGGTGTGTTGAACATCTTGGTATGAATTATCTGCAACTTGCGTTTGAGCATTCCCTGTTTTCTGTAGGGATTAGTCGCCCGAATCCTGCTGTCGGTGCGGTTGTGGTTCGTGACGGCATTGTTGTGGGAAAGGGGCGTACGCAGCGCCCGGGAAATGCCCATGCCGAGGTGATGGCGCTGCGTGACGCGGGCGAGTTTGCCCGCGGGGCGGCCATCTATGTAACGCTGGAACCTTGCTGCCACTATGGCCGCACGCCCCCCTGCACAAAGGCAATCATCGAAGCCGGCATCAAGGAAGTCTACTTCGCGCATGCCGACCCGAATCCGCTGGTGCGCGGCAAGAGCCGAAGCATTCTCGAAGAAGCCGGAATCAAGGTATTCGAAGGTGAGGAGGCTTGCGAACGTGCGATTGCCGATACCGGCTGGGACGATTCCTGCTCTCAGGACGGCTGCAAGGTGCTTTCTGGCGATTCGGCTGCTATGGCGGGGGAACCGGAAACCCGCGCCGAGGCCCGTGCTGAAGCCCGCATGCTCTTTCATGAAATCGAACGCTTTTTCGAAGCCTACGATTTCTTTGTCCGCACCAAGACGACTTTTGTAGAATTAAAATCCGCCATTTCGCAAGAAGGCTACATGGGGGCGGTTGTAGGAGGTGCAAAGGATACTGCGCGTAATGCACCGCTCAAAATCACCGGCCAAGGTGCGAACTGCTGGAACCACGAACTCCGCGCCATGAGCGATGCTATCCTTGTGGGCGCAGGCACCGTTCTTGCCGACAACCCCTCGCTGGATGTGCGCCTTGCCCAAGGGAACAATCCCGTGAAAATCATCTGGGCGGGGCATCACGAATTTAGTGCTGATGAAGTTGCGAACCTTCGCGTGTTCCTGGCGCCTGTAGAAGAAGGCAAGGCACCCATTGTCTTTACATGCGTGCCGCAGCCCGCGCTGGATAAATTGAATGCAGGGGAGGCGCCGGCTGCTGGAAATTTCGCAGTTGAAGTCGTCGCTTTAAGTAACGCATCCTTCGTCGCGAACTGGCACGAAATGCATGCGAATCTCTCTGCCCGCGGCATGCACCGCCTCATGGTTGAGCCGGGTGCCCGCCTTGCAGAAGAAATCTTTAAATGCGGTCTCTGGAACCGCCTCGATTTGTGGCAATCCTCAGACCCGGCGGTCGACCGTGCGCTTGAATCTAGCGGCGTTGACGGCCTTACTTATCCGGAATTGCCGACGAATCTCGTCGCCCGAGAATCCTTTATGCTCGGGCCCGATGTGTTGACTGTCTACGAAAAATGAAAAATCCCCGACCAAGTCAGGGATGATAATTGCTATTAAAGCGCCTGCATCAGGCGTTTTTTCGCAGGTCCATCCGGTAATTCCAGGAACAATTCCTTCGCAAATGCCTTGGTAAGCATTTCGCGTGCCTTGTCGGAGGGAATTCCGCGGCTTGTCAGGTAGAACATCTGGTCCTTGTCGAGTTCGCCTACGGTATTGCCGTGCGTACATTCCACATCGTCGTGGTAAATCTTGAGCACCGGCTTCACCGAAACGCTCGGACCGTCGCTTAAGAGAATCGTATTCACCAGCTGGCTCGAGTTCACCTTGCTGCAGCTGTTGCCCACAATCACTTGACCGTCGTAGCTCGCGTAAGCGTTTTCGTCGAGAATATTGCGCACGAACTGCGTGCTCATGGTCTCGGGCGCGTTATGCAAAATCGTCAGGCGCTGGTGCTTGGAGGCTGTACCCTTCAGAATATTCAGGCTGCGGTAATCGAAGTTGGCGCCTTCGCCGTTCAACTCGATGTGGGCACTGATGCGGCCGATGCCAGCGTCTTGCAAAACATTCGCAAAACGCACCGTAGAATGCGCAGCCTGCTTGATGTCGAAATGCCTAAAGGTCAGCGGCAAGTCGTTTGCGGGGTTCGCAAAAAAGATTTCGAGCTCCGCGCCTTCGGCAACGTTGATGTCGAAGCGCTCGGCGCAAATTTCGTGCATCACCTTGTTGTCAAGAATCTCGATGCTTGCCTTCGCGTTCTTGCCGATGTTCAAGACGGTACGACCGAAGTCGTTGTTGCACTTGAGCATCGCCATTTCGTTTTCGCCGTCATCAATCGTCTTTACGAGTTTACGGGCGTTGCAGGCAATCGGCAAAAGGGCGGCAAAGTCGTCTTCGCTAGCAAAGTCTTCGTCGCGGGTGCATACGTCAGCGACGCGGCAATCTCCGTCCGCGCCCAGTACATTCGGAATCTTGTTGACTGGGAAAAACGTCCACAATTCGTTATTGCGACGCGGCATTCCCAATTGTTTAATGCGGGTAATGGCGTCCATTAGTTTTCCTCGATCCAGTCGTAGCCTTGTTCTTCGAGCTTCAGCGCAAGTTCCGGGCCGCCCGAAAGAATAATCTTGCCGTGGCGAAGCACGTGCACGTAAGTCGGCTTGATGTAGTCCAGAAGTCTCTGGTAGTGCGTCACCAGAATAACCGCCTTTTCGGGCGACATAATCTGGTTGATACCATGAGCCACAATGCGGAGAGCGTCAATGTCGAGGCCCGAGTCCGTTTCGTCGAGGAACGATACCTTCGGGTCAAGAATCGCCATCTGCAGAATTTCGTTGCGCTTCTTTTCGCCGCCGCTAAAGCCGTCGTTCACGCCGCGGTCGCGGTAACGGTCGTCCATTTCGAGCATGGCCATTTTTTCTTCGCAAAGTTTCTTGAAGTCGGCATCGGCGAGCGGTTCAAGACCCAGGTAGGCGCGCTTGGAGTTGAGCGCCATCTGCAAAAATTCCACGTTGTTCACGCCCGGAATTTCGGTGGGGTATTGCGTGCTGATGAAAAGTCCCGAATTGGCGCGGTCGCAGATTTCCATCGAGAGCAAGTCTTTGCCGTCCAGCGTCACGGAACCTTCGTTCACGGTGTAAGCGGGGTGACCAGCAATCACCTTCGAAAGTGTACTTTTGCCAGACCCGTTCGGGCCCATGATGGCGTGAACTTCACCCGGTTTGACTTCCAGGTTGATTCCCTTCAAAATCTGGGTTCCGTCTTCGATACTTGCTTTAAGGTTCTTGATGGACAGCATAATTCCTCCGGCGCATTTTGCCGCTAGAATATTTTTGCGACAAATTTAGCAAAAAGGTATTGCGTCCAAGAACCCTGTTGATGTCTAGAATACATTTTTGTTTGCTGTACAGATAATGTAATGTTAAATCCCAGAGAGAGTCTTTTGTTGGTGCATCTATTTATCTATATTTATAGGTAATGAAATTACCTGTCGTATGTATAGTTGGACGCCCGAATGTGGGTAAGTCCTCGCTCTTTAACCGAATCTTGGGACGTCGTGCCGCAGTCGTGTCTGACCGCGACGGTGTGACCCGCGATAGGCATTACCAGACGGCCAATTACAAGGGCCATGAATTTACGGTGGTCGATACTGGCGGATTCTTGCCGGACGATTCCATTGACGTTCTCGCTGATAGCGTGCGCACCCAGATTTTTAACGCCGTCGAAGAGGCCGATTTGGTGCTCTTCATGGTCGATGTCCGCGTGGGCATTACCAAGCTCGACGAACAGTTTGCCCGCATGGTCCGCAAGCTCGACAAGAAGGTGATTCTTGTCGCAAACAAGAGCGAAAACGGCGCCGACCGCCAAGAAAGCTACGAGTTCCTGAAGCTTGGTTTCGGTCTTCCTCGCACCATCAGTGCGCTCACGGGCTACGCCTGCCTTTCGCTCATGGACGAAGTCATTACGGTGCTTCCGACACCCGTTCGCGGTGAACGCCGTGAAGAGCGTCCGATTCGCTTTGCCATTCTCGGTCGCCCGAATGCCGGCAAGAGTACGCTCTTGAACCGCTTGCTGAACGAAGACCGTGCCGTGGTGTCCGACATCCCCGGTACGACGCGCGACTCCATTGACTGCGACTTTGCGGTCGACGGAGTCAAGTTCGTGGTGACCGATACGGCAGGACTTCGCAAGAAGGCGAAGGTCGAAGACGAGGTCGAAATTTTCAGCAACATGCGTACGCTCGAAAGCATTCGCCGCTCCGATGTGTCGGTCTTGATGGTCGACTGCACTCGTGGTCTCGAAGTCCAGGACTTCCGCATCATTACCGAAATTCGCAAGGCGGGCAAGGGCCTAGTGCTTGTGCTCAATAAGTGGGACATTTACCCCGACAAGACCGAAAAGTCCTTCGACCACATGGTCAAGGAAATGCTTGAACGCGAGCCGATGCTTGAATACGTGCCGATTATTTCGGCAAGCGCCAAGGAAGGCCAACGCGTGAACCGCATTGTGCAGGCGATTCAGACGGTGTATGCCAACTGTCGCCGCGTGCTTGGCCGCGACCGTGTGGCAACCGCCTTTGCAAGTTTCTTGGAAAAAAATCCTGTCCCAAGCCAGAACGCTCGCGTGGTGCAACTCACCCGCGCTTGCCAGATTATGGTGGAGCCTCCGGTCATTGCAATCGAAACTCGCACACCGGAACTGGTGGCCGATTCTTACAAGCGTTACTTGCTCAAACAGTTTTACGAAGAATTCCAGCTGCAGGGTGCACCCCTCCGCCTGAACTTCGACCAGAAATTAACCCTTAGAAAGGATGAAGATCTTGAACAGTTTACTGAGTCTTCCAATAGCGTACTTGCTGGGGTCAATCCCGAGCGCGATCTGGATCGCAAAAATCGCAAAGGGAAAGTCGTTCGACATTAGGAATTACGGTTCCAAGAACGCCGGACTCACCAATACGTTCCGCGTGCTTGGCTGGAAACCTGCTTTGCCGGTCGTTTTCTTGGATTTGCTCAAGGGCTTCTTTGGCCCGTGGATTGCCATGAAAATGTGTGAGGCGCAGGTGGCAGCCGGTGGAGCCGACTACTCCCATTGGGTGCCTCTCGTTGCAGGCTTACTTGTGATTCTGGGACACAGCTTTACTTGCTTTGCCGGCTTCCGTGGCGGCAAGGGCGTCTTGGCGGCCCTGGGCGTGTTTCTTGCACTTTGCCCGATTACGGCTCTTAGCGCTTTTGGCGTGTGGATTGTCTTTACGATTTCGTCCAAGTATGTTTCTGTTGGAAGCATTGCCGCCTGTGTCGCGCTTGCGACATTTTCAACGATGGGCTATTTCCAGCTGCCGTTCCCGCCGGAAAAGATCAACGAAGGCCTTTGGATTACATGTCTTCTAGTAGCGATTTTTGTGATTGTGAAGCACAAGTCCAACATCAAACGCCTAATGAACGGCACGGAAAATGGATTTGGCAGTAAACGCAAGACGCCGAAAGCATAAATATTGTAGATTGTATAAAACAGTGATTAGTAAACAGTGGTTAGTAGACAGTAGATTGCCAATCGCGACGAAGTCGCTCTAACCACTAGCCACTAACCACTAACCACTTTTTAGGAATTATATTATGAAGGTAACAGTATTAGGTACAGGTGGCTGGGGACTTTCTCTCGGTCAGGTCGTGTACGAAAACAAGAACGAAGTGATGTTCTGGACCAACTCCCAGGCCGAAGTAGACTTGCTCTCTACGGAACACCAGTATAAGGACAAGTTGCCGGGCGTGATTTTCCCGGAAGACTTTAAATACACGACCGACATGAATGCTGCTCTGGATGGTTGTGAAATGGTTTTGATTGTGGTGCCGTCTCAGTTTATGGGCGGCGTCGCGAAAAACCTTGGCAAGTGGACTCCGGCTAAGGGTAAGGAACCGGTGGTGGTCTGCGCCACAAAGGGTATTCTCGAAGGCACGAACCAGCTCATGAGCGAAGTTCTGCTCGAAAATGTTCCTTGGCTCACCGAAGACAAGATGGTGGCCTTTAGCGGTCCGTCGCATGCCGAAGAAGTGAGCCGCCACATCCTCACGGCGATTGTTTCTGCTTGCGTAAACGAAGAATCTGCAAAGCTCGTGCAGAAGACCATGAGCTGCTCTTACTTGCGCGTCTACACCTCTACTGACATTGTGGGTGTGGAACTCTGCGGTTCCGTCAAGAACGTGATTGCAATTGCATCTGGTGTGCTTTACGGACTTGAAGCGGGTGGCAAGTACAAGATTGGCGACAACACGCGTGCTGCCATTCTCACTCGTGGTCAGGCAGAAATGTGTCGCCTTGGTAAGGCTCTCGGTGCAAAGCCCGAAACATTTGCCGGCCTTGCTGGTATGGGCGACTTGATCGTGACTTGCCTTTCTCAGCACAGCCGCAACCGTTATGTGGGCGAACACATCGGTAAGGGCGAAACCATCGAACAGGTTCTCGGTGGCATGAAGATGGTGGCCGAAGGTGTTCCGACATGCAAGAGCACCAAGGCTCTCGCCGACAAGCTCGGTGTCGAAATGCCGATTGTAAACGCTGTTCATGCCCTCTTGTTCGAAGGTAAGAATGTGGACGACGTCATCAAGGAAATGTGGGACCGCGAACTCAAGACGGAAGTTTGGGAATAACCCACACGCGTTTTTTCCTAAGAGGATAATCCGCTGGAGCTTGGGCTCGGCGGATTATTTTTGTTTATTGGATGCGCCGAGAACCACGGCACCCTGCAGAGCTTGGAACAGTAGGGGGATGTACCCCAGGAGCCCTGCCGAAAGTACAACGGGGGCGGGAATTCCAAGAATGCCGGTAAAGAGAGCCACCTGCACGCCTTCGCGGACACCGATGCCGTTCAACGAGATGGGTAGCATCGAGACCACAATGGTGATGCTCGTGAAGACGATCAGAATGCTCAAGTCCATGGAAACGCCGACGGCCCTGAAGTATGCGTAGGCGGTGAACAGTGTCAGCAGTTGCAGCCACAGCGAATCAAGAGACGATAGCAGAATTTGCCTTTTGTGCTGCCTATAGATGGATAGGCTTTTCTGCATTTTCGGAATGAAAGTAAGTTTGTTTGTAATTGTGGCGGGGATAGGCACTTTGTCTGAAAAAAGGCAAAGGACAACCAACAGTGTGCATATAAGTAGCGCAGAGGTCATGACCAGGGTGTAGGCAAACGGAATGTCTGCCTTGTTTAGCGCAAAGGGAAGTGCCAAGAAAAAGCAAAGGAACATGGCCAACAGTCCCTGGATGCGCGACAGTAGCACAGCCGAAATCGATTGGCTGGTTTGGTTGAATTTTTTCCCGAAGGCGAGTGACTTGACTGCATCTCCACCAAAACCGGTGGGGAGCAGGTTGTTGAAGAAGTAACCCATGGCCGTATAGGCATAATAGGTTTTGAAGGGAATTTCTGGCCCCTGAACGGAGAGCCCTTTCCAGCGGTTTGCCTGGATGAGCATAGTGAGATTTGCGGCAACGAGCATTGCTATAATCCAAGGCGTCATGCCAGGATTCCAGTTTTCGGCAACGCTTGCGAAGGGAACTTTGTAGAAAATGTAGACAAAACCGCCAACGCTCACCAGAAGTTGGAAAATTCTTTTGAAAAAAAGCCTTATGCCGGTTTTATCCATTGCCATTCTCCCTAAAAATAGCATTTTGTCTGCAGAAAAAATTATATTTTCCGAAAAAGAGGTTTTTATGTACCCGAATAAAATTCGTTATGACATCGCCATGCTTGTTCCGAAAGATGCCAAGAGTGTTCTGGAAATTGGTGCAGGCTCTGGCAAGAACTGCGTGATTTACCCGAAGGATTCCTACAAGGTGGCCATTGAGCCAGAGAACCGTACCGACTGCCAGACGGCAGAAAATTTCCCGGGCGGATTCAACGAGTATCACCATGTGCTTTATGAAGACTATAAGGAAGACCGCAAGTTTGACTTGATTGTCATGTGCGACGTTTTGGAACATGTGAACGACCCGGTGGACCTGATCAATTTCTGCAAGGATCATCTGACACCGGAAGGTCACATTCTCCTTTCGCTTCCGAACTTCATCTGCGTCGAGAACATCTTGAAGATTGTCTTGACTCGCGATTTCCGCTATGTCAAGGTAGACCAGGGCGAACGCGCACTGGGGGTTTTGGACATCAATCACAAAACTTTCTGGACCAAGAAGAGCTTTATCCGCTTTGCCAAGGAAAATGGTCTCGAAGTGGAACGCATCGTGGGTATCAGAAAACAGCTCAAGTTTATGCCCAATATCTTGGCTCATTTGAGCTATATCCCGTTCCAGTACGGTTTTTTGACAAAAATCAAGAAATGATCGATGAAAAGACTTGCTTGCCTGTAAGAAATATATTATTTTCTTACATAAGCTAACTGAAACGGGTAAAGGAGAAAAAATGAAAAAATGGACCGTTATACCTGCTGTAGCCTCATTGGCGGCAGTGGGACTATTTGGTTGCTCATCTGAATCGGCTGACAGCGCTTCGGTGATTTCGGTGAGTGACGGTGAAATTCAGTCAGGCAAAGTCGTTCCTGTGAATGTTTCGGATGCAAAGGCTCACCTGGCTCGTTACAGACATTCTGTCGTGGATTCCTGGAGTCTTACGGATTCCTCTTCGGTTGACGTGGATTCGTCCTTGCAAAGCGATAACTTTGCGGTCGATGCGGATGTGCAGGTTGAAGACGATTCCACCTATACAATCGCTTCTGCCGGTGTCGATGGAGATGGCGATGCTTGGATGATTCAGGTTGAAGGCGGTGCGGTTGTTTATTCTTGGCGCCACCAGGGTAACGGCGTATGGAACAAGTTCAAGACCGACAAACATGTCGAAAAAAATGCTCTCGCCAATGTGCGCATGGAACGCGCCGGAAATATCGTCGTGTTCTGGGTCGATGGGGCCATCGTTGCTGCATTCCAGGATGATTCTGGCAAGGAACTCAAGGTAAAAGGCAAACTGACAGTCGGATTCGATGTGTTGGTTCCGGGGCAGTGCCATTGCGTCAACGGTTCTGTGGAACAGATTGGCGTCGAAAATGTCGATGAAATCGAAGATGCTCCAGTCGATTCGATCCAGGTGGTCGATACACTGATGGTCCCGGTCGACTCCTCCGTGATCGCCTCCGATTCTGTGGTGCCGGACTGGATTGCAGAATGGAATTTCAACGATTCTGCAAATGTGGGCCTTGATGCAACTGGCAATGGACACGATGCTGCGCCCGGTGAAGGTTCAGTTAGCACGATCGATGGTATTGCAAGCTTTGACGGTGCCTCTGGTCTAAAGATTTCGCTCGACCCGAATATCCGTATCAACGATTTTGTGGTGGAAGCCCGCGTGAAGCCGACAAAGTTCGGTACCATGCAGAATATTATTGTGGCGGAACCCCCAGGACGCGGTGTGGATGGCTGGCAGCTTCGTGTTGACGAAGGTGTCTTGACGGTTCACCTGCGCGATGCCGAAAACAGTTATGCCGATTGGACTGTTCTTCCGGGTAAGGAAATGGCTCTTGACGAATGGTGCGAAATCCGCTTGGAACGTAATGCCGATAGCGTCAAGCTCTTCCAGAACGGTGAAGTCACTGTGGCTACGGCTTATAAGGGTGACTTGACCCAGATGGCTTACGATTGGAGCATTGGCTATGACGGCATGCAGCAGGCTTTCCACGACCGCTACTTCATTGGCGAAATGGATTACGTTCGATTTGGCGTATTCAAGGGCTTTACCGAAGGTGCCGTTGTTACAAAGAATGAATGGCTGCTTGCTGCATGGGAATTCAATGAACCGACGTTCATCGGTCTCGACCGCATGGCTAATAATTCCACGAAGTCCGTTGTTGGAAACCCGACCATTGCTGATACGACGGTTACTCTCGATGGCAAGTCCGGATTGCCGATAAACCTTTCGAAGACGTTCTTGCGCAATACTTTTGCTGTGACTGCCCGCGTGAAGCCAAACGAATTTGGCGAAATGCAGAACATCATCGCGGCAGAGCCTCCCGGACGCTATGGTGATGGCTGGCTTATTCGCGTTGACGACGGCGTTCTCACGGTTCAGTTCCGCGATGTCGATGTGGACGGCACAGAGTGGAATGTCCTCAAGGGAAAGAGTCTCGATCTCGGTGAATGGAACGATATCCGTGTCGAGCGTACGATTGACTCCGTGATGGTTTACCAGAATGGCGAACGCACGGCTTGGGCAGAGGCTAAGGGTGATGTTTCGCAGCTGGGCTATAACATTGGCATCGCGTACGATGCCGTGAACCAGGCTAAGCACAATCGCTTCTTTAACGGCGAGATCGACTATATCCGCTATTACGGCCTGTAATACTCTATTTCCCGTTTAAACTATATTTGAAGGGTCCTTTGGGCCCTTTTCTATTTAGGTAGCTATGATCATCGATGTCGGTATTATCAACTATAACGGTGGCGAAGAATTGACGGAATGCGTCAAGAGTCTTAAGGCCCAGACGGAGCCTGTTCGGGTATTTGTCTTTGATAATGCGTCGACGGATCAGTCTATACAGCAGCTTAAAGCAGCGAATGTCGATTGCAATATAATCGAGAGTGAACAGAACTTGGGCTACGCTGGCGCCTGCAATGGACTCCTGAAGAATATGGACAGCGACATTCAGGTGCTTTGCAACATGGATTTGGAATTTGCACCGGACTGGGCCGAGAAATTGCGTAGCTGCTTTGAACGGCATCCGGAAGCAGGTTCTGTAGCAAGTCTTGTGATGGAAAAAAGTGGCGTGGTGAATGCGGTGGGCGTGCTGTTTGGCGCAGATCTTTTTGCAAAAAATGAAGCCAGCGGTATGAACTTTGCCGAAGCCGATGTGCGTGAAAAGGAAGTGTTTGGTTGCTATGGCGCCGTAATGAGCTTTCGAAAGGCCGCCGCAAAGGCGGCGGGCAAGATGGATGCCAGTTTTTTCTTGTTTTTTGAAGAAACTGAGTGGTATTTCCGCCACAATCTTGCCGGATTCAAGACTGTCTTTTGCCCCGAAGCGAAGGTCTATCATGAACGTTCCATGACGACCGTTCGTTACTCGCCACGCAAATTATTTTATTCGGAACGCAACCGTTTGCGAACAGCTGTTCGTCTGCTTTCGGTTGGCGATATTTTGAAGCTTCCGGTTCGCAGTTTCGTACGCTATATGAACATGGCGAAGGGGGGCGTCCCCGGACAGTCCGGCGATGGCAAGAAACTCTCAAAAGTGGCCATTTGCATTGCCCTAGCGAAGGCATGGCTGCAGGCATTGGTGATGCTTCCCCAAGAGTTGGCTGTCCGTCGCCGTTACCAGAAAAAGTTCGGCGATGTTTCTGCCCAGGTGAGTCGGTTGCTGGATATGTACTCGATAAGCGACTAGGCTTTGAGCTGTGCGCCGTAGTCCAAACCTCTGCCTTCTGTCAGCTTCCTTTGGTCTACTATTTACTAAATTGCGGGTATGGCTTTTGTTCACCTTCAAGTTCATTCTGAATTTTCTGTTTTACAGGCTTCCGCTCGTCTCGATGATATTCTAGCGGCTGCAGCCGATGAAAATGCTCCTGCGGTGGCTCTTACAGACCACGCTGCCATGTTTGGTATCTTGGAAATCCAGACTCGCGGAAAAGACATGAACAAGGGCCGTAAAGAAAAGGGCCTTCCTCCGGTAAAGACGATTTATGGCTGCCATATTTATGTGGACACGTCAAGTGCAAACCAAAAAGATCCGACTACTTTTGAACGAGTGACCCTATTGGTGGAAAACGAAGCGGGCTACTACAATTTGCTTCGCATTGTGAGCTACCGTTACGAAGATGGAGACCGCTGGGCCGAAATACCGTCGGTTCCGCTTTCGGTTATCGAAGAACATAAAGAAGGCATTATCGCCATTGCGGGCGATTTCTTTAGCAAGTACGGTCAGAATGTGGCTGCCGGGCGCAATAGCGTTGCCCGCGAATACATGGAGTCCCTCGACAAAATTTTTGACCACGACCATCTGTACATTTCGGTGTGCGACAATGGTGTCCAGGGGCAAAAGTTGCTGAACGATTACAACGTTAAGCTGGCTGGTGAACTGGGTCGCGAGATTGTCGCTGTGGGTGACGTCCATTACATTAAGCCCGAAGATGCCGAAGCGCACAAGATTTTGCGTTGTATAGCCTTGAAAGAAACTCTCAATGGCTTTGACGACAAGCATTTTCCTGACAATGGTAAATTCTATTTCCGCAGCGAAGCCGAAATGGTGGAGTTGTTTGGGCATATTCCTGGCGCCATTGAAAATACGGTGAAAATTGCAGAACGCTGCAATTACACGGTCAAGACCGGTATCGGCGATGAATACTGGCCCCGCTTCAAGATCCCTGAAGATTTTTTGGCCTCCGATGAATACCAGAGCATCAAGGCGATTATGAAGGCGGAATACGACGCGGAATATCCGGTCGTACGCGAACGCGAAGTCAAGGGCGTCATCAAGGACAAAAAGAAAAAGGTGACGGCGACCTATTGTGCAGACAAGGGAATTGCCGAAGATGCCCTGACCAACGAAGACAAGGCTGAAATTGAACGCCTGTCGCAGCCGGAATTTTTTGACGAAGACGATCAAAAAGCTTGGGACAAGAGCGTTCGCCGCTGGTGCAAGCCGGGTGGCGATGCCGACATCTATATCACGCATCTTTGTAATCAGCGCCTTAAGTGGCGTTTCCCGAAAGAGGACTTTAAGTTCCCTGCCCACGAAACCGATGTGGGCAAGCGCATGTACAAGGAACTGAACTGTATCCGCAACATGAACGTGGCGGGCTACCTCTTGATTGTGTGGGATTTCATTAACTGGTCCCGTGAACACGGAATTCCCGTGGGCCCGGGCCGTGGTTCTGCCGCAGGTTCCTTGGTTACCTACATTATCGGTATTACCGACATCGACCCGCTCACTTTCGATCTCCTTTTTGAACGATTCCTGAACCCCGAACGCGTGTCCATGCCGGATATCGATACGGACTTTGCGGACCGTGACCGCGGCCGCGTGATTCAGTACGTGACCGACAAGTATGGCAAGGAATGCGTGGGCCAGATTATTACCTACGGCATGCTCAAGTCCAAGGCGGTGATTACCGATGTGGCGCGCGTCCTGGGACTTCCGCCTGCCGAGGCAAAGCAGATTACCAAACTGTTCCCGCAGCGCACCTTGAACTTTAGCCTTAAGCAAGCCTGGACGGGTAAAGACAAGAAGGGCACCAACCTGGAAGACGGTTACAGCCCGGAACCCTTGCAGGCAATGATCGGTAGCCGCGCCAGTTACCAGAACTTGTGGGATATCGCTAAAAAGCTCGAAGATTTGCCACGCCAGACCGGTGTGCATGCTTGCGGCGTGGTGATTACGCCGACCCCGATTTATAACCTTGCGCCTTTGTACCGTGCCGCCCCCGAAGATACGCCGGTGGTGATGTACGACAAGCACTACGCCGAAGACATCGGACTTTTGAAGATGGACTTCCTTGGCCTGATCAACTTGTCGATCATTCAAGACACGGTGAACATGGTCAAGAAGAATCGCTCGATTGAACTTGACATGGGCCACATTCCGCTCGATGACAAGGAAACATTCGACCTGCTCGGCAAGGGGATGACCACGACGGTGTTCCAGTTCGAATCTCCGGGTATGCAAAAATACCTGCGCGAACTGAAGCCTACTCGAATCTTTGACTTGATCGCTATGAACGCCCTGTATCGTCCGGGGCCGATCGACCAGATTCCGCACTTTATTGCCCGTAAGAACGGTCAAGAAGAAATTGACTGCTACCACCCCGACCTAGAACAGGTGCTGGGAGAAACCTACGGCGTGATTGTGTACCAGGAACAGGTGATGAAATTGGCCCAGATTCTGGGTGGTTACACGCTGGGTGGTGCTGACAACATCCGCCGTATCATGGCCAAGAAGATGCCCGATAAGATGGCAAAACTCGAACCGGAATTCTTCGAGAAGTGCATCAACAAGGGCTATGATAAAGCCATGATTCAAAAGGTGTGGAATGCGGTGCTCCCGTTCTGCGGATACGCATTCAACAAGAGTCATGCGGCGGCTTACGCTTATGTGGCTTACCAAACCGCATACCTGAAGGCGCATTACGGCCCTGAATACATGGCAGCTTCGATGACCTCGAAGATGGGTAAGACCGAAGACATTGTGACGATTATCTTGGAATGCAAGCGGTTGAATATATCTGTCTTGGCTCCGAATATCAATGAGTCGATGGGCGAGTTTGTTGCCAATAAAGAAGGTCAAATATTGTTTGGATTGGCTGGCATCCGCAATGTGGGCCTCGCCGTGGTCGAAGATATTATCGCTGAACGAGAGCGTCGAGGCAAGTTTAAGGATATCTTTGATTTCTGCAAGCGTGTGGCGGAGTTCCAGGGAGAGCAAAAAGAAAAGCGTGCTCCCATGAATAAGCGACTGATCGAAAGCCTGATTATGGCCGGAGCGCTTGACGAGTTCCCCGGCAGTCGTCCGGTACTTTTGGCGACGGTGGACCGCGCTATGGAGGTGGCTTCTAGGTACCAGGAAGATAAAGACCGAGGACAGATGTCGCTCTTTGATATGGGCGGTGGTGAGCCTTCGATGGATAGCTCCGCCGAAGTATTGGAAGAAGCCGAAGAATGGTCGTCGATGGAGATGCTCAATAAGGAACGCGATGTGGTGGGTATGTTCCTGTCGGCACATCCGCTCGATGAATTCTGTCCGGAATTGCAAGGCTTTACGACATGTTCCTTGGACGAAGAAGATCTGTCCAGTCATGAAGGCGGCACCGTCATTGTGGGAGGCGTTGTCACGAAACTCCGTTCCATTGAAACAAAACGCGGCGATACGATCGGTGCTGGCGCCATTCAGGATTTCCACGGCGATTTGGAACTGTTCTTCAAGAAGGATCTGTGGGAAAAATTCCGTGACACGGTGGCCATTGACGACCGGGTGCTTGTAAAGGGTGCCCTTGAACACCAGCGTATGGGCGATGGCATGCAGCTAGTTGTCGAAGAAGTCATCCAGTTGGATCGAGTTCGTTCGGATATGGTGAGCCATATTCACATGAAAATAGATTCGTCCATGGTCGATCAAGCCTTTTTGGATAAATTGCAGGGGCTTTTTGAAAAATATGCCCCGTTCGAGGGTGAACATAGCTGTGAGTTGGTCTGTCACATTGAAACGGAATCGGGCTTTATGCACGTGCTTTCGCTCAAAAGCCAAAAAATTGTCTATGAACCTGCCCTCTTGCAAGCTTTGCGCGACGAATTGAATGCGTCAAAAGTTTGGGTTTCAAACCGTGCCAAACGGTAAATCGTACATCCTTTTTTGTGCGGGGGAAGATTCTGGCGATGCCGTCGGAGAATCGTTAGTTAAAACGGTTGTGGCCGGGGCGCGTTTTAGGGCTCTTGGTGCGGGGGGAACTCGCATGCAGGGCGCTGGCATGCATCCCATTGTCGATTTTGAAAATTTGCCGGTATCGGGTTTTGGCGATGTATTGCCCAAGTATTTTAAACTTCGCAAAAGTTTTAAGGTGTTAAGGGCGGCGCTTGAATCACCGGATTGTCTGGGCCTGGTGGCGATTGATTATCCTGGCTTTAACATGAAGCTTGCAAAACTTGCAGGTGCATTGCGTAAGCCTTGCCTTTATGTGGCACCGCCTCAGGTATGGGCATGGAAATCGGCTCGAGCACATGAACTTGCTGAAAATCCTTTCGTGAAACTTGCGGTTTTCTTTGACTTTGAAGAAACCGCTTACCGCAGCGCTGGTTGTGATGTGGTGCGGGTCAAGCATCCGTATCTGTCGACAAAATCTCCTGAAGCGGAAGAATCTTCGTCAATTCTTCTACTCCCAGGTAGCCGCAAGTCGCAGGCGCTGCGAAACCTGCCTTTATTTTTGAAGGCCGTTGAGGTGTCGCAGATGTCCAAGGCGATATCGCATCTTGATTATGTCTTGTTGGCCGCGCGTCAGGAGTTGGTACCTGCTTTTGAAAGGGCCCTACTTCAATTTGGAAACGAATCTCTTTCACAAAAAATCCGTGTGGCTGTTGCTCCCCCCAATGTTAATGACAGAAACGCCCTTTATTGTAGAGCCAAGTTCGCCGTGACTGCTCCGGGAACGGCTACGCTGGAACTTGCCTTATCGGGGTGCTCGATGGCGGTCTGCACCAAACCGGATTTTTTGACATATTGCTTAGGGAGCCTTTTTGTAAAGACGAAATACTTCGCGCTACCCAATATCATTTTGGATAGGTCAGTCTATCCAGAAATGATTGTTGTACCTGGACATGAGCGTCATGCTGTTGCAGGTTTAGTCAAAGAAATCGCAGATTCTTTTGCCTCTAGGCGGAAACCGAATGCGGATATTCTGCGATCAAGACTTTCGGTGGGAGAGTCCCTAGAATCGTTAATGGCGGAATTTCTTCGAAAGTTCGTCTAGCGTAATTCGCATTAGGGTTGGATGCCCATAAGGGGACTTGAGCGGCTCTTCGGTGAGCATCAGTTGCGTCACGAGAGCGTCCATTTCTTCTGGCTTTAGCTTGTCACCTGCTTGGTAGGCGTTGGTGCTTGCCCAGGCCTTGGCAATGGTTTCTTGAACTTTTACCATGTCGCCTTCGCTCTTTCCCTCTTCGCCGATGCTGTCAAGGAAGTCTTTAACGGCCTTAATGGCTCGAGAAAGGGGGAGTGCGCTTGGTATGGCGCGAATCTGGTATGTCTCCCCGCCGAAGTGCTCAATGTAAAAGCCGAGATGCTTGAATTGGTCTTCAACGCTTTGTAACGCTTCCACTTCGATTTTAGATAAATCCAAAAGCTCTGGGAATAGAAGCTCCTGACTGTCGAGTGCGGCCCCATTTCTCAGGGTGTCGATAGCCCGTTCATATAGAATTCGAGTATGGGCGGCATGTTGGTCAATAATTAAGAGCCCGTTGGAATCTTCACCTGCAATGTATGTGTTTGAAATTTGGAAGAATGTAGGTGGATTCCAGACATGTTCTTTTGCGGGCGGAGCCTGCAGGTTTTCCCCTTCAAGTGAAATCACTTTGCCCGCTTCGGGTTGGCTGAAAAGGTCCTGTGCATAATCGTTGATCGTCGAGGACTTGTGAGGCTTTTCAAATGTAAATGGGGTTGCTGGGCGGTTAGACATTTCGGGAATGTCTCCGCTAGCTTCATTTGTTGTAAATGGAGCGCGGGACTTTTCGATGGGCTCTGAAAATCCGTAGGGGAGGCTTGTTTCGTGCAAGCTATCGGCGTTTCCTTGCTTTTTGATTTCTTCGCTTAAGTCGATGAGCGGAGAATTCGCTTCCATGTCCTTGGTAAATGCGTCGCGGATGGCATGGGTGACCACCAAAAAGACCAGGTTCTGGTTTGCAAACCGCACTTCTCGCTTTGCGGGGTGCACGTTAACGTCAAATTCCATATCGGGCATGTCCAAAAACAGCACCGAAACAGGCTTGCATTGGGCGCCATAGGGCTCGTAGGCTTGCTGCACCGCCTTGCTCACCATCTTGCTTTCGATGGGGCGGTTCCGAATGAATAGGAACTGATTGTTGCGCTTTCCGTTTGTTTCTGTGGTGGGGGAGATGTATCCCCAAACATGGATGCCCGCTTCGGTGTAGTCGAGAGGTAATAAGGCTTTTGCGATTTTAGAGCCTATTGCTTCGGCGATTCTGTTGCGCAGTTCCCCAGGCACCCCGGTAAACACGGTTTTGTCGCCTACTTTATAATCGAAGCGGATTTCGGGGTGCGCGATTGCCGTTTTAAGAATGACATCGAATATGCGCGTTCCCTCGGCGGTTTCACTGCTTAAAAAGTTTCGGCGTACAGGAGTGTTGTAGAATAGATCTTCAACTAGAAACGTGGTGCCGCGGCTGGCCTGCACATCTAGCTTTTCAACGACGCGACCGCCTTCCAAAACAATCCGTCCCGAATCACCGTCTTCAGTGGCGCTGGTGATGGTGAGTTTGGAAACGGCTGCTATGGAAGCGACTGCTTCACCCCTAAAACCATTGGTGTGTAGGTGAAAAAGGTCTTCGGCAGACGTGAGCTTGGATGTCGTATGGCGTAGGTAGCAGAGGTCTAGGTCGTATGAATTCATGCCCTTTCCGTTGTCTGTTACCTGAATTTTCTTTTTTCCGCCCTGTTCGATAGACACCTGTATACGGGTGGCTCCGGCATCGATTGCGTTTTCAATAAGTTCTTTTACGGCCGATGCAGGGCGCTCAATTACTTCACCCGCAGCGATTTTATTGATGATTTCATCCGGTAAAATGTGTATTTCAGCCGATTTCATAGCCCAAATATAGCCTTTTAAACAATTTTAAATATATTTTTTTGCTAAATTAATGACACAATCAGATGAAAGGTGTTTAGGGTTCCTATTGAATAGGACTTATACATCTATTCAAAAGAGTGAGGTAAAAAAGTGCTTTCAAATCTGTTCCTGCAATTGACTCATATCGAGTTGCTCATTAAGTATCCGGTAAAGGATCTTTTGACGCTAATTAAGCGTGATCCGCGTTTTACGGTCAAAGTTCTTAATGACATTTATTTCGAAGACTCTTTTGTGGACGAAGGCCTTCACCGTCTGATTATGAATAGCGTGGTGAACTGGCTTTATGAACGGGGTGAAAACCCGGATGCGTTTGTGCAGCACATTATAGACCGCTGCGCCACATTCGAAGCGGTTCCCGCTCGTAGCGTGTTGCGTTCTTACCTGCCGTATGTGTCGCAGTTCTACGCAACCGAAGATGTGCGTCAGCTCTGCCTTGACATTATTCCGAAACGTTATCCTCTTCTCTCCAATGCAAAATTCCTTCGCCGCGAATTGGTCGATGGTAACCGCAAGGAGTATTTCTCTTACCGATTTGATTCGCCGGGCATGCTGATTACGAACCCCATGCGCTGGTTTAACGGCCTAGTGCAGTTGGGCCCCATTTTCTTGAATACGCCTCCCTATGAGCTTATTGAATACAAGGCCTGTCAGACCTCTTTTGTTGAAGCGCTCGAAAACCGTGCTACGGCCGAAGTCCGCGATGACGGCTGTGTTTATGTGAATGGTCGCCAGGTCGGTAAGTATATGACCTTTGGTGATTGCCTAGATGAATATGGGCTTGATTGGGAATTTGAAGCCGAAAAGAAGATGGCTTGTGTCCGTGCAACCGAAGATGTGATTGATGAACAGGTGGGCGCAGTCTTGATTCATAAGGGCTGCTATTACGGCGCACCGGCAGGTGTGGTCTACTTCGATTATAAGGCAAATGTCGTTGCCCCGGAACCGTTCAACAGGCTGATGAGTGCCGTGGTGAAGCAGGAATTCGATTCATGGGAACCTATTCAGAAGGCTCAGGAACAGCTGCTTGAAGCGATGAATGATTCGGTCACGGTGATTTACTACAAGAGCGACGATTCCATCTCGGTCAATAGCAAACACCTGATGCGTAATGTCCCGGCTCGCATTCTTCGTAATCTGCTGCGCGAGTACAGCGCATCCGGTCGTGAAGAATTTGAAAACCGCGAATTCAAGAGAGATGCATCTATTTGTATGGATCCTCTGCGTCCGAACTTCGAAAGCCGATTGAACCGCGTTATTGCTCATATCAATGGTTCTGATGATCCGGAACATCCGTCTGAAGGTGTGAAGAAGTATTTCGAAATCGAACGTCACCGTCGTGGTGGATTCCGTTTTGTTCCGAAGTGCAAGATTATTTTCCGCGAAGAGTAAATGTTAGTTTACTTGTGGTGTGAATGTAATTGATACGGATTAAGAAAATAAGCAATTTGGTAGTTCCCGAGCAAAAATAAAAGGATATATTTAGAATCGTGAACGGTAGAAGGGTAAATCCTGAAACGACTCTATCATTGCTCCCCTCCTGGTAGGTTCAAGGTTCCACATACCGATTCATATTTTCTCCTTCTTAGGAAAGGGTTCCCGCAAGGGAGCCCTTTCTTTGTTTCGTGACTCGATGTCACGAAACAAAGCATGTTCTGGGCCTCGGTCATGCGCGACACGGCCTATTTTTGATTGATGACTTCGACTGTCAGCTTGTTGAATCCCAACTTGCCACCGTTGCGGAGTTCTAGGGCTGCACGGAAAGTCGTATCGTTTTTCTTGAAGGGTTCCAGTACGGGAGTCCATTTGTTTTTCAGGAGTCCTTCGACTTCTTCGTCGCTGAACTTGCGCTGGTAGAAAACTTGCGGAATCCCATAGCCGCATTGCGGGTTCATGCACACATAGGCGGCGTGTACGGTCGCTTCTCCCGAAGCGCTTGATGTGCCGTTGCGGAAACGAAGCTGGTCTCCGCAAATGGGACAGGGGAGGTTCCTGTGCAGAAATTCAAAGGTGGTGCGGCCCTTGTTTTCACCTTCGCCCCATTTGAGGCTTGCTGCAAATTCGGTGCCCTTCTTGCTCTTGAAATCTTGGATGAGCGGAGTGTGTCCGTTGGTGAATAGTTCCTCGATTTCGTTTGCCGTAAGCGTGTGCCCTGCGATAGTCTTGAACAATGTGAACTTGCATGCATTTGTCATGCCTGACTCCGTTCCGGCATCACCGTTTTTAATATTTGCCGTGCAGAATAGGGCGTTCTTGTTTTCTTCCAGCGGGGCTCCACAAAGTGGGCACTTGTATTCTGTTTTTTGCCCGTGGAACTTGCCGTCGCTTTCGAATTCAAACTGGATATTGAAATCTTTATCAACCGAAAGTTTCGCCGAAAATTCGGTGCCTTTCTTGCTCTTGAATCCAGAAACTGGGCCGATGGTTTCACCGGCGAGGAGCGCCTTGATTTCGCCATGGGCAAGCATATGGCCTGCCACGGTGTGCCCAAACTTGAATCCGCATTCGGCTTTGGGGCACACGTAGCCCCAGGGGGCTACTTCGAGCGCGCTCCCGCATTTGGGGCAAGGAATTGTTTCGGTGGCGGTCTCGCGCTCGAACTGGCAGCCGTATCGCGCGTGCAAGTCGGCGAACAGCTGCTTTACATATTCGACGATTCCGTCGCGGAATTCTACTGGAGAAAGTGTGCCCTTTTCTACTTGAGAAAGCTTGTATTCCCATTCGCCGGTCATCTCGGGCGACTTGACCTTTTCGTCCATCAAGGCAATCACTTCGCGGCCTCGGGCGGTACTCACCAGGTAATTCTTCTGGGCCTCGATAAATCCGCGCTTCTTGAGTGTCTCGATGATTCCCGCCTGCGTGGCAGGCGTTCCGAGTCCGCGGTCCTTCATGGCTTCGGCCAGTTCTTCATTTTCGATTTGCTTACCCGCGGTCTTCATCGCGGCAAGGAGAGTTGCCTCGGTGTAGTACTTGGGCTTGCTCTTCTTCTTCTTTTGTAGCTCTACGCTGTCAAAAGGAGCGTGCTCGCCGACAGCCCATTCCGGGAAAAATTCCACCAGGTTCGTAATTTCGTCGCTGTCGCCTTTGCCCTCGGCGTCCTTAGATTCGGCTTCGCCTTTCTTGCCCTTCGCCTTTTTCTTGTCGTCTTTCGTCTCTTTTACGAGAGCGCGGAATCCCAAATCTTCGTTACGCTTGAGCTTCAATCTGAATAAATCTTTCTTTTCTCCCGTCTCGAGCACGATTTCCATTTCATCCCACACGTATGGCTTGAGCCATGCCTGCACAAAGCGTTCCTTGGCCAGGTCGTAAATTTTCTGCTCCATTTCGGGCAAATCGCTCGGAGTTTCGCCGGTAGGGATAATGGCAAAGTGGTCAGTCACCTTGCTCGAGTTGATGAAGACGAAATTTTCATCGAGGGTGCGGAATACCTTTTGCTGCTCGGGTGTCGAGAGTTTTTGCGCAAGGGCATAAGCCTCTTGTTTCATGGTGTCGGGCAGGTACTGCGAATCGGTACGCGGGTAGGTAAGCAGTTTCTTTTCGTATAGGTTCTGCGCGCAGTCAAGCACCTGCTGGGCGCTGAACTTGAATCGCTTGTTTCCTTCTTTTTGTAATTCAGTCAGGTCGAACGGCTTTTGCGGAAATTGCTTCTTTTGCTGCGTGTCGACCTTGGCGATTGTTGCCTCTGTGGGCGATGTGCATCGCTCTACAATGGCGTTCGCTTCGGCTTCCTTCTCAAAGACGGCGACTTTAAGATTTGCTTCGCCCTTGGCGTCTTCTTCACGTTTGACATTTTGCGCCTGGAATCCTTTCCATGAGCCCACGATGCTATAGTAGAACAGTTCCTTGAACTGCTCTACGATGCTGTCGCGTTCTACAATCAGGTTTAAGGTCGGTGTCTGCACGCGCCCCACCGAAATCATCTTGCCGCGGCCGGCGGTGAGTGTGTAGGCTCTCGTTGCGTTTAGCCCTACCATCCAGTCGGCTCGCTGTCTTAAGCGGGCCGCATAGCTCAAGTTGAGACGCTGGGTAGCGTCCTCCAAATTTTTCCAGGCCTTGTCTAGATCCTTGGCCACGTAGCTGTTCACCCACAGGCGCTTAATGGTCTTTTGCTTAAAAGAGGGTGTGTAGTCGAGTACCAGGTCAAAAATCAGGTTGCCTTCGCGGCCGGCGTCCGCTCCGTTCACCAGAACGTCTGCCTGCTCCATCATTTGGCGAACCACGTTCAGCTGTTTCTTGGTGCTTTCGATTTCCATCAGGCGGAATTTTTCAGGCAGCAGCGGCAAGTTTGAAAGCCGCCAACCGCCCTCGTAACCGGGGTAGGCGTCAAGGGGGGCGAGCGTAATCAAGTGGCCCACGCACCAAGTAATGCAGTGGTTCTTGCCGATAAGGCATCCGTCGCCTTGGGTGAACTTTTCACCTTCGATCCGCTCGAGCATCGGACGGTAATGCTGGTTGGCGACAGACGGTTTTTCGGCGACGAGTAAAATCACGAATACTAACCCTGTTTTGTTTCGGCAACAAGGTCGATTTGCAACAAATTATCTTCCCAGGCGTTTTTTGCCTTGCGAAGCTTTGCGAGTGAGTCGTCGTCGGCACCGCTGCTTTCGCGTAGCTCCATCAGTTTTCGATAGTCTTCTGCGAGGTCTTTTGCCTTGGGGTATTCAGGAGCAAGAGCTTCCAGCTCGCGGAGGATTGCTTCGTCGGAGTAGAGCCTCGCGATACCTTCCAAGGAGTTGGATATGTAATCTTCTTGCCGATTTTTGCACCGTGCGTCATTCGCTTCTTCAAATTCAAGGGGGCGAATTTTGTCGAGCCAGGCAGCTTCGTTGCAAAATAGTTCGTTGTCTTCGGCGAGGGCGTCCTTGCGCCTAGTGAGTTCAAGCTGTTTTTTCATGAAGGGGCGGTAGGACTCCACATCGAGGTCTGCCCCTTGTCTTACCAAAAAATCCTTCAGGTTTGACAAGTTCCCTTCGGTGGGATTATTCAACAGGCATTCCTTGATTACGGCAAGTTGGTCTTTGGGAGGAAGTTTCTTGAAACTTTCGCTTTTTAGGTTGGCATCCTTGATTTTTAGCCAAAAAACACGCAAGAGAATCAGCACGATGGCGATGGTAAACAGGGTAGATAGCGACATACGGGGTACTATTTAGAAATCTTTTGCTTAAAATCGGTACTTTAGATCACATAAAAAAGTGAAAAAGGGTCGGTTAAAGGGTATTTTTCAATTTTTTACATGTATATGGAGCGCAAAAAGGTTTATATTTAGGAGAGAGTGTTCTTACCCTTTGTTTAGGTGAGGTTATTTTTTATGAATATGTTTGGTTATAAAGCAAAGTTTGCCCTCGGTACTATTTTGGGATGTGCCGCATTGCTGTATGCGGATGGCGACATCCGTCAGTTGGACATTGTTATCCGTGACTTCCAGCCGAATCACCCGGACTTTGAAAACTTCTCGGAAGAATTTTCTGGCGTCTATGACGGCTATGCCGAGGGAGAATTGAGCTATCTTGCCAAAAGAAAGAATCAGCCCAAGAAGAATTTCATGGTTCCGGGTGTGAACCAGAGCTACTATGGTTATGACGACTTCTGGTACACCACCAAGGCGGCCTACCATACCACTTGCGGTAACAAGGCGTCCAAGGCTGGTGCCATGATTGGTCAAGATGGGCTTCCGATGGTCCAGAACCCTTATCTTCCGCCTTACCTGCGTGGCACTTCCGCTACATCTGTGTTGAAGTACGGACAGTGCAAGACCTCGACCGTTAACGGCATTATCCAGCGTGGCTACGAAAACGTTGTGGGTGATGTGAAGGGCTTTGTTTGCGTCGGTGGAACGGAATGGGCGAACGAAGTGTACTACACCCCCGGGATGGTCCAGACGTATCTGGAATTCAGACCCGATGAAAAGGGCGAGTACGACATGTACGATAGCGTCCATATCTTGAAGGCCAACGAGCTTTGCGACAACCAGTATTTCCACCAGTGGTATACAGATGCCGTGGACGAGAATGGCGCTCGCGTCAACCTGAGAACGAACACCACGATGGACATCCCGCAGGATGGTGGTTCCAAGTACTTTGTGTACGACTACAACTTCAACAACGGTGGCTATTCTCCGCTCGATACAATTGATCCGAATACCAAGCAGTGGATTTCCCAAAAGCCCTGCAACCCCTCCATTCAGCCCAACGGTGTTTGCGAACAGTACGGCCCGCAGAGCCTTTCCATTTTCTGCCCGCCCTACGAATACGAATACGCCAACACTCAAAAAGACTATGTCGATCAGAACACATACCAGCTGTGCAACTCCTGGCTCCAGAATGGTGGACCTCGCTATGTGGGTCCTGTAATGGACAACGGCGTCTATTCCAGTGCCGCATGGCCTGCCGCTGCATCTAATGGAGCTCTGGGACTTCAGCATCTACGCAACTATGCATTCACGATGATGGGGTACGCCAAGTTTAAGTATCGTTCGTCCAACCAGTACCCGACGCCCGAAGTCTTTGAGTTTGCAGGCGACGACGACATGTGGATCTTTGTGGATGGCGTGCTTGCTGTGGACCTGGGTGGAACCCACCTTTCTGCTCCGGGTAGCGTGAACATTCAGACGCTTGCCCAGAATAACCATGGCTGCCACGCTGGTGAACCGCTTTCTCAGTATACCAACTGCACAGGCGCATCTGATGCCACAGGGTGGGCAGACAATACCTGGCACCACCTGCACTTCTTCTACGCAGACCGTCAGACCGATGGTTCCAACATCTATATTCGTACTTCGCTTTCGGAACTTGCCCCGTCGCGTTACGGTCAGCCGGCCGTGGGTTCTGTGCTTGCAAAGCTTGACTCTGCGGGCAACCAGACTGTGACGATGTTCATGAACACGACTCTTGATCAGGCCACACTCGAAGCAATTCAAAACTATGGCAATACACAGCCGACCATCGTGGTGATGCGTCCTGTGACCGACCCTGCAACGGGAACCAAAAAGATGGAAGTTTACGGCTATTATGTGAACTCCGTTGTCGAAGGTGCCAACCAGGGGGCCAGTGGCGTGCAGTACAACTTTACAGGTGAACTGAGAGACGCTAGCGGCCAGGTGCTGAGCAATTCGATTGTGGTGGGCGGCGACATGGTGGCGTTCAACTTCCCGACCGATCAGCAGTTCTTGGCGAGCGACGAATTCGTGCAGCAGAAGGCTCAGTACATTGCCTGGCTGACCAGCCAGGGCTACAGCAATCCGGAAGAGACCTGGAACCAGTTGATTGCGTGGAACACTCAGCTTTCCTTCAAGATTACATCTTCTTCTGGCAAGTCCGTGGTGGGTTACCCCGATGATCCGAGCGAATGGCCGCAGGCGGACTTTAAGGCTCCGTCACAGGGCTCTCCGTTCGTTCTGGACTCTGCCATTACGCGTCCGGACTTCAGCGAAAAGGCGAATGTCCTGACTCAGATTGCTGAAAACAATGATGGTGAACTTCCGCTGGATATGACCGCAGACCTTCTCTTTACCTCTGTTCCTGGCGGCGTGGGTAAGAACGGCAACCCGCTCGCCTTGACCAACGAAGAAAAGCTCATCTTCTCGCAGACAGGTTTTGGTGGTGAAGCTGCCGCAAACACGAAGGTCTATGGCGTCAATGAAGCTGCCGGTACAGCAATGTGCTTCTCCAATGGCGTTGAAAGCTGCTTCAGCATTTCTTACCCGGTGATGGGACCGTTCCGCATCAATGTGCGCGTGTTCGACCATCTGGGCCACTTCGTGAGCCAGTACCAGAAGAGCATGAACGAAGAAGAACTCCGTGCCGCTTTGGGCGGAATCAACATGACGAATCCCGAAACTTGCGTCGAAAAGGGTGTTGAATATCCGCTGTACGGTGAAACGGGTGCAGGCTTTATGACTATCAAGATGTATCCGGTGTCCCAGTCGGGCCGCATGGTGGCCACGGGTCCTTACATCTATCAGGTGACCTTTGTTCAGGAATTCTACAAGTCCTGCGTTAGGGAAGGTTCTTCGGCATGGATGCACACGATGTACTATACCAGAACGAATGAAACCTACAGGCGTGGTTACAAGCGCGCAAAAACAAAGTAAGCGACTTGCATGATTGAACTTGAAAAGCCTCGGCGTCAAGCCGGGGCTTTTTCTTGACCAAGCGAAACGATGGTTTGGAAAACCATGCGTTTCGGGATGCGCTAGAATTAGCTTATTGTTCCTATAAGGGCGAAGGGTTCTGCGGCGGTTATTGTAACAGTGAACCTTTCGCCTGGCTTCAGCGGTGTTTTGTTTGCGATTGCGACGGGGCGGTAGGCTGCGTTCCGGGCGATGTAGGTGCCCTTGCGGTAGCCCGGCTTTTCAATGGTGACAGTTTCTTTTTCGCCAATCCAACGGGAATTGTTTTCTGCTGCGATGCGTTGGAAGGCTTCGGCGAGGGTCGCTGAACGCTGGTGCTTGATTTCGTCGGGAACGGAGCCTGCTATATTGTAGGCGGGGGTGTTGGGACGTGCCACGAAGCGTGTGATGTTGCAGACGGTGGGACGGGTCTTTTCGAGAAGGTCTAGGGTGTCTTGGAAGTCGCGTTCCGATTCACCGGGAAAACCGACAATCAGGTCGGTGCTCAAGGTAAAAAGCGGAAATTGTCTGTTGATGGCATCGGCAAGGTCGATGTAATCCTGTACGCTGTGCTTGCGATTCATTGCATACAGAACATCGTTGCTTCCGCTCTGGACGGGCAGGTGGATGAACTTGTATACGCGCTCATCTTTAAAGCAGTCGATGATGCCATCGAGATATTGGAGCATGTGGCGCGGATTTCCCATGCCGAGTCGTAGCTTGTAGTCGCCGGGAACATCTGCTAGAATCTGTTGAACGAGCTCGGCGAGATTCGAGCCAAAGTCGAAACCGTAGCAGCCGCAGTCTTGGCCGGTCAGTTGGATTTCAACGCAGCCGTCTTCGACAAGATTTTTCACTTGTTGCACTAGGTCGGTGGCGGGGTAGCTGTGGAGTCTGCCCTTAACGAGTCTGGTGGAACAGTAGGCGCACGCGTCAAGGCACCCTTCTTCAATGTTCACGATACCTATGAGAGGGTTTTCCCTGAGTGTATCGGTGGATTGCTTCGTCGCTCTCGCTCCTCGCAATGACGTGTTATAATTGGCGTGCAGATCCTTAAGACTCGTATATAAAACTTTATCTGAAATCTTGGAGGCTTCTTCCCTGAAATCTTTTGGAGCACAACCCGTAATAAACAGCTTAGCATGTGGGGCCGAGTTGATTGCTTCTCGCAATAGCTTTAGGGCGCCCGCATTTCCCTTGACTGTACATACGTTCAATACGAATGCTGCGGGTGTTTCGCATTCGCGATTCTCGTCATTTAGTTGGGACATTCCGAAAACGATCCGGTAGTCGTCTTCAAAAAGGCGGGCAATCTTTTCACCATCGCCAAAGTTTGCGCTACAACCTTGGCTAATGACTGCGAGAAGTGGCTTTTCTACGGAGCCTGCCATCTTCTTACCGCTCGAATTTTTCCAGGGTAATTCCCTGATAGTAGTGGCTTAGGATTTCCTGGTAGCTTTGCCCGGCCTGGGCACGAGCGCGCACTCCCATTTGACACATGCCCACGCCGTGCCCAAAACCCGTGCCCGTGAGCACCCATTCCTTGCCGTCCTTCTTGATGCTAAAGAAGGACGACGGAAGAATGGTTCCTGCCTTCTTGAAAAGCCAACGTGTTCTGTCCGTGAGGACATCGAAGTGGCCCTTGTCGGTTTCGACGCGGAGCGTCATGATGCGCCCGCTTTTCAGCTTGTCCTTGATCTTGATGGATTTGATTTTCTTGAAATCGGCTCCGTTCTTGCTGCTAAATATAGCCTTAGCTTCGATTGCATTCGCCTTGAAAAGTTTTGCAATCTCTTTATCTGCAAAGCGGCGTTCCCATTTGGTGTAGCTGGATTCATCGCACCAGGGCTTTCCATTGGGGCGTTTGTCGGGAACGGATTTTAGGTAGGGGAGGTCGGCACGGTTCCAGGTGGCAAGAGTCTCGGTGATGCCGCCGCAGGTGGAATGGTAGTAGGCGATGATAAATTCGTCGTTGTAGGTCATCACGACTCCTGCGGTTGCCTTGACAGCTGCATCGGTGAGTGGAGTTGCCGATGCAAGTCCTTTGTATACTTGATCCTTGGTGTCGGCGTAGACGTCGAAACCCATCGCCTCGCGACTGTTGAAATGCTTGTAGGCGTAGGTGCGTGCCGCTACGGCTTGCGCCTTCAGGGCTTCGATGCGGCTGCTGTCAAGTTTTCCGATTTCGTAGGGAACGACTCCGCGTAAGTAGTCTTCAACATCCACCGAGTTAATGGCGTCGAGCCTTCCGTTTGTTGCTCTAAAAAGAATGCTGCCCGGGTAGCATGCCTTGCCAAGGGATTTCTTGTCGGCGGCAACGGCGATGCATCCACCTTCTTCGCTGTTGAATTCTCGGGAAATGTCTTCGGTGGAATTTTCACCGGCTTCGAATTTCACCTTGTTGCCGTGCGGAGTGACCCGTACGGTTTCACCCTGGTATTTTAGGTAGAGTTCCTTGACGCCGGTGAACACCCCGACACGGAGTGGCCTGTTCAAGTCTTCTGGAATCTTATGCGCCTTGAATGCTGCGGGGGTGTCTTGCTCGACGGTGTTTGATGCATCGTTCTTTGCTGCACTTACATCGGAATTCGTCTCCGAATTTTGTGCCCCGGGTTCCTGAGTTGATGTTGCCTCGATGGGCACAAAGCGAATGACTTCGGTATTCTGCACGTCATCGGGCAAGTCAAAATCGCCATCTGCAAGAGCTGCAGAAACTCCGATGATTAGTGCTAGAATAGGTGAAGGTTTGAAAAGCATCTTCCTTTGGTCTGTCGACTACTTCTTCTTTAGGCTTGCTTGCGTTTCCTTCGCCATTTTCTTGAGCTTGGACTGATTCATGGTGCGGTCGGCCGTCGAAATCTTGTCCACGAACAGGTCTCCGTTCAGGTGGTCGGTTTCGTGCTGGATACAGCGGCCAAAGAGCCCGTCGCAGTTGTGGATTTCCTGCGGCTCTCCGTTGATATCGAAAAAGCGCACGCAAACCTTGTCCGGTCGAATGACGTTGCAGAAAATGTCCGGTACCGAAAGGCAACCTTCGTCGTAAGGGACGGGCTTTGCATCGGGTTCGGCTTCCCATTCGGGGTTGAACATGATGTAGGGGCGCGGATCTTCTTCACCGGGAATGGCGGTGTCAATGACAACAAGCCGAATGTTCTTTCCGACCTGGGGGGCGGCAAGGCCGCAACCCGGAGCATCGTACATGGTCTCGAGCATATCCTTAGCGAGCTGCCTGAGTTCGGGTGTGATTTCGGTGATGGGGGTGCACTTTTTGCGGAGCACCGGATCTCCGTAAATTCTAATAGGGAGAAGAGCCATGGTCTAATCCTTATTTCTTTTCTTCGGTCTTTGCGGCCGAGGCGGTTTCTGCGTTCAAAACGCGGAGAATGGCTGACTTGTCAAACTCAATAAGAGTCGTAGATGCGGTGCGAACGGTAATGTTCGTGCCGGTTTCGTCGATGCTTGTTACCGTACCTATGATACCTGCGGTAGTGATCACCTTGTCGCCCTTCTTAAGGGCCTTGCGCATCTCTTCCATCTTCTTCATTTCCTTGTTCTTCGGGCGGATGAAGAACAGCCACATCACGACGAACAGGAGGATCAGCGGAAGGAAGCTTCCGATGGCGCTCGGCTGCTGTTCGGGTGCGGCTTCTTCAGCGAAGGCGGCGATGGATGTAAGGGTGATGAGGAGTGCAGAAAGTTTCATAATAAACCTTGAATGAGGGTGAATGGTTTGTTTCGGGTGTAAATATAGAAATTAATATCTATATTTATGGCGTGGATTCTTTAGAACGAGTATTTGTTGCACTGGGATCGAATTTGCCGAATCGCTCAAAGCATTTGAGCGAAGGGCGAGAAATGCTCAGAAAAGTCTCATCGGGAGGCTGGAAGGAAAGCCCGATTTACGAGACTCCTCCCGTTGGACCGGCGGGGCAGGGTCCCTATTTCAACCAGGTCGTCAGTTTCTGGTATTCGGGAACGTCAACTCGTTTGCTCCATTACCTAAAGGGCGCCGAATTTGTTCTAGGACGTAAACCGCGTGGACATTGGAATTCAAGGGAAATCGACTTGGATCTCCTCTATTTCGGCAAGGAAGTTCGTCACGGGCGTCCTAGTCTGCCGCATCCGCAGATTGTTAACAGGCAGTTTGTCCTTGTCCCCTTAAACGATGTCGCCCCCGAATGGGAAGATCCGCAGCTTGGGACTAAGGTCAAGGACCTATTGTCAAACCTTTTGCAGAAAGAAGAAAAGATTCCGTTCCGTGTGATTTCTTCGGAGGAACCCTGATATGCTTATAGAAAAGGGCGTTCATTTTTTGGCTATAGAAGGACCTATCGGTGTAGGTAAGACATCGCTTGCGAAAATCATTGCAGAGCGTTGGAAGGCCATGTTTATCGAGGAAAACTTTGTCGATAACCCGTTTCTTGAAAAGTTCTATCAGAATAAGGAAGCCTACGCATTCCAGACCCAGCTTTTCTTTTTGCTGGACCGTCTGAAGCAGTTGCAGCATTCTGCTTTGCAGAGCGACTTGTTCCACGATCTGCTGGTCAGCGACTACACTTACGACAAAGACCAAATTTTTGCGGCGCAGAACCTTTCCGAAAGCGAATATGCCATGTATGAACAGGTCGCCCGCGCACTGAACCACGATATTCCTCGGCCAGACCTGGTTGTTTACTTGCAAGCTTCTGTTCCGACGCTATTGAAACGAATTCATGGCCGTGGTCGAAACATGGAAAAAAGTATCGAAGGGGCTTACCTGAAGGGCTTGATGGATCGTTTCGACGACCATTTCTGGAATTACCCCTATGCCCCGGTCCTTATCATAAATACAGACAACATTGACTTTGTCCATAACGAAGCCGATCTGCAGATGGTGCTGAACGCAATTGCCCAGTGCCCGAAGCAGACGACTTATTTTGTTCCAGAAGGTAAATGATGCAAATCGTAAATACAGTTGATTCCCTGCGCAAGATTTTAAAACCACTTTCCAAGCAGGGGAAAACTATTGGTCTTGTTCCCACCATGGGCGCACTCCATGCGGGACACGGTGCCTTGATCAAGGAATCGGTCAAGAATTGCGACGTTACGGTGGTGAGTGTGTTCTTGAATCCAATCCAGTTCGGCAAAAATGAAGACTTGGATAAGTACCCCAAGCGCCTAGAAGCCGATGCAAAGCTTGCCGAATCCCTTGGGGCCGATTATGTATTTGCTCCGAGCGTTGCTGAAATGTACCCCGAAGGCGACCCGCTCACCATGGTTCGTGACGAATCCCTGGAAAGCATGTATTGCGGCGCATATCGTCCGGGACATTTCCGTGGAGTCTTGACTGTTGTCTCGAAGCTGTTCTTGATTTCGGGTTGTGACCATGCCTACTTTGGCGAAAAAGATTACCAGCAGGTGTTCCTGATTGAGCGTATGGTGAAGGACTTGAATTTCGACATTCAGATTCATCGTGTGAAGATTGTCCGTGAAGAATCGGGACTAGCCCTTTCGAGCCGCAACGAGTATCTGAGTGAAGACGAACGCAAAAACGCTTTGTCAATCAGCCTTGGACTCCGGGATGCCAAGGATGCCTATGCGAAGGGCGAACGTTCGGTCAGTAAGCTTCGCGATATTGTGTTGAAGTCGATCATTGCCGCCCACGGCATCGTGCAGTTTGTCGAGGTGGTGAACCAGAAGGACTTGCAGAAGTTCTCTGGAATTCTTGGAGCCGAAGACAAGGTGGTTATTTTGGTCGCCGCATTCTTTGGAAAGACGAGGCTCATTGACAATATTGAATTGAATTAAAAAATCTTAAGTTAATTTTGTCAAAAAGAAACGAGCTTGGAAAAATTCCAAGCTCGTTTTCTTTGTAGATAGGTTGTGATTACTTTTCCGTAGCGGTGAAAACGCCGTCCCAGGTTTCGCCCGGGGCTACCGGCGGGTTGACCTTGTAGGCTTCGCAACGTTTGATGTAAATATGCGATGGCGTTGTCTTGCTACCTGGGTCGCGGTCGGGATGGTGCGGTTCCAGGTCCAGACACTTGGTGAACAGGGCGATGGCGTCGTCCCATTGCATGTTGAGGTAGCAGGTACGAGCCTTTTCCCAAATTTCAACCAGTTCGGTGAGCTTCGCCTCGTTCTTGCAGCCGGTTTTTTCCAGAAGTTCAAAAGTCTTGACGGGCTGGCTCTTGCCAATCACGCGGATGGTGTCGAGCGAGCGGTAGATGAAGTAGCCTGGCTCTAGGTGCTTCTGGGTGTCTTCGCTGATTTGAATGTAGGCTCCGTACTGCTTGGCCGCACTTTCAAGACGTGCAGCAAGGTTCACGGCGTCGCCCATCATGGTGTAGTTCTTACGCATCGAAGATCCCATGTTGCCCGTCACGATGTCGCCGGAGTTGATACCGATGCGCATATGCATGTCATGAACGACCTTTGGCCACTTATCGCCTTCGCTTTCCCATTTTTTACGCAGCTGCATTAGCTTCTTCTGCATGTCGACCGCAGATTCGCAGGCGTTCTGTGCGTGGTTAGGGAGCGGCATGGGCGCTCCAAAGAACGCGATGATGGCATCTCCTTCGTATTTGTCGAGTGTACCCTTGTTCGAAAGGAGTGTGTCGGTCATGGCAGTTAGGTACTCGTTCAAGAGATCAACTAGCTTACTCGGGTCGCCAATTTTTTCGGAGAAGGTGGAGAAGCTTGCAATGTCGGTAAAGTAGGCGGTAATGTTTGACTTTTCGCCACCCAAGGTCGGCATGATTTCGTTGTCCACCATGGCAGATATTAGTTCTGGCGATATGTACTGCTTAAAGGCGTTGTTGATGAAGTTCTTTTCTTTGTTTTCGAAGTAGAACTGCACGACTAGTGCCGTAATGTTGGTGAGGAGCATGGCGAGCAACTGCTTTGAAACGCCGATGTAGAGCCCGCTCTGGAAGTACTTGTAGGCAACATAGCTGTAGACGAACATCAATATAAGCGAAAGGGCCACCGAGATGTAGCTCTTGAAGTAGAGACCTAGGATAAGGCAGAGCAGTGCGAGCAGGATGACGATAATTCGCTGGTTCTTTTCGTCGAGGGTCACAAGGTAGTCGTCTTCGAGAATGTTCTTCATGATGGTGGCGTGAATTAGAACGGCGGGGTAGTTTTCTTCGTGCGGCCCAGGAACAAAGTCGAAAAGGGCCGCCGCGGCCGAGCCTAGGATGAATATTTTGCCCTGGTAGAACAGGTTGTCGACGCGTCCCTTGTAGACATCAAAGTAGGAAAGGTGCCGAAAACGCCTGTTGTTCGTTTCGTTATAGCGACCTTTGTAGTTGACTTGGTAACGCCCATAGCGGTTGATCGGGATGCGTTTCACGTTGCCGAAGCGGAGCTCCTGTCCGGGTTTCAGATTGTTGATAGCCTCGTCGCTAGTTGCTTGAATGTCACGGATGACGGCATCGGAAAGGATGGCTTGGTTGGAATTCCATTTCTTGGTGTTCTTGTTGAAGCTGATTTGCATGTCAAGCGAAAGAATCAGTTTCTTGCCGGACGGCATGTGCGCAAGCGTGTCCTTGTAGAAAGCAAGAGTCTTGACGGTACTTTCCGTGAAATCAATCGTTTCTTCGTCTTCTTCATCTTCGTCCTCTTCCAGGTCCTTGACGATTTGGAAGAAACCCTCGTCCTCGGTATCTTTTCTTAGGAAATAGTTGCTTGTAAGTCGTATTTTTTCGTTTTCGGCTAGCGAATCTAGCTGTTCCGTATTAACTTTCATGAGCAGGGCGGACTGTTCTGCGTCTAGGCTGCTGCTTGCGCCTCCATTAGAAATATCGAGAAACAATTTCCCGTTCGAATCTTTTTTTGCAAAAACCTTGTTCGATATTTCCAGGATTTCGTTGCTTGCCCTAGACTGAATCTTCTTTTCGGAAAGCGTTTCTTTGAGCAACAGGAACATGTGATAGCTGAAATTCGGGTATGTCGTGTGAAAGATTCCTGCTGAGTCGCGGTAAATGCCAAAAGGCTTTCCCACATCAATGTACTGACCCATCTTGACAACCACGTCCTTGGGATCCTTGTGGAACAGGTGCAGGATTGTCATGAGCGACATGGTGGAGTACACGTAGCTCTTTTCGGGATCGTTTTCCATAATGGAGTGGATCTTTTCCCTATCGCTTGCGTTGTTCGTGTCCAACAGAGAAAGAATGTCTAAGGAGGGATTGGGGAATCGGTAGAGCATGGCGACTTTTCGAACAACGCCGTCGTTGTCGGGGTAGGCGTTCACTGAACCGAATTTTGCACCCGCCTGTGCAAGTTCTGGGAAAATGTTGTCGAGCAGGTCCTTGGGCTCTACATCGTCGATTTTGTCTACCTGGGTTGTGTCCAGGGTGGAAGTGTATCCAATATCGTCAGCGCGTTCTTTGGTGCTCAGGGGAATCCATTGCGAGGGATGCTTGTAGGACTTGCGGTCGTCAAACATGAAGCAAACAATGGCATTTCCGCTTTCTCTGACGGCGCTAACCAACATGGAATCGAAGTTGTAGTTGGCAAGCAGTGCTGGGTAAAGGGAGTCCACTTCGGCTTCGGGGGCGATTTTCTTGAGAACGCTTACCGCCTGGTTTGTCTTCTGTATTCCAAAGTCGGCGTTCTTGAACAAAATATCGAAGCTGACCGCCGCAGCACCTCCTTCGCTTAGGTTCTGGATGACCTTGGCGTGAATGGAACGATCCCATTCGTTATAGTTTCCGAGCTTGGTCAGGGAAGGTTCGTCGATATCAACAATGAAAATGTTGGGGTCGGTGCTGTCGCTGAAGGAGATACGCCTGTGCAAGGTGTTGTCTTCGTCGAGAGCCTTGTCGGAATGTGTGGCGGCCTTGAAAAACAGGTCGTAGAAGATGTTTTCCATGGCTTCGGCCCCGTTTCGGGTCGAACCCTGGATGTCGTTTTGCGTACTTCCAAAAATGAGAATGATGAGTACAATGACTGCCGAAAAGCTAAAGCCCGAAAGGACTTTCTTAATCTTTTTAGAAAACTTTATTTGCATGGGAAAAAAGATAATAAATGCTATATTTACAAGGTAATTGCGGAGGCTTTTTTGGCTAGTCAAAAGAAAACTTCATCGAAAAAAACGGGAAAAACGGCGAAACCAACCAAAAAGGTGACTGGCGATGTTGAATCGCAGAGTTTTGGCATGATTGTGGGCGGCTGGTTTTTGGTTGCATTGGGTGCCTTTGTCGCACTAGGTTGCATTTGCTCGGTTTATAGCGGTTCCCAGGGAAATATGATGGGGCCCTATCTCGGAAAGCTTCTGCCCGGATGGCTTGCCTTTTTCTTTGGAAGGCTACCTTCGTTGGTGGTTGCCTTTGCCCTTTCTTTTTGGGGACTCTCCCTTATTTCGGTTGTAAGGCGTTTTATCTTTGTTCGGTACGCCTTGGGGCTTTCGTTGCTGTCGATAGACTTGTCCTTCCTGCTTGCACTTAAGAGCTATGGCAAGGAGAATCTTTCTAAGGAGATCTTGTCGCAGAATGGTGGCGTCCTTGGCCAGTTCTTTAGCCAGAATGTGATGTTGCCGTTCTTTGGTCCGACATCTATTGTGATGCCGCTTTGTTTGTTGCTTGTGGCTCTGGCATTGATTCTTGTGTTAGCTTTTGGACTTCGCCCGAGACATTTCCGGTTTGTGGTGCAAACGACATCTTGGCTTAAGTCGGTCATGGCAAAAAATAAGCCTTCAGATAACGATGTTGAACCTATCTCCGGCCGTGAAAATTTAGATGTTGTTGCGACCAATATGAATTTGCCTCTCGCGGGGCTTCCGCGAGGCGTTTACATGGACGACAATACGGTGAATATTAAGCCGGACGGTTTCAAGATTCGCCGCAAGAACAGGGTGACGCCTTTCAACGGACGCAGTAACTGGATGGATGATGAATTCAGTTTGAATGGTTCCTTGGACGAAATCCCCGATGTTCCGGATGAAGTGCTGCAGACCATGACGCCGCACCAGGTGAAAGAGGTGGTTCAGCCGCAATCAGAACCTACGAACAACGTTGCGGGCGAGTATAACCTGGACGAAGATCCTGAAATCCGCAGGCTCGAAGATTACTTGCGCCAGAATGGCGGCAAGATGAACGCCCTTGAAATCGTGGAAGTCAAGGAGAAAATTGCGGCCCTCAAGCGAGCCCGTGACTTGATTGCCTGGGAAAAGGATCATCGCGGCCGTATGCAAGTGAAGGGCGATGTGCGCCGTGAAGGTTCTCCGATGACGGGGGCTATGGATGCGCGGACTGTGGCCGACAATGCGATGCCGACGGGGACAATGCCTGCCGCCAAGGGTGTAACGCAAAGGTCCATGACGCAGGTTCCGTCTGATGACCGCACGGTGATGGCGGGTGAACAGACTCGCGGAAACGTGAATGCCGAAGACTTGCTCGGTGGCGATGGGGCCGAGACGATGGGTGCGCCCGCTTCGGATGATGATACTTTTGTACCGGAAGTTTATGGTGCCGACGATGTGGGTGATGTCCCTGAGATGCCGGATGGAACACTGGGGGCTTCGATTGGGAATGTGCCGAGCGGTACATCAACAGCGGGTATGAAGGCTGCCCCGATTCCGCAGCGAGACCCGACCACGGTTTACGACGAATACAAGGTGCCTGCCATTAGTGACATTCTGGAAGAACATGAGCCGCAGACCGCCGATTACAGCGAAGAAGAACTGAACGCTATCGGCAAGATGCTTGAAGAAAAACTCGAAAACTTCAAGGTGAAAGGCCGCGTGATCGGTTGTGAAACGGGCCCGATGATTACGCGATTTGAAGTGGAACCGGGCCCAGGCATGAAGGTGAGCCGGTTCTCTGCCTTGCAAGAAGACTTGGCGCTTCCACTCAAGGTTTCTTCGGTGCGTATTCTAGCCCCGATTCCGGGCAAGGCTGCTGTCGGTATCGAGATTCCGAACCGCAAATTCCAGACGGTGTACAGCCTCGATGTGTTCCAGAGCGAAAAGTTTAAGCCCTCGCCCGAAAAGATTCTGGTGGCGCTCGGTAAAGACATTACCGGCGAAGCGTTCACGATGGACTTGGCTAAGGCTCCGCATTTGCTGATTGCAGGCCAGACGGGTTCCGGTAAGTCTGTCTGCATTAACGCTCTCATGGCGTCTATGCTCTTTAGTAAGACTCCTGACGAACTCCGCATGATTCTGGTGGACCCGAAGGCGGTGGAACTCAAAATGTACGAAAACATCCCGCACCTCTTGGCGCCTGTCATTACCAAGCCCGAAATTGCCATTCAGGCGTTGCAGTGGCTGTGCTACGAGATGGACCGCAGAACTGAAGTTTTGGCATCGGCGAAGGTGCGTAACATTGGCGGCTTTAACGCGAAGTTTGAGGCGGGCGAGTTGCCTGATGAAGTGCCCGAAGAAGACCGCAGTCACCGCATGGCATTTATCGTGGTGATTATCGATGAAATGGCGGACCTTATGATGGTCGCTGGCAAGGAAATTGAAAAGAACGTGGCGCGCCTTGCCGCAAAGGCTCGTGCCGTGGGTATTCATCTGGTGCTTGCCACGCAGCGCCCGTCGGTGAAGGTTATCACTGGTATTATCAAGGCGAACTTGCCGACGCGTATCAGCTTCAAGGTGGCGTCCCAGATTGACGCCCGCACGGTCATGGACCATGCCGGCGCAGAAAAGCTCTTGGGGCGCGGCGACATGCTTTACAAGGCCGTGAACGATCCGGAACCGGTTCGTGTTCACGGAGCCTTCTTAAGCGACGAAGAAGCCGAAAAGCTTGCCGATGCCTGCTCCGACCAGAACGTATTCTACCCGCAGGTGGAATCGTTCGACGTCAGCGACGGCGAAGGCGACGAAGATGGCGAAGGCGGCGGAAAGGACCTTGGCAAGCTCGACAAGCTGCTTTACGATGTGGCTGTTTGGGCGGTCGAATGCCGCGGGCTTTCGACCTCGGCGGTGCAGCGCCACTTTAGCGTGGGCTTCAGCCGAGCCGGTAAAATTGTGGACCAACTTTACAGCCTCGGCGTGTGTGGCCCTGCCAAGGGTAACAGCAAACCCCGCGCCATGCTCCTTGGCATCGAAGAAATCCAGAACATGGAACGCTCCGGGAAATTCGGGTAAGTTTCCTTTAAAATCATTTTAAAAGAAAAGCTGTCCTATCGGAACAGCTTTTTTGAATATTATGTGTTGTTTTTTTTTCTGATTGAATCGCCGTGTAGACCATTTTGATGACTTTACGGTGATGGTCATTTAGTTTTTCTAGAAATATTTTTGCTAAGTTTAACGGTATGAAAGAATACGCTCCTGCCAAGATTAATTTGTTTTTGGATGTTATTCGTAAACGTGAAGATGGCTACCATGATTTGGGCACCCTCTTCCAGACCATCGACGCTGGCGATACTGTAAGTGCCGAGCCGCGCCAGGACGGTCGGATTACGCTTTGCTACAACGAACCGCAGAATTATCCGCTGGAAACGGACTTGGTTTACAAGGCCGCCAAGCTCTTGCAGCAAGAATCGGGTTCGACCCTCGGTGCAGACATTTATTTGAACAAAGTAATGCCCCTGGGTGCAGGCCTCGGCGGTGGTTCTGCAGACGCTGCTGCGACGCTTCGTTTGTTGAACCAGCTGTGGAAGCTCAAGTTCAAGTTTGAAAAGCTTGAAGAAATTGGTGCCCGTCTCGGGGCCGATGTGCCGTTCTTGGTGCGAGGCGGCACAGCTTTCGCCGAAGGGATTGGTGAAAAGCTCACTTTTGTAAAGCCTCTGCAGTTGAACGACGAACAGTACCTACTGGTGGCCACTCCGCATGATTCGGTTCCGACCAAGGATGCCTATGCAGGGGTGCCAAAGTCTGGTCCGGACCGCTGGGAAACTTACAGGGCGAAGTGCATGCGCACGGGCAAGGCCGCGTCGATTGACTTTGCGCTTGCCAATACCTTCAATGCTTTTGAAGAGTCTGTGTTTCCTAGGCATCCGCTTGTCGAAGAGATGAAAAATGAGTTCAAGCGCCTCGGGGCGAAATCCGTCCTGATGTCGGGGTCAGGAGCGTCTGTTTTTGGCGTTTTTGCAACTCGCAAGCAGGCAAAAGAGGCCGCCGAAGAGCTGAAACCCATCTCTAGATACCAGGTGGTGACCCGCTTTTTTGAGGGTTTTTAGCCCTAACCCTTTGAAAAAGGCGTAAATTTGCTATATTTGCGCCACCATTGGGGTATCGTCAAGTGGTAAGACAACGGATTTTGATTCCGTTATTCGTTGGTTCGAATCCAGCTACCCCAATGAATTTTTTAACCATTTACTAATTGGAGTAAAATTATGGAACTCACAAAGCTCGCAGCAACCTCGAGAGTGCTAGGCAAGAGCCGCGACAACGCCCGCCTTCGCAAGGCTGGCCAGATCCCGGCTGTCTATTATGGTAAGGGTCAGGAGTCCGTGAATATCAGCGTTAGCGCAATCGATGTTCGCAAGGTCCTCGCCCCGGGTAAGCGTTACACGCTTCTCGATTTGGAAATTGATGGCAAGGCCGGCAACGCTGCCGTAATTTACAACTACCAGAAGAATCCGCTGACTCAGGAAATCGAACACATCGACTTCCTCAAGATCGACGATGCTACCAAGGTCAAGGTTCGCGTTCTCGTCAAGCTCAACGGCCTCCCGGTTGGTGTCAAGACCCAGGGTGGTACCTTCGCTCAGCAGAACCGCTACATCCAGCTCGCCGCTGTGCCGACCAAGATTCCGGCCGTGCTCGAAATGGACATCTCCGAATTCCCGGCTCCGACAACGTTCTACGCCAAGGACCTGAAGCTCGAAGACGGTATCGAACTCGCTTGCAAGCCGCGCACCGTTATCTTCACCATTACTGCTAAGAGCGGTAAGAAGGCTGACGACGCTGCTGAAGCTGCTCCGGCTGCCGAAGCTAAGTAATCGCAGGTTTTCTAAAATCTTGCAAAAAGCTGCTAGGAAGTTCCTAGCAGTTTTTTTATATTCTACGCCGATGAAAAATGTGTTGATTGTGGCTTTGATAAGTTTGTTCGTGGTTAACTCCATGGCTGCACCGAAGTCTAAAAAGAAAAACGAGTTCAAGGACCCGCGCGACAAGCAGACGTACCGCACGGTGAAAATTGCCGGCCTCGAATGGCTGGGCGACAACCTGAATTACAAAACCGAGGGCGGTTTCTGCTACAAAGATGATGACGACCAGTGCATGGTCTACGGCAGGCTCTACACTTGGGATGCGGCCAAAAAGGCATGCCCCGCCGGGTTCCGCTTGCCCACGCACGCCGACTTCGAAAGCCTCTGGACCGCGGCGGGCGCCGACTTTAACGCGGGTTACTTGATCAAGGCCGATTACGGCTGGTCGGGTGACACCAACGGCAACGACACTCTCAAATTCTCGGCGATGCCCGCCGGCAACCGCTTCGACGACGAAACCTACGGCAACACCGCCAAATTCGCCTTCTTCTGGAGCGCTGACGATTCCTCCGAAGGCGTTGCTCCCGGCTCTGCCCGCGTGTGGTACCTCACCAGTAAATCCATGGCGTTCGGCTACATGTCCAAACCCAAGAACTTCGGATTCTCGGTCAGGTGCGTGCGGTAGTAAGTTGTCATATGCCAAGTTCGTCCCATAGCTCCTGCGGTGAAGCATAAGTTTTTGCATTAGGATCGTGGGCGAGTTCTTCGCCTTCCTTGATGGCTTCGAGGAGTTCTTTGGACGGAGGTCTTGTAACGGCAAAAGGCAGGCCGTGGTGCAGAATGGCTTGCTTCAGGAAAACCGTAAACGCTTGGGAGAGCGTCAAGCCCAAGTCGTTGAATAGTTCGGTTGCCTGAGCCTTGAGCTCTTTGTCGATTCGTATGTTTGTTACCACGGTACTCATACCTCTAAATATACAACAATTAGTTGCGTTTGTAAAGTGTCTGTGGTGTAAATGTTGTAAAGTGGGAGGCCTTGTCATTTTTCGCAATTTCCTTAATTCTTTGCGAAAGATAAAACAAGAAACGTCTAATGCGTGCAATCAATTGATTGCAAAATTGCGATTATTTTTAGGAGGGGGAGGGGTCCCCCTAACTCTAGCCACGGCTCAGCCTGCTCCGCACGCCATATATGGAATCGGCGGCCTTTCGACCGCCACGTTTGTTTAAAGATTTACTTCAAGTTGCGAATTTTAGCTTCCGGAAGTCCCGTATAAGAAACAATCTTTTGAAGAGGCTCTTTATTTTCAAGCATTTTCTTCGCAATATCCATTTTCGTCGAATACTCGGCTACAGCCCGGTCGAAATCGCTCATGTCTACAGTCATAAGATACCTCGAACTGAAATTACATAATTTCACCTCGTTTTGCAAGAGCTTGAACACGGGATCGTTCGCAAATTCACTGAAATCGGCTTCGCGATTCAACGTGTCGATGGCGCGGAGCCACTGAGCCAAGCGGCAGTTGTCGCCGACATAGTCCTTCGCGTTCTTGAGAAACTTCGCCACTTCAACCAACGTCACTGTCTGGCGGTCAAAGTAAACCTCCTGTTCCTGATTTTTCAGCTGCACCGTATGGCGGTAATTTGGCGACTTCGCGAACGCGTCAAAGAACTGGAAACTGACCACGTGCAAGTTTTCGAGTTGCGGAACTTCGCCCTGTTTCACCATATTGTTTGTAAGGCGGGCCACGTAAAGGACAAGACGATCCTTGAACAAGGAATTGTTGTCCTCGTGTTGCACCTCAATCGAAATGCGGTCACGCGGTGCATCTGATCCGCGATCATTCGTCAGCAAAATGTCCGGTTCGACACTGTGGTAACCAAGCTCGCCAGGAATGAACGGGTTCACGAGCTTCGGATTAGCGATGCGGTCCGAGCCGATCAAGCCTAGAGCCGCATTCACAAGGTCCGTCGTGAGAATCAAGTTCTTTTCGCTGGCAAGGATTTTCTTGATGCATCCGTCGTTGTAGAAATACACGTTCCTGTGTTCGTATTGTTTGACAAATGCGTCAATGTCTTGCCCGTTTTCATTCGTTTTTCTGAGTTCACCAAGAAACTGCGCGAATTCATCACGTTTCATTCTATTTTTCCTAAACCGGGGAACAGCCCCCGAAAAGCGAATAGAGAGTTGTCCCTATCTTTATATGTACACGCTTTTTTAGGCAAAATTGAGACTGAATTCCATGTAAAAAGATGTTTTCACGTTTCTAACGGGCGCTCAGTCGCCGCGCTAGAGCCTGCCCCGGACTTGTTCCGGGGCAACGCCCTTGCTACAAATGCCCACGGCTCCAGAAAAGTGCTCGTCTCGCTCTTACATGACCGTTCGACTTGCGTCTCACTCTCACTACAGCCCCAGCTTAACGCATGGGGCTTTAAGCTCACATGGCCGTTCCGGAATGTTCGCTTTGCGGCCAGGCTATCGCCGTGTCTGACGTTACCCCCTCGCCTAAGGGCGCTCCGCCCCTTAAAAACCCCGGGTGTTGTAACAGGGGGGGGATAAGAGATGTTTTATAAATTATTCGGCGCAGTTTAAAGCGGTAAACATTTCGATATCTTTTTTGTCTTTGGCGTAGACGTATAATGTATTGTCCTTTGTAAAGGTGATTGCGTCGTCAGGATAATATTCATATGTTAAATCTGAATCCTTGAGTTGAATCATATAATATTCTTCTCCGTCTTCATCTTTAGTTTTTTGATACATGCCTGTTATTGTAGTTGTTCCGTCAGGACTAATCATTGTCATTGTCACGGAGCGCCCTGGGCCAAAATCATATTGGATGTCGTTAATGGCGGGTCCCCAACTACAGACTTCCCCAAAGACTAGCACGTATGAGTATTCTTCATGTTTCGAGAACACGTCCGATGGAGTTTGCGTCTGTGCAGGAGTAGCATTGTTTTCAGAAGCTTCATCCTTAGCAGAACTGGAATCGTCACAAGCACACAGAAATGCCGATGCCGCGACAACAGTAATAGCGAGTGTTAGTTTTGTGAATTTCATAGTTATCTCCTTGGTTAAAAAAACATACCCTTGGATAACTTTACTCCACAAAAAAAGCGTGGAGTTAATGCTATTACCCTGTTGAGGTTCGGCAAAACCATTCTAGAAATAAATGCAAAAACCCACGCCACGCGGCGTGAACCTATGCATCTTGAATCTTCTAGAGTTAAAATTTTGCCGATTCCAACAGGAAGCCAAGAGCAAAGCTCAAATATGTTTAATCGTTATTTTTCGATAAAACCTCTTCTTTACACCAATAATATAGTCAAAAAACGCCATGATGTTCAAGAAAATTTATAAATGGTGTTTTTTTTGCGTTGTAAAAAGAAATAAATTTTTCGTGAAATCGGTATTCAAACGTCCCAAAACAGCGTGTATAGTAATAGGGGGTAAAAAAATTCACCTTAACCCTTGATATTATGTCGAATCTGATATATATTTTATGAGTCCGAGTCATAAACCATTGGTCTGGTTGCATGAACAACCGCAGACACCACCGTTATCTCAAAAAGCGAGGATAGAAACCGGATATCTGTTACGATTACTGCAATCGGGAATGAATCTGTCGCTTCCACAGAGTCGCCCGATGCCGTCAATTGGAGCGCATTGTCATGAACTTCGCATTCGAGATGAAAATAAGATATGGAGATTATTTTATCGGATTGATGCGGATGCAATAGTTGTGATTTTATGGACGGAAAAGAAAACGAACAAGACGCCTGATGAAATTCTGGACTTGTGTCGTCAACGATTGAAATCTTATGATGCGGAGGATTAGTTTATGGATAAGTTGAAGAAAGAAAGACTGCAGAAGAAGGGATGGAAAGTCGGGGATGTCGACGAGTTTTTGGAGTTGAGTCCTGCTGAAATGGCGATTGTTGAAATGAAGGTCGCTTTGGCTAAGGCGTTGGTTGCCAAGCGGAAGTCTCTTGGTGAAACTCAAGTCTCTGCCGCAATTATCGCGAAAACGAGCCAGTCTCGTTATGCCAAAGTGGAACATGCGGACTCCAGCGTTTCCCTTGAACTGATGATCAAGATGTTCTTCGCGTTAGGTGCAACCAAGAAAGAATTGCTGAAGACACTGTCGGCGTAGTCGGAAGCGGAATAGCGAGAGTGACGCCTGTTGAAGCGAGATTAGACAAAGCCTTCACTTCGTTTCATTTTTGTCTAAGCATTCATCAGTGAACGCGAGATTAGACAAAAGTTTCACTTCGTTTCAACTTTTGCCCTGCGGGTTTTGGCTTGCGCCAAAATCTCTAACTTGCCCGATATTCGCTTTGCTCATGGGGCAAGTTAGTCGAACTCATTTCGTGAGTTCTCATCTCGCGCTAGTTGCAATAAAAAAAACGAAAGGACACCCAAATGGTGTCCTTTTCGTTTTTATCGGAATAGCGAGATTCGAACTCACGACCTCTTGCTCCCGAAGCAAGCGCTCTACCAGGCTGAGCTATATTCCGGTTCGGTGGTCCAATAATAGAAAAAAAATTGAAGAATTTAAAGGGGAAGGGCGCAAAAAAGTGAAAAAAATCGGATTTTTATTTCTTGGCGGGCTTTCTGGTGGTTTTTGCCTGGGCGGGGCGCGGTTTTCCGAGGATCATGATGCTTGAACCGGCGTTGTCGGGCTCGACTTTGTACAGCTGGATGCGGTTGCTCCATTCGGAACGCACCTTGCGGTCGATGATTCGCTTCACGTTGCCGTAGCTGGGGTTTCCGCCGCCGTGGATGACCCTGAGAATCTTGAGGCCTGCAATCATCAGGTCATCGATGCGTCGTTCTACAGCTTCGGCCGCCTCGTCGGATGTCATGCCGTGGAGGTCGATTTCATCTTCGGGCACGGGGAGTTCCCAGGCGGCCGGGTTACGGCGCATCTTGCGTCCGCGCGGGGCCCGCGTGGGGCGTGCGGCGGCTTGCTCTTCAGCTTCTTTCCGCGCCTGCTCGTCCTTGTCTTCCATGTGGTGGTTGTTGATCCACTGCAGCTGGAATTCTTCTTCTTGATTGAGTGGCATTGTTGGCTCTTTTTTGTAAAAAGATAGAATTTTTAGAAAATTTTGCCTATTTCGCCAAGAAAATTCAATTGTAAATACAATTCTTTTTTCTATATTGACAAAAAGGTAAGTGTTTTATGAGGTATTTGTAAAGATGAAAACTCTTTGGGTGCTGGGGGCGCTCCTAGTATTTTTATCGGCGTGTCAAAATTCAGAAATTCCGGAAAACCGTGTATTTTCGATTAAAGATCTGCTTCATAAGAAAGTGGGGGTCCAGACCGCCACAACTGCCGAAATTTATGCTGCTGATTATGGTTCCGATTCCGCCAGGATAGAAACGGTTCCCTTTGAAACCCTAGAACAGTCTATTCAGGCCCTGCGCCGCGGAGAGCTGGATGCGGTCCTTTGCGACGATGCTCCCGCTGCGGTCTATGTGGCGAAATATTCAACCCTTCGCATCTTGAATGAAGTTTTCAAGGAAGAATCCTATGCGGGGATTGTGGCAAAGCAGAACTGGGCTCTCCTTGATACGGTAAACATGGCGCTTATCCAGATGCGAGCCATGGGGGTCTACGATTCCATTTTCAATTCCTATATCGGTGGAGACGGCTCCTATCATATCAAGATGGGCAAAGTGACGGGGCCCGCCCTCAAGGTGGTGACCAATGCGGAATTTCCTCCGTATGAGTTCCGTACCGATAAGGGTGCCCAGGGGATAGATATCGAAATTGCCCGCTACATAGCAAACTTCATGGAGCGTCCGCTCGAAATTATTGACATCGACTTTGACGAAGTGATTGGAGCGGTGGATTCGGGCAGGGCAGATATTGGTCTAGCCGCTTTTTCGGTGACTGAAGAACGCGGAAAAATAGTCAACTTTACCGACAATTATGCCACATCGAAAATTGTGGTGGTCGTTCGTAGTGGCGAGACTGAATCGACTTTGCAGCGCATTAAGGATACGCTGTTCGGCGATTAATTTTGCTTATCTAGGGGAGTCTTGTGCTTCCCGAAAATTTTGGTGATAGTTCCAGCTCCACTGTTCAGGGTGCTCGGCTATCCATGTCTCAATTTCTTTAGTGATGTCTTCAATGAGCCCATCCGACTTGGGTGGATAATATTTTTCGAATCGGATGATAATGCGGCGCAGGGGAGAGCTTTCGGTCCAAGTCCTAAAGATGACGATGCCGGCCCCCATCTGGTTTACCTTTTGCGGGAGCCTCAGGTAAAGGGTGCTCTTGCGTCCGAAAAGTTCAACGGAGTTTCCCTTGGTGTTTCGCCCCTGGTCGACGACCATTGCCAAAATACCGTTCGAGCTCCCATTTCTCGAAAACAGATTGCGGATGAGCTTCCCCGTTTCTTCGGGGTGGTATTCGGTCAGGTGCGGGGTGCTGCGAAGCTCCTTGAGCACTTTACGAAAAGTCTGGTCGCCGACGGAATCGGTAATCAGGTGTACATTTTCGCTGTAGCGGCAAAGGCTGCGGTGCAAAAGTTCGAATGCTCCCTGGTGAATGCTGATGGCGGCGATGGGCCCAAGTTTTACGGCTTCGCGGATGATTTCTTCGTTCTCGTAGACGATTCGGTCTTCGACGCTTCTGAAGTAGGCGAGTCCCCGATACGAGTCTAGCGCGTTCCAGAAGATTCCCTTGAAAACATCACGCGGTGTTGTTTTCTGCAGCGGAAACGGCGTTCCGTTTGCGAATTGCTCTTGAAACCGCCTCGCTTTTTCCAGGTGGCGTGCGACGCGACCATAGGCGCGCTTGGTATGTAACGCCTTGTAAATCGGAAAAGCGAGTGTGAACAGCGTAGCGTAGAAAGCGTTTGGCAGGCGGAGCAGGAAGTGGAATGTCGCTTTGTACAGAACGAACCTGATTTCCTTCATTGATCCTTCCTACTTCCTACAGTCTACTTCCTACTATTCTTCGTCAAATTCCAGAATGTTTCTTCCGAGTTCACGTTCGAACACGCGACGGCTAAGACCTTCGCCGGCGTAGCTCAGCGTGGGCGATACTTCGTATAGTTTGCCCGGCTTCACTTCGACATGGGCCTTACGGAGCCATTCGCGATGGAGTCTTCCAATCATAGTGCGCGCAGTCTTCGGCGAATCGTTTCCGTCGGCATTTTTTACCGGAGAAAATTCTTCTTCGCGAATAACACCAAAGGGTATCATCGTGCCAAGTTGCGGGAAGGCGTCAAAGAGAAACTGCTCAAACTTCCAGCATTTCTCGATACCGCAAACGGTTTTGCGGGCGGTGTGCCACGGAAGTTTGCTTGTCTGTAGCTTGCGGAGCCCTTCGATTTTGAACAAGTGAATGGCGATGTTTCCGCCGTCAAAGGTGAGTGTGCCATCGGCGTTGGTCATGTCGCGGAAGCTTTCGGGCAAGTCGCTGTATTCTACGACTCCGGGCTTGTTGTTCTGCAGCGCAAAGATGCCCACTTTCTCGTTGGGCCCTGCCTTATGCACCACCTTGGATGCCGACATGCTGCGGCCTTCGCTGGCGAGAGCTCCGATGAAAGCCGGATCGCAAATGCGACAGAGAGCGTTGTCGACGCTGTAAAGGAATACGTAGCGAACTCCTTTTTCAATCAACCAGGCGAGGGTTCCGCTCTGGGCGAGCGCCCTGAAGCAGCCTCCGTTGCCGTCGGGGACAAGGGCTAGCCGGTTGTTCTCGTCGACGACGGCCTTTCCGTTCGGATCAAGTGCGCAGATGGTTCCCTGTTCAAAGAATCGGATATTTTCGCGGGCGTATCCGAAAAAGTTGTGCTCGGTAAAAAAGTTGACTGTCGCTTCGTGGTTCAGTGGGCTTGTCATGATGCACCACGGAATCGCATGGCCTACCTGGGCGGCCAGATTCTGCAAGCGTTCCGCCTGCAGCTGGAACAGACTCTTGTGGCTGGGCAGCCCGATATCGAACATGCCTTTCGGGCCATCGAATCCGAGTCGCGATCCCTGTCCGCCTGCGACCAGGAATGCGGCGACCTGGCCTTTCCCTAAAAGAATTTCACCTGATTCCTTCCAAAAATCGTATCGCAGGTCGTCTGCGGCAATCTTGAACGGCATGGGCTTCAAGTCGCCCGACACGTTGTCTTCTAGTGAAGCACTGGACTTTTCTGTGTAAAGAGCCTTGAGTTCTTCCCAGTCTTGGCTCTGGATGTCGCGTTCCAAGTTCTTGCGGGCATCTCCCGACAATGTTTCAAGGTGCTTGGCCAGATCTTGCTGACCTGCTGCGTTCAAAGATTCGATAATATCCATGGACCGTAATATAGAAATATTGCATTCAAAAAATGAGTTGTATAAAAGGCGGCATGTTTGGGCATTGTCTATTTTTTCTATATAATCCGTTGTGAATCAGTTTGATGAAATAACCTTCAAGGTGGTGGCTCGCATCCGGAGCGATTTCCACGATAAGTTTGGAATTCCCCGGCAGAGTGGTCTCCTGAAGAACCTGCGTTCGACGATCGTTTTTGAACCGGAATACAGGAATGCCGATGCACTGCGCGGTCTAGAGGGCTTTAGTCACTTGTGGCTTTTATGGATATTTTCGGAGAACGTTCGCGACACTTGGAAGCCGACGGTGCGTCCGCCTAGGCTTGGCGGGAATACGCGGCTAGGTGTGTTTGCAACGCGCAGCAGCTTTAGGCCGAATCCGATTGCCATGAGTTGCGTGAAAATCGAAAAAATCAACCTGACGGGGGAGAATGCTCCCTCCATTACGGTCAGCGGCGCCGACCTGATGGACGGCACGCCTATCGTAGACATCAAGCCCTATTTGCCGTATTCGGATTCTGTGCCCGAGGCCACCGGTGGTTTTGCCGAGGCCGTCCGTTTTAAAAAACTGCAAGTCGATTTTGCCGCCGAGGCGCAAGCAGTTCTTGAAGGCACGGAATTTGCACCCGAAAATCTAGCGCCGGAGTTACTTGATGGCTCGGAAATTGCGCCCGATGCCTCCTGCGCAAAGTTCCCCGCAGAAAAAAAGGCAGCTCTAGTAGAGCTGCTTTCCGAAGATCCGCGGCCCGCGTACCAGAGGTCCACCGACCGCATTTACGGCATTAGGTTCGCCGGCTTCGAAATCAAGTTTCAAGTGCAGGGCGACCACCTGACGGTCGTCGCTATTTTACCATTACAGGCTTAGTGGCCTTGAAAGCCTCGCCTTGGGCACTGACTACGTAGCGCCCGGCCGGGAGTCTGTCTGAAAGCATAAGGGTGTTGGTTCCGGCGTAGTTGCCGCTCAAATCAAGCACTTCCTTGCCGAGGCTAGAGTAAACCTTGACGGTGAGCAGTCCAGCCTTTGCAACGCTCAGCTGTATATCGCCAGTCTTGGTAATCGAGAGCGAACCGCCTGCAAAATTTTCCACCTGGGTGAAGCCCATTCCGTTTTCAGACGAAGAAGATCCTTCGACGGAGGTCTCGCTAGAACTCGATGCAACTTCGCTGCTGCTGGATTCTGCCGCGCTGCTACTCGATTCTGCAACGGGTTTGAGCTTGTCGCCCAGGACCTCGATCATCTTTTCGGCATAGCGCTTGCCGAAGTCGCGGTATTCCTGCGAGGTGAAGTGCACGTTCTGGCCGTCGCCCAAAGCCTGGTTGAAGCCTTCGGATGACACCACGTAGAAGTTCTTGGACTGCTGCGGAAGCTTTGCGATGTTGTTGTTCGCGCCCTTGCTTGAACCGCTGCGCAGCACTTCGCCCGCAAGGAACGGAATGTCGTTTTCGAGGCCCAAGTCCTTGATGATGTTGTCATAGACCCTCTTGACCTTGGAAGGCCACTGGCCATCGCCGGCATCGGTTTCGCCCTGGTGGAAAATAATACCCTTGATAACGCCTTCTTCCTGGGCCTTCTTGGCCATTTCGATCAGGCGTCCATAGGGGTTTCCTCCATAATCGTTAATGCGCTGGGTCATCCAGCTCTGCTGTGTTTTAGCATAATTTGCGTAGGAGTCCTTGTCGAACAACTGGATGCTGCAACCGGCGACAGCCACCACGATAACCCCCACCTTGATTTGTGAATCCGTCTTTTCGACCATGGTACGACCAAAATAGTCCGTGGGGCCAAGCTTTGCACCCTGACAGTGCGCAAGCGGAGGTACGGCAGTAGACCATTTGCCCTTGGTCTTCCCGGAGCAAGAGCCATTGTCGGCCGCCCAGAGAACCTGGAAACGTTCGTCAACCGTCTTGTCTTGCTGCCCGATATCGCCCTGGCCTTCCATATTGGACTGGCCAAAGGCGAGATAGATGTGGAAGTTCGGGTCCGGGGCTGCGTTTACTTGAGAGAGAGCCATTGCGAATGCTGCTCCTAAAAGAATTTTCTTCATAATATACTCCAAACAATGGGAAAAATTACCCTCAAGCTAAAAATAATCCATTATTATGGAGGATTTTTGATTGTAAACTTTAATATGTTGTTGATTTTTACAACAATAATTACTTATATTCAAGGAAAACTCGAGGTTCTTTATGAATAAAAAGATTTTTCTTTCGGTTGCTGCTGTGGGACTTCTTGCAGCGTCCCTGACTGCATGCGGTGATTCTTCTTCTGGTGCCAAGTCTTCGAAGGCGGAAGACTGCGCTGCGGGGCTTTCGGCAGAATGCTTAGAGGGTTCCTGGAACTTGGTTGGCCTTGCCCTCATCAGTACAGATCCGGCAAATCCTGGCGCAGGAGATATCCTTACCAACTACAACTATTCGGCTGCACCCGGTGTAATGACATTCAATGAAGATGGTTCATTCCAGTTCGATGTGCCCATGAGTGCCCCAGAAGATCTTAGGACGGTAGACTGCAATCCTATTTATGGTGACTGGTCGATTGCAGGAGCGTCTCTTACCCTGAATGCAAAAATCAATAACATGTGCCTTGGCCAGAAACACATTACGATCACTCCGGTGATCAAGCAGGAAGGAGTCTCTATCAAGATGTCCTTTGGCACTCTTTGGCTAATGGAAAATGCAATGGACGAAGTCGACCTTAGGGCTTCTTCGACTGAAGTATTGACCATTAATGCAGACTAAGTTCTGTAAAGATTTCAGCTAAGCCCAATATTAAAAAGTCCCCGGCATGAAGCCGAGGACTTTTTGTGTGTATTTGGAACTCTTTAGCGAATCACCAGGGATTTCTGGTTTAGCGTCTTCCCGGTTGCGTCCTTGATGCGGGCCAGGTACTTGCCTACGGGGAGCTTATTTAAACTAATGGCGTTGCTTTCGATGATGGCGCTCAAGGCGAGCTTGCCGTTTACACTGTAGATTTCGACGGTGCTGTTTGCGGGGGCGCTCACATGGAGCGTACGCTTTTCAAGCTGCATGAAGGTCGTGCTGGAAACATTTACCCGCTTGAGTCCGGTCAAGATGGTGCCTTCGGGGGCTCCGATGATGAGTCCGCGGCCCACGGTGCTCATGTAGACGACACCGAAGGTGTTCATGTCGCCCTGCACGAAGTTTCCGTTGCCGGGACCACCGAACATGTGTGCGTTGTCGTTCACCTGTTCCCAGGTCTTGCCCTTGTCTGTGCTGCGGTAAATTCCCAGCGGGTTCTCGGCGCCGCCAGCGACACCCCAGATGAATATCGTCTCGTAGTCGGCTCCTTCCTTGGCCTTGCCGATGCCAACGGCAATCGCCGTGTTCACGCCTTCGCACTTGTTCCAGGTCTTGCCGCCGTCTTCGGTGTAGGCGAGCCCGTTTTCACTGTAGCCCTTGGAAAGCCACATCTGCGATTGGTCGAGCGGGACCCACAGGTGACCTTCGCGACCGTAGACCGTGCGTATTAGACCGCCACCGTTGTAGTATTCACCTGCGCCCTCGTTTTGGAGGCGAGCCGTCTGCGCCTCAAATGTCTTGCCTTTGTCTGTTGACTTGTAGAGCGTGCCCATGGAATTCATCACATAGAAAACATTTGCGTCTACAGGGTCAGCGACGATGCGTGAGTATTGAGTCTGTGTGCCCGTCTCGATGGCGGTCCAGGAGGCTCCGTTGTCGTCGCTGCGGTAGACGTTTGCGCTCTGGTCTGGGCGATGCAGTATCACCTTGCCGTCCGCAGAAAGTACGACGAGTCCCTGGGCGCCCTTCAGGGTTGTCTTGACGGTATCCCATTTGGCGGCGAGTGCATCGTCGCTTCTGTACATCACGTTGTAGTTGATCGCTTCGTATTGCCCGTAGACGGTGATGGTGCCGGTGCGCAGGAACGTTCCCGAAAGCGGTGCATAGGCCATGCTCTGCGTGGTGCCGATGGTGGGCGTGTGGCGCGGAGTACTTTGGGTGATGTCCGTGTAGGCGGCGCCGTCATAGTCACCGATGGCGGTCACAAGTGGTCCGCCAGGAACGCTCACGATATCGAGCGGCACGGTTTCTTCGATGCCCTTCGACTGGAACTTCCAAACGGGAACCTTGGCGGTAATGTCATCCGTCATGAAAATGCCATTGCCGCTGGTGACCCAGGCTTGCTTGTTATTGAACGGGTTGATTTCGAGCGAGCCCGCCCAATGGATGGCGTTGCCCGGAATCCAGGAGGTGCCGTTCGCGTCGATGTTCACGCCATCGCCATAGTGCTGTCCGTGAATCCAGCTCTTGCCGCCATCTGTCGAGGTGTAGATGCGGTCGCCGTAGTTGTCGCGTTCCTTGCCGTTCGCATCTTTGGCAAGGTGGCGCCCGGTGTACTTGCCGAGCGTCGAGACCACGATGTGCTTCGGGTCCTTCGGGTCGATGGAAATGCCTCCGTAGGAACTATAGTCCTTCTCGTAGGTGGTGGGGCTCTGCTCGTGCGTCACCGAATCGCTCGGGGTGATATCTTCCCACGTGCCGCCTGCGATGTTGTACTTATAGACTGCACCGCTGTTGATGCTATGGGGGCCGGGGCCGTCGGCGTAGGTGATGTACATGTTGCCGCCCACAATCTTTGCGCGGTGGGGCATCAGCTTTTCGGGACCTCCGCTAATGGCCTTCCAGGTCTTGCCTCCGTCGTTACTGACTTGCAGGTTGTCCTTGGTTTCCGAAATGCCGATGTAGATGGTCTTGGTGGATCCGTCTGCGTTTTTGCCTTGCGATTCATCGAACATCACGAAGCTGATGCCGTTTACGTTGTTCAATGCGGATTCGGTGGCGCTGGAGAGGGCTACCTGGTAAGCACTTGTCCAGGTCTTGCCGTAGTCGGAGCTCTTGTAAAGGCCCTTGGTGCGGCTGCCGCAGAAAAGGATGTTTGGCATATTGGGGTCAACGGCGAGCTTTTCGCCGGTTTGGCGGCCCATGCCGTTTCCGTGGGCGAGCATTTCCACGTAGCTCGTGTCCCAGGTTTCACCGTAGTCTTCGCTTCGCAGCACTGCGGTGCGCCCCTTGCTAAAGTAGCCGGTCCCGGCGAGAACATAGATGCGCTTGGGGTCGGTGGGGTCGAGCGCGAACGCTTCTGTGCCGTAAAGCCCCTTGTCGTTTTCGGAGATCCAGTCCATCAGCGGGGCCCATGTCTCGTTTTTAAAGTCGTAGCGGTAGATGCCGCCCACGTCGGTGCGGGCATAAAGCAGGTTTTCTTGCTTTGGGTGGAAAATGACAGCCGAAACAAATCCGCCGCCATCAAAGCGGACGTTTCCCCAGTTGTATTTTTCGGCATTTGCAGTTGAAACAAGGACGCCGAGACCAAAAATCGACGCCATTGTCAAAAATTTCACTTTACCAAGCATACCATCTCCACTTTTTTTCAAGAAAAATATCTTAAAAAACAAAAAAGCGGCTAAAAAAGCCGCTTTGCGCTAAAATTTATGTTTATGGATTCTCAACAGAGGCTTTAATCTCGCGTGGTTCCGCGGTCTCCACCCTTGACGGCCACAAAACGCACCTGGTTGTCGCTGTTGACGATGATTGCGACACCCGCTAAGAAATTGATCCACCGACGAGAATTGATGTCGTGCAGCTTGAGGTCAATTTGCTTTTGTGTGGCGTAGGCTGTAAGCGGCATCAGGAGCTGGTCGTGCGATGCCATCAGCGTGTACTTGGGAAGCTGGTCATAGTCCTTGAGAACGTAGTTCGTCAACAATTCCTGGGTGCGCTCTTCTAGGTCGTAGAATGCTTCAGAATACTTGTCTTCGTATATCCAGTAGGTGTAGACAAGGTTGACATTGTTCAGGGAGTCGGCTTTTGCGATGGAATCGCGCATCTCGCTGTTCTTCAGGTACCAACCATCAGCAAGCTGGGGGATGGTGTCTGCTGAAAAATTCACGGCGACGGTGTCGTCGACGATCTGGGACTGGCCGCGTCCGACTGCAATGTTCAATGCGGTCTGGTAGGTGCGTACAAATCCGGAATGGTAGAACACGAAGTCAATCGGACCGGCGAGCTTAGCGCCCATGGCCTGGGCTTCCTCGATGCCGTTTTCTGTCAGCTGGGATTCTTTCGTAATTTTGCGATCGCGTTCGCCATGGCGCACGATAAAGATGACCTTTTCGTTGCACTGGATGGACCTGTAGACTTCGCCGATATCATTAAACACATTCATCGGAAATTCGACTGGTACGGGAACTTCGCCTTCGGCGCAGCCGTTCGCTTGTGTTCCCGGATTGGTATCGATTCCGGGTTGAGTCGCGGTCGTATCGACCTGGCCCTGTTCAGGATTTGTTGGGGGTGGATCAAGGGTCGCTGTCGAGTCACCTGTCACCGGCTCACCTTGAACATCGGCCGGATTGGTGGTCTGGGTCGAATCGTTCGTTTCAGTGGTTTGCTGCTGGTCGACCTGTGTGGTGTCTGCACCCGGCTGGGCTGCAGGGTCGGCCGGATTGCCCGAGGAGCTGTCATCAGAACACGCCGTAAGCATGGCTACAGCGGTCAAGGCGGTAAAAAGAAATTTAGTCTTCATACTCATAATATACAATAATTATGTAGGGAGAGATGTAAAATGAAAGGAACGAATCCTAGTAGCCGGCGTCGTAAAAGTCGTCGCTGCTGCCTTCTTGGTTGTCGTCGCCACCATAGGAATATTCTTCGTCGTCTTCAGGTGGCGGCGGCTCAAACCCTTCTGGGGGCTCAAGGTCCTCTGGATTTTCGGGAACTGCCGTCGCAGCGAAATTTTGTGGCGGTTCGGGAACCTGTCTAGGGGCTTGGGGGGCAGAAACTGCAATTGAGAGGGCCGCATGCGCGACTGTGGCGGGTGTTTCAGCAACTGCATTTTCTGGAAACGGGGCTCTAGAAATGGTTCCTTGGAATAGAATCAGCTGGGCCTTGCTGCGGACGATTTGGTCGGCAAAGGCGTCAATGTTAATCTTTTCGGCATTGAAAAGCTTGTTCAGTGTCTGCATGCCCTGCGTGAACTTCGACATTTGCATGCGGACGGCTACGGCCTCGTTGCTGTTCAGCGGAATCAGTCGCTTCTGGCGATCGCAGAGTTTTGTCGAAAGAACGGTGAGCGTCTGGTAAAATTCTACGATTTCTTGCGGAGGTTTCCATTGCTCGTCGGGAAGCCCTTCCAGGAACAGCTTGAGTGTGGGTGACACGTTGTCGTAAAGCAACTGGGGCGACATGGCTCCCGTTTCGGCGTACAGGGCAATCGCGGAATTCACGAATTCTTCGACCACCGGGGATTCGAACATCTGGATTCCGCTTGCGGCCCAGTCCATGTCGAAGTATTCCAAGGCGCGTTCCATCAGCGTTGGGTTTCTAAGAATCAAGTTTGCAAAACGGATTTCCATGGGCGGAATGCTTGCCCAGTCGAGTGTCGCCGCCTGTTCCAGCTGCGGGATGACCTCTGCATTTTCGCCGTTTGCGTTAGGTGCGCCGTTTCCGTGGGCGGGGCGACGTTCATCAAAACTTTTTTGCGGCTTTAGGGCCTTTACCTGCGAGAGTGAACGGTCCGTGTTGAATCGTTCCGAAATCAATTTCACGTACTGGTTGCGCAGTTCGTGGTCGGGAATACTCTTGACGAGCGACTTCGCGAAGGTGACGAGCTTTGCGCGTTCTTCGGGACTTTCCATGTCGCGGATTCGCATCAGGTAAGAAAGCCAGTCCTCGGATCCCTTGAGTGCTTCTCTGAACGCATCTGCTCCAAACTCGTTTACAAAGTTATCGGGATCGATCTTGGTCCCGTCTGGTCGCGAAAGCGCAAAAATGCGTGGCGCGATTCCCTTGGGGAGTACGATAGCGAGGCTGTTGAAAGTCGCTTTTCTACCTGCCTCGTCACCGTCGAATACAAGGTATGCCTTTTCGGCGTAGCGGGCGAGAATACCTGCGTGCAGGTCGGTTAGGGCGGTTCCCGAGGCGGCCACCACGTTGGTGACGCCCCCCTGAAAAAGGCTGATCATGTCAAAGTAGCCTTCGACAATAATTACTTCGCGTTCTTTGGCGATACTTTGTTTGCTATGGTACAGCCCAAAAAGAATGTCTCTCTTGAGATAGAGCTCTGTTTCGGGGCTGTTCATATACTTGGCGTGGCTTTTTCCAGAGAGGTCGCGGCCGCCGAATGCAACGATGATGCCCGACATATTCTGGATGGCAATCATCAGGCGGTCACGGAACTTGTCCGATATACCGCCATTTTCCTTTTGGACCGCAAGCCCCGCCTTCACGCAGTCCAGCGGCGAAAAACCGTTTTTAACGGCGTATCCGATAAAGCCTTCGCGTCCGTCGGGCGCGTATCCGATATGGAATCGCTTGCGAGTTTCGTCGGTAATGTGTCGGCTTGAAAGGTATTCAAGTGCCTTGGGAGAACGTGAAAGTTCCTGTTCGAACCATTCGCAGGCGAGTTCGTTTAGCCTGCGGACCATGGCGCGTTCTTCGGTTTTTTCGTTGCTTTCGGGGGCTCCTAGCTGGGGGAGGGCAAAGCCGGTAAAATTGGCGACCCATTCAACAGCTCCCTTGAAGTCCATCTTTTCGTGTTCCTGTACAAACTTGAACACGTCGCCACCCGCGCCGCAGGCAAAACACTTGTAAATGCCGAGGCTCGGGTTCACGTTCATCGATGGGCTGCGGTCGTCGTGGAAGGGGCAGACGCCCAGGTAGCGTCCGTTACCCGAACGTTTCAGCGGTACAAAGTTCTCAATGACCGATGCGATGTCCGCATGGGCCTTGAGCTGCTGAATAACTTCGTTCGAGTAAAAAGCCATACAAAAAAAATAGAAAAAATGGATTGGAGTGGCGTGGGTTAGGCCGCCCCGGATAAAAAAAGAAACTCGTCCTTAAAACGAGTTTCTTCTAGTAGCGGGGGCAGGACTTGAACGCTGCGACCTTCGGGTTATGAGCCCGACGAGCTACCAACTGCTCCACCCCGCGTCGAGGTTAGCCCATATATAGTAAATTTTTATACCCATGTCAAGGGTCGTTAAACGAATTTTTTCAGGATGTGTTTGCTTGCGACGAAGTAGTCGATGCCGCTGATGATGGTAATTGCGGTGATAACGCCCATAACGGCTTGCGGGAAAATGGCCCAGAACGCCTGATAACTGGGAATTATAGTCTCCATCGGGTCGAGTGCTCCGAGCAGAATAGCGACAATTCCAATACCCTGGAGAGCGGTTTTCCACTTACCGCTCCTGCGGGCGGGCATAATGAGCCCTTCGCTTGCGGCGAGCGTGCGGAGCGTCTCCACGCTGGATTCACGGAAATAGATGAGCGCTACCATCCACACGGGTGCGTATCCAGTGGCGATAAAGCACATGAAAATCGTCATGTTCGAAATCTTGTCGCTGAACGGGTCGAGGTACTTGCCAAGCGTGCTCACTTCGCCCATTTTGCGAGCGAGGTAGCCGTCCAAAAAATCGGTGAGCATGAACCCGAGCACCATCACCAGCGAAAGGCTCTTGAAAACGAGGCTGTTGTTGCTGTAATCCAGATCGTTGTCGTAGAAGAATACCCACAGGAAGAACGGGGTGAGCACGATCCTGCTCATGGTGAGCTGGCTTGCAATCGATAGCGGCTTTCGGTGTGCGGGATCGCGGTAGTACCAGTAGGCATACGCGACGGTCGATGCGATGATCAAAAGAATCGAAGAGACCATGCAAATCTGCTGGTAGTCTTCCAGGTTCAAAAGGTACACGCCCATCGTGATGGTGATGGCGATGTTAGACATCTTGCTCCAGCGGCGCTTGCGCGGGAGCGACTTGCCTTCACGGAGAACTCCGAGGCTAAACAGGGTGTGCGCCACGAGTCGCGCAAGCAGGAATACACAACCGACAGCGAGCAGCTTTTCGGTCTGGTCGTTTTGCATCAGGTCGCGGACAAAGATGCTTGTCATCACGGCGAACGAGAGAAATCCGTCGACCACGTTCAGCCACAGCCTGTAGTAGGGCTTTTCAATTTCCTGGGAACGCAGCTGGTACAGGTTGACCCAACCCATAATGAGGGCCACGGCGACAAGGGCGCAGGCCGTCTTTGCCATGCCCATCCATATAAACACGATGACGGCGATAAAGACCATAGCCCGCAATACGCTCCAAATGCGAGAACGCAGTCTGATGTCGGATGTCTGTTCTTCTGTCATGGATGCCTCTGTTAAGCTTCTAGGAGTTGCTTTGCGTGTTCGCGAATCGTTTCGGATTCGCCGCCGAGCATACGCGAAAGTTCCTTGATGCGTCCTTCGCGGTCCAGTTCCTCTACATGCGTGTAGGTGCGTCCGTCAATTTCTTCTTTGCTGACGGCGAGCTGGTTTACGGCGCGGCTTGCGACCTGGTGAAGGTGCGTAATCGTCAGCACCTGGTGGTGTTTTCCCAATTTCCTGAGTGCCTCGCCAATGCTGTTGCCGACTTCTCCGCTGATTCCGGAATCGACTTCGTCGAATATGAGCAGCGGCACCTGGTCGAGTTCTGCCATGACGCTCTTGATGGCGAGAAGCACTCGTGAAAGTTCGCCGCCTGAAACGGCTTTTTGCAAGCTCTTGAATCCTTCGCCGGGGTTCGGGGCGAGCATGAATTCGATTTTGTCTGCACCGTTCGGAGATAGTTGCTGACTAGTAATCGAAGTCGTGAATACGGCCTTCTCCATGCCGAGCGTACGCAGAATGGCACTCACTGCCTGATCGTAGCGCAATGCAGCGTCGGTGCGGATGTTCGTGAGCGAGGCTGCCGTTGCTTGCAAAGCCGAATGCGCCTTCTTGGACTGCCTTTCGAGTTCTTCCAGGTCGGCGTCCAGATTTTCGAGGCTAGAGAGCTCTTCTTTGCGCTGTTCCGTCAAGGCGATAAGCCCGGGAACGTCTGTGCGGTACTTGCGCTTGAGTTTTTGGATCGCCGCGATGCGTGCGTTGGCTTTATCGATGTCCGCTGCACTCATGGCCGCAGCGGGGCGGAGTCTTAGCAGGTCCTTGCAGACGCTTTCGTAGGGGTCGGTCACTTCTTCGAGCGACTTCAAGTAATCTTCGTAGTCGGGAAGCTTTGTTGCCAGGGTACGCAGCTTGGACGTGAGGATTTGCACTTGGTCCAAGAGCCCGTTTTCGCCACCCAGCATTCCCTGGATTTCGTTCAGGTAGCGGGTTTCTGCTTCCAGCTTGCTTGCGCTGTTGACTTTTTCTTCGAGCGCTTCTTCTTCGCCTTCCTTGAGGGCTGCTTTCGAAAGTTCATCGAACTGGAATTTTAAAAAATCCTTTTGCGCGGCGAGATTCTTCGCGCGATCCTCGGTCGCCTTGATCTGTTCCTGAATTTTGTTCCATTCGTTCCATTCGGAGGAATAGGTCGCAAGCAGTTCGCCGTTCCCTGCAAAGTCGTCAAGCATCTTGGTGTGGGTACGCGTGTCGCGAAGCAGGAGCTGTTCGCTTTGGCCGTGCATCTGGATAAGTTCTTCGCCCAGACGCTGCAAGTCGGGGAGAGCAACGATGGCGCCATTCACGCGGGCGCGGCTCTTGCCGTTCTCCTGGATCTCGCGGCGGATAATGAGTTCGTCGTCGCTGTCCAGCTCCAGTTCTTCGAGAACGCTTTTCACCTGAGGTTCGTTCGAAATGTCGAAGGTCGCTTCGACCACGGCTTTCTCTTCGCCGGAGCGGACCATCGAGGCCTGGGCCTTGTCGCCGCATACGATGCGGAGTGCTTTAAGAAGTACCGATTTTCCAGCGCCAGTCTCGCCGGTAATCGCTGTAAAACCTTCGCGGAAGGGAACTTCCGCTTGCGCAATCAAAGTAAATCCACTAATCGACAGGTGCTTGAGCATGATGACAATAAACTAGCAAATTCGTTTGACACGAAGTGTCATTTTTCGAACTCAATGACGCTTCTGTAAATGGGACGGCCTTCCTTGCGGTATTTCTTCTCGAAACCGGTCATGATTCCTTCGGTGGGTTCGGCCGTGTTGCGCTCTAGAATTTTGCATCCCTTGAAGTTGTCGAAAACCTCGAGGGCTACTTCATTGTATTCCTGGTGGTCGGTGCCCCAGTAAAAAATGCGTTTGCCCGGCTTAAATACGCGAGCGACTTCCTTGAGAAAATCCGGGCGCAAGAGGCGGTTCTTGTGGTGGCGTTCTTTTGGCCACGGGTCCGGGAAATACATGTGGAATGCGTCGACGGTGTTGTCCTTGACGCAGTCGCGCAAGAAGTAGAAAACATCTCCGCGGAGCATAGTGGCGTTGGCGAGTGCGCCCGCCTTGTCCATCTTGCGCTGGGCGAACTTGGCCCAGGTGTAGTCCCATTCGCTACCCATGATTACGAGGTCCGGGTGCTTGGGGGCGTATTCGGAAAGGAAACCGCCCTTGCCGCTTCCGATTTCGACTTCCACGCGGGCGTCGGCCTTGCCTGCGATTTGCGGGAACATGTCCTTCCACTCAAAGTCAAGTTTGTGGGGGAGTCCGTCGGGTGTTGCAATCGGCTTTCGGTCGCCGTGCGTGCGGAATACGTAATGCCACAGTCCCTTCGATTCCGGATCTTCCTTCAGGTCGCGGTAAAATTCAGGTATAACCAATTCCTTTTCGATTTTTTCTTCGTTGTTGTCCAAAACTTCTTCGCTCATATTTTTGTCTTTTGTCTAAATAAACACAACCACTCTGTCCCTGAATTCTTCTGGGATTTCCTTTTCGACCATTTCGCGAATGTACTTGTCGGGATACTTCATCGAAAAATGAGAAAGGATAATTTTTTCACATTTTACCTGGTCGTCCAGTTCCTTGAGCGCATCTGCAATCTGGCTCAGGTGCGTATGCCCCTTCTTATGGCTCATCGCGTAATCTTCGGGGGCAATGAATGTGCATTCCGTAATCAGCACCTTGGACTGGAATACGTGGCTGTTCTCGAGCAGGCTTTCACCCATGCAGTCGCCCATAAAACTGACTAGCGGATTGTACACTTCACGTGTAATCTCGGTTCCGCTTTCGCGTAGCTTGATAATTTCTTCGGGGGGCAATCCCAGGTATTCATCTTTCAATTTTTTCTTGTAGTGGTAGAGCGTTGCTCCCATGGCCGGAATGGAGTGCTTGACATCGAATGCTTCTATGGCAAGATCCTTGCGGTATTCTAGGAACTTGAGCTCGCCTGCCTTGATCGGGATGATTTCTGGGTAGCGGAACTTTGTCTCGGGCACGCCTTCAAATAGCGCTTCGGCACGAATCCACTCGCGGGCTCCGTCACAGATACATTCTGGCATGTAGTAGACGCTTTCGCGCTCGACGCCCATCATTTTGCGAAGGCTGTGGTGACGCATCAGGCAACGCGCGTGGTCGCCGTGGGCATGAGTCAGGAACACATGGTTGATGGAAGTGGCCGACAGCGGACATTCGCCCATGTCAATGCAGAAATCGAGCTCGGGAAGCTGAAAATAAGTCGCAAGGCCCGAGATCGAAAATCCCGAAACCGAGGTGCACGAAGTGTTTGTGTGAACCTGCTTTAGGGCATTATGGATTTTTTTGATTTCTGACATGATGAATTCGGCGGTAAATGTAGAAAAAAATAAAGGTTCCTTTTAGGAACCTTGCTCATAGCTCAAACCTCAGAGGGGCTTTTTATGCCCCGTGCTCAAAGCTATTTCGTCTTTGCGTTTTCTGCAACGAGACGGTCAAAGTCTGCACAGCTCAGGGCTTCAATGTGGTTACCCATGGCGACGCTACGCGTACGGGCGTTACCCTTGCGTTCAGGAATGCGGAAGCAGAAGTCGTAAGACGAACCCTTGTCGGTCGGAATGCCCATCTTGAAAATGCGGATGCGTTCTGCGCCCTTGTTGTAGATTTCGTGGTAGTCGTAGGAGTTCTTGATCTTTTCAAGGCGCTTCTGCTGGTTGAATTCGATTTCGTCAATGATCGGTCCATCCAGGTACAGCGGCAGGGAGTTCTGGAAACGGAGCTCCAGCTGGCCGTTGGACTTGACAATGGAGGTTTCCTGCGGCTTGATCAGGTAGCGCTGCTGCGGAATGTTCTTATACGCAAAGGACCTCACCGTGCGGACGCCGCACATTTCACGCATGTCGGGCTGTTCAACGAAGTCAATCTCGCGGCAGATCGGGGGCATGTTGGTGGGGACTTCCAGGTTTTCGCCCGAATTGGAACCGGCACAGGCGGAAAGAAGGGAGAGAAAAGCGATACCAGAGAAGAGCAAAAATGAAGATTTCATACGCTAAATATAATTTTATTCTTGCGTTTGGCATATTTTTTCTTTAGAATAACTAAAAAAAATCGTTAAATTCTATTATCCAAAGGGGGCAATTCCTGTTGGAATAATCCTAAATGTAAACTTAAATTATCAATTTGTGCGCTGGGCGCAAATTTAGCCGTGTTTGAATGGGGGAGCCCAATAAAAAATTAAAAAATAATGCTTTTACTCAATGAAAAATGTATTTTTGGCGCGGATTAAGAATTGGGTAGACTATGAAAATTTACAGCTGGAATGTAAACGGCATCCGCTCTGCGCTCAAAAAGGGGTTTGCGGATTGGTTTGCCGCTACAAAGCCAGATATCCTGTGCCTGCAAGAGGTTCGAGCTGAAGAGGACCAGATCCCCGAAGAGGTGGCTCACCCCGAAGGATTCTTTGCATACTGGAATCCGTGCCGCCGCAAAAAAGGCTACAGCGGTGTTGGCATTTATACACAGATCGAACCCGATCGCGTGAACTACGGCTTTGACATCGAAGAATTCGACGAAGAAGGCCGTGTGCTCCAGTTGGTGTTTCCCGACTGGGTTCTCAATAGCATCTATTTCCCCAATGGGGGACAGGGCGACGATCGTCTGGACTACAAGCTGCGTTTTTACGATGCCTTCCTTGAAAACAGCAAACGCTGGGTGGCTGACGGCAAGCATGTGGTGACCCTTGGCGATTACAACACCTGCCACAAGGAAATCGATATCGCTCGTCCCAAGGAAAACGAGGACGTGAGCGGATTCTTGCCGATTGAACGAGCCTGGATGGACAAGTATGTCGAGAATGGCTTTGTAGATTCGTTCCGCAAGTTGCACCCCGAAGACCGCGATTGCTACTCCTGGTGGTCGAACCGTTTTGGGGCTCGCAAGCGCAACGTGGGCTGGCGCATTGACTACGCCTTTGTAGACGAAGGCCTCTCACCCAACATTGTGAGTGCCGAGATTCATCCCGATGTCATGGGGTCGGATCACTGCCCGATTAGCATCGAGCTCGAGCCTCCGTTCGCTCCGCTTCCGATAATTCACGAGTAGCCTCCTTTCTATAGGAGACCATTCCATTATTTCTTGACGATTTCCCAGGCGTTGTCGAACAGGGTTGATGCTTCGCCTGGGTCGCGCAAGAACACCATCCTGTTGATTTCTTCTCTGGAGGGGTTGATGACGCGGTTTTTCTTGAAACTGTCGTCGATGATTTCAAGTGAGGCCTTGTTGGGACTTGCGTAGTTGATGGACTTCGCAAGCTGTGCGCCAATCTTTGCGTCCAGAATATAGTTCATGAAGGCATAGGCGCCTTTGGGGTTTGGCGCGTTGCTGCTGAGAGTCATGGCGTCCACCCACATGAAGCTCCCTTCGGTGGGAATGGCGAACTGGAGCGTAGAATCTTCAGCAATGGCGGCCATGGCCTCTCCATTGAATACGATGGATGCCCAGTTCATTCCCGAAAGTACCTTGTCCTTCCCGTTGACGGAACCATCGAAACCAAGGAAATGGGGATCCTGCTTGACTTGCAGGAGCAAATCAATGGCTTGGTTTAGATCGTTTGCGTCGGTGCTGTTGGCATTAAGGCCCTTTGAAAGCAGGGCCATCGATAGCATCGAACGAGACTCTTCTAACAAACTAAAATTACCTTTCGTATTCCTGGGGTTGAACAGCATGTCATAGCTGACATGGTTTGCATCGATGGAGCTGTCGCGGTACAATATGCCGGTCGTTCCCCACAGGTAAGGAACCGTGTAGGTGTTTGTGGGATCATAGACGGGATTCTTGAATTGGTCTGCCACGTTGACTCGGTTCGGGATTTTGTTCGTGTCAATCGGGACGATAAGTCCAAGTTTAATCATCTGCTGAATCACCACATCCGAAGCGATGATGACGTCGTACTGGCTGGTGCCTGCTGCCTGGAGTTTTCCGACCATGTCTTCTTGGGCTTCGTAGAGCTCCAGTTGCAGCTTGTACCCCGTCTTCATCTGGAAGTCGGTAATCATGTTGGGGTCGAAGTATTCGCTGTAAAGAATGACGCTGACAGTCTTAGGCTGCTGCCTTTGCTGGTCGTCGCAGCTGCAGAGCAGGCATGCGAACAAGAGAACCAAGAACAGATGTAAGGCGTATGTTTTCACGGCGGTTCCTTCGATTGGTTTCTAGCTGTGCAGGTATTCTATGATTGCGTCGTGGATGGTGGTGAAGACGCTACGCAGTTCGTTTTCGTCTTCTTCCAAGAGCGTCACGCGGAAGCCCTTCAAGTCCGTGCAGAAGCTCGTGCTCGGCACCACGCAGATACCCTTTGCACCCAGTAGGTAGTACACGAAGCGGTAGTCCAGGTTCGTGGTCTTGCTGCACCATTCTTCCACCTTCTTCTTGATGATCGGGTTGTCGATCTTCAAGGTCTGGTGGCTGTTCAGGGTACCTTCGCGGAAGATGATGGTGTTGTAGAAGGCGCCGTAAGTCGGGTTGAAATACAGCTCCGGAATATCGGAGAGAATTTCGTTGATGATAGCGCTACGGCGGCCGATTTTTTCGTTTAACGCATCGCGGTGTTCCTTGAAGCGCTTGTCGCCAAGCACGCGGGGAATCGTCATCTGCGGTAGCGTGGTGGAGCAGACTTCTACCATCTTGGCGTTGTCGAGAGCGCGGCAGAATGCGTCAAACTGTTCGTCCTTGTCGCGGTTGTAGTATTCTGCCCAGCCGCAACGAGCGCCCGGCCACGGGTATTCCTTCGAAATTCCCTTGAGGGCGATACCCGGCACGTCGCCAATGTATTCGGCGAGCGCGTAAGCGTGCGCTCCGTTGTAGGTAATCTTGTTGTAGATTTCGTCGCAAATAATGAACAGGTTGTAGCGCTTCGCAATGTCGACAATCTTCTGGAGAATGTCGAGCGGGTAGACCATGCCCGTCGGATTGTCCGGGTTCAAAATCAAGATGCCTGCAATGCTCGGGTTGTACTTCACCTTGTTTTCAAGTTCTTCCAAATCCGGATACCAGTGGTTTTCTGGCTGCAAGCGGTAGGTAATCGGGGCCGTGTGGGCATGAGCCGCTTCAGCAGAGCTGTGGGTAGAGTAGGCCGGTGCCGGTCCGATAATGCGGGTCGTCATCGACAGTAATCCGTAAATGGTGGCGATGGCGTCGCCGAGGCCGTTGAAGAACAGGATGTCATCGACATTGATCTGGGCGCCGCCCAGCTTGTTGTTTTCTTTCACCAGGAATTCGCGGGTTTCAAGCATACCCTTGGATGGGCAATAACCATAGCTGCGGTTTGTCTTGGCGAGGTCAACTACAATATCCTTAATCCAGTCAGGAATCTGACATTTCTTTTCGATGGGGTCTCCAATATTTTCCCAATGAATGGGGAGGCCGAGTGCCTTGAGCTGGTTTGCCTTCTTCACGATCTCGCGGATTTCGTAAGAGAGTTCCTTGGCACCTTCGCTCAATAGTCTTCTGCGCATTTTAATGCTCCTGTGTAGGGATCGAAAATTCTTGTTTTTACGTTGTAATTATAGAATATAATCTTTTATGAATTTTCGTTTTCCCGTATGGTTGATGGTTAAATGGGGTGAAAATGTGGGCTCGTGGGAACGAGCAAAAAAAAGACAGCCGTTTGCGGGGCTGCCCTTGAAACTTCTAATCTGAATTTTAGCGTAACGCTTTACAGATTTTGGTTTCTCTGGACAGCCCCACAATAGCTCGGGCTGCTGCCGGGCTTGCTGCCATTGCCGCTGCTGCGGTGTTCTGTCCAAAGATTTTATTCATGTAATCAAATATAGTTTGAAAATAGGGAAATTGTCAAGACCATAAGATTTTTTTATTTTACGGAAAGTATTTCCTCATTTCACACTCCACACCCCACACTTCACATTCTGCATCCCTTCCCCAAAGTGAACAACCTCAAGCATCAAACCTTATTCGACCCCATTCGCCAAAAAGAGGTGCCTGCCACGCCTGAAGAACATGTGCGCCAGGCGACGGTTAAATTTCTGATGGATGCAGTCAAGGTGCCGCAGAACTTGATTGCGGTGGAGTTTGCACTTTCGACGGTGGAGTCTTCTACAGATGACCGCGTGGACATTCTGGTGCAGGACTTTAAGGATGGCGCAGACTTGAAGCATCCGTGGCTTTTGGTGGAATGCAAGGCTCCGGGCGAGTACACGTGGCAAGCGCTCCAGGTGCAGTTGAACAAGTATTTGCAGGTACTGACGCCTAAGTACGTGATGCTTTCGCTAGGCGATGCGGTGCGCTACTTTGCGCTGGATGCCGCCACCAAGCGTTTCCAGAAAATCGAGAAATTACCGAAGTTTGAGTAATGTGAAATGAGTAATTATACACTTCACACTTCACATCTCTCATTCTTCACTTCACACTATTTTCGACTGTACGCTTCCGTCCTTAAATCTTGTGGTAAGAGTGTCGCCAGGCTTTAGCTGGTTCTTGTTGCGAATGAACTTGCCGTTGGCGTCAAGCGTAAGCGTGTAGCCTTTTGAAAGAGTGGTCTCGGGGTCGGCGTTTTTGACGCGGAGTTCGATGAGGTTGAATTTTGATTTTTCAAGGTCCAGAATTTTGCGGGAACCCTGGTGCAGACCTTCGCTGTCGCGGGCGATGCGTTCGCGTTCGCCTCTAAAGATAAACTGCAGGTCTTTTTGCAGGTTGCCCTTGTACAGCGAAAGTTTCATCGCTTCTTTTTGAATAAGGGCGTTCACCTTTTGCTGCAGGTGGTTCCCCTTGTAGGTCAGGTCGCGGTTGACGGAGACAAGTGTTTCTTTTGTCTGTAATGCAATGTTTTGCGCAAGCGAAAGCATACGGTTCCAGCTGTCGGCGACTCGGTCAATCAGACGCTTTGCGGTATCGGTCGGTGTAATGCAGGACTGGTAGGCGACTTCATCGAGTAAGCTGCGGTCAATTTCATGCCCAATGCCAACAAACACCGGTAGCGGAAAGTTCGCAACGGCGCGGCACAAGGCTTCGCTATCGAAAAAGTTCAAGTCTGTCTTGCTTCCGCCTCCGCGGATAATGCACACGACGTCCAGTTCTGAATCCTTGGCGAGTTCCTCGAGTGCGGCAAGTACCGTGGGCTCGGTGTCTGCGCCTTGCATTTTTGCGTAAGCGGTTTTCACCTTGAAATTAAAAGGCGATTCGGCGAGCTTGGTGGTAAAGTCCTTGTAGGCGGCCGTCCCTTCGCCGGTAATAAGTCCCACGCGTATTGGAACATCGGCGAGTGTAAGCGCCTTGTTCTTTTCTAATAAGCCTTCTAGCGCGAGTCTTTTTAGAATGGCGCTCTTCGTGAGAGCAAGTTCACCGAGCGTGTAAACGGGGTCAATGTCTAGAATCTGTGCCTGCAATTTTCCGTAAGGCACATACAGGTCCGCCTTGATCAGGAAACTCACTTTGAGCTGTTCCTTGAGAATAAACGGCTGCGGGTAATTTTCAACTTTGGCTTGAATGGCTGCGAATTTTGCCGAATAGCAGTACAGGGGAACCGTCGCAAGCGGGTTCACGTTCCCTTCTTCAAAGTCCGCAATACTCAGATAGACGACGCGCGCCTTCTCGTTAATCTGGGTAATCACGCCGCGCACCCAAACAGCAGGGGTAGATTCCACCTTCTGCTTCAGGGCTTTCATGTATTGCGTGACGGTATAGGACTTGTTTTCGGTTTCCATACGCAGAATATACTATTTTTAGGGTATGTCTAAAGTAGTTTCTGCCATGGAAGTCCGCCAGAATTTCGGCTCGCTCTTGAACCAGGTATCCCTGAAGGACGAGGAAATCGTTATCGAACGCGCGGGGAAACCCTTGGCGCGCCTCGTGGGCGTTAACGCTCCGACGGCAGGCCTTTTGGATTTTCGTGATATTGGTAAGCTTCCCAATCATATTTGGGAAGAACCGTAGACTATTCTGCCTTTGCAATAATCGTGATGGTGAGCGTGTCCCGTTTTGCGGGGTCGGCGACACTCTGTGCAATCAGCTTAGCGTTTTCTCCAATTCCGTTTTCGAGCGCGATTAGGTAATTTGAAGAGATTTCCTGCTCGTCTTCGCAGTTGGATTCCTTGTAGTTGCTGCTGTTGTTCAGGTAGTTGAGCGTTTCGCAGGGAACAAACCATGCAATGTCCGATCCGATGATGCGCCACTTGGTTTTGGAATTCGGTTCCATGAGGAAGGTGAATTCGTCAAAGCGGAGCGTGTCATCGACGGCGAGAACCTTTTCTTTCATGGGCGAGTCGCTTTCGGAATCGTAGAACTGCATTGTTTGGAGAATGCCCGGCTGCTGTACCATAGTGAAAAGCTGCAATACGTAGCGAAGGCTGTCGGGAATACCCTGGTCGAGCGGGTCCGATTTCAAGCGGATGTAGTGCAGGTAGTAGGCACCTTCGGGCATGTCTTTGGTAATCTTTAGGCTTCCACCATAGACGCTGCTGATAGTTCCCTGAACCTTCTTTTTCTTGTCTAGAATCTCAAGAGAAACATTCTGGAAGTTTTCATCGTTGTAGTTCTGTATCCAATGCTTGACGATGATGGAATCGCCCTTCTTGTAGTCTCCAATCCAGACGAACTGTTCCTGGCGCAGATTGTATTTGTATATGCCGATGTCGTCCTTCGGCCTGGTGCGGACGAATGCTTCGCCGGGGTAGTTGATGGAATCGGGGAACGAGAAATACTCACCCTGTTCTAGGGCGCGCGCCTTGGTCCGTGCTTCAAAGTAGGCGAAGGGGCCCGTCCAAACGCTCGAAAAAGATTCGGGCTTGATCTTGATGGACCAGTCAACGGAATCGTTGGGAACAAGCATTGTGTCAAGGTTCGTGGTCGAAGAACCGAGTTCCTTGTCCTTGTCGGTTAGCTTGTACAAGACGATGTTTTCACCGATGGTTGTCAGGTTGACACTGTAGCCTTCCGAAGCGGAAAACGCGATGGACACTTCGTCGGGCGCATTGTCAATTAGCATGATACCGCGCAGTGTGTCGGTCATCTTCATCGAAACTTCTTCGCTTTCGCCGATATACCTGTAGTACGACGTATCCACATTTACCTTGAGCTTGATGCTGGAATTGTCGTTGAATTCTCCTTCGATGTTTACGAAAAAGTGGCCGTCGTTGAAATTGACGAAGGTGTTTGAATCCCTAAAGGAGGCACTGGTGTCTGCCCCAAAGCTCGGAATGAGTTCGCTCCTATAGACGGAATCCTTTCTGGACTCGTCCTTCGGGGCTGCATAGATAGCCTGGAGCGTTTCGCCGAATTCGCTCTTGATGCGAAATTTTTCGTTCTTGATGTCGGATGTCGTCGCGAAAACCGTGATGCGACTACCCTTCGGGAGTTCGCCCAGGTACAGTGGCAGGCTGACCGCTTCGCTGTCCAGGTAGGTTTCGCTTTCGTCCATCTTGGAACTGTCACCCTTGAAAAGTTCCAAATAGATTTTCATCGTGTCGCCGAGGCTGACCGTGTCCTTGTAGTCGATGTCTGCACGCGTGCTAAGGGAGCTGCTGGACTTGAACGAAGCTACAGATGAACTGCTGTCTTCGTCGGATGCCGAAGAACTTGAATCGTCACCGCAGGCGGTGAACACTCCGAATAAAGATGCAAGGATTGCTAGTTGAAAAACTTTCTTTAGTTGCATGGTTTAATCCTAGTTCAAAATGTAGAAGGACTGCTCCGCTGTGAATGCTTCGCCGATGACCCTAAGAACGTACTTGCCGGTGGGGAATGCCATGGCCTTGAACTTGAAGTGGGTTTTCTTTTCGCCGTCAAGGTCGCGAGCCGCAACAGTCAGCATTCGTTTGCCAAATTCATTTACGATTTCAATTTGCACGAACTGCGGGTAGCCTACGGTCAGGTCAAAGTCGCATTCTAGGTTGTAGATGTCGATGTTCACCTTGGTAAGCGTGTAGCCTCCGTCCATCGCTTCGCCACCTACGGAGCGCGTGTTGTCAAAATAGCCCACGTAAAGCGTCGGTGCAAAGTCCTTGCCTGCAGCAGCCGAAGGCAAGATGATCTCGCCTGGTTCTACTGCGGTCAGAATAAGCGTGTAGAGGTTTGAAGCGTGCTTGCGCTTGAAGAATTCGGTGAGTGTCGGGGTCCTTAGGAATGCTCCGAGCGGAGCTTGCGGATTCAAGGTGATGATGCCCAAGTAGTCGGCGTACTTGGTGTCGACGCCACCACCGGAATTCTTGCGGATGTTGAACTGTCCGCCCTTCTGGTCGGGGAGGTTGGCGGGGGCGTTTTCCCAGGTCAGTTCATAATCTGCCCAGTCCACGCCGAGCTTCTGGTCGCCGAAGTTCATGTCCTTCTTGGTTTCCTTGAGCCCGAAAATGTTCAGCTGAATCGGTTTTTTGATCGAGTCCTTGTTGAATTCCAGCTTGAGGGCTGCATCAAAAAGCGGACCGGGCAGTGCCGAAAGGTCAAAACGCAGATAGGCCTTTCCTGCGCCACCGTTCTGAACATTCGCAATGTGCAAATCGGGGTCGGAATTGTGCGGACTGTAGTTGTCGAATTCAGAAATCCAGGTCGAGGCGCCCTTGCCGCTCGGGATGCCATCTCCGGTATGATCCAAGGTGGTGTAGTGCTTGTCGAATACAAAGACTTTTCCCGTGTCGGCACCTGTCTGGTAGCCGTCGTCTGCGGTAAAGATGATGTTATAGCGTCCGCTTGCCGTAAACGAGACATCGGTTTCGTAGGCCATGCTGTCTGAGAACACCACGTTTCCAGGGCCGAGTCCTTTCTTCCAACGCACAGGGTCTTCGCACAGTCCATCGCCGCGTCCGTCGTCTTCGACATTGCCTATGATGCGGAGCAGGTTGGGTTGCACGATGACCATTTCTTCGGGGATAGAGGCAATCGGCTTTTCATTTGCGCCCTGCTTGGGGGCGTAGCCGACATAGATTGGCATCAAGACGCCTTCGCTCGGAGAATGGATCAGATCCTTCCCGTACAGGGATTTGATTGCAGACGCCTGTCTAGATTCTTCGACGATCTTCGGGAACGCGTTTCCGCGGGTGAGCGTTTCGCGAAGCCCCATAATGGAGAGTCCCGAGTTGTCGTTGATGAACATGGGGCGGTCTTTTGCCTTGTCGCTTGCGACCACTTCGACGCCAATGAGTTCTGCGTTTGCCTTGTTGAAGTTCTGGATGATGGTGTTGCCCTTCTTCGCGGTAAGTCCCAGAATCCACACGGAACCGCCGTTGTTCATAATCTTTGCACCCTTGGAATCCCCGGCCATGGTCACCTGGCGGCCCCACAGTTTCTGGTAGTTCAGCTGGATTGAGCCGATAGTGACGTCTTCTAGGTAGATGTCTCCGCCACCGAGTTCGTCCGTTTCAAGCGAACGAACCATGATGTTTTTTAGGAGCAAGTTGCGCTTGGACTTGAGAATGATTCCGCTTCCGAACTCGGAGAATCGTTCGATGGTGAGCTCGTTGAAGGCGCCCTGTTCAATGATGAACTTCCCCTTGCCATCGATGCGGCCTTCGATGCCTATGATTTGGCGGACGCGGTTTCTAATATAAATGTCGCGGTTGATGGTCCAGCGACCACCAGGCGGGAAGTACAGTGTTTCTGCGCCATCGTCAATGGCTTCCTGGATGGCCTTGGAGTCGTCGGAGCCCGTGCTCGATTTTCCGCCGTAGTCGCCTGCAATCGTAATCCAGTTGTCGGCCTTCTGTTCTGGGAAGATAGGCGTTTCTGCAACGGCGAGTCTCATGGAGTGCTTGGGGCTGTGGCACAGCTGGTGCGTAGGCTGGGTTGCAAACTCGATAATTTCGCCCTGGATCATTTCCTCGTTGTAGGCCTTCTTCTTGGACTGAATCATGGTCTTGTAGCGGGAAACCTTCATAGATCTTGCGAACAGGTGGCTCTCGTTCAAAATAGCCGTAGTGGGCTTGACTTTCTTGTTGCCGTTGTCGAATTCCAAGAGTCCATCGACGAGACTCATCATGGCAAAGGGACCGTGGTTGTATACGGCAGGGACAGCTCCCTTGAATCGGAGCGAACGAATGGCGAGGTTCATGTCTTCGTTTTCAAGGCCGTATTTGCGTTGTCCACCCAAGGTCACGTGTTCAAGGGTTGCGGTTCCCTTTTCGCCCTTGGCGTAGACACCTATGTTGAATCCGCGAATCTCGACATTTTTCAGAAGCAGGGGACCGATGCCTTCCGTGAATCCAAGGTCGATACCGTAGACGCCCGTGGAGTCCCCGGAATAAATCTTCACGTTGTTGATGGTGCCCTGGTTAGATGCATTGAATTGGATGCCGATGGCACCGGGGTTTCCCTTGCCGGTGCGGATCGTCATGTCGCGAATGGCGTTTCTGTATTTGGGAGAAGGACCGTCGCCCGTGTAGATGATGGCCTTCGGAAAGTCCGCATTGTCAAAGCCGTAAGTATTATCGGCGAGCTGAATGATGGTGCCGCCAATGCTTTGCCCCTGTAGAATGGTGCGGCGGCTCGAAGTTTCCGCTTTCTTGGTGGTGGGCCATACTAGGGCGTCCGAAATCTTGTAGATGCCGTGCGGCAGGTAGATGATGAAGTCCCCATCGGGGTGGTCGTTTAAAGCTTTCTGAATGGCTTCTGTATCGTCGTTCTTTCCGTCGCCCTTTGCAAAGTAGGGATCCTTGGTGACATTAACAATCTTGGAGCCCATGGGGAATTCCACCTGGGCATATACAGACATCGCAAAAAAGACAACAACTAGAGAAAGGGTTTTGTACATACACTAACCTCGAAAGCAAATATATATATTGTAGCGGGTCTGTATAGACTTACTTTAGCAAAATAGGCTTTTCTATCCCGATTTTTAGAATTGCTGGTGAAATCGGCATGCGAATCATTTCTCCGGCAGTGCCTTTCTTTATAATTCGACCGTTCATGTCGAATATAAAGTAGCTTTCTCCGCGCAGGTGTTCTGGAATGCGTGCTATACCTTTTTCGAAAACGATACTGGCGTTAGCTGGCTTTTTTTGCAGAGCAATAGAGACTGTTGCGCAAGCCTCTTCTGCCCATTTTACAAAAGATGCTGGGTATTCTCCCCCTGTCGGATACTCTGTCGCAAAAAAAATGTCCGACTCATAACATGAACATAATTCATTTTCAAAATTATCGTCCATAGCTTTGGTTAATAATGTAGCGACACTATCTGCTTCTTCGTAGGTCAAATTCAACATTCCACATTGTTGCCAATGCATAAATTCATCCTTAAAGACATCACCCATATTGTAAGTGGACAAATCGTTTTGACCGATGTTTATAATTCGCCATTCAGGATGACTTCCTGAAGTGTAATCTCTGTGCAAATATGTGTTTGTGTCAATAAACGCTTTTTCATATTTCTGTTTTTCACAATTGTAACCATCTTCAAGTATAGTGGTCAATTCCCCATCTAATAAAACGGGACCTGCTCCAAAAAAAGAATTCAAATCCCGCCACCAAAGAGTGGAATCTTTGAAAATAATTTCAATTACAGGATACTTTAAACCACAATCAGCTGCCAGTGAATATATAACAATAAACAAAATAATTGTTGAAAGTTTTTTCATATTCTAGCAGCGGCCTCGAAGGTACTCTACTTGCATTTCTCGAATACAAACGGGTTATGGTCGCCCTGCACCTTGAAAATACGGCGGTCACGTTCGCATTCTTTCTCAGTCACGGGGTACATTTTGTCCCAGGCTTCAAAGAGTTTGCGGTCCTGTTTAGACAAATTAACGCCGTAGGTCTTTTCCATGTAGAAATGTGCTCGCGCTATGATTCCGCGGGCTTCTTCGCGGGGCTGCGCCTTTTTGAGCTTGAAGTCGACAATCGTCTTGCAGCCGCCGTACATGGGTTCCGGGTTGTTCGTCCATTGGCTGAACATGAAGTTGTTGCGGTCCCCGTTCACTTCGCCGATGGCGGGGTACAGGTTGTGCATGTCGCCTTCCATCACCTTGAAGGTCGTGTCGTTTGCGCTGCAGTTCTTGCGCCCGCCTTCTCTCCAGCAGGGGAGGTGCTGCCCCATGTTGTGGGCGGTTACCATGTGCTCCCACTCGATGCGCTCGGCGCGTTTAAAACTTTTGCGTTTTGGATTCTCGCGCGGCTTGAAGTTGCAACTCGAAAAGTCAACATTCTTCTTGTTGTCGTATCGGCATCCGCAGTAGAGTGTTTCTTGCAGTTCACCGTAATACACTCGCTTAAGTTGCTTGCTTGCGTCTCGGTAATTGTAATGCTGCGGGGCCGCCGTCGGGTCTACGCGGGACCAGGCAATAGCGATAAAAATCGCCAGAAGCAGTAATAAACCAAAACTTTTCATATAAAAACCACCTAACAATATAACACAATTTCTCTCGTCTTTCGTCTCTAGTCTCTCGTCTATTATCTAAATTTGGCACATGCAATCGCTCGGTATGGATTATTTGAATTCGAGGCTCATGTTCGGCATGGTGCCGGGGCTTGAATCAACTCGTAAACTTTGCAACGCCCTCGGAAACCCCGAACGCTCCTTCAAGACCATCCATATCGTCGGTACGAACGGCAAGGGCTCCACGAGTTACTACCTGGCAGGCATCTTGCAGGTGCACGGCTTTAAAACGGGACTTTTCACGAGTCCGCATCTGGTAAGCCTTCGCGAGCGTATCCGCATCAACGACATTCCCATTAGCGACGCTGATTTGGACCGATTGCTGCTCCAGGTGAAGGCTGCCGCCGAACAGGTGCAGGTGGAGCCGACCTTCTTTGAAGTCCTGACGCTCGTCTCGTTCCTTTATTATGCCGAGCAAGGGGTTGATGTCGTCTCGATGGAAGCGGGAATGGGAGGCCGCCTCGATAGCACTGCGGTCGCTTGTGGCGATATCGTGGTGCTCACGAGCATTGGCTTGGAACATACCGAAGTCCTGGGCCCTACCGAAAGCGCCATCCTCAAAGAGAAAATGGCTGTAGTCGAGGCGGGAGGCGCCTGTGGCAAGACATTTATAGTTGGAGGCCTTTCCAGCGAATTATTAGCCGATGCCCGCGCTTACGCAAGCGAACATGATGCTAAATGTATTGTTCCTACAATCCGGACCGACATCAAGCTCCCGAATCTGGGGCACCATTACATCGAAAATGCGAGCCTTTCCTTGGCGGCGGCGGAGCGATTTATACAAAGTAATGGCAAACGCTACGATGAAGCCTTGGCCCTAAAGACCCTAGGGACCCGCTCCTGGGCGGGTCGCATGCAGCAGCTTTCCGACAAGAATGGGGTGGTCCGTTACATTTTGGATGGCGCCCACAACTCCCATGCGGTGCGCCGTCTGGTCGAAACGCTTGCTCAGTATTATCCGGGAGTCAAGTTCCACTGCGTCTTTGGTGCACTCAAGGATAAAGATGTGGCCGAAATGCTCAAGTTGATGGCTCCCTATGTGAGTCATTGGCATATTACCAAGACGCTGTACCCGCGTTTCCGGGAATTGGACGATTTGAAGACCGAACTCTCTAATTTGGGCTTGAAGGTGGCTAGCGAGGGTGAACTGAACCGTGGTTATTTGGACAAGGTGGCGGACGCGGCCTATTCAGACAATGAAAATATTCCAGTTCTTGTAACAGGCAGCCTTTACATGATCGGTGAAACGGTGCAGGCCCTCAAGGACGATTTTGACGGTTTGGCGTTTTTCCGTGGCCTTGAACCCTCGACGAACGAACACCGCTAATTTTGCGTAGAAAACAAATTCTGTAAATTTTTTTGGCTCCAAAACATTTCCTGTAAATCCAAAAAAACGGCTTGTAAACTTTATTTTTCGCAAATTTTGCACATTTATCGCCAAAAACGGGATTTTTATCCATTATTTCAAAAAATTTGCCGATTTTTTTAACTTTTTGCCAAAATTACTTGTATATTACTATCGAAATTTTTCCAAAAAGGTCCTTTTGGTGTGTTTTTTGCTATAGGGATCTTTAGGATTTGTTATTGGAGATATATATGGCAGAAGACTTGCAATACCTTATGGAACGCATCCAGAAAGATGCTGTCGATAAAGCAGAAAACGAGGCGGCGGCTATCATTGCCAAGGCCAAGGAAAAGGCGGCCGATATCGTGAAGGCTGCCGAGGCCGAAGCGTCCGCCCGTCTGGAAAAGGCCGACAAGGACGCCGAAGCGTTCACGGAACGTAGCGAACGCACCCTGGAACAGTCCGCCCGCGACCTTTTGCTTTCGGTAGGCAAGAATCTCGAAAAGATGATTATGGACCTGTTGAACCTCGAGGTGGAGAAGTCCCTGGACGAATCCACCGTCAAGAGCATGCTCCTCACGGTAGCCAAGTCCTATACCTCCGACATCGAGGTGGATTTCTCCGACGCCGATGCCCGTAAGCTCAGCTCCTTTGTGATGGGCGAGTTCAAGAAGCAGCTTTCCGCCGGCGTGAAGGTCGAAAGCGACAAGGGCGTCAAGTTCGGCTTCCGCATCAAGCTCGATGGCGGCAAGGTCACCCACGAATTTACAGAAGCTGCAATGGCCGACGCTCTTTCGGCCCTGCTCCGTCCGCAACTTGCTAGAGTGGTAAACGCTGCCGCACAGGCGAAGTAACGCGGGTACTTGATGAGCAGTCCTTCTTACTTGATGGCATCTCTTCCGATGATTGAGTTCGGCGATCCAGCCCCGCTCAGTATGGAAGAATTTCGCCACCGCTGCATCGGCGTGCTGTCCGAGCCGGAACTTGCGGCTCTGGACGCGCTTTTGGATGACGGTGAATGCGAAGAGTGCGACGACGAGTTCGTGCGCGCCTACAAGGCCCACGAAATCCAGATGAAGAACGTTTCGGGCAGGCTCCGTGCAAGCGCATGGGGGCCCGATATCCGTTTTACGGAAAAGTCCTTCCCGGGTTACGATGTCGCCTTTGCCAAGATGATTCAAGATGCGTTTGCCAAGTCGAATCCTATGGAAAAAGAGCAGGATATCGACAAGGCCCGTTTCTGGCTTGTGGACTCGCTTGCAGGTGTAGGCGAGGGTACCGTCAAGCATGTTTACGCTTATGCGATCAAACTGAAGATTTGTGAACGTTGGGCGCGCCTCTCCGAACAAGCGGGCGACGCTGCCGTGTTGAATGTTATTAATGCAAACGATCCTGCATACGCCCCTGCGGCGGCACAGGAATGACCGGAGGTCCATTTTCAATGGCTAGTATCGGAAAAATCATCGGCGTCAACGGTAACCTGATTCGCGTCAAGTTCGAAAGCGCCGTGTCCCAGAACGAAGTGGCGTATGCCAAGCTTACTCAGAAAAACAAGGACGGCAAGTCCGAAGTTATCCCCCTCAAGAGCGAAGTCATCCGTATCCGCGGTGACTACGCCGAACTCCAGGTGTTCGAAGACACCACGGGGCTCAAGACAGGTGACGAGGTGGAATTCACCGGCGAACTTTTGTCCGTAGAACTTGGCCCCGGCCTTTTGACCCAGGTCTTTGACGGTCTGCAGAACCCGCTCCCGAAGCTTGCCGAAGAATGCGGCTTCTTTTTGCAGCGCGGTAAGTACTTGAAGGCGCTCCCCCGCGACAAGAAGTGGGCGTTTACCCCGGTCGCGAAGGTGGGCGATGTGGTGGTCGCCGGCGATACGCTCGGCACCGTGCCCGAAGGCGTGTTCACGCACCGCATCATGGTGCCGTTCCGCCTGCTGGGCAAGTGGACCGTGGAATCGGTCTCTGCCGCGGGCGAATTCACTGTTGAAACTGTTGTTGCTAAACTCAAGAACGATAAGGGCGAAACCCAGGACGTGACCATGGTGCAGACCTGGCCGGTGAAGATGCCGATCAAGGCCTATGAAGAACGCCTGCGTCCCTCCAAGCCCCTCACCATGCAGCAGCGCATTATCGATACGTTCTTCCCCGTGATGCAGGGCGGTACGTTCTGTACGCCGGGCCCCTTCGGTGCCGGTAAGACGGTGCTTCAGCAGCTCATGAGCCGCTACGCCGACGTGGATATCGTGATCTTGGCCGCTTGCGGTGAACGTGCAGGTGAAGTGGTGGAAACCCTCCGCGAATTCCCTGAACTGATTGACCCGCGTACCGGCAAGTCCCTCATGGAACGTACGCTGATTATTTGTAACACGTCTTCGATGCCGGTGGCTGCCCGTGAAGCTTCCGTCTATACGGGCGTGACTCTCGCCGAATACTACCGCCAGATGGGCCTGAACGTGCTCCTCTTGGCTGACTCGACTTCCCGTTGGGCTCAGGCTCTGCGTGAAATGAGCGGACGCTTGGAAGAAATTCCGGGCGAAGAAGCCTTCCCGGCTTACCTCGAATCCGTGATTGCCGCCTTCTATGAACGCGGTGGCGTGGTTCGCCTCAAGGACGGCTCTACCGGTTCCGTGACGATTTGCGGTTCCGTGTCGCCTGCAGGTGGTAACTTCGAAGAACCGGTGACCCAGGCCACCCTTAAGGTGGTGGGCGCATTCCTCGGCCTTAGCCGTGAACGTTCCGACCAGCGCCGCTTCCCGGCAATCCACCCGCTGGATTCCTGGTCCAAGTACGAAGGCATCATCGACAGCAAGAAGGTTGCCGAAGCCCGTCACATCCTCGCAAACGGCGTGGACGTGAACAACATGATGAAGGTGGTGGGCGAAGAAGGTACCTCTATCGACGACTTCGTGATTTACCTGAAGTCCGAATACCTCGATGCCGTTTATCTGCAGCAGGACGCCTATAACGAAATCGACGCCGCCTGCTCCGCCGAACGCCAGAAGTACGTGTTCGACAAGGTTTACACCATTCTCAAGACCCCGATGAAGTTCAGCGAAAAGGACGTCGCCCGTACGTTCTTCCTTAAGCTTACTCAGTCGACGAAGGACTGGAACCGTGTCAAGTTCGATTCTCAGGAATTCAAGGATCTTGAACAAAGTATTTTTGCTTCCGTGAAGGAGGTTTCCGCTAATGCATAATGTGGCATACCATCGTATTGAACGCATCGCCGGTTCCGTGATTACGCTCCGCGCCGAAGGTGTAGCAAACCAGGAACTTGCCCAGGTGACAAGCTCGTTCGGAACATCCCTTGCCCGCGTGATCCGTATTGACGGCGACATGGTGGACTTGCAGGTGTTCGCAGGTGCCCGCGGTATTTCGACCGACTCCGAAGTGCGCTTCCTCGGCGAACCGATGAAGGTCCCGTACAGCGAAGCATTGCTTGGCCGCGTGTTTAACGGTGCAGGCAAGCCCCGCGACAACGGCCCCGAAGTGGACGGCGAACGCATTACTATCGGCGGCCCCTCCGTGAACCCCGCCAAGCGTATCATCCCGAAGACGATGGTGCGTACGGGTATCCCGATGATCGACGTGTTCAACACGCTCGTGGTTTCGCAGAAGCTCCCGATTTTCTCTATCGCCGGTGAACCGTATAACGAACTCTTGGCCCGCATTGCCTTGCAGGCCGAAGTGGACGTGATTATCCTCGGCGGTATGGGCCTGAAGCACGATGACTACCTGTACCTGAAGGACTTCCTCGAAAAGAACGGTGCCCTTAGCCGTACGGTGATGTTCATGCACACCGCCTCTGACCCGATTGTGGAATGCTTGCTCGTGCCGGATGCATCCCTTGCCGTGGCTGAAAAGTTCGCCACCGAAGGCAAGAACGTGCTTGTGCTCCTCACCGACATGACGAACTTTGCTGACGCCATGAAGGAAATCGCCATTACGATGGAACAGATTCCGTCGAACCGCGGTTACCCCGGCGACCTTTACTCCCAGCTGGCCAGCCGTTACGAAAAGGCTGTGGACTTCGAAGGTTCGGGCTCCATCACCATTCTGGCTGTGACGACCATGCCGGGCGACGACGTGACTCACCCGGTTCCGGATAACACCGGTTACATTACCGAAGGTCAGTTCTACCTGCGTAAGGGCCGTATCGAACCGTTCGGTTCTCTGTCTCGTTTGAAACAGCAGGTGAACGGCAAGACCCGTAGCGACCACCGTACCATCATGAACACCATGATCCAGCTGTACGCAAGCTACAAGGAAACTTTGGAAAAGCAGTCCATGGGCTTCAACATGAGTAACTGGGACCAGAAGCTGTTGAAGTATGGCCAGCGTTTCGAAAGCGAAATGATGGATCTTTCCGTCAACATTCCGCTGGAAAAGGCTTTGGACCTTGGCTGGGAAATCCTTGCTGACTGTTTCGCACCCGAAGAAACGGGTATTCCGACCAAGATGATCAACGAATATTGGCCCAAGAAGGGGTAATATGGCGAAGGTCAAGTTAACAAAGAACGCCCTCAAGGCGGAACGCGACGCATTGAAGCGCTTCCAGCGCTATCTGCCCACGTTGCTCTTGAAAAAGCAGCAGCTGCAGATGGAAATGCGCACGCTCCAGGAACGGGTGATGGCTAAGCGAGCCGAAGAGGACAAGCTCCGCAAGAGCATGGCCTCCTGGATTTCGCTGTTTGCCGAACCTGTCGAGTGGGGCAAGTACCTGTCGGTGAAGGAAGTGCGCCAGGGCGAAGGTAACATCGCCGGCGTGAAGATTCCGACATACGACGGGGTAGATTTTAATATCTCGATTCCGGATTTCTTTACCACGCCCGTGTGGCTGGACGACGGTATCAGAAGCCTTCAGGGCCTGATTTCGCTGCGTCTGGAACGCCGCGTGCTCGAGCGTCAGTACGAGCTCCTCTCCAAGGAACTGCGTACCACGAGCCAGCGCGTGAATCTGTTCGAAAAGGTGAAGATTCCCGAAGCGAAGGAAAATATCCGCGTCATCAACATCTTCCTGGGCGACCAGCAGACGTCCGGCGTTGCCCGCAGCAAGCTTGCCAAGGGTAAGGCCACCGCCCGTACCGCTGTTCAGGATGCACTCGCGAAGGAGGCCGCCGCATGATTACTCCTATGAAGAAGGTGACGGTGCTGACGGTTGCAGGTGCGGTTGAAGAGACGCTCCAGGCGCTCCGTACGCTTGAAATTTTGCACCTCACGCCCTTGCAGGCGGCAGCAGGCGCCAAGCTGAACCATGCCCGCGGCGAAGTAAACCGCGTGCAGAAGGCCTTGGAAGTGGTGCCCGAGAAGGCCCCGAAGGGTGTGACTCCCGTGAAGGATGCCGCTCCTGCCGCAAGCCTTATCGATGAAATCCAGCAACTGGTTGCCGAAAGCAAGCAGGCGGAAATTGACAAGGAACAGGCCGAAGAGGAACTCACCAAACTTTCCATGTTCAAGAACCTGGACCCCGCAACGGCTGCTGCCCTGCAGGCGAAGGGTATCTATGTCAAATTGTACCAGCTCCATGACGGTAAAGTCCCGTTCGAACTCGATGGCGAAGGTTCTATCGAGGAATTCGGCCAGGATGAAAACGGCAAGTATGTGGCTGTCGTGAGCAGGGGAGAAGCCCCTGTTGCGGTGAAGGGTAACTTCACCGAACTCACGATGCCGCCCAAATCCCTTGCCGAATACCGCGAAATGGAAGCGAAAGCCAAGGAAACGCTTGCCCGCGTCGAGCGTCGCCTGGGTGAACTTTCGGGCGTCAGGGAATCTATCGAAGACAAGCTCCTCGAAGTGGGCGACGACTACCGCATGGTCGAAGCCGAAGCCTCGATGGTGGGCGACAAGAACGTCGCCGCCGTGCAGGGCTTCTGCCCTGCACCTCGCGTGGGCGAACTCGAGAAGGCCGCCCGCGAGCACGGCTGGGGCCTCCTGGTGGACGACCCAGCCGACGGCGACGACATCCCGACGCTGTTGACCTACAGCAAGCTCAGCCGCCCCATGCAGTTCCTGTACGACATCATCGGCATTTCGCCGGGGTACAAGGAAGTGGACGTGTCGGCCGTATTCCTTTGCTTCTTCAGCATCTTCTTTGCGATGATTGTGGGCGACTCGGCTTACGGCCTGTTGTTCCTCGGTCTCGCACTCTTTGCCCGCAAAAAGATGCCGAAGGCGAACCCTGCAGGTTTCCACTTTATCTACCTCATGAGCATCGCCACCATCGTGTGGGGTGTGATTAACGCAAGCTTCCTCGGGCTCAGCCCCTCGCTTGCGGGGTGGACGTATTACCTGGACATCACCAACTACGGCTGGTTGCCTGAACCGCTGAAGAACGCGATGCTCTGGATCCGCACTAGCGCCCCGACTGACCCTGCGAAGTTCGAAGCCTACAAGGCCTTCGCCCAGTCGATCACGCTGTTGCCCGAAAGCTTCGTGCCGAAGGCGGCGGGTGCCTCCCAGATGCAGCATATCCAGCTGTTCTGTTTCTGCATCGCCGTGGTCCACCTGAGTATCGCTCACATCTGGAACGTGTGCGTGCGCATCAAGCGCAAGGATTCCACGTTCATGGCGCAGGTTGGCTGGCTCATCGGCTGCTGGGTGATGTTCTTCCTGGCCTGCCAGATGGTGCTCGGTATCGACATGCCGAAGTTCGTCATCCCGATGTTCATCGTGGAAGCCGTTCTCCTGGTGCTCTTTACGGTGCCGCCCAAGAGGCTCAAGCAGGACTTCATCAGCATCCCGATGCTCGTGCTCGACGTGGTGAACAGCTTTACTGACGTGATCAGTTACATCCGTCTGTTTGCCGTGGGCATGTCCGGTGCGGCCATTGCCGAAGCGTTCAACGACATGCTCTCGCCGCTGTTCGGCTCTGCTGTCGGTATCGCTGGTGCGGCCTTCCTGCTGCTCTTTGTGCATGGCCTGAACATCGCGCTTGCGGTCATGGGCGTCGCCGTCCACGCCGTACGTCTTAACACACTCGAATTTTCAAATGGACTTGGCCAGGAATGGAGCGGATTCGCCTTCGCGCCCTTCGCCAAGCAGAAAAATTAAACCAAGGGATGATTCCCGCTACTTAATGAGGAAAAAACAATGGAACCGAATACAATGGTTACTCTCGCTAAAATGGGTGCTGCAGCCGCTCTCGGCATTGCGGCAATGGGCTCCGCCCTTGGTTGCGGAACGGCTGGTATGTCCGCCATCACCATGTGGAAGAAGGCTTATGCCCAGGGCAAGTCGGCCCTCTTCACCTTGCTGGTGTTCGTGGGTGCCCCGATTTCCCAGACGATTTACGGCATGTTGCTCATGAACTTCATCCTGAGCAAGGCTGCTGAATCCGGCTTTACCAACTGGGGCGGCTGCCTCGGCGCCGGTATCTTCGGCGGTCTCGGCATGATGGCTTCTGCCTGGTACCAGGGCAAGTCCGCTGCTGTGGCTTGCGACGCCCTCGGTGAAACCGGCAAGGGCATGGTGAACTACCTGATGGTGCTCGGTATCGTGGAAACCGTGGCCCTGTTCGTTCTCGTGTTCTCCATGATGGTGCTCTAATCCAGCGAGGTAACACGTATGGATCAAGCTCAACTTTTAACGCTCGCGAAACTTGGCGCGGTGGCGGCCCTGGGCCTTGCCGCGGTGGGTTCTGCGCTGGGCTGCGGGACTGCCGGCATGGCGGCCATCGGGGCCTGGAAGAAGGCGTATCTCAAGGGTAAGAACGCGCTGTTTACGCTGCTCATCTTTGTGGGCGCGCCGATTGCGCAGACAATCTACGGCATGTTGCTGATGATGTACATCCTGAACAAGTCCCAGGCGGCCCCGGCCAACTGGGCTGCATACCTGGGTGTCGGCATCTTCGGTGGCATCGGCATGATGGCTTCTGCCTGGTACGTGGGCAAGTCCGCTGCGGACGCCTGCAACGCCCTCGGCGAAACCGGCAAGGGCCTCGTGAACTACCTGATGGTCTTGGGCGTCGGCGAAACCGTCGCACTGTTCGTCATGGTGTTCTCGATGATGCTCGTGTCGTAGCGGAATTACGAGTAGGCAGTAGACAGGAATGTCATTCCGGCCTTTGAGCCGGAATTTCCTCTTCATCGAAAAAAACACTCTGCAACGCAGAGTGTTTTTTTGCTGTATATAGGCTTAAGCTGAAAGTTACTTCACACCAATGAGGCTCAAATCGCGGACTGCACCCTTGTCAGCACTAGATGCCATCGCGGCGTATGCCTGCAGAGCCTTGGACACCTTGCGGTCGCGGTGTTCCGGCTGCCACGCCTTGGCGCCGCGGGCTTCCATTTCCTTGCGGCGTTCGGCCAGCTCTTCGTCGGTGAGCTGCACGTTGATGCTGCGGTTCGGAATGTCGATTTCGATGACGTCGCCCGTGTGCACGAGGCCGATGTTACCCTTGTTGGCGGCTTCCGGAGAAGCGTGACCGATGGAAAGGCCGCTGGTACCGCCGGAGAAGCGTCCGTCGGTGAGCAGCGCGCAGGACTTGCCCAGGTGACGGCTCTTGAGGTAGCTGGTCGGGTAGAGCATTTCCTGCATGCCGGGGCCACCCTTCGGGCCTTCGTAGCGGATGACGACCACGTCGCCAGCCTTCACCACGTTCGGGTCGAGGATGCCCTTCACGGCATCTTCCTGGCTTTCGAACACCACGGCGGGGCCGGTGAACTTGAAGATGGATTCATCGACGCCGGCGGTCTTCACGATGCAGCCGTCGATTGCGAGGTTACCGTACAGAACAGCGAGGCCGCCGTCCTTGGTGTAGGCGTGTTCGCCATCGCGGATAGCGCCCGTGGCGCGGTCGAGGTCGTGGTCCGGGTACATGAAATTCTGGGAGAAGGCGACCAGGTTGTACTTGCGGCCCGGTCCTGCGAGGTAGCGCTGCTTGGCTTCTTCGCTGGGGTTGCGTTTGAGGTCGTTCACTTCGAGAGCTTCGCCCATGGTCTTCGCGTGGACGGTCTTCGCGTCCTTGTGGAGGAGTCCCATGCGGTCCAGTTCACCGAGAATGCCCATGATGCCACCGGCGCGGTTCACGTTTTCGATGTGGATGTTGTGAACGGTGGGGGCCACCTTGCAGATGCACGGCGTGTTGCGGGAAAGGCGGTCGATGTCCTTCATGGTGAAGTCCACGCCTGCTTCCTGGGCCACGGCGAGCAAGTGGAGCACGGTGTTGGAGGAGCCGCCCATGGCGATGTCGAGGCGCATGGCGTTTTCGAAGGCGTCCTTCGTGGCGATGCTGCGCGGGAGGATGCTGTCGTCGTTCAAGTCGTAATACTGGTGGCAGAGTTCCACGATGCGCTTACCGGCGGCTTCGAACAGCTTCTTGCGTTCGGCGTGGGTCGCGACGATGGTGCCGTTGCCGGGGAGGCTAAGGCCCAGGGCTTCGGTCAGGGAGTTCATGGAGTTTGCGGTGAACATGCCGGAGCAGGAACCGCAAGTGGGGCAGGAGTTCGCTTCGATGGCGGCTACTTCTTCGTCGCTGATGGTGTTGTCGGCGGAATCGATCATGGCGTCAATCAGGTCGAGTGCGCGGTCCTTGCCGTCCTTCGTGGTCACGTGGCCAGCTTCCATCGGGCCGCCGCTCACGAAAATTGCCGGAATGTTGAGGCGCATGGCGGCCATGAGCATACCCGGAGTCACCTTGTCGCAGTTGGAGATGCACACGAGGGCGTCGGCGCGGTGGGCGTTAGCCATGTATTCGGTGGAGTCCGCAATCAAGTCGCGGCTGGGCAAACTGTAAAGCATGCCGTCGTGGCCCATGGCGATACCGTCATCCACGGCGATGGTGTTCATTTCCTTCGCGACACCGCCGGCGGCTTCAATCGCGCGGGCGACCACCTGGCCCAAGTCCTTCAGGTGAACGTGGCCCGGAACAAACTGGGTATAGCTGTTCACCACGCAAATCACGGGCTTACCAAAGTCTTCCACCTTGGTTCCTGTTGCGTGCCACAGGGCGCGTGCACCGGCCATTTCACGGCCTTCCATAGTCTTGAGCGAACGAAGTTTCGGCATAATAATCCTCTTTTTGTGTCTTTAAAATCTGCGGCATTACTCGTAAATAATTACGGGTGTCTGCTGAAAAATCTTCTTGAAATTTAGAAAACTGTGCAATTTTTGAGAAAAAAGACGATAAATGGAGTGGAAAAAACTCTCTTTTATGTGGTGTAAGTTTTATGTAAGATTATTTTAATGATATATTTTCCTATTAAACATAAATGTTTCTAAATTTTTATATGGGGAAAGGGTATTTAAATATGGAAAGGAAGGTCCATCTTATGAAAAATACCAAGTTCAGTCTAATATTTGCCTTTTTTATCCTGCTCGCTTTCGGGCAGGGGTTTGCTGCAGAGACTATCCAAAAGTGGACTGATGTCGCTGTGGAACCTCAAGTTGAAACTATTGGTGGAAAAGACTACCGAATGATCTATACAGCTAATGAATTGGCTTGGATTTCCTTGAAAACCAAGGGTGGTGGGTCATCCTATAATGTCAAATTGATGAATGACATTGATCTGGCGGGGAAACTTTGGTTGCCGATTTGTGCGGGAAACCATAGTACTGGATGGGCTGGTACTTTTGATGGTAATGGCCATTCTATCAGGAACCTCTATATTAGGGGTGCCGATATAATTACAGCTTATAACGATTCTTCTTATGCACAAAACATAGGTTTCATTGCGGTTTTCACAAGTGGCACAATTAAAAACCTGGCCCTTGAAAATGTTAACATCTATGCAACAAATAACAAGACTTCAGCCTTCGGGGGTGGAGATGAAATCTCTGTAGGATCTCTTATTGGCTATAAAACTAACAATGGTGGGCTTGTTGATGGTATTATGACCTCTGGCGCCATTAATGTTAGTGGTGATAAGCAGGGGGTCGGAGGCATTGTCGGTAATGCTCATAGCAGTACAATTCAAAATTGTGTCAGTTCTGTCAATATTTATTCCAGTGGAAATGAAGCTTTTATTGGTGGAATTGTTGGCCTTGTCAAGAATAAAACGGTTCAAATTACATCATGTGTCTATGCGGGTGAAACCTTGCTCAACACGGGAGAAGGTGGCTACACAGGGGCTATTGTTGGAAAAGTGTATAAAGGTTCCGCAAAAGCGAGTACCGCCAATGTTTTCTATGACTCTGACCAGTTTGGGAATGGTATAGGTCTTGTTGATAAGGCGAATGGAGGCAATTCTTCAGGAACAATTACACCAGTTTCTGATCTAAATTCCGAGGAAGTTGTCTGCAAACTGAATGGTGGTACTTGGAATGCGGGGACCTGTTCTGGTGATACGAGTTCCGTTTGGGCCGTTGGCATTTCTGGAGTCTCGTTGAATGGCTCTGATGGTTTCAAAATTACCTTTAATGCCAATGGAGGAACATTCCCTGTTGGGGCGAAAACATCCAAGACGCTTCTTTTGGGAAAGACTATTATTGCAGATGAAATCGGCATTCCGACACATGAGAGCTTGAGCTTTGCCGGTTGGTCTTTGAATAAGGATGCTGTAGATCCTGATGAAAATTTAGGAACGGTTGATGGACCGGATACTGTTTATGCTGTGTGGTATCCCTACTATGATGTCACATTCGCTTCTACGAGTGGTGTTTTGAATGGCACGACTATTGTAAAAAAGATTGCAAAAAATGATAATGTGAATATCAATGATATTGTTTTTCCTGATCCATATGAACATTGTGACGAAACGGATGGAAATGGAACATGCTTAAAGACGACAATGCTCTATTTTACAGGCTGGACTCAAAAGGTATTGGATAATCCGGAAGAATCCTATATTATAGGTAAAGGTGTAAGTTACAGTGATACCATACATGTTGAGGATATCAAAGTTACTGGTGATGTAACAATTTACTCCGTTTGGACTGCAGTACCGACTTATACTGTTACCTACGATGCAAATGGTCATGGACGAACCTGGGTAGATTATGTCCAGGTTGAGGAAGGGCAAAGTGTAACATCCCCTGAGAATCCTGTTGCTAATCCTGGCTATAAATTTGTTGCTTGGTATACAGAACCTGAATGTAACAATACTTTCGGATTTGGTACATCTATCACAAAAAATGAAACTCTATATGCAGGTTGGGAACTTGAGTCTTACTCGATTACGTATGACTTGGATAAAGGTACAAATGATGACGATAACCCGAGTTCATATGACGTAACAACCCCGACGATAGTCTTCAAGAAGCCTACTAGAGAAGGATATTCTTTTGAAGGCTGGTTCTATGATAAAGGTTTCACCATGCGAGCGACACAGATAACGCAGGGAACGGCTGAAGACATAACTATTTATGCAAAATGGGAGATAAATACCTATTCCATTGTCTACATGTCGGGTACCTCTGTAAGTGGAACTTCTGTCGCAGATAAGAAGGATTGGGACGAAACAATCACTCTTAAGGGTGTTGTTGACGAGTTCTACCGCGAAGGTTTTGTTCAAGATGGGTGGAGTGTTGAAGATGGCGGCGAACTTACGTATAAGGTTGGCGCATCTTATAGTGAAAACAAGAACTTGGTTCTCTATCCGCATTGGGTTGTTGCTTACACGATTTCCTATTTGCCTGGTGATGGCGAAGGCATCACCGGCGAACGCGCCAATGACATCAAGGCAGAAGGCTACGATTTTGATATGCCTGGCGAGACATTCTTCCGCGAAGGTGATTACGAACAAAATGGCTGGATTAATTCGGCCACGGACGAAGAAATTGATCTTGGAGCGAAGTACACTGCTGATGCTGATGCTACCTTCTATCCGCGTTGGGCTCTGAAGACGTACACGATTACCTATGTGTTAAATGAAGGCTCGTTTGCTGGTGAATATCCTAAAACCTACACGATAGCTGGGTTGGCAAGCCTTCCCTCGCCGGTAAAGTCGGGCTCTAAGTTCCTTGGCTGGTTCAATGAAAGTGAAGAACTTGTAGAAAGCATTCCGTCTAATTCTACAGGGAATATAACGCTTACGGCTCAGTGGGCGGAATACCCGATACTTGTTGCAACCTATGGTGGCGTGAGCATTTACGAGAATGAAAATGGAACAACTTCCGCTCTGATTGATGATGAAGCTATGACCCCCATCTCCATCCCTGAAAATGTGACCGTGAATAGTGTTACATTTAACCGCAGTTTTCCGCTGGTTAAGTATTCGACAGTTGTGTTGCCGTTCTCTATAGATACAAACAAGGTTAATGGCGCAGAATTTTATAGCGTCGTTATGATGAAGCAAGCTGGCAAATGGGTTGCTGGTGCCAGCCAGGTCAAGACAACGCAATTAGTTGCCAATACTCCTTATCTCCTTTTTGCTAAAGAACAGAATCTCACATTTTATGGTCCTGTAACATTTAATACAAGTGAAATGCATGATTCTACTACCGTATACGAAGAGGATGGTTGTGCGTGGACTTTCAAGGGAACGTATACAAAGCATGTATGGGGTGAAGGTGACCCTGAATTGGGAAAGGTCTATGCGTTCTCTGCACACGATGTTTCTGATGATATAAAGATTGGCAAATTTACGAAGTTTGGTAAGGATGCTTGGATTCGTCCTATGCGTGCCTATCTGATTTATGAACAGCTTCCTTCGTCTGATCCGGAACCAGATAATGCTCCTAATGCAAGGTCCTTTAAACCGATGCCATTTACGGCTTCTATTGAGGAACATGATGTGCCGGAATGGATAGATGTTGTTATTATTGGTGACGATGTTGAACAAACAACTCCTATAGCTAGACTGAATACTCGAACTGGGGATGTCCGGATGATGGAAGGTTGGTATGACATGAAGGGTCGCAAGCTGAATGGTAAGCCGACAACAAAGGGAACCTATTACAATAACGGTAAAAGAGTCGTTGTAAAATGAAGCAGCAAGAGAAAAAGAAATATAAAACGCCTAAGCTGAAGATTGTTGAATTGACTCCAAAGCCTAATCTTTTGTGCGACAGTCTTCCATGTCAAGATGAAATTGACGTTATAAAAATCTAATCAAAGAGAAAAAAATGAACACAGAAAAGAAAGAATATGTTGCTCCTAAAATGGAATCGGTTGAACTGAAACACAATGCAAGTCTTCTTGCTTGTTCTGGTTCTAATTGCGAAGCTGGTTTCGTTTTCCCTCACGAACAGGATCCGATCGCGTAAGCGTTGCCTTCTAATAAGGACAATAAGCTTTTTGGGCTCTTGCGACTTGCCTTAGGCACTTCGCAAAGTGTCTCGTTTACACTCTCAAAACAAGAATGGGTTTCCCTGTATGAACAGGCCTCAAGGCAGTTGCTTTTGGGGCTTTTCTATAATGCCATTTGCAAGCTTTCGAGCGAGCAGCGTCCGCCGATTTCGCTTGTCTTTCAGTGGGCGAGCGAAGCCGAAACGATTCGCGGGCAGAACGCCCTGCTGAACAGGATTGCCGCTCGCCTGACGGAGCAGCTTGACTCGATGAACCGCAAGTGTGCTATTCTGAAGGGGCCTGCCAATGCAAGGCTTTACCCAGATGCATTTGCCAGGCAGTGTGGCGATATCGACATCTGGGTAGAGGGCGGGCGAGAAAAGGTTGTCGGCTTGCTGCTCCAGTTGGGACTCCTTGAACCTGAAAAAAAGCAGAAGGGGATGTCCCGCGAAGCTGTGATTGCCGAAGAAAAGAAAAAGTTCTCGCAGATGTCGCCGCACCATGTGCATTTGCAAGAAAAGATGGACGGTGTTTCCGTGGAGGTCCATTTCCGTCCGTCGTCAGGGAACCTGAATCCGTTTTCGAATGGCCGCATGCAAAAGTTTCTTGAAAAAGAAATTGGTAAGACTGAACGAGTTGCAGAAGGCTTCAATGTGCCGTCGATCCGTTTTGCGCTGGTGATGCAATTGTCGCATATCCAGCGTCATTTTGTTGCGTCGGGAATTGGCCTGAAGCAGGTGGTGGACTATGCGGTCCTTTTGCTACGCTCAACTGCAGAAGACCGCTCTTTTGTATCGGCGAACTTGAAACGCTTTGGCTTGCACCGGACGGCGGCAGCATTGATGTGGATTTTTGAGAATCTTCTGGGCTTGAACCGCGAATGTCTGCTTTGTGCCCCCGATAAAAGGCGTGCGGAACTGTTGCTTACTGAAATATTCAGGGGTGGCGCCTTTGGCCATTACATTCCGAAGGTCTCGACGAGTTTTGTTAGGCGCTTTATGCACAATTGGTTCCATCCGCTCAGGCATTTTACCTTTGATCCGGCGGAGTCGTTGTGGGGCGTGCTTAAGCATGTGGAGTTTTTTGCATCGACAATACCGATGCGCATTCGGGTGAGAAAATTTTCGTTAAAGGAATTCAGCTAGATGGCTTGTAAGTCTTATTGCGTTGCAGAGAACCGGTTTGCTGTTACAGTTGCAGAAGATTCTTCTTGGCCGGTCGATTTTTTTTCGCTGATGGCCAACTACGAGCCGTTCGAGATTTCCGCATCGGATGCCCCCTGTGTGTTCACGATGACGGCGCAGGTGTCTGCTCCTCTCTCCTATGTCGAAGAGGTGCGGCAGGATGAAGAAGACCAGCAGATTTACTGTGGGCATACGGACTCGGGCGAGCCGGTGTTTGACTTTTACCTGCACCATGTGGCTGTTGGTATGCTGGTTTGTTCTCTCGATTACAAGTCGGCACGACTGCTTGTTCCGCAGGGCCTTTCGGCTTCGCTCCTTAAGTTTGCCGTGAACAACGCCCTGATGGTTCTCTATGCGCTTGCGACGGCGAATACAGCCTCTCTCCTGTTCCATGCGGCTGTTGTGGAGTACGGTGGCAAGGGCTACCTGTTCCTGGGCAAGAGCGGCACGGGCAAGAGCACGCATGCACGGCTGTGGCTTAAGTACAACGAGGGTTCGGAACTGCTGAACGATGACAATCCCGTGGTGCGTTTCTATAGCGACAGGGGAGCAGTCGTCTATGGTTCGCCTTGGAGTGGCAAGACCCCGTGCTACAAGAACCGCGAAGCGCCGGTGGGCGGAATTGTGTTATTGTCGCAGGCACCGTTCAACAAGATTTCCAGGTTGCGCGGGGTGCAGGCATACGCAGCGATTATATCGAGCATTTCGGGCAAGCGCTGGGACAGAAATATTGCCGACGGTTTGCATCAAGGAGAAAATGCTTTGGCGTCTCATGTTCCGGTGTGGTACCTGGAATGCCTCCCTGACGAGGAGGCCGCAAAGATTTGCCGCGAGGCGGTAACCGGAGCCTAGCATGGTGAGCGACGAAGTCATCTTGTCGGAAGCGGTTCGTCTGGTCAACGAAGGAGTTGCAGTGACATTCCCGGTGAATGGTCGCAGCATGCTCCCGTTTATCGTGGGAGGGAGCGACAGCGTCATTCTTGAAAAGCCAACTCAGTCCCCGAAGGTGGGCGATGTTGTGCTCGCGGAAGTCGAAGGCGGTCGCCATGTGGTCCACCGCATTGTAAAGATTGAAAGTGAGCGCGTGTCGCTGATGGGTGATGGAAATTTGGCGGGCCGCGAGCACTGTCGCGTGGAGCAAATCAAGGCGAAGGTGGCTTATGTGGTGTCTGCCAGCGGGAAAAAAAGCTCGTTGGACGGTTTTAGGAGCCGTCTGTTCGCAAAAATTTGGTTTGAACTTCTACCTTTTAGGCGTTGGTTGCTCGCTATTTATAGGAGAGTCTTTTTATGAAGTTGAAGTCTGGCTTTGTGCTGCGCGACGTGTGTGGCGAAAAGGTGATTATGGGCGAAGGCATCGGTGCGCTGGATTTTGGACGGTTGCTGTGCCTGAACGAGACTGCTGCCTGGCTCTGGTCAAAGGCTTCGGAAATGGGCGACTTTACGGTAGATGCCCTGGCGTTAGCCCTGTGTGAAGAATATGATGTGACGCCGGACCGTGCAAAGGCGGATGTGGCGTCTATCGTTGCCGAGTGGCAAAAGGTAAACGTGGTCGAATGAAATACCTCGCCTGGCTGTGGGACAACTCGAATGGATTTCGCCTAAATGCGGCCTTTCGCGTGGCGATTGGCTTTGCCCGGGTGTTCCTTGGCCTTGCTATCGTGTGGCTTTCTAAGCAGTTTATTGACGAGACGATCCGTACCGGTAGCGATGACGATGTAATGCGTATGGCTGCCTTGTTGCTGCTTACGATGGTCGGGGCGGTTTTGTTGCGCCAGCTCAATGTCTATATGACGACTACGGCGACCGTTCGTGCCGCTTGCTGTTTGCGCCTTGAAATGTTCAATCGGCTGTTCCGCCGAAAGCTCTACGATGTCAGGGAGCTCCATTCCGGCGACATCACCTCGCGTTTTTCCAAGGACATCGAGACAATCAGCGAAGTTTCGATGGAGACGATTCCGCAGATGCTGGTGACTACGCTGCAGCTTGTCGGAGCATTTCTGCTGTTGCGCTGGTTCGACCCGCGCCTTGCTTGGTTGTTGCTGCTTTTGACGCCGGTGGCGGTCATCTTTGGAAAGCTGATTTCGCACAAGCTGAAGAACATGACTCTTGCCATTCGTGAAAGCGAAAGCCGCATACAGACCCAGGTGCAGGAAGGCATGGAATACAATGCCGTTCTCCGTTCGCTTGAAAGCGAAAGCTGGGTGACTGGGCTCTTGAACGGTCAGCAGAGCAACCTGCAACGCAATGTTGCCCGTCGCGCCCAGTTTACGATGGTCACGCGGATTCTGTTTGGCTGCACGCTTGGGCTTGGCTACATGGTGGCTTTTGTGTGGGGCGGTCTTGGCTTGCGCAGTGGTGCCATTTCGTTTGGTGTCATGACCTCTTTCTTGCAGCTGGTGAGCCAGATTCAGAGCCCGATTTTTTCGCTGCTCAACATGGGACCGAAGCTAATTCATGCGATGGCCGGTGTAGACCGCTTGCAGGAACTGAGGGCAGAACAGGATTCGCTTTCGGAAACTTCTTCGAATCGAATTCCGGGCATGCTGGGGGTTCGACTTGAAGGTATCCGCTTTGGTTATGCGGGACAGTCTCGCGAAATTATAGATCGCTTCAGTTACGATTTTAAGCCTGGGAGCAAGGTTGCGATTATGGGCGAGACGGGTGCCGGGAAGACGACGCTGCTTCGCCTGTTGCTAGGACTTGTTCGCCCCGATGCGGGCCGGATGCTGCTCTATTCGGAAAGCAAAGATTCCGAAGGGGTCGCTTCGGGAACGGTTGAAATTTTGTCTGAAAAATTGCGAACAAATTTTGTATATGTTCCGCAGGGGAACACGCTCATGAGCGGCTCGATTCGGCACAATTTGCAACTGGCTTGCCCTACGGCAAATGATGCAGAACTTCACCGCGTGCTTGAACTGGCTTGTGCCGAATTTGTATTTGATTTGCCGCAGGGACTTGATACAGAACTTGGCGAACGCGGCCACGGACTGAGCGAAGGCCAGGCGCAACGCATTGCCATAGCCCGCGGGCTCTTGCGCCCCGGAAACATTTTGCTCTTTGATGAAATCAGCTCGGCATTGGACGAGGAAACGGAGCGTAAACTCTTTGCTAGGCTGTTTGAAAATCTGGAAGATAAGACGATAATCCTAGTGACGCACCGTTCGGCGGTCGCGGAAACCTGTGACGATGTGGTGCGACTATGAAGTTTCATCCGATAAAGCATTTTATTACCATCACGAAACACCGCAACGAGGTGGTTCGCCTGTGTTTTAAGGCGGGCATCGGGTTCCAGGGACTGTTCCACGATTTGTCCAAGTACAGCCCGACAGAATTTATTCCTGGTGCACGGTATTACACGGGCGACCAGTCGCCCAATAACGGCGAACGCAACGACAAGGGCTACAGCCTGGCGTGGATGCATCACAAGGGCAGAAACAAACACCACTTTGAATTCTGGTACGATTACGAAATGGCGACCAAGAAGCTTGTGCCCATCGATATGCCCGACCGCTACATCAAGGAAATGTTCTGCGACCGTGTGGCGGCATCGAAGACTTACAACAGGGCGGGCTACACGCAGGAATCTCCGCTATTGTACTTGACGAAAAGCACGGCCCGCGAAAAAATGACCGAGAAGACTTACCGCAAGTTGCTTTACCTTTTGAAAATGCTTGCCGAGAAAGATGAAAAGGAAACGCTTGCGTTTATGCGCCGCACCAAGGTGCTGCCCGAAGCGGAATAAACTGCCGTTGTTTGAGGACTGCTGCTGAATACTGCCGCAGCCCGTTAAATTTTTGCGATAAATGTGTTGAGCGTAAATCCGCCGTGGCTTGTGACGATGAGCTTTGCGGCGGGGTTGTTTTTAGGTGCGAGAGCGGGACACTGTTGCAGCAGGTTTGCAGTACAGGTGTATTGTGCGCCAGGGCCGTCTTTGGGGGCGAGAATGGCGACCGTGAGCGCTTTGTTGAATTGCTTTAATTCGCAGGAAAGTTCGGTAAGTTTTTTGCCGCTTTGCGTATAAAGTTTGGGCGCGTCGAAGTCGAGACGTTTTCCGTAGGGCGGGTTCAGGACGATGACGGGGGCGGTGTCGCCTTGGCATGCATCTGCGATATCTTGGGCGGTGTAGCTGAAAAAGTCTCGGAGCTGCGGCTGAATTGCGAGCTTGCTGCCGTTTGGAACGATGCCTGCAAGCGGACAACATTCCACATTGTGTTTGATGATTTCGACGGCGCGTTCCGAGATGTCGCTCGTGATGATTTTTGAGATGGCGTGCTGTAATCCGCTTTTGCCGTCTGCCTTGTCTTTACCGCTGACGATGAATTTCCAGGTGGCATCCTTGAAGGCGGGCTGGTGCTTTAGCGCGAAGTCGCGGCAGGTGCCGGGGATGAGCCTATTTGCTGCGTAGGCGGCTTCTAGGCTGAAGGTGCCGCTGCCCGCCATGGGGTCGAACAGGGTAACTTGTGGTGAATCCGCAATCTTGAGGGCCTCGAAGAGCATCGCGGCGGCGATGGTTTCTTTGAGCGGAGCTTCGTTGACGAACCGTTCGTGGCCGCGCTTGTAGAGCTCTTCTCCGGCAAGGTCTAGCCAAATGGTGCAGCGGTCGTCGATGAGGGTAACGAAGAGGTTTGTGGCGTTAGGTGCGAGGGGGAGGCATCCCCCTTCTATAATTTTTTGCAGCCGTTCTGCGACAGCGTCGCTGTGGTACAGTCGCGAATGTTTACAGCTGACGTGAATGGATGCGTGCTGCATCGGAGCTTCGGCAAGATAAAGTTCCCAGGGAACTTCGCTAGCCTTCTTTTCGAGCTCGCGGAAATTTTCTGCCTTGAAATCAGCGATGTGCATCAAGATGCGGTTTGCGATGCGTGAGTAGGCTATGGCTTTCCACGCTTCGGTAATCTTGGAGGTCCATTCGACTTTTCCGTCGGAGGTCACCGCGATTTCATCAACGGTTTCGATGCCGATGGCGTGAAGTTCCTGGACGAGGGTATCTTCGAAACCAAGCGGAACCACCGCCAAGAAACGGTGCGGCTTTCCGATGATTTGCCTTTTGATTCGCTTTTCTAGAGCCGGATTCATTTGCAGGAGTTCACTTTAGAACAAACTGAGCTGTTTGCCGTTGTCGTTCTGTGTTATTTCTGCGGGTTTCTTTTCGGCGTCTGCGGTATCGTCAGCGGTAGCTTCGCTAGTGTTTTCGGCATAGGCGATTTGCGCGAGGAGCCAGGCTTCGTCATGCACGGGAATGCCGAGCTCGTTCGCCTTCGTGAGCTTGCTACCGGCGGCTTCGCCTGCCAAAACCCAGCTCGTCTTCTTGCTTACGGAGCCCGATACCTTGCCGCCGTTCTCTTCGATAAGTTTGCGAGCTTCGTCTCGGTCCATGCTCGGGAGCGTTCCGGTGATGACGGCGGTCTGTCCCTGGAATAGCGTCTTCACGACGCCCTTGAATTCGGTGGGGCAGCCGAGGGCCACGAGTTCGTCGATTTCGTTCGTGTAGAGCGGCGTGTGGAAGAAGTCGTAGACGGATTTCCCGATGCGTTCGCCGACGTCGGTCACGTTCTGCAAGTCTTCGACGGTGGCGGTACGGATGGCTTCGAGCGTGCGGAAGTGCTTGGCGAGGTTCCTTGCACTGGTGCGGCCCACAAAGCGAATGCCGAGACCGTGTAGCAGGTTTTCGAGGCTACGCTCCTTCGAAGCGGCGATGGCGTCGAAGACGTTTTTGGCGCTCTTCTTGGCCATGCGCTCCTGCGATTCCAAATCCTCGAGGGTAAGGCGGTACAGGTCCGGAATGCGCTTGATCTTGCCCGTGGCAATCAGGCTTGCGATAAGGGCGGGGCCGAGGTTTTCGATGTTCATGGCCTCGCGGCTCACGAAATGTTCGAACAGGCATTGCACCTGCGCCGGGCAGTGCATGTTTTCGCAGCGCAAAATCACTTCGTCGTCGATGTGGGTGAGCGGTTCTCCGCAAACCGGGCATTTTTCGGGGGCGGTCACGGGGACGGCCCCCGCCGGGCGGAGTTCTTTTTTGACGTCGGTGATTTTCGGGATGATTTCGCCGCCCTTCTCGACGCCGACGGTGTCGCCGTAATGCAGGTCCAGGCGCGAAACCTCGTCGAAGTTGTGGAGGGTGGCGCGCTTGACGGTGGTGCCCGCGAGGCGCACGGGGGCGAGGTTTGCGACCGGCGTCACGGCCCCGGTACGGCCCACTTGGAATTCAACAGAAAGAAGCGGCGTGTAGGCACGCTCGGCCTTGAACTTATAGGCGATGGCCCAACGCGGGCTCTTGCTCGTGGTACCCAGCGCGCGTTGCATGGCAAGGTCGTTTAGTTTTACGACCATGCCGTCGATTTCGAAGGGGAGGCTGTCGCGGCTCGCGCCAATTTGCTCCGAAATCTTCATAATTTCTTCGGTGGTGTCGGCAGTCCAGTAGTCGTTCGTGTGGAACCCGAGGCGCGTTAGCTGCAGCAGGTTTTCTTCGTGGGTCTTGTTGTTGCTCTGCGGAATGTGGTAGGCGAAGAATCGCATCGGGCGCGTCTTGCATTCGGCAACGCTCTTGAGCTTGAGCGAACCCGAGACGGTATTGCGCGGGTTTTGGAAAATCTTCTTGCCTTCCAATATGAACTGCTCGTTCAGGCGCTCGAAGGCGACCCGCTCCATGTAGACTTCGCCGCGCACCTCGAAAGTGCCCTGCGGGATTTCGCTCGGGTCAATCTTCAGTTTCTTCGCGTCAAAGTATTCGGGAATGTCCGCAATCGTGAGTGCGTTCAGGGTTACATCGTCGCCCTGGGCACCGTCGCCGCGGGTAGCCGCTTGTTTCAGGCGTCCGTTCTCGTACACGATGGAAAGCGAAACGCCGTCGATTTTCCTCTCGCAGATCCAGGTATGAGGTTTGGGGTCGCGACCTTCGGTCGCTTTGGGGTTTGAGGTCTGGGGTTCAAGGGCTGCAATTCCGTCGTCAGCGGCCCGTACGAACTCTGCCATTTCTTCGGCGCTGTACACGTTCGCGATGCTGAGCATGGGCACGGCATGTGCCACCTTTGCAAAGTCGTTGGTGAGGTCGCTTCCGACCCGTTGCGTCAGGGAATCCTTGCCGCGCAGCTCCGGATACTTCGCCTCGAGCGCATCCATCTCCTTGAGCCCGAAGTCGAAATCCTGGTCGCTCATGGGGGAAATACCGTCTTTGTAATACAGGCGGCTAGCTTCTTCCAGTTGTTTTTTCAGCTCAAAATAGCGTGTGCGGTCAATTTCTTTCTGGTCCATTCTCGCTTAACCTTAAAAACCGTGCTTGTCGCACGGTTCTATTGCTTATCTCAAATTGTTTGTCGTCACGGGACCGGATCGTTAGAATCCGATACTCAGCTGACCCATGTAAATACGTTCTTCGTCTTGTCCGGTATAGTAGCCAAGCTCTTCTGCCCATGTGGCAAATTCGATCGTGAAGAACCTGAGAACTTCGAGACCGAAACCGGCAGCAGGGTAGCCACCCTTGAAACCGCCGGAAAGTCGCAGTGCCAAAGCGCGAATTTCGTTGCTGTAGCCGGGCCATGCGAGCAGGTTCTGTTCGACTTCTATACCAAAGTTGATGTGCGAAGGAAATTTATAGTTGTTCTGACCGTTGATGGCGTCAACGTAGTCGAGAGCCATGTTGAACTTGCGGGCGTAGCCGGTGTTCTTGTTAAAGAAACGCGGGCTGTAGTTGATACCGGCAGACACGTTGGGAGTAATCTTATCGCCGTCGAGATCCTTGAAGTAGATGTCGCGGACAGACATGCCTGCTCTGAGTTCACGGGTCAGCTGGTAGAGGACGCCGAGATCCATACCAACGGATACGGACTTGAAATCAAAAACGTTGTCGGTGGCATCGTGATAGCGGTCTTCCAGGGTATCCTGCGATGCGTCGTAGTTCATGATGTCTACCGTAATTATGTCAACCTTTTGACGCTTGGCAAGCTTAAGGCCTGCACCGACGGCCAGACGGTCGGTAATGCCATAAGCGCCACCAGCCTGTGCCACGGCATCGACATAGAAGGTATCTACAACCATGAACGGAATAATGATGCCTGCGTCGAGGTAGGGAGCCACATTTCCATCTACCCAGATGGCTGCACCAAAATTGTGGAAAGCCATTTCGGCGTCGGCCTTGATTTTCATAGTAAGGTACTTGTGGTCGTAGCTGTTGACTTTGTGGATGAGCTCGTGATGGCTTGCAAGGGTATCCATCAACACAGTGTTCATGGGGAGTCCCGTTTCGTTTGCAACATCATGGGCGTTGTTGTAAAGCTTTTGTAGGTCTTTGGCAACATTGTAGGTCGAAAAATAGGTCTCGAACGGACCTGCACCACCAAGGTTCAGACGCATATCGCCGATAAAGTTGCGCGGATAGTAGCCTTGCTCGGGACGCAGGTTGTAGTTGCCCAAACGGTTAATCTGGTTTAAGCCTGCGTAGTTGAAGTAAATGGCTTCTTTGTCATCGACCACAGCGATGTGGGCGTTACCCATGGCTTCGGCTCTTAGGGAACGGTGTGTCGGAGCTTTGGCTGCAAAGGCTGAAACGACAGCTGTTAGAAGAATCAAATAAGTAAGAATTCTGCACTGCATGGTCTAATGTCTCCCCTCGAACCACTTTTCAAAATCTTTTTCGCTGTAGTTGACCCAGCATCCGCCAATATGCTCCTTACGGAAGTCAAGGTTGTATGCAGGGGCGTCTTTATTGGAGTCCTCTGCGACGAGGCGCTTCAGGTTGATGTAATAATCCAGCTCGTAACCTTGCGGGTTAAAGACCAGGTCCTTTGCGAACTTGAAGCGGTGGTCGCTATGTTTTACGCGGTCGTCATATTTGTTGTAGATGAAATCCCATTCGATCGTGTAGTCTTCGTCGTCGTAGGTTTTTCCGTTCATGTCGATGTCGAGCTTCGTGTATTTGCCATTGGGCCTTGCTTCTGCAATGACTCTCAGGTCTTTAATGGCTGTTTTCTTATTCATGACGTTCTGCGAAATGCGAACATTGTCGTAGGTGATTTCATTTGTCTTGTCGCGCAAGTCTTCGTCGACTTCGCCGTCGCCATCGTTGTCTTCGCCATCATAGATTTCTTCATCGATGCATCCATCGCCGTCATCGTCGATCATGTCACTAAAGCTCATCTGGCTCGAAAGAACATTCATCGTCTTGGAAAGCTTGGCGGGATCGTCGGTATCCTTGGTTTCTTCGGCAAGGGATTGGCACATGTACTTGAATGCGTCTGACTGGGCGTTGTCGGTTAAGACATTGTCCACTTCACCCCACTCCTTTACCAGCATGCCGGCCCATTCGCTCATGCTGGCCGGGTTTTCTTGACAGGTGACAAAGATTTCGTTGAAGGATTCCACAACTTCCTTTGAATTGTTCTTGGCTCCGTTGAGAATGGCTCCGATGTCGCAGTGTTCCTTGACATATTCGGCGCTTCCCTGGCAGCCTTCCATGCCCATCGAAGTCTTGCGCATGACAAGCATGGTGTTGAGCAACTGGAGCACCATGTATCCGTCCAAGACGCTCTTGGTTTTCATCGAAACGACGCCATCGAGTTTCTGTTGTTCGTCCAGGGTCTTGAATGCGTTTGCGTAATAGAAAACGGAGTCGATCGCGTTCTTCAGCTCGTTTGCTTCGTCTTCGGGCATATCCAGCAGTGGCAGAGCGCCGTCGCGCTTTGCGTTGGCGTATTTAAGCAGGTTGAACGCGTTCAGCTTTTCTTCGTTCAATTTAGCCTTGATAAGCCCAAGCCAAGCCTCGGAGTGGGATTCGTCGGCTTCGATTGCTTTTCTGAAATAGTAGGCCGCTTCGGTATACTCGTTGTTGCGGAACTTGATGTAGCCTTCGTAGGTAAGGGCGTCGGCATCGTCATTTTTGATGTTGACGCTCTCGGTGGGGTTGAAAATGTTACAACCGGCGATACCAAGGCTGATTGCCAAGGCTGCCACCCACAAAAATTTGGATTTAAGTACGTTTTTCATTACACTATTCCCATTTGTTTAAAAAGATAACTTTATTCTTACAAAAAATGATTTTCATTCTGTTTTTTTTGCGGATTTTGTGATATTTATCGTTTTTTTTAGCTTTTTCTCCCTTTTTTTCGTATTTTGTCAAAAATATCTATCTTTATAGCATGACCGCCTATCGTGAATATTTTCCGACAAAGGCATTTCGGGTGGCCGAGATGCGGCTTTCTTCGCTTTTGGGCAAGGAACGCGATAGGCTGGATGCCGTTGCTGAAAGCTTAGGCCGCGAATGTGCGATAGGGCCCGACAACCTGGTTGAGCAGCTGCCCTTGATTCGTGATTTTACAAGGGAGTACCATCGCCTTTTCTCGGAGTACCTAGAAGCCGTTTTGCCTCAGCAGCCCAGGCCAATCCAGTGTAGGCCCGCTTGCGGCAATTGCTGCCACCATTATCCGATGTCGGTGGAACCTTTTGAACTCCTGACATTATATGGCGACCTAAGGGGGCGGAATGACTTGCTCCATATTATGGAAGCCTGCCAGGTGCGTTCGTCGCTCTTTAGCAAGCTTTTCGAAAGCCGCAGGGTAGAGGCCGAGGCGAAACTGGAAGATGGCGATTCATCGAGCAAAATGGATGTCGACGACGAAGCGGAGGACAAGGCCCTTCACGACTACTTTAGCGCATGGAACCCTTGCCCATTTTCTGACCCGAAGGGGGATTGCACGGTGTATCCGCTGCGCCCAGTGTCTTGCCGTATGTATTTTAGTGAGACCGATCCGAAATTCTGTTCACCGGAGTATTTGCAGACTCCCGAAAACGATTCCTACATCGTTTACCTGCCCGATGCCATAGAAGATGCCGTGTATGGAATTTCGGAGCATTATTCGCTTTTGGAACTCCCCGAAAGCTATTTTGGCGGCCTTTTGGCGGTGAACCGTTTCGAAGGCCTGATGGGTGGCGTTGCGGTATGAATCTGTTTGGTTTGCAGCTAGACCTTTTTGGTAATGCTCCCGAGGAACCGGCTAAGCCCAAGGTTCCAAGTAGCGTATCTCGGAATGGCCTGGTGCATTTCAAATACAATACGCAACTCAAGAAGAGCATCCGCTGCAAGGGAGGCGTGCTCTTTGGGCACCCCGAGGTGATTTTGCCGGCCTATATGAAGGATGCCGAGTTTGCCGAAGCGCGTGAACTCGCTGCCGAATGGGCGGAACATGCGATTCGCAGAAAGACCGCAAAGAACAAGGCCATTATCAAGGACCTGGTGAGTCGCTTTTGGACCCTTGTAGAGCAGATTCTTGCAGACCGAGGAGAAGAATCCCTTTCAAGCAAGGGGCGTCTTCCGCCAATCCGTCCGCAGGGCAAGTACCACAACCTAAACGATGTCCTTGCCGCAATCAACAATACCTATTTTGAAGACAAATTAACTTGTAGAATTACATGGAGCAACCGCGTCGGGGGCTTAAGTTTTCATTCCTTGCGGAAGGATCCGGTAACCGGCGAAGAATTCCATCTGATAAGTATCAGCAAGGGTTACGATGCCGCTAATTGTCCCGAATACGCTGTAGCGGGCGTGGTGTACCACGAATGCCTGCATATTGCCATTCCTGTGGAAGTGCGTAACGGACGCCGCATCGTTCATGGTCGTAATTTCCGGGTGCGCGAACGGCAGTATATTTATTACGACGAATGGATCAAGTGGCATAACCAGGTGCTTCCGCTCAATATCCGCAAGATGCGCCGCCACGGGGAACTGTAGCTTGGCAATTTTTCATTAATGCTATATTTATATTGAGGTTCGTGATATGAAATTCTTTGTGACAGGTGTAGGTGGCCAGCTGGGCCACGATGTAATGAATGAACTTGCAAAGCGCGGGCATACGGGCGTGGGTTCCGACATGGCGCCTGCCTACAGCGGGGTAGCCGATGGTTCTGCCGTGACGACGATGCCCTATGTGCAGCTCGACATTACCGATAGCGCCGCAGTCGACAAGGTGCTTTCTGAAATCAGGCCCGACGCCGTGATTCACTGCGCTGCATGGACTGCGGTCGACATGGCCGAAGACGATGCGAATGTGGCGAAGGTCCGCATGGTGAATGCGGGCGGCACGCAGAATATCGCCGATGCCTGCCATCACCTGGGCTGTAAGATGACCTACATCAGCACGGATTACGTGTTCGATGGCCAGGGGACGGAACCGTGGAAACCTGACTGCAAGGATTACAAGCCTCTGAATGTTTACGGTCAGACCAAACTCGAAGGCGAACTCGCTGTCGCTAATACGCTTGAGAAATATTTTATTGTGCGAATCGCCTGGGTATTCGGCCTGAACGGCAAGAACTTTATCAAGACCATGCTCAATGTGGGCAAGACCCACGACACGGTGCGCGTGGTGAACGACCAGATTGGCACGCCGACTTACACGCTCGACCTTTCGCGCCTGCTCATCGACATGAACGAAACGGAAAAGTACGGCTACTATCATGCCACGAATGAAGGCGGATACATCAGCTGGTACGATTTTACATGCGAAATCTACAAGCAGGCGGGGCTTGCGACCAAGGTGGTTCCGGTGACCACCGCCGAGTATGGCTTAAGCAAGGCGGCTCGTCCGTTCAATAGTCGCCTAGACAAGAGCAAGCTCGTTGCAAACGGATTCAAACCGCTCCCGACCTGGCAAGATGCCTTGTCCCGTTACCTCAAGGAAATCGGAGAATAAGCGATGGCGGAAAAAGAAACTTACCGCGAAGTCATGCCGGGGGAGCTCCCGTGCGAAGTGCCGGAATGCGACGGTGTGATGGTCGTTGATCCCGATAACAGCTACAAGCTCACCTGCGACAAGTGCGGACACATCAAGGAATAACAGGCCGGTTCAGCTATGCAGTGTAAGTGCTCCGTTTGCAGCAAGGAATTTAACGACAAGGTGGGGATGTCCCCGCTAGAAAGCAACCTTGCTATCCGCGTCCGCAACAAGGTCGGAAATATCTGTCCGGATTGCCGCGCAGAAACATGCAAAACCAAGCGCGGTCGCTGGTGCATGTTCTTTTATGACCTGAAAATTGGTCTGCTTTGCCTTTTGCTGCTGTTGCCCGTTTTCTTGCTTTTTGCCGGAATAATTGTCGTACTTGCGCTTTATGTGCTATAAAGCTTGAATTCGTTTGGCTAGAGTCCGCCGACCGCGACGATGACGCCTGCGAAAACGAGACTCACCATCGTCATCAATTTAATCAAGATGTTCAGCGAGGGGCCTGCGGTATCCTTGAATGGATCGCCTACAGTATCGCCGACGACACCTGCCTTGTGACAATCGGAACCTTTTCCGCCGAAGTTGCCTTTTTCGATATATTTCTTGGCGTTATCCCAGGCGCCGCCTGCGTTGTTGAGCATGCAGGCGAGCGAGAATCCGCAAGCGAGCCCACCGGCGAGCAGGCCGAAGACGCCTGCGATACCCATGAATAGGCCTACGACAACCGGAACAATGACAGCGAGGAGCGAGGGCAGGAGCATTTCGCGCTGCGCTCCGTGAGTCGAAATTTCAACGCATTTGGCGTAGTCTGGCTTGCCTGTGCCTTCCATGATTCCTGGAATTTCCTTGAACTGGCGGCGGACTTCCTTGACCATGGAAGAGGCTGCGCGGCCGACCGCCTTGATGGTCATGGCGCAGAAGACGAAGGCCATCATGCAGCCGATAAAGAGGCCGCCAAGAAGCATGGGGTTCATCAGGTTCAGGTTGAATGCGTTCATGAAATCGCTGAACGAAGCGTCTGCGATAGAAAGCGCTGCGAGCGAACCGTCGTTTGCGATGGCCTTGATGCCGCCTTCTAGAATTTGCCAGTGCGTGTTGCTGGCCGCTGCTCCAGAGGTGAGCGCGGTAGAACTGCTGAAGAAGGTGACGTTGCCGAATTCGAATGCGCCGTCGTGGGCGAATTTGCCGAGCCAGAGCTTGATTTCTTCGACATACGAGGCGAGGAGTGCCATGGCGGTTAACGCGGCAGAACCGATGGCGAAACCCTTGCCAGTCGCGGCGGTTGTGTTGCCGAGCATGTCGAGTTCGTCGGTACGTTCGCGGACTTTCTTGGGGAGTTCTGCCATTTCGGCGTTACCGCCCGCATTGTCGGCAATGGGCCCGAAGGCGTCTGTCGAAAGCGTGATGCCGAGGGTCGAAAGCATCCCGACGGCCGCGAAACCGACTCCGTAAAGCCCTTGCGAAATGTTTTCGAAACCGCCCGCAAAACCGAAGGAGGCGAGAATGCCGAGAACGATAGTGATTACCGGGAGGGCGGTGGAGTACATGCCGACCGAGATGCCTTCGATGATGGTCGTGGCGGGGCCCATCTGCGTGCGCGAAGCGATAGCGCGGGTGGGCTTGTAGGCGTCGGAGGTATAGAACTCGGTAAACTGTCCTATGATGACGCCAGCGGCAAGGCCTGCGACGACAGATCCGAAAATGCCCCACGAAATGAGTCCCAACTTGACAAAGACGAGGAGCGCGAGGAGAATGAGAATCGAAGATCCGAGCGTTCCGACGAGAAGGGAGTGCAAGAGGGACTTGGTATTGGCGTCATCTTTGGTACGCACCATGAAAATGCCGACAATCGATAGAACGATACCTATGGCTGCGACAAGCATCGGGGCGATGACATGGTGCATACTCATGCCGGGAAGGGCCGCGCCGAGGGCCGCTGTCGCCAAGATGGAACCGCAGTAGGATTCGTAGAGGTCTGCGCCCATGCCCGCAACGTCTCCGACGTTATCGCCGACGTTGTCGGCGATGGTGGCGGGGTTACGCGGATCGTCTTCGGGAATTCCCGCTTCGACTTTACCGACCAAGTCTGCACCGACGTCGGCCGCCTTCGTGTAGATACCCCCGCCAACGCGGGCAAAGAGCGCCTGCAGCGAGGCGCCCATGCCAAAGGTCAGCATGGTGGTTGTCACCTCGGCCATCTTGGCGTGCCCGAAGGCGGAATTCGTAATCAGGCTGTCCGAAAATTCCATCGAAATCTTGCTTGCCAGGGTGGCTCCCATGCCGAAAATATTATGGTCGTAGATGAAGTTCAGAAGGTAGAACCAAATGGAAATGTCAAGCAGGCCGAAACCGACGACAATGAGGCCCATGACCGCGCCGGAACGGAATGCCGTGACAAGCCCCTGGTTCAGGCTCTTGCTTGCGCCGGCGGCCGTTCTGGAACTTGCCTGCGTTGCCGTTTTCATGCCTAAAAATCCGCAGAGTCCGCTAAAGAAACCGCCGGTGAGGAATGCGACCGGAACGAAGGGGTTCTGGATTCCGAGGAATGCGAGAACCACGAAAATGAGGAACAAAATGGCGAATACGACCGAAACGGTTCTGTATTGGCGCTTGAGGTAGGCGAGAGCCCCTTCGCGGACATAACCCGCAATCTCTATCATGCGCGGAGTCCCTTCGTCCATTTTCATCATGGATTTGAAAAACAGGAATGCCGCTACAAGGGCAAGGATTGACGCTGCCGGAACAGCGTACCAGAATCCGGGAATGCTGTACGTTTCCATAAAAGACTCCTTTGGAGCCGCTTTTGGGGCGGATATCGTTATTAATCTACACTGAAAATGAGGAAATAGAAAAAAAATCGGATAAAATGCTAAAATTATGCTATGGAATTCATTAAACTCGCTCAAAATCGTTACAGCTGCCGCAAATTCAGCGACAAGGCTGTGGAACCCGAAAAAATCTCCCTCGTGCTCGAAGCGGGCCGCCTTTCTCCGACAGCCGTGAATGGCCAGCCGGTAACCGTGAAGGTGCTCAAGTCGGAGGCTGCCCTTGCCAAGCTCCGCGGTATTACCCGCATGGCCTACAACGCCCCCGTGGTGCTCATGGTCTGCTACGACAAGGACAAGTGCTATTCTCCCGTGACCTACCACGACGATTTTGTAAGTGGCGACATGGATTCAAGCATCGTGACGACCTCGATGATGATGCAGGCCACCGATTTGGGCCTTGCGACCTTGTGGGCCCGTGGCTTCAACGCCTCTGAAATCGAACGCGCCTTCGACTTCCCGGCAAACCTCAAGCTCGCTTGCTTCTTGGATGTGGGCTATGCCGACCCCGCCGAAGGCGGCCCTTCGCCGAGACACCCCGTGCGCAAGCCCATGAGCGAATTCGCAACAGAACTGTAAAAAAGCAAAGGCGGTCAATGACCGCCTTTTGTATGAATTAGAATGTTTCGTTGATTGTAATTCCGCCTGTCAGGTAGCGGTGTACAAGCGTTTTTATTAAAGTTTGATAGTTTATTCCAAGGCGAGAAGCTTTTGCCTTCATGCCCTCGATGTCGTCGTCGTTCATACGAATCGTGATGTTGTGCGCAGTTCCCTTGATCGAGGCTTTGATTGCTTCCAGTTCTTCTTTCGGGACTGGCTTTGTGTCGCCGCGCTCAATAGCTTCCATCAGCGAACGTTCTTCGTCGTCTATCGGTTCATACTTTGAATCTGAGATTTCCATTTTCATACCTCCGCTGATAAACTCTGCTTGGAAAAGCCGTTTTAAGAAAGATTGTTTTGCGAAACTCTTAGAGCCTTTTCCTCGTCAAACCGTACATTTGTATCTATAATATACATATATATCATTCTAAAGTCAATAACATCAATTGCGATATATGCATAATTTTTTTGCGAAAAAGCCTTTCGCGGGCGAATAGAGAGTGTCCCTATTCATATATATACACGCTAATTTGGGGCGTTTGTGGGCAAATTTTGGTGTAAAAAGATGTTTGCTGAATGAGTTCCAAACGGCGACGAAGAAACGGACGTCGTAGCAGTCATTCCAAAAAATGCGGTCAAAATTGACCGCATTTAAAATTATTAAGCCACTTGTTTTTTACGAGTGGGCTTCGAAACAAATTTAGGTTCCATTTTATCAGCCTTTGCTTGTTCAAGGAACATATTGATTAATGTCTGGTATGGAATGTTTGTTTTTTCCGCCAGTTCCTTGAAATAAGCGAGAACCGATTCACTGATGTTTATACAAATTGTCTTCTTCAATTTTTTTGCATACGGGTTTTTGACTGCATTGCTGAAATCGTAGTTCTTCTTCATGGCATCTTCTTTGTTTTCGTCCCATTCGAAAATCATATATGTGGTATATATAATATATATACAAGCGAATTCCTTGTCAATAGCAAATATTTCCTTTTGAACAATATTGAGTTGTTTAAGGACTTTTTTTTATTTTTCCAATTGATTCGTGTGTATATAGCGGTTTTAACGGATGAACCTCCGTTGGGCGAATAGAAACTGTCCCTATCCTTATATATACACGCAGAATTGGGGCTTTTGTGGGCATTTCCCGGCGTAAAAAGATATTTGCTTTGTTATCTTTGTTATATTTCGCAAAAAAATTCGACGAGTTCAAAGTATGAATGTTTGGAATAAGCTTGTTGCATTGCAGGTTGCTTTAAATCTGCTTATTCTTGTTAGTTGTAGCAAGGATGGTTCTTCTACAGAGGGCATGCAATGTTTTAAGGAACGTTATATAAATTATCAAGTTTATGAAACTTATAATGCAGATGATAAGATAGAAGATGCCTTGTCTGTACGTACCTTTAATAATATGCCTTTTTCTGCTGAGAATATAAATGCTTCGAGTCCGTATATTGCAGATGAATGGTTGATTAGAAAAATTGAAGAAGGGGATAACCCTTTTTACAATCATTGTGAATATTTCGATCTCTACTACAGATGCATATCGGTTGATGATACGTTTTATGTAGAAAAGTGTGTGGATAGGCTTTAAATAAGAACGGGCGGCCGGAAGGTCGCCTCATTTTATTTCCAATGCATCTCTTTTTTTAGTTTTTAAACCTTTGGCGTGCGTGAATTCTTTCCCCATAAGACTTAAAACTGTCATTTTTTCTATATTTACTCCGGAAAATTTTAAAAAGGAATAAAAATGCGTTCTTTTAAATTTGTTTCTCGCGGTATTCTGACGGTCGCTCTGGCCGCTGGTATCGCTTCTGCTCAGTTGTTGAACTCCAAGAGCCTGGACGTGATCCGCGTCGAAAAGACGGGCATTTCTGCTGGCAAGATTGATAGCCTTGCCAAGATGCTCGGCGAACAGCAGCTCCGTGGCAAGAAGATTGACGACAAGACCATGACCCAGCTGCGTTATGCCGTGATCGACAACCTGGTTGGCCAGGAACTCATCAAGCTCGAAGCCAAGAAAATGGGCATCAAGGTCTCCAAGGGCAAGGTCGACAGCCTGACCGCACTCTTCAAGTCCCAGTTCCCGAGCGAAGACGCCTTCCAGAAGGAACTCAAGAAGTCCAATACCACCATGGCCCAGTTCCGTGAAAAGATCGAGGACCAGCTGAAGAGCGAAGCCATTCTCGAACAGAAGGTTCCTTACCCGAAGGACCCGACCGAAAAGCAGAAGGAAGCTTTCTGGGAACTCAACAAGGGTAAGGCCCAGATCAACGATTCCATCAGCGGTGCCCGCATCGTGATCAACACCAAGGGCAAGTCCAAGCAGGAAATCGAAGACGCCAAGGTGATGCTTCAGGGCCTTGCCGCCCAGGTGCGCTCCAAGAAGGCGACCTTTGCCCAGCTCGCTGCCTTGTACAGCGACGACCAGACCGCCAAGAAGACGGGTGGCGTCATGACGAAGTTCGTGGCCAAAACCAAGGGTGATGCCTTCGTGAAGGCCGTGAACAAGATCAAGGTGGGCGAGATTACCGAACCTTACACCGATAAGGACGGCATCGCCATCTTCATGCTGACCGAAAAGAACGACGGCAAGTACGAAAGCTACAAGCACCAGATCGACTACATTCTGCGTGTGCAGGCCGAACAGGACCGCCAGGCCCAGCTCAAGGCTTACCTCGACGGCCTCGGAAAGGTCTACAAGGTGCAGTATCTCGATCCGAAGTACACTCCTCCTCAGGCAATCGGCGGCAAGTAATGGCTTTTCAGACGACTCACACCGGGCTGATCGACTTGCGTGCGCGCATCGACAAGCTCTGGGGGTATCTTTGACTTAGAAGCCAAGACCGAAGAACTTTACGTTTTGGAAAAGGACTCCGCCGACCCAAACCTGTGGAATGACCAGGACAAGGCGCAGTCCATGATGAAAAAGATCGGTAATCTGCGCGCCCTGTTGGACTCGTGGAAAGAAGTCTCGCAGAGTTGCGATGACCTCGCCGAACTTTATGAAATGAGCAAGGCGGAAGAATCCGCCGACCTGACGGCATCGATCGATTCCGACATCGCTGAACTCAAATCGAAAATCGAGGCGATGGAATTCAAGAAGATGCTGAACGGCCCCGATGACGCTTGCAGTTGCTTGCTGTCAATTCATCCGGGCGCAGGTGGCACCGAGTCGCAGGACTGGGCGCTGATGCTCTTCCGCATGTACACGCATTTCTTTGAACGCGAAAACATGGACTTCAAGGTGGTGGACTTCCAGGAAGCGGAAGACGCGGGCCTCAAGAGTGCGACCATCGAAGTCACTTGCGAAAACGCTTATGGGCTCCTCCGTTCCGAAATCGGCGTGCACCGCCTGGTGCGCATCAGTCCGTTCGATGCGAACGCCCGCCGTCACACGAGCTTTACCGCCGTGTACTTGTACCCCGAACACGAAGACATCGAATTCGATTTGGATATGGCCGATGTGCGTGTGGATACTTACCGCAGTAGCGGTGCCGGTGGCCAGTACATCAACAAGACGGACTCCGCCGTGCGTATGACGCACTTGCCCACGGGCATTATGGCGAGCTGCCAGACCGAACGCAGCCAGATCCAGAACCGCGAAACCTGCTACAAGATGCTCAAGACCATGGTCGCCGAGCACTACCGCCTGGAAGAAGAAGCCAAGCGCGATGCCCGCATGGCCGAAAAGAAAAAGGTCGAATGGGGTAGCCAGATCCGTAGCTACGTGCTGCAGCCTTACCAGCTGGTCAAGGACTTGCGCACCGGTGTGGAAACTTCGGATACCGCGGGCGTTCTCGACGGCAAAATCAAGCCGTTCATCAACGCGTATCTCTTGAGTACAAGCGAAGGGCAGAAGTAGTTTGCAGTTGGCTGTAGAAAGTTAGAAGTGGCGGGCAAAAGTCCGCCATTTTTCTTTTACCTCAAGTTGTACTTTTCCTTGATTGCGATGCGTTCCTCTTCGGAAAGGCTCTTCAAGTAAGAGCGCCAACCGGGGCAGAAGTTGATGTGGAACCGCCAAAAACGCCCGATGAGGGACTTGGGGTTCTTGTCGTATTGGGCACGGATTTTACAATTTGCACAGGCCATAGTGTAGCTCCTTTTTTATAAACATAAAAAAATCCCTCGCGAAAATGCGAGGGATCTTGTAAAAGGTGATCCCGGCTCAAGGCCGGGATGACATTCTTGTCAAGGCCGGGATGACAATGCGGATAATTACTTAACCTTCAATGCGCCGCGTTCCAGCTTGATCGTGAAGTTCGTGACATCGCAGACTTCGCTGGGACCCCAGTACTGGATCGGACCCGGATAGGTGTAGGATTCAGTCTTGGCCCAAACTTCGCGGTTCTTGGCGAAGAACTTGAACGGAGCACCGTCGAGTTCCACGAGAGCCTTCTGGATAACCGGCTTGTCGGCACCGTGACGACGTTCGATGTTCATCATCATGGTGATAGGAATGCCACCGGCAGTCCACTTTTCGATGCCCTTCGTAAGGTCACGCACAGAGCTCATGTAGCCGTTCATCTTGTTGAAGGCGAGCACAGAAGCGGTGTAACCGAGGCTGTAGCAGTAGTCGGCGTCGAAGTTCGACGGAGCGGCGCAGCGGCCTTCGTAACCGAAGAAGTGGTTGAGGGCGGAGAACTTGCCCTTGAAGGACTTCCGGCTCTTGAGTTCCTTCTTGACCATTTCGATGACGAGCTTTTCGGTTTCGATGAGGGAAACCTGCACGTTGCCGTGGCTGTCGCGGTCGAGCATCAGCTGGCCCTGAGTGGTGGAGGGGAGGCTCTTGAGAACTTCGGCAGAAGCCTTGGAAATCCAGTTGCAGAGCTTTTCAACCTTAGCGGCGGTGTCGAGGCCTTCGACTTCCTTTTCGTGGTGAGCGAGGGCTTCAGAGAGTTCGGAGATGAGCACGCCAACATCCGGGATGAATTCGAGGAGGCCTTCCGGAATCAGGCAGACGCCGAAGTTCTTGCCGTCAGCGGCACGGGCAGCGACGATGTCTGCAACGTACTTGATGACCTGCTTGAGCTTCATCTTCTTGGCCTTGACTTCTTCAGAAATCAAGCAGATGTTCGGGTGGGTCTGGAGAGCGGCTTCAAGAGCAATGTGAGAAGCGCTGCGGCCCATGAGCTTGATGAAGTGCCAGTACTTCTGAGCGGAGTTGGCATCGCGCATGATGTTGCCGATGAGTTCGGAGTAGGTCTTGACGGCAGTGTCGAAACCGAAGGAGGTTTCGATGTATTCGTTCTTGAGGTCGCCGTCGATGGTTTTGGGGCAGCCGCAAACCACGCAGCTTGCGCCGTTGGCCTGGAAGTATTCACCGAGAACGGCAGCGTTGGTGTTGGAGTCGTCACCACCGATGATCACGATAGCGTCGAGCTTCTGGGCCTTGGCAACGGCCATGCACTTCTTGAACTGTTCTTCAGTTTCGAGCTTGGTACGGCCGGACTGGATGATGTCGAATCCACCGGTGTTGCGGTAGGAGTCCATGATCTTTTCGTTGATCACGATGAACTTGCCGTTTTCGAGGCCGGACGGACCGCCGAGGAAGCCGAGGAGCTTGGAATTCTTGCTGATGCTCTTGATACCGTCGAAGATACCTGCAATCACGTTGTGTCCACCAGGAGCCTGGCCACCGGAGAGCACCACGCCCACGTTCAAAGCCTTACCGGCAGCTGCCTTGGTAGCCTTCTTCATGGAAATGTACGGTGCACCGTAGGTGTTCGGGAACAGAGCCTTGATCTTGGCCTGGTCGCGCACGGATTCGGTTGCCTTACCCTTGTTGAGGGAGACCTTGAGAGCGCCGTCACGGAGAGCGGCGGGGAGTTTCGGCTGGTAGGCCTTGCGGGCCTTGCCGAGGACGGACAGATTGTCAGCCATTGTTTTTTCCTTTTGAATTGCCCAAAGTATCGGGCCGGGTTAAAAATACGGTTCAAATATAGTAAATTAGACACTTTTTCGCCGAAAATGGCCGCAAATGCACGCAAAAGTAGCCAAAATAAGAGAAAAGAAACTGCCGCTTTGTAAAAAAAATGTTATATTGGGAAAAGTGGTTGGTATGGTTGTATGGAAAAAATTCGGAGCTTATTCACAAATTTTAGGCTTCGCAAGCGTCTGCTTGCGCTTTCGGATGCCTTCATCGTTGTTGTCGCGGGACTGCTGGCAAACTTCCCGATACCGGCGTATGCGACGCGCATAGGTCGCCCCGACCTGTTCGCCTTTTTGTCTACATGTGTAGTCTGCTGCTTTGCGAGCCTTCTGTTCTTTGGGGCCTACAACAGGCTTTGGCGCTACTTTGACCGCAAAGACTATCTGGGCTGCATCAAGGGCGTGGTCGTGGGCTATGTCTTGGCAGATATCCTGTACTATATTTTTACCCATACCGTGTATTGCCGCTTTTCGGCGCTGACCTGCGCCTTGACCGTTGGCGGTATATGTGCCTTTAGATACCTGATCAAGGACGCCTTCGTGGTTCTTGTCGATACGGGCCGCAAAGATGCCGCGTTCAAGCGCACCATGATCATCGGGGCGGGCCGTGCAAGCAAGCTGCTCCTGACCGAAATCGCGAACCGCGGGCTGGGTTCCGACAAAGAGGGCGAAGAGTCCCCGTCGCGCACCAAGATTCTGCCCGTCTGCGTGATAGACGATGACCACAGCAAGATTGGCCGCATGTTCTGCGGTGTCCTGGTGGCGGGTGGCACCAGCGAAATCGAAAAGATTGCAAAGGCCGAGGCCGTGGAGCAGATCATATTTGCCATTCCGAGCTGCCCGCCCAAGGACCGTAGCGTCATTCTGAACATCTGCAACAAGACGGGACTCCCCGTGAAGGTTCTGCCGTTCATCGGTTCTGCCCTGGGCGATTCCCTTTACGCCGAGCAGGGGGTGAGCTATGCGAGCATCATTCGCGACATCAAGGTCGAAGACCTTCTGGGGCGAGAACCTGTCACGTTCGACAACAAGGACATCCGCGGGTTCATCGAAGGGAAGGTTTGCCTGGTGACAGGTGGCGGCGGCTCTATTGGCTCGGAACTGGTGCGCCAGATTGCAAAGTACGACCCCAAGCAGCTGATCATAGTCGACATCTACGAAAACAATGCCTACGAAATCCAGCAAGAAATGGTGATGGAATACGGCAATTCGCTGAACCTGGTGACGCTCATCGCAAGCGTGCGCGACTACCAGCGCATGAACGCTATCTTCAAAAAATACAAGCCCGACGTGGTGTTCCATGCGGCGGCCCATAAGCATGTGCCCCTGATGGAAGGCAGTCCCATGGAGGCTATCAAGAACAATGTGGCGGGCACCTTCAATGTCGCGTTCCTTTCGCTGTTCAACAAGGTGAAAAAGTTCGTGATGATCTCTACCGACAAGGCGGTGAACCCGACGAACGTGATGGGCGCCTCCAAGCGCTGCTGCGAAATGATTGTGCAGTATCTGGCGCAACAGAAGGCGAGCACCACAGAATTTGTCTGTACCCGCTTTGGGAACGTGCTCGGCAGCAACGGGAGCGTTATTCCTTTGTTCAAAAAGCAGATTGAGCAGGGCAAGCCCGTGACGGTGACGCATCCCGACATTATCCGCTACTTTATGACCATCCCCGAAGCGGTGAGCCTGGTGATGGAAGCGGCAAGCATCGCGAAGGGTGGCGAAATCTTTGTTCTCGATATGGGTCAGCCGGTGAAGATTGTGACCTTGGCCGAAAACCTGATCCGTATGTACGGAAAGGTGCCCTATACCGATGTCGAAATTAAGTTTACCGGACTTCGGCCCGGCGAGAAAATTCGCGAAGAGCTCCTGATGAACGAAGAAGGGCTCGAAAAGACCCGCAATAAGCTGATTTTCATTGGAAAGCAGCTCGAAATCGACAGCGACCGCTTTATCAAGCAGCTCTGGAAGCTTAAAACGAGTGCCCAGAAGAATGACGAAGCCTTGGCTGTGCAGGCCCTGCACGAAATTGTACCCACTTTCACTACGCCTGAACAATACAACGGAGCCAATATTTCTAAATTTGGCTAGGTTTTTTTAGGTGGAATATTATGAAAATGCGTTTTTTTTCTGTTCTAGTACTGGGGCTTGCGATAGCATCTTTTGCCCAGACGGGTTTGATGGGTGGTAGCGACGGTATCCACCAGATAAATACCAAAACGCTGGGAACCTGGCGCTTTGTGGGCGGTACAGGCGGTAACGTCACCGTGGACCCGTGGGCCCTTTCCCGTGGCGGCATTTTTTACGACGACGGCGAACGCCAAAAGCTCCAGCATCTAAAACTCTCGGCGACGGGTAACTTCTTCCTGGCGGTCGGCCTTTCCGAATACGTTAATACCGGTGTGGCCTTTAATATTAACTATGACAGGTCCTACGCAGACGGATACCTAGACGCCACGAGCAATATCAAGCCCGGCGATCTGGATGTCTGGGTTAAGGCCCGCGCGCCGTTCATCAGCGATTCCAGCGTGTTTAGTCTGGCGGCCCAACTCGACCTCTATATGCCGATCGGTTCCAAAAAAATTGGTATCCGACCCCGCCATGCCTGGTATATTCGCGGCAGGGGAGAGACGCAGCCCTATACCGCCAACGAAGTCGTTGTCGGTGCGACGGCGATTATGACCTTGGATTTCTCGAAGCACAATGTTCCCCTGCGTTGGAATACCAATGTGGGTTTCATGTATGCCAATCTCGGTTCGAACACCTTGGTGTATGGAACGGGTCTCGACTGGGACGTGTTCTCCTGGGCGACCCCGTTTGTTGAATTTAGCGGTGAATTCCGTGTCGAGGACAATGGAATGCCCATTGACTTTTGGGAAGACCCCATGTTGCTTACCCCGGGCCTTCGCCTGCACTTGCCCTACAACATAGACCTTGCCGGTGGCCTAGACCTTTCGACCCGCATGATGCGCGTCGGCTATAACCGCGAAAAGGAATTCGAGGACGTAGACGACTTTACCGTGGGCTACACCGACGAAAAGGGATATCACAAGAAGTATGGCTATACCCCTACGGTCACCTATGCGTTTACCGGACTTTTGACATGGACCTTCGGTGGTGCCGAGAAGGCGCCGGAAAGGGTTTGCCCGGCAGGTCTCCCGCCTGCACCGGATACGCTGGTGAAGGTGGATACGCTGTTCAGGGTAGATACGGTTGTGGTGTCCGATACGGTCAAGGACGCCGATGCCGATGGCGTCATCGATTCGCTCGACATGTGCCCGGGCACCCAGGCGGGTGTAGAAGTGGATTCCGTGGGTTGCGCTAGGGACTTCGACCGTGACGGCGTGGTCGATTTGATGGACAAGTGCCCGAATACGCCAGCCGATGTTGCGGTTGGCCGCGATGGTTGCCCGCTCGACTTTGACGGCGATGGCGTTCCGGATTATCAGGACATGTGCCCCAACACTCGCCCGGGAACCGGTGTGGACACGCTCGGCTGCGACATGGACGAAGACAAGGATGGCGTGTCCGACAACCGCGACCAGTGCCCGCTGACTCCGGCAGGTGCCCCGGTCGATACCACGGGCTGCCCCATGGACAGCGACAAGGACTCTGTGCCGGATTACCAGGACAAGTGCCCCAATTCGCTCCGTGGCGTTAAGGTGGACAAGGTCGGCTGCCCGGTCAACAAGAAGGAAGACCTGGACAAGCTCAAGAAGGGGATCAACTTCAAGAGCGGTTCTACGATTCTGACCAAGGCGAGCTACAAGACGCTCAACGACATTGTCTACCTGATGCAGAAGTTTGCCGATGTAAGCCTTGAAATTCAGGGCCATACCGACAACGTGGGCAAGGACGAATACAACGAGAATCTTTCGCAGGGACGAGCCCAGTCCGTGGTGGACTACATGATCAAGAAGGGTATTACGGTTGACAGGCTCCGCGCCGTGGGACACGGTCCGCACAAGCCGATTGCCGACAACAAGACCAAGAAGGGTCGTGCCAAGAACCGCCGCGTAGAACTGGTTCCGTTCTATCAGGACGAATAACGCGTAGTTTTATATAACGGGGTGTTTATGCGCTTTGAACAGAAAGTTTGGCTTTCGAGCCCCACGATGCACGGTGACGAAATCAAGTATGTCACCGAGGCGTACGAGACGAACTGGATGAGTACCGTTGGTGCAAACATCAACGAACTGGAACGCCTGGTTGCCGAGAAGGTCGGCGTGAAGTACGCTGTGGCACTTTCTGCGGGAACAGCTGCGCTGCACTTGTGTACGCGCCTTGCGGGCGTGACTTTGTATGGAATGCCCCAGGTGGGTAAGGGCGTGCTGCAGGGGCGAAAGGTCTTTTGCAGCGACATGACCTTTGCCGCGACGCTCAACTCGGTCGCTTACGAGAACGGCGAGGCCGTGTTTATCGACAGCGAGCGCGATACCTGGAACATGGACCCGGTCGCCCTCGAGAAGGCCTTTGAAAAATACCCCGATGTGCGCCTTGTGGTGCTTGTTCATTTGTATGGAACGCCCGCCAAGGTGGATGAAATCCGCGGCATTTGCAAAAAACACGGCGCCCTCCTGGTCGAAGATGCCGCCGAAAGTTTTGGCGCAAGCTACAAGGGCGTGCAGACCGGGAGCTTTGGCGAATTTAACGCCATCAGCTTTAACGGGAACAAGATTATTACCGGCAGTAGCGGCGGCATGTACCTTACCGACAAGAAGGAAGATGCCGATAGGGTACGCAAGTGGAGCACGCAAAGCCGTGAACCCGCACCGTGGTACCAGCACGAAGAAATTGGCTACAACTACCGCATGAGCAACGTGATTGCGGGCGTGGTGCGCGGGCAGCTGCCATACCTTGAAGAACACATTGCCCAGAAACGGGCCATTTACGAACGCTACAAGGAAGGCTTCAAGGGACTCCCGGTGCAGATGAACCCCTACGATGCAGTGAATTCTGTACCGAACTTCTGGCTCAGCTGCATGATTATCGATGAATGTGCGGTGGGCGATGGGCGTGCCCAAAGTACGCCCGCAAAGATTCTGGAACGCCTTGCCGACATGAACGCCGAGGGCCGCCCCATTTGGAAGCCCATGCACATGCAACCCATGTACAGGAACCACGCCTTCGTAACCGCCGCCGGAACGGACGTAGGTGCCGATATTTTCGCCCGCGGGCTCTGCCTGCCTAGCGATAACAAGATGACCCCCGACCAGCAGGATGTTATCATCGCGGCTATTCGTGATTGCTTTACATGATTTATCAAGCTCAAAATACGTCATTGCGAAAGGGAACATAGTACGTCATTGCGAGCGAAGCGAAGCAATCTCTAGAGAACTTTATTATATTAATTTTCTGATGTATTCCCACGGTTTGAAAAGAATTTTAGACTTTTTTTGTGCTCTAGCGGCAATCTGCTGCCTGAGCCCTTTGCTCGTGTTCTTGACGGTGGTGGGCGCCTACAAAATGAAGGGGAATCCGTTCTTTACGCAGCCTCGCCCCGGTAAAGACGAAAAAATCTTTAGGCTCGTCAAGTTCCGCACCATGACCAACGAGAAGGACGCAAACGGCAAGCTGCTCCCCGACGACGTGCGCCTTACCGCGTATGGCAAGTTCCTGCGCAGCACAAGCCTCGACGAACTCCCCGAACTCTTCAACATTTTAAAGGGCGACATGGCAGTGATCGGTCCGCGCCCGCAGCTCGTGCGCGATATGGTCTTTATGACCCCCGAACAGCGCAAACGCCACACCGTACGGCAGGGCCTGAGTGGACTTGCACAGATTAACGGCCGCAACGCCGTCACCTGGGAAACCAAGATTGCCTACGACCTTGAATACATCAAGAAAATAACCTTCATGGGCGACGTGAAGATAATACTTACCACGCTGAACAAGGCGTTTATCAAGCGTTCTGACATTACCGAAGAAAACTGCGATACCGCCACCGACCTCGGCGACTACCTGCTGGCAAGCGGCCGCATCACCCGCGAGGAATACGACCGCGGGCAAGAAGAAGCGAAAAGGCTTATAGCGGAGGCTGGGTAAAATGTATAGGCGTATGGCGAAAAAATGTCCCTTGAATATGGGAATGGTCGGTTTACAGAGCCTTGATCTCGTCGGTGGTAAAGCCTGTCTGCGCGGAGATTATTTCCAAAGGAACCTTGGCGTCGCGGAACCCCTTTGCCATGGCCTTTTTCTCTTTCAGGGCTTTGGCCGCTTCTTCAGCTATTCCTTCAGCTCTTCCCTCGGCCCTTCCTTCTTCCTTGCTTTCATGAAGGTCAAATTCGTAAGTCATGTACTTGTTCCTTATGAGAGTGTCGGCTTTGTAATAGGACACCTGGTCGTTGATGGTTTCGGTTTCGCGGGAATCCGCATCTTTGGTCGCGAAATACTTCATGTATGCTTTCACGACAGGATCGTCAAATTCCTCATACTTCCTAAATATATAAAAGTTTTTAAATGTAAGGTCGTTCAAAGTGATGTTTGCGTCTTCCCTCGCCCTGTTTTCGAAGTGGTAAACGGGAAATCCATGGCCGAAAATATCCATGGGGCAAAGGAATATGATATACTGTTCCCTGAGACTTGTGTAAAAATCTCCCTTGGAAAGCGCCACACCATCGCAAATGCTTTGGTAGTAGCGCGCTCGTTGCGGAAGTTCCTTGGTGTCGACCATTTGCATCTCGAGATCGAAGGAACGGACGGTTTCTCCGTGTTCATTCGTCTCCCGTGCATAAACATCGTAACGGACTCCCTTGTGTTCGGCGTCGTAGCTCAAAACTGCCTCAGGGTTAGGGCTTTCCAGGTGCTCGATTTTGATACCGAGCAAGTGCTCTATGAAAGGCTGCGCGATGTGCTTGTTGCTAAAGACAAGCCCGAACATAATCGGATCCGTAATGTCGAGGTCGTCGAAAGATTTGATGTTCATAAATTTGTTCCTATAATCAGTTTGACGAACAAATCTACAAACGAAAATTGGCAAGTTTGCAAACAGTTGTTTGCAAAAAATCGTAAAAAGTTTTTAGCGGGAACGCCCTGTATGAACTATAGGGAGGCGGCGTAATGCTTTATAAAATAGCACACATTCTTCGCGATCGCTTCGGGTTCCTATGGAACTTGGTTGAGTGGATGAACGCCTTGGTGTTCGCATTGACCCATAAGTCCGCATTGAAAAAGATTCCCGCCGTTTTGCAGGAATGCTCAGAAACGTATACGTTGCGGCTAGCTGAATCTGCGGATGCCCCTGCGCTGGCGAAGTTCTTTGCGGAACAGCCGCAAGAATCGTTTGAATTCTTTAAGCCGCACGCCTTTGATGAAAAATCGTTGTTGAAAATAATCCGTAATAAGGCCTTTCTGACCTTCCTGGTGCTTGATAAAGATGCGATAGTAGGCTACTTCTTCTTGCGTTGTTTTGTGAATGGAAAGAGTTTTAGAGGGAAAATAGTGGATTATCGCTATCGTGGCAAGGGTATCGCCAAACTAGAGGGCGAGGCAATGACAAGGGTTTCGACAACGCTTGGAATACGCATGTTCGGCACGATATCGCCGGATAATTATGCCTCGCTCGCGTCTTCAAAGGCTGTTAATGAAGTGGTGATTGTAAAGACACTGGATAACGGTTACTATTATATTGAATATTTGCCGAAATCGCCAAACTGAGAATTTTTTGATGAAAGATGTTGTTATTATAGCGAATTTTGTAGCGGGTCTTCAAGGGCGCGATAATAACAGGTTTTCGTATTTAGCGACGCTTCTTTCTAAGAAATGTAAAGTTGAACTTGTTGCGTCAAATTTTAATCATGGTGAAAAGAAAAAAAGAGAATCGATTGCTGATTACCCTTTTAAAGTATCTCTTCTTGACGAACCGGGCTATTCAAAGAATATTTGTCTTAAACGCTTCTGGAGCCACTATGTTTGGGGCAGGAATGTTATTTCTTACTTAAAGAAGAGAAAAAAGCCTGATGTCATTTATTGTGCTGTGCCGTCTCTAACAGCTCCTGCACTAGTGTCTGATTATTGTAAAAAAGAAAATATTCGTTTCATTATTGATGTCCAAGATTTGTGGCCGGAAGCCTTTATGATGGTTCTCAATGTGCCGGTTGTGAGCAAAATTCTTTTTTTCCCTTTTACCTATTTGGCTAATAAGATATATAAGAATGCAGACGAAATAGTGGCAGTGTCTAAAACTTATGTTTCCAGAGCCCTTGAAGTAAACAAGACTATTAAGGAAGCACATACAGTTTTTCTTGGTACGAATTTGGATGTTTTTGACGATTTTTCAGCGAAGAATAAAAAGGAATTTGATTCTTCTGAAATAAAACTGGTTTATTGTGGAACTTTGGGAAGTAGTTATGATTTGACCAGCGTGTTTGATTCGATGAGAATTCTTGAGAACATGGGTATATCTAATATTCGGTTTGTTGTTATGGGAGATGGCCCGAGAAAAAAGGAGTTTATGAATTCTGCTCAGGGGCTAAAAGTTGAATTTTTAGGTAGACTCCCTTATGATCAGATGTGCGGAATTTTATGCTCATGTGATATCTCTGTTAACCCAATTAGATCAAAGGCTGCGCAAAGCATAATTAACAAGCATGCAGACTATGCGGCAGCTGGTATTCCTGTAATTAATACTCAGGAATGTGTTGAATATCGAGAAATGATAAAAACATATAATATGGGCTTTAATTGCGAGAATGAAAATGCCGGTGATATGGCAGAAAAGATTAAAATACTAGTGGAAAATGACGAATTAAGAAGAAATATGGGTTCCAATTCTCGTTTGTGTGCTGAAAAACTGTTTGATAGAAAACAAACTTATTGTGAATTAGTTAATCTTATTCTTGCCGAGTGATGTTGTATGAGTCTTTCGTTTGAAATTTTGTGCGTTACAATGCATCAGAAGGATTTATCGTTATTGAAGACGATGAATGTCCATTCTAATTTGATTTTGGCAAATCAAACAGATCAAAATGCATATTTGGAAGAATCTGTTGAAGATTTCTCCGTAAAGATGATTTCTACAACAACGAGAGGAGTTGGTTTAAATAGGAATATTGCTTTGTCTCGGGCGACAAAAGATATTTTATTGTTTGCTGATGATGATACTATTTTTGAAGATGACCTGGAAGAAAATGTTGTAGCTGCATTTGAGAAAAATCCAATGGCTGATGTGATTCTTTTTGGAATGAGGTATAACAAAGAGGGGAAGGAAGTCAAAAGGGTTGTCAACAAGAATGAGCGAATTCCTTTTTACAAGTCCTTCAAATATGGGGCAGTAAATTTGGCGATTAGAAGGAATGTTTTACTTAGAGAGAATCTTTCTTTTTCGCAGTTGTTTGGTGGTGGGTGTATTTACTCTCATGGCGAAGATTCTAATTTTATAATTAATTGCTTTAATAGAAAACTTCGTGTGTACACGAATTCATATGTTATTGGGTGTACGGATTCAAGTCAATCATCGTGGTTTCGCGGTTTTTCTGAAAAATATTTTTATGATGCTGGAGCTCTAGCGAGAAGTATGTTTGGCTTGTTTTCTTATCCATATATGTTTTATATGGCTTTGCGTACAAAAAAGAGAAGTGATTTGTCTTTTGCAAAAAAAATGAAGATGCTTTATGCAGGATATTCGCATTTTGGTCAGTTGATTTCGTTTGATGAATTTGCACAGATGAATAATCGAATTGATGAAAAATAATTATGCTTTTTAAGATGCCTGCATACATCTATCTATTTTTATGGGCTTTAATGGCTTTCTTCCCGTATATTTATTTTTCAACAAAGATGTATACGGCTCTTCTGTGTGTGTTTTCTGTTACGTCTGTTGTATGCTCACTGTATGCTATTTTGAATTATAAACTGCCTGTTTTTGTCAAATTTTTATTTGTTTTTGTATTTATCCTCGCAATTTATGGCGGTTATGCTGCTATTCTGGGTGATGATTTGTATTGGCAAAGTTCTGCTGTTGTGGTGAAAAAATATGACTATATTTTATGGCTTTTAACATCATTATTGTCTCCGGTCCCTATTTATGTATTTACTTGTAAGGGGATGATTCAAGAAAAAGAAATGAAGTTATTCTTTTTTGTAATGCTTATTTCTTGTATTTATGCTTTTTATGTTTTTTCTCAAGAGAAAATGCTTGAAGTGGCTATGTTAGATCTTGAAGAAGATGAATTTACAGTGACATGTGTTTATTCTTTTTTGAGTATTTTGCCTTGTATTATGTTGTTTAGAAATAAATTATCTTTGCAATTCATAATAATATGTGTTGTACTAACTTTTTGTATTTTAGGCGTCAAACGTGGACCAGTGCTTTTATGCATATTGTGCACACTTTTTTTTGTGTGGAATACGCTTGGACAAGTGTCTGCAAAGAAGAAAATTATTATTTTGTTTGTTTTTCTAGGCATTGCATATGGTGTATATGAATTCATTTTATATCAAATAGAAACAAGTCGTTATTTTGCGTTAAGAGTGGAACAAACATTGGATGGAGACACGAGTGATCGAGATGTATATGGAATGAACATTCTTGATTATTTTGCTCATTCTACATCAACGATGGAGTTCTTAATTGGGATAGGTGCAAATCGGACACTTGTTGCAAATAATTCATTTGCTCATAATGACTGGTTGGGAATTCTATTAGAACAGGGAATAGTCGGTTTTCTTCTTTACTTATTATATTGGTGCGGCTTTATTACATCGTGGTTAAAATCAAAATGCACAAACGAATCTTTTATGGCACTAGGAATGTTGCTTATTATTGGTTTGGGTAAGTCATTGTTCTCAATGTATTATTTGCCTGTTACTGCAGAAATGATTATATCGTCTGGTTTTTTTGCAGTTGGCTTAGGGTATTTTTTGGCAAAGGCTTATCCGCAGGAAATAAGAGATGCTGGCTCTCTTGATGAAAACTGTTAGAATGGTTTGGGTGAAAATATGTTTGTAAGTGTTATTGTTCCGATATATAATGTTGAAGAATATTTGCCCAATTGTATTCGAAGCATTTTAAGTCAGACATATTCTGATTTTGAATTGATTTTAGTTGATGATGGATCTCTAGACTCTTCTTATTCAATTTGTGAATCCTATGCCAAAATTGATTCAAGAATTAAAGTTGTACATCAAAATAACGCTGGATTGTCTGCTGCAAGGAATACAGGAATAGAAAACGCAAAAGGGGAGTATCTTACTTTTATTGATAGTGATGATTTTGTTCAATCATGTTATTTGGAAGTTCTAGTCAAGGGGTGCAAAGAATATCAAGCGGATCTCTCTGTTTGTAGCTTCATTCGATGCTTATCTAATGATACCATTGATTCTGTAAGGATTCCACCTCGAATAGAAAATTTTGATGTATTTTCAGATGAAAGAATGAAAGTATTCCTAACAACGCAAAGGGTAAGAACATCTGCTTGGGCTAAATTATATCGTAAATCACTGTTTGATACTTTGCGCTTTCCTGTTGGAAAATATAATGAGGACGAATTTACTACTTATTTAGCAATTCATCTCGCTAATAAAGTGGTTATTTCTAATTATAAGGGATATGTATACAGGTATAATAAAAAAAGTATAATGAACGAGAGCTTTTCCCCAAAAAAAATGCATGGGGTTGAAGGCTGCCTCAAAAGAATGACTTTTATCGAAAAAGAATATCCGGAATTAAAAAAATATGCATATAGAGCGGTTATCTATGCCTGTAACCAAGTTGTTCTTAGTATGGGTCGTTCTAAAGTGACAGATACGCCCCTTTTAGAACAGATTCAATTAATATATCGGAAATATACTTGGTATTATATAACCACACGAAGTGCTGTTCTTGGCAAGTTTTTTTCTTTATTGTCTTTTATTAGTGTAAGGTTTGCTGTAAAAATTGTAGCTTGGTTGAGGTGATATTATGCCTGAAATTTCCGTCATTGTTGCAGTTTATTCCGCAGAAAAATATATAAGACATTGTCTTGATTGTATTCTTGCGCAACAATTTAAGGATTATGAAGTAATTTTAGTTGATGATGGTTCAACAGATCAATCCGGATTTATCTGTGATGAATATGCAAAGAAAGATTCGAGAATAAGAGTTGAACATAAAAAAAATGGTGGTGTGGCTTCGGCAAGAGAACATGGGCTAGAGTTGGCTACAGGAAAATATATTATTCATGTTGATCCGGATGATTGGGTTGAACCTGAAATGCTAGGGGAAATGTATGAATTTGCGGAAAAAGAAGCTGCAGATATGGTCATTTGTGATTTTATTAAGCATTATAAGAATTCAAGTACATATGTGAGTCAGAAACCTAATTCTTTGAATAACAAAGAAATTATTGACGAGTTTTTTGGCGAATTGGAAGGATATTGTTGGAATAAACTAATCCGTAGGGAATGCTTTTTGTCTTATAATATTCATTTTATTCCTGGTATGATTGTTTGGGAAGACTTGTATTTGTGCTTGAATCTGGTTATGAATCCGATTCAAATTGCATATCTGCCGAAAGCATTTTATCACTATAATCGCACGAACAATGAGAATAGTTTGGTAAATGCAGTTTCTAGACGGAAGCTAGGATCAATGCTTACATTTATTCAGTATTTTAATGAACAGAATAAAGATTTTGATAAATCATTATTAGAAAAGAAAAAAATAGAAGCAAAACGGTGTGCATTTTTAATTTCTGATATGAAAAAATCCGAATTTATAGGTGTTTTTTCTGAAATCAATCATTTGTTTGTAGAAGGGTTTGAAGGATATAGAAAAATTGATGAATTAATACGATTCGCATTAAAGAAATCTTGGCTTTTATCAAGACTATTTTTGAGATTATGGAAAATTAAATTTAAATATAGAGGCAAATAATGAGGATTGCAATTGTTACTTTACCTCTTTTAAATAACTATGGTGGGGTTCTCCAAAATTACGCATTACAGATTGTGCTGAAAAAAATGGGGTTCTGTGTTGAAACATTAGACTTTGAATGTAAGACAATTTCATGGTGGCGCTATTTGCGATCTTGGATCAAATCCTTTTTTTTCATTTTTATTCCTGGGAAAAAATGTTCCTTTGCGAGAATATTAAAAAAAGAAAAAAGATCTATTTTCTTTGAAGATTTTGTTTCAAATAATATAAAAAAGACTGCGAGCTTGAATCCTTTAAAAGTGCAATTCTTTTGCAAAGGAAAATATGACTGCTATGTTGTTGGGAGTGATCAAATTTGGCGTCCAAAGTATTCTCCAAGTGTAAAAGTATCTTTTTTAAGTTTTATAAAAAAAGAACATGTAAAGAGAATCGCTTACGCTGCATCATTTGGTGTTAATAATTGGGAATATACTCCATCACAAACTCGTATGAGTTCTTCATTGATTAAAAAGTTTGATGCAATCAGTGTTCGTGAAGAATCTGGCGTAAAGTTGTGCAAAGACTATCTTAATGTAAATGCATCCTTAGTTCTTGATCCAACATTATTGCTACAAAAGGAAGATTACTTAAAATTGTGTGAGAGTGTTTTGCCATCTACAAATCGTTATTTAATGGCATATGTTTTAAATCCTGATGATTCTATTCGGTCGACTTTTAAACAAATTGCAGCCGAAGAGAAATTAGATTTAAAGGTCTTTTTTGCCGATTCTCGTGCAGCACTTTCTATTCCAGAATGGTTAGCTATGTTTCGTGATGCTGCTTATGTAGTAACAGATTCTTTTCATGGAACAATTTTTTCAATTATCTTTGAAAAAAGATTTAGATGCGTATATAATAAAGTTCGCGGTACAGCCCGTTTTGAATCCCTGTTGAATTTGTATAATTCGGGTAAACTTGATGAAATGCGCCGATTCTCTCTGAATTGGCTGAAGAATGCCCTGGAATCGTAAATGCCCACGTCCCAGCTTAAAATAGGTGCTCTGCTATCTTATGTGGCGCTAGCCCTCCAGAATCTGGTCGGGCTTGTGTATACCCCGTTCATGCTGCGCATGATGGGTAAGTCCGAATATGGCTTATATTCTCTTGCCGCATCGATTGTCGCTTATTTAACGATTCTTGATTTAGGGTTCGGTAATGCGATAGTCCGTTATACGGCGAAGTTTAGAGCCGAGGGAAAACAGGAAGAACAGTATGAAATGTTCGGAATGTTCTTCTTGCTTTATTGTTGTATTGGTCTCCTAGCACTCCTTGCTGGAGGAGCCTTGTATTTGAATGTTGAATATTTCTTTGATTCTACAATGACACCAAATGAATTGTATCGAACGAAGATTATTCTGATTTTAATGGTTCTCAATTTGGCGATAACTTTCCCGTTTAGCCTCTTTGGTTCGATCATTACAGCATATGAGCAGTTTATTTTTCAGAAAGTTGTGTCAATAATCCGTATTATATTGAATACGGCGACAATGATCGTTTTGTTAAGTATCGGATACAAGGCGATTGCAATGGTTGTTGTGACTACAATCTTTAATATTTTGACTTTAGGGAGCAATTTCTGGTATTGTAAACGCTGCTTGAAAATCCAATTAAAATTCCGTAAATTTGAATGGGTCTTCTTAAAGGAAGTGTCTTTCTATTCCTTGTGGATATTCATGAATGTGATTATGGATCGAATTTACTGGAGTACGGGACAATTTGTGCTAGGAGCGTTTGCTGGGACCGCTGCTGTTGCTGTTTTTGCAGTTGCAATTCAGTTGCAGCATATGTATATGAGTTTTTCGACAGCAATAAGCGGTGTATTCTTGCCCAAGGTGACTGCCATGACGGTAAAAGAAACTGATGGTAAGGCTATTTCGGATTTGTTTATAAAGACAGGACGGGTACAATATTGCATAATGGTGTTGGTGCTAACAGGATTTCTCCTTTTTGGTCGTCAATTTATAAGACTTTGGGCAGGAGAAGGCTATGATGATGCCTATACCATCGCGATGATTTTCTTTGTCCCCTTGACCATTCCTTTGTGTCAGAATTTGGGAATCACAATTTTGCAAGCTCGCAACCAGATGAAATTCCGCAGCCTGCTATATTTGTTCATATCATTGGCGAGCCTTGGCGCACAAATTCCTCTTTCGAAGTATTATGGTGGAATTGGCTGTGCGATTGCCGTTGCCGGAGCCTTGACTTTAGGACAGATCATTATTATGAATGTGTATTACCAGGTCAGGCAAAGAATTAATATTGTCCGTTTTTGGCTTGAAATTCTCAAGATGTCGATAGTTCCTGCAATCCTGACCGTAGCGACTTATTACGTATTGCGACAATTCGCCCTTGATTCTATACAGAAGTTAAGTTTGGGCATTTTCATTTACCTGCTTGTATATTTGCCTCTTTTCTTCGCCTTTTCAATGAATGCCTATGAACGTGATTTAATCTTGCAACTGGTAAAAAGACTGCTGAAGAGGGCCTAGATGAATATTCCTGTAAAAAATTGCTCGTCCTGTGGAGCATGTGCCAATGTATGCGCGCATGGAGCCATTACTATGCAGTTGGACAAAGAAGGCTTCTACAGGCCGGTAGTTGATACATCAAAGTGCGTTAAATGCGGCCTGTGTGAAAAGGTTTGCCCCTGGGAAAATGAAGTATTTAACCCTAACGGGAGCTCCAAAGACCCGAAAACCCTTGCAGCCTACGCCTGGGACGAAGAAATTCGTCTGCAGTCTTCTAGTGGGGGCATCTTTACGGTCTTGGCTGAGAAAATATTGGATGACGGAGGTGTTGTTACAGGTGTTGCACAACTAAGTTCAACTCGCTTTGGTCATATTGCTATTGATAATAAGAAAGACCTTGCAAAATTGCGCGGTTCTAAGTATGTGATTGCGGATGTCGGGTGCATATACAGGAAGGTCCGAGGGTTGCTGAAAAATGGACGCAAAGTTCTCTTTTCAGGAACCCCTTGCCAAGTTGCAGGGTTGTATTCTGTATTGGGACAGAAAAAGTTTGACAATTTATGGACTATTGATGTTGTATGTCATGGAACGCCTAGTGTTAAAGTCTTTGAGAAATACATTCGCGAATTAGAATACAATACATCTGCATTTGTTTTATCTTCTAATTTTAGAGATAAACATGAAGGGTGGAGAAAATTTTCTTTGAAAACGCTGCTTAAATCTGATTCTGATAAGGAAATTGTTTATTCTAAAAATGTAAAAGAAGATTTTTTTCTGCAAATTTTCTTGCGAAACATTTGTCTGAATAAAAGTTGTGCAGATTGTCATTATGGAAAGCTTCCTCGTATAGCGGATATTACCTTGGGTGATTATTGGAATATTGCAGATATTCATCCCGACATGGACCATGACAAGGGTACATCAGTTGTTTTACTGAATACAAATCATGGTCATAAACTCATCGCAGGAGTCTTGAGACAAATAAAATTTTGCGAAACATCTTTAGAAAATGCAATTGCAGGAAATCCTTGCATAACTGGTTCTAGTTGGGAAAATTTTAGGCGTCAGGAATTTTTTGCTGATTTGGACCGGTTCTCAATGGGTAAATTGGTCGAAAAGTATTGTGCTCGTTTGCCATTATATCTGATCGTACTGCTGAAAATACGTAATTCTTTTTTTAAATTTTTTTGATAGGTCTCCCTTGAGAGTGTAAACTTTCTTACTGACGTATTTTTATTGTATATTTATATGAAAATGGGTATAAAGATGACAGAAGGTTTAAAAAACGTTCAATCGACGGATAATTCGTTATCAGTAATAGATTTTTCTCGACTGCTATGGAAGAAAAAGTTCGTAATAGCGTTCTTTATTCTTATCATGTCCTTGCTTGGGGCTACTTACGCCATGTGGGTTCGACCTCAGTTTACTAGTGATGCTCTTTTACAGGTGAATACAAAGGGACACAGTAGTAAGTCAACCAAGGCATTGGGAGAAATGGGGGCTGTTTTGGATTTGGCTAGTCCGGCTGATGCTGAAATCGAACTTATTAAGAGCCGGATGGTGCTCAGTTATGTTGTTGAAGCGGAACATTTATATTTGTGGACGATACCGGTGGGGTCATGGGATAGATTGTTGCATAGAGAAGGTCGATTGGATTTAGATTCTCTTGAAATTCCCAAGAAAAGACGTTCACAAAAGTGGTTGGCAATTGCTAAAAGTAGCGATACATATTCTGTTATTTCTCCAGATGGGAAAACTGTTCTTGATGGCAAGGTTGGTGATATTGCTTTTACTGAATTTGCCGGAGATACACTAGCGATACGTGTGAAATATATGGATGCTCGAGTTGGTCAAAAATTTATTCTTATACAAGGTTCTCCGTTAAAAGCTGAACGTGCTTTGGCGGCTGGATTGTATGTCAGGGAAAGAGGAAAGCAAACGGGTATTATTGCTATACGCTACAGTCATCGTTATCCAGATCGTGCTGCATCTATTTTGAATACGATTGCAAAGACATATTTGCGCCAAAATGTGGAAATGCGCAGCGCTGAAGCAGAAAAGACATTGGAATTCCTCGAAGCGCAGTTGCCTGGAGTCAAGGCTAAGTTGGACAGTGCCGAGAAGGTTCTTGCGGATTATCGCTATAAGATAGGTTCTGTTGATATGACGGGAGAAACTAAGGCTCATTTGGACAAGGAAGGGCAACTGCAGCGCCAAATTATGCAATTGGAACAGGAACGCCAGGCTGCGATGCGTCTTTTCAAGGTGGAACACCCGAATGTACAGACGATTGTTAAGCAACAGAGCAAGTTGCGTGCAGAATTGGCACAGCTCAAGAAGAATGCGGAAAAAATGCCGCTCACCCAGCAAGAAGTTAAACGGCTTCAAGAAGAAGTTGCGGTAAATAACGAAGTCTACACGAATATGCTCAACAATATACAGCAGTTGCGTGTGGTGCGTGCTGGCGAGGTTGGCAATGTGCGTATTGTTGATTATGCTCAAGTTGAACAAAGCCAAAGTAAGCCAAATAAATCGCGTATTTTACTAGCCTCTATCTTGGTAGGGTTGATATTGGGAATATTATTTGTTGTCTTGGAGCTTTTGCTCAAAAACGGCGTTCGCAGTGCTTCTGAAATTGAACGCGAGACTGGCTTGAGCGTGTTTGCCAAAATTCCGCAGTCTTCGAGCAAGTTCTTGCGCAAGCGTAAGTCGGTGCACCATCATACGCCGTTTGTGCTGGAGAATACGGAGGATAAGGTTAGCGAGGCGTTCAGGTCTCTGCAGACAGCTTTGTCTTTCTTGATGCCGAATCCGGAACATAGCGTTGTGCTTGTAATGGGGCTAATCCCTGGTGTAGGCAAGAGCTTTGTGTCGATGAACCTTGCCGCAGTGGTTGCCGCAAGTGGTAAGAAGGTGCTGTTGATTGATGCTGACATGCGTCGTGGTGTGATTCACGGACGATCAAAATTTGGACTTGCCGATGTGCTGGCGGGGATTGCGACTCTTGATACAGCTATTTCGCAAAAGTATGATGATAATTTATTTGTAATGAACGCGGGCAAGACAAAGCTTGCCGCTTGCGAACTCCTCCGCAGCGACGCCATGGATAGGCTCCTCAAGGAGGCTCGCGAAAAGTTTGACATGGTAATCGTGGATACGCCGCCGCTTAACCTAGTGACCGATGCCGAACTCATTTGCCCGTTGGTGGACTTTTCGCTTTTTGTGCTCCATTATGGCCGCCACAGCATGGAAGAAATCAAGGAAACCGTCGAGCGCGTCAAGCGCTATTCCGACAAGCCTGCAGCCATCGTGATGAACCACTGCGAACACGAGCCGGGCCGCTATGGTTACGGTTATTATGGCAAGGGCTACTACGGTAAGTAATATTTTTGCAAACAGTTGTTTGCACACTTTTCAAATCTAATTGGTAGATTTGCGTCTCCAAACGAAGATTGAAATTTTGACAAAATACGGAATTATTGTAAATAATCCGTATTTTATTGGAAAAATGGAGATGGATAATGTATATTTATGCCATGGCTAGAGAACAATCACTATCGGTGCAGCAGCTCGTCTATTCGAGTACGGAACTCCAAAACATGGGATTCTCCTATTATCAGATTTCGAATCTGGTGGAACAAAACAAGCTTGTCCGCTTGAATAAATCGCATTATGAAAATGTTGATTTTTCGGGAGAAATGAATGATTTTTACTATGTCCCCGCATTTGTGTCGGAGGGTGTTGTTTGTCTTATGAGCGCCGCGGTTTACTATAATCTTACGACATTTCGCCCTGAGTCGATTGATGTGGCCGTCCCTCCAAAAAAGAAGCTCTCGTCATTTCCTTCAACGATTAGCTTTTCTCTGCATTATTTTTCGAAAGTCCGATTTTCACTGGGAGTTTGTGTCGTAAAGGAGCAGAAGAATTCTTTCAAAATATATGATGTCGAAAAAACGGTTGTCGACATTATCTCAAATCGCAACAAAATTGGCATTGAGGAAACCAAGGAGATTCTTATTAATTATCTTGCTCGTCCAGACAGGAACATCAACAAACTGTGTCGCTATGCCGAAAAACTGTCTTGCCTCAAGATACTGAAAACATATCTTGAGGTGCTGCTGTGAGTTTTTTTTGCAGGTTCACAAGGTTGTGTACCGACGTAAAAGTCGCTTTTTGGGGCGTTTTTGACCTCAAAAGTGATTTTCAACACTTTACAAAAAGCTTATGAAAATCTATATTTACTAAAAATATGGGGAATCGTATGACTATTTCATCGAAATTGGCGGTTGGAGTGATTTCGCTGGCCTTGTTGGCCGGTTTCTCGTTCGCGCAAGAAGAGGGTGAAGTCCTTGGCGAATACGGCGCCATTACCGTTAAGATGCTTAATGGTAAACGCACGGCTCTTATCAGTAGCGAATCCAAGGAAACTGTCGATATTCCCGAAGATGTAGTAATTGACTCTCTTTACTATGACAGAGATTTCTCCGGTCAATGGGGTAAACCGGGCACGCTCATGCTGCCTGTGACCATGAAGGCGGGCTGGTGCTTTGCGTCTTCAATGCAGATTTATGTGATGAAGGATATCCGCATCAACGGAACTCAATCCTGGCAGATAGATGTCTACGAAAATGGAAGTAATAACGAATTTCTCGCGAACAAACCGTATTTTGTTCGTCCGAGTGCAAATCGTCTGACATACAATTCTGATTGCTTGTCTCCTTCTCATCCTGCAGTGATGAACACTTCTAACGGTGCTGACAATAGAATTCAGGCTCTTGACAAGTGGGAATTCATCGGTATGTATTCTTACAAAGAATGGGCGGAAGGTGATCCGGATATCGGATACCTTTACGGTTTTGCCGCGAAGGAAAAGGTTGTTGATGGTAAGACCATTCAAGAAGGCCAGTTCGTTAAGGGTAAGGCGGGGGCTTATATTCGTCCGTTCCGTGCCTACCTGATTTACAATGTCAATTCCACAGCCGAAACGCCCAAGTCCAAGCCGTTTGCAAAGACTACTGCGGCTGGTGCGTCTATGACAGCTTCGTTGACAAGTGAAGACCTTCCGAAGACGATTGATGTGATTTTCCATGACGAAGAAGGTGGCACGACCGCGATTCATTCTCTCGACCCAAGGACCGGTGAGTTTACTGCCAACAAGACTGGCTGGTACGACATGAAGGGCCGCAAGCTCGACAAGAGGCCGACCATTAAGGGTAACTACTTCTATAACGGTAACAAGGTGACTATCAAGTAGGGGCTAATATGAATATCAAGTTTGAAAAGAAAGAGTACCTTGCCCCGAAGATGTCCTTTATCGACATGCGTGGTGACATGTTCCTGCTCGCAGGCTCTGGCGAGGGCCCGGATGCCGACGAGTGGGACGACGAATTCGGTTTCAAGCTGAATCAGGGGACTGACCGTCACGTCTAGTGCAAATTCTGAGCGGCTTGTAGACCGCCTGTTCGAGATTCTCCGCGCTGCCCTTTGGCGGTCGCGGATTTCTTTTGATGATGTCTCTGCCGAGGAATGGGCGGCGCTCTACCGCGAAATGGGGCGGCAGTCCGTATTGGGCCTTGCGTACCCGGTCGTTGTCGAACCAGCGGTGCAGGGCCTGCCCAAGGAACTTTGTCTGAAATGGTTCTACCAGGCGGAAACTATCCGCGCGCTGAACCAGAAAAACTACGAGCTTTCTTGTGAACTTACCGAAAAGTTCAGCGAACAGGGCGCCCGCACTGCCATTTTAAAGGGCCAGGCGAACTCTAGGCTTTACCCAGACAAGTTTGTCCGCCAGACGGGCGATGTCGACCTGTGGGTCGAGGGCGGGCGGGAGCGTGTTGTGGACCTGCTTTCCCGCATGGGGCTGCTCGAAAACGTGCAGTTCTCAAAGCACGAGGTGACGCTCCCGACGTCTGCTTTCGGTATCGATGTCGAGGTGCATTTCGACTGCATTTACGACTGCCGAAACCCCTTCGCGAACAGGCGGCTCAAACGCGTTCTTGCCGAGGAGCTCCAGAAGAATGAGCTTGTGCCCGAAGGTTTCTATGTGCCTACGAGCAAGTTTGCGCTGCTGATGCAGCTCTCGCATATCCGCAAGCATTTCATTGGACTTGGCGTCGGTATGCGGCAGCTGGTGGATTACTTTGTCTTGCTACGCTCGGCGTCGGCGGCGGAACGTGCCGAAGTCTCTGCGCTGCTTAAACCGCTCGGGCTTGCTCATTTTGCCGCGGCGGTGATGTGGATTTTGTCCGAAAAGCTTGGGCTGCAATCGGACTGCCTGCTTTGCGCGCCAGATGCCTACCGAGGCCGTGTGCTGCTTCGCGAGGTGTTTGCCGATGGCAACTTCGGAAAGTTCTCGGAACGCAAGCGCGGTTCCGTTTACCTGTGGTGGCTGCGCAACCGCCTCAGGGTGTTTGGTCTTTTGCGGTTTGACTTTGCCGAAGTGTCCTGGCACCTGTTGAAATACTGGGCGTCTTTCCTTGGACTCATGCCCGAAAGGTTGGGCGCCCTGCGGCACACCCGCAAGGGAGCGCCAAGAGATACCCGAATTATTCGAAGACGGCGGTAAAGCTGTCGCCACCGTTGAGCTGCACGACTCTCGGGTTCTCGGTGGATCCGTCGAGCCAGCGCGAGAACACGCGGCCTGCGGCCGGAACGGCGGTGAGCTCCATGCTGGTCCCTGCGAAGAACTTGCCCTGGTAATTGGTGCTCGGAAGCTTCATACCGTCGACTTTGACGAAGCCGCTTCCGCTCGTGGAGATGGTGACGCTGGTCTCGTTCTGGAGTCCGAAGCGCTGAGCCATTTCCTGCTTCAGGGTCTGGCTGCGGTTCCTTGCAAATTCAAGCAGCGCGCTTCCGCTGGGGTCCCAAGTAAAGCTGCTCTGCCCGTCGCCCCTGGGCCAGCGCCGCTCGTCGCGGCTCTGTTCGGAGCTCGGAATGGTCGCCATCATCGACTGGATGGTGCTCTGCACCTTTTCGTAGGTCAGGTAGTCGTTCAAGAGAATGCAGGCCTGGTTGATGAATAGCCGCTTGAAGCTCGGGTTCTCGAGAAGCTTCTTCAGCATGTTGCCGATGGCAGTGTTGCCGTTCATGCTCCAGCCCATGCCCATTCCGAATCCGGGCTGCTGGCCACCCTGGTTTGCGCCTTGGTCTGCGCCAAGAACCCAGTTGAACATGTTCTCGCCCTGCGTGTCAAAGCCGCTGATGCCCGGCGTCAGGCCGAATCCGTGGTCCGTGTCGAATGCCACGAACTTGAAGGGGTTGCCGTTGCCGCCCCAGGCGCGGATGTTGTTGTTGGGCCAGTCGCCGTTGTGGAAGTACATCTCGGCGAGCATGTACTGGGCGAAGCTGCTCAGGTTGATTTTTTCTTTAAGCTGTTCGTACTGCTGGTTGTTTTCGCCGGCAAAGTTGCCGTTGGTGATCGAGTTCACGACGCTTGCGAATTCCTGCGGCGAAGAGCCGTTCGTGCCGCTTGCCGCCCAGCCGTCTATGCAGTTGTTGTCGCCGTTGCAGTTCTTGACCATGTTGATCGACTTGGAGTCGATTCCGTAGTTGGTCTCGACAAAGCTTCTGTTCAGGCGTTCGCGCATGTCGTGGATGCCGAAGTATTCGCCGTTGTAGAACACCACCACCTGGCGGCTACGCTGGTAGTCCACATCGGTGCCTTCGAGCAGGCTTGTCATCATGGCGTCGGCAATGTAGTCGGTCCAGTAGCGGTTCCCGTTGTTGCGCAGGTTGAACGCCTTGATTTTCTTAGCCTCGGGGCGTGTCTTGAACAGGGAATATTTCAGCACCTTGTCGCCGTAGTCGTCGTTGTCCATCTTGATGGCGACGCTCTTCTTGGGCTTGTAGCGGCTGTAGTTTCCCATGATCGAAATGCCAGCGTCGATTTCCCAGTTCTTTTCGGTGGTGGAGCTTCCGTTTTCGAAGAACTCCACATGGACGGGCAGCTCGTCTTCGCGCCAGAAGTTGGCCTGCTTGCAGGGCTCGGAACACTTGGGGTTGTTCTTGTCGGCGGCGTTCGGGTCGTTCCACGTCATCATTCCGCCCTGGTTGTTGGTCAGGGGGCCGGTGGCGTACAGACCGTCGGTGGAGTCGAACATGTCGTGGTGATTCACGGTGAGCGCGATGACCGGCATAGAGACGGTTTCGTTAATGAAGTAGGTCTGCGTGGTGGTGTCGGCAGGCTGGCCGTTTACGAATTCGGAGCAGCGGATCACGGTGTTCTGGGTGATCGTCTTTGCCTGCGTAATTTGTTCGGAACCCTGCGTGGGGAACGACCCGTCGAAGGTGCAGCGGATTTCGCCACCCTTTCGTGGGGTGGGCGGGTCGATAGTCAGGCTCGAATAGAAGCCCGCCTTGGGCAGGAACGTCTCCTTTGCCTTGTGGTTGTCATCGTAGTCCTTGAGCCCGCTAGAAGATGATCCGTCGCTCGAAGCTACCGAGGAACTGGAAAGCGTTGCGTTGGCATTAGGATTGTTGGGGTCGCTCGGGTTTGTCTGGGGATTGCCATTGGGGTCAGTCCCCGGATTGTTCGGGTCGGTCGAGCCGTTTTGCCCCTGCTGTTGTGCGGGGTCGGTGTAGCCGTCGCCGGGCTGTGCGTTGGGGTCCTGAGAGTTCGGATCCGGAATGAGCGAAGGATCCAGTTCGGTCGTAGCGAGGTCTGCGAGGGGGTTTGAATCGTTAGAGTCGTCGGAGCAGCCGATGATCATTGCTCCTGCGAGAGCAATCGGTAAGAGTAGAGCTTTTTTTTGCATAACAACCCTTGGCTTTTGATAGCCGTTGTTCCCATACACCATTCCTTAAATTAAAAAGTTTTTCGGGAAATAGGGTTTTGTTAAGGCATTGTTTACAGGGATTTGAGTTATTTTGCCTCAGATATGATTTATATCACATCTGTTTAAAAATTTTATGTGGTAAAATATCCCGTTTTTGCATTTTTGTAAATATTTTGAAGCTTCTTGTGTAAAAATAAATGCCTAAACGCGGGGGCGAACACATGAAAAAAGGCGGGCCGAAACCCGCCATAAATGAGCTCTATTATCGCAACGAAGTTGCCCCTTGAGCAGACTTTGCTTGCGCAAGAATTACTTCTTGCAGCACTTGCATTCGGCGATGCACTTGTAGCACAGGCCACCGATCACGCCACCGAGAATCGGGGCGACCCAGAAGAGCCAGAGCTGCTTGATGGCAGCGCCGCCAACGAACACGGCCATAGCGGTAGAGCGGGCCGGGTTCACAGACGTGTTAGTCACCGGGATAGAGATGAGGTGGATGAGCGTGAGGCAGAGGCCGATGGCAATCGGGGCAAAGCCTGCCGGTGCGCGGCCGTCGGTAGCGCCCATGATCACGAACAGGAAGATGGCCGTGAGCACGGTTTCAATGAGGAATGCAGAGAGCATGCCGGAGGTCTTGCCGCCAAAGGCGTTCAGGCCGTTGGTGAGCGTGTCGGACCAACCGTTGGTGGCGAATGCGCCGATGCCCGCGTTGGTGAGGTCGGGGCAGGCGATCACGTAGAGGAGCGCTGCTGCAATGATGCCGCCAATCACCTGGGCCACGATGTAGGCCGGAGCTTCCTTAGCGGGGAAGCGGCCGCCGGCAACCTGACCGAGCGTGACAGCCGGGTTCAGGTGGCAGCCCGAAATGTGGCCGATGGCGTATGCCATGGTGAGCACAGTAAGGCCAAACGCGAGCGACACGCCCACGTAACCGATACCGGTGGTCGGAACGCCGCATGCGAGCACAGCTGCACCGCAGCCGCCAAACACAAGCCAGAAGGTGCCGATAGCTTCGGCAATAGCACGAGTAGTAAGTTTCATTTGATTTTTCTCCATATTGGGGTTAAGAGTCGTGCCCTAATTTAGCAAAGCGAAGCGGGCGAATGCCCGAAATGAATGTGAAAAAATGTTTTCGTGAGTATACTCACATCAAAAAAATCCTGCATGATGATTTGCAGGATTCTTTCATTTTCTTAAGTAGAAATGGCGATGCCCGCCTACGCGGGCATGACAACAGCCTTACTTCTTGTCGGCACCATTGCGCTCTACGAGCGCAAGTCAAGCGGCTCAACCATGCCAGTCTGCAAGCAGCCTGGCGCGGCACTCGCCTTACTTGGTTTTAGGCATCTGCACGGAGATGTGGATGTCCTGCAGCTGCTGGAGGTCCACTTCGCTCGGGCACTGGTCCATCGGGCTCGAAGCGCTGGTGTTCTTCGGGAACGCGATGAAGTCACGAATAGATTCTTCACCTTCCATGGTAGCGACAACGCGGTCCAAGCCGAAGGCGAGACCGCCGTGAGGAGGAGCGCCGTACTTGAAGGCATCGACGAAGAAGCCGAACTTTTCCTTCACCTGTTCTTCGGAAAGGCCCAGCAGGCGGAACACCTTTTCCTGGACTTCCGGGTTGTGAATACGGATAGAACCGCCACCGATTTCAACACCGTTAAGAACAAGGTCGTAGGCTTCGGCGTTGCAATCCTTGAGGTTGCCACCGAGCATCATGTCCAGGTGTTCCGGAAGCGGGTTGGTGAACGGGTGGTGCATGGCCATGTAGCGGCCTTCGGTGTCGCTGTATTCGAACATCGGGAATTCGGTAATCCAAACAAATTCACGCTTCTTCGGATCGCGGAGACCCTTGATGCGGGCGACTTCCAGGCGGAGCTGACCCATGGCGGTTGCAGCAACCTTTTCGGGGCCTGCGATGAAGAACATCATGTCGCCGCACTTAGCGCCAACAGCGTCGCGCAGTTCGTTCAACTGTTCAGTTGTAAAGAACTTGCCGACCTGGGTTTCCACTTCATCGTTTTCCTTGACGCGCATCCACACGAGGCCCTTGGAACCGTACTTGCCCACGTAGGCGGTGAGTTCATCGATCTGCTTACGAGTAAAGTCAACGCAACCCTTGGCAGCGATACCGCGGATCTTGCCACCGGCGGCAACGCAGTTCTTGAACACGCCGAATTCGGACTTGGCGCCGATTTCGGACACGTCGTGGATTTCGAGGTCGAAGCGGAGGTCCGGCTTGTCGCTCCCGTACTTGAGCATGGCTTCGTGCCACTTCATGCGGCGGATCTTCTTGGGCGGTTCGAAGTTCCAGACCTTGCCGAGAACTTCGGTCACGAACTTGTCGAACATCGCCATCACGTCGTCCTGGTCCACGAAGGACATCTCGACGTCGATCTGCGTGAATTCCGGCTGACGGTCGGCGCGGAGGTCTTCGTCGCGGAAGCACTTGGCAATCTGGAAGTAGCGGTCCATGCCGGCAATCATCAGGAGCTGCTTGTACTGCTGCGGAGACTGCGGGAGGGCGTAGAACTTGCCCGGGTTCACACGGCTCGGCACTAGGTAGTCGCGGGCGCCTTCCGGAGTGGACTTGCAGAGCACCGGAGTCTCGATGTTCTCGAAACCGTTGGCGTAGAAGAAGTCGTACACGGCCTTGAGGAAGCGGCTCTTGAGCAACAGCTTCTTCTGGATCCACGGACGGCGGAGGTCCAGGTAACGGTACTGCAGGCGCAGGTCGTCGTTTTCCTTGCACTCTTCGTTCGGGTCGTTGATGGCCAAGGGGGAGGTGAGGGCCGCGTTCAGGATTTCGATGGAGTCAATCTTGACTTCGATTTCGCCCGTGGCGAGCTTCTCGTTGGCGTTGCCTTCTTCGCGGGCGTAGACCTTGCCGGTCACCGTAATCACGTATTCGTTGCGGAGCTGTTCGGCGGTCTTCATCACGTCGGCATTGTAGTCCGGGTTGAAGACGATCTGGGTCTTGCCATACTTGTCGCGGAGGTCCACAAAAATCACACCACCATGGTCGCGGCGGCGATCCACCCAACCGGCGAGTGTTACGGTCTGGCCAACATCTGCCTTGCGCAGCTGGCCGCAGTTATGAGTACGTTTCATGTTAGTATCCTTGAAAAATATTTTTCGGGCGAAAATGTAGAAAAATCCGAACTAGTCTGTCATCTCCAAAATGACTTTTTATCTTAAATTGACAAAAGCTCGTTTGCGATTTTGTGAATTTCATCAAGGATTGCTTTTTTACGTTTTTCGGAAGGGCGCTTTGATCCGTTCATGTAAGCGGCCATTAGAGATTGCTGTACGCCAAGCCTGCGAGCAACCTCGGACATGTTTATGGGCTTTAGCTTCGAAGAAAGCTTTAGTGGGAACTGCTCTGGATTGAAAATGGATTCGAATGAAATGTCTTCGTCGAGGTCGTCCCAGCGGAGACCTTCGAATGAAATTCTGTAATCAAGGCGCTGTTTTGGGGTGGCGTTTTTTAAGCGTTCGAAATCTTTATAGTGCAATGTTGCGAGCCTGCCGTTTTTCGCGGTAAGCTTTAACCCGTTGCTTATAGGTTCTATTTTTTCTATTTCGTCACGTTGCATTTACAGCTCCATGTTTTTGAAAAATCGTACCCATTCCTTTTCAAAGTGTTCCTTGTTTTCTTCTACGATAGATTCTGCGAGTTTTAAATCGTTGTGTTTCATTCCTTTTGATTCTACAAGTTTAACGATTCCGCCTTGTATCTCGAATTTCGCAAGTCCTTCCTTGCTTTCGACATGAACATGTACCGGTTCGTGTTCTCGAGAGTAAAAGAAGAATCTGAGACCGAAGATTGTGAGTAGGTTGGGCATTTGGGCTCCTTTACAATTTAGGATATAAAATTATATCCGTCAATTGATTTGTTGAGGGTGTATCTATTCTGTATACGCCAGAATGCCGATAAATGTGATTTTTTGAGACTTTTATTTTTGCTGTTATATTTTACATAAAATGTAAAAGAATGTTGTTTGTTTTACATAATCTGTAATATTTCAAAATTTTGTTTTTCTTGAAAATTGAGTAAAATTGGCGTTTTTAGTGCGATTTAACAATTTTTGTAAAGTTGGCATATTTTTTGCGGATGAGGCGTGGAAAATTATAAAGAGAAGTGAATTATGCCAATTAATTTTTCAAAATGGACCGGGTTGGGCAACGATTTCGTGCTTTATGAACCGGGGCAGACGCCGGAATATGGCGCCGCTTTTACAGAAAGGGTAATTAAGCTTTGCGACCGTCGCTTCGGTATCGGTGCCGATGGTGTGGTGATTGTAACGCCAATGGATAAGGACGGTTGCCTGGTGCTCGGCGATACGGGCGTCGGAGCTAGCGTGGGGCCTGCTGCGAAATCCGTGCCGAATGGTGTCGATTTTGAAATGCGCATCTTTAATGCCGATGGGAGCGAAGCGGCCATGTGCGGCAACGCCACTCGCTGTGTGGCGAAGTACATCCGCAGCCGCGGTCTTGCCAAAAACGATAGCACGAAGGTTTTTAATCTGCATACCAAGAGCGGCCTGGTGAAGCCCGCGCTTTTAGATGACGGTCGCGTGTGCGTGGACATGGGTCTTCCGAGAAACTTCTTGGGCTCGATCAAGCTCACTGCCGACAGCTTCGACTTTACCGCCGAGACGGTCTCGATGGGAAATCCGCATGCGGTGATTTTCGTGGATGATATCGAAAAGATTCAGCTGGAAAAGTGGGGGAGCATTCTAGAAGTGGACAAACAGTTCCCCGACCGTTGCAACATTGAATTTGCCCAGGTGGTAACGCCCACCCAAATCCGCATGCGGGTTTGGGAACGGGGTTGCGGCGTAACCATGGCCTGCGGCACAGGCAGTTGCGCAACCCTCGTTGCGGCCCAGCGCACGGGCCGCGTGGGCGTCGAAGCCGACATCATCTTGGATGGCGGCGTTCTCCACATCAAGCACGAAGAAGGTGGCCCCGTCCTGATGACCGGCCCCGCAGAAGAAGTATTTAAAGGAACGATCTAATGAACGAATCAATTGTAAATGCGAACTATGACCTGCTGCCTGGCAGCTACCTTTTCTCGACTATCGCCCAGAAAATCAAGGAATATCAGGCGAAAAAGCCCGATGCAGACATCATTCGACTGGGTATTGGCGACGTGACCACGCCCTTGATCCCGGAAGTCATCAAGGCCATGCACAAGGCTGTGGACGAAATGGCCGAAAAGGGAACTTTCCGCGGTTATGGCCCCGAGCAGGGTTACGATTTTGTTCGCGAGGCAATCGTGCGTGGCGAATACACCGCCCGCGGCATCGAAATGGACCCGAACGATATCTTCGTGAGCGACGGTTCCAAGTGCGATGTGGCGAACATCCAGGAACTTTTTACAGAAAATGTAAAGATTGCCATTCCGGATCCGGTTTATCCGGTCTATCTGGACTCCAACGTGATGGCTGGCCGTGCTGGCGTGTTGCAAAGTGACGGACATTTTTCTAAGGTAACCTACCTTGCTTCGACCGCCGAAAACAATTTCCAGCCGGATTTGCCCAAGGATCCGGTGCAGCTGATTTACCTTTGCAGCCCGAACAACCCGACCGGTACAGTCCTTAGCCGCGAAACCCTGCAGAAGTTCGTGAACTATGCGAACGAAAACGGGGCATTGATTCTGTTCGACGGCGCTTACAACTGCTACATCCAGGACGAAACCTTGCCGCATTCCATTTTTGAAATTCCGGGTGCGCGCACGTGCGCCATTGAATTCCGCAGTTTCAGCAAGACGGCCGGCTTTACGGGCGTGCGCTGCGCCTATACGGTAATTCCGCACGAACTTTCGAAACTCCGCGCCATGTGGAACCGCAGACAGTGCACCAAGTTCAACGGCGTGAGCTATGTGACGCAGCGTGCCGCCGAGGCAATCTATTCGCCAGTGGGCTGGTTACAGACAAAAGAAGTCATTGCGGGCTACATGCGTACCGCAGGCGTAATCCGCAAGGAACTGACCACTGCAGGTTACACGGTGTTCGGCGGCGAACATGCCCCCTATATTTGGTGGAAAATCGCAGACGGCGAAAAATCCTTCGATTTCTTTGACCGCCTGCTTGCCACCTGCGAAGTCGTGGGTACTCCGGGTAGCGGCTTTGGCCCCTGCGGCGAAGGATATTTCCGCTTGACTGCCTTCGGTGACTACGAACGCACCGTCGAAGCCCTTAGGAGAATCAGGGAAAAGCTCTAACCTCAAACCTCTTTTACTATCTTATGTCCATGCCGTCCCCAATAGGATCCGAAATTTCTGTCATCCAGAAGATCAGCGTCGCGATTATCCACGAACGCAATGTGGAAAAGTTGCTGGAAAACGTCCTTGGCATTCTGGAATCCGAACTTGGCATGTTGCGCGGAACGTTCGCGTTGCTCTTTGGCGATACGCTTAAAATCGAGGCGTCTCGCGGACTGGATGAATCCGAAAAGCAGCGCGGCTTGTACCGCATGGGTGAAGGCATTACGGGCCATGTCGCAGAACGCGGCATCAGTCATGTGATTCCGGACCTGCGCAAGGATTCCCGCTTCTTGAACCGCACGGGTAGCCGCCATTATGATTCCCAGGTGGCGTTTATTTGCGTGCCTTTGATTCACGATGGCCAGGTCATCGGAACGCTCTCGATTGACCGCCCGGTGGACGGCGCTACTGATTTAGACCGCGATGTGGCTTTGCTTGAAATCATTGCGAACATCACGGGTGATGCCGCTAATGAATGCATTGAACTGCACAACGAACACGAAGCCATGCTCGAAGAAAACCGCAAGCTTCGTGACATGCTTTCGAACAACCCCGGCGAACTGGTGGGTAACTGCCGCGAAATGCAGCAGATATACGAACAGGTGCGTCAGGTGGCCCCGAGCGATGCGACGGTTCTGATTCGCGGCGGTAGCGGTACGGGTAAGGAAATGATCGCCCGTGCGATTGTGAATTTGTCTGCAAGAAAGGACAAGCCTTTCATTACGCTGAACTGTGCAGCCCTCCCCGAGAACCTTGTAGAAAGCGAACTGTTCGGTCACGAGAAGGGCGCCTTTACGGGGGCGGTGAACCGCCGTATCGGCCGTGCCGAAGCCGCCGACGGGGGAACGCTTTTCCTCGATGAAATTGGCGACCTGACGATGCAAACTCAGGTGAAACTGTTGCGATTCTTGCAGGAACGTACATTTAGCCGTGTGGGCAGCAACGAGGAACTCCATTCCGATGTGCGATTCCTGGCGGCAACCAGCCGTAACTTGGAAGAGCTGATTTCTCAGGGCAAGTTCCGTGAAGACTTGTTCTACCGCCTGAACATTTTCCCGATTACCATGCCCGACTTGGCAAAGCGCAAGTCCGACATCATCTTGCTGGCGGAACATTTCATCGAAAAGATGAACCTGCGCTACAACAAGAAGGTGCAGCGCCTTTCGACGACGGCGATCAACTTGCTCATGAGTTATCACTGGCCGGGCAACGTGCGTGAACTGGAAAACTGCATGGAACGTGCGGTGCTTACCGCAAGCGACGACTGCATACACAGCTACAACTTGCCGCCTTCGCTGCAGACGAGCCTTAGCGTAGGGCCTACAGGTGCCGTGACGGCCAAGACCGCTCCGCTCGAAGTGATGATGAACAATTACGAACGCGAAATCATTACCGAGGCAATCAAGCGCAATAACGGCAACCTTTCTGCCGCGGGCCGCGACTTGGGCGTGTCTCCGCGCATGATGAATTACCGCATGAACAAGCTTGGAATCAAGTCCGGCCGTTGACAGGGGCCAAACTAATCTATATTTAGGTTATGTTTGGATTTTACCGATTCGCATCTGTTTGCCCGACGCTGAAAGTCGCCGATACCGCCTACAACACGGAAGAAATTATCCGCTGTGCCTCCGAGGCTATTGACGGGGGAGCCGCCTTCGTCGTGTTCCCGGAGCTTTGCATAACAGGGTATACCTGCAGCGATTTGTTCCATCAGGAGCTGTTGCTCAAGAAGAGCGTAGAATCGCTTTCGAAGATTGCAAGGGCTTTTGCAGATAGCGATACGGTGATTGCGGTGGGGCTTCCGCTTAGAATGTTTGGTTGCCTGTACAACTGCGCCGCATTTTTGCAGAAGGGTAAGCTGGTGGCGGTGACGCCCAAGATTCATTTGCCGAACCAGCGCGAATTTTATGAAAAACGCCATTTCTCGAGCGGTCGCGATTTGCTGCGTGGGACCTTGGCTTGCGCCGGGGAATCTGCGGGGAATGCTGCGGGCGCTGTCAAGTGCTGTGTCGAAGGCTTTGGCGATGTGTCGGTGACGAACTTCTTTACGGTGAATGGCGAAGGCTCCGAGGTCCGCGTGGGCGTGGAACTTTGCGAAGACTTGTGGACCGCAGTGCCGCCGAGTGGCGAACTTGCATTGGCCGGTGCGAACGTGATTGTGAACCTGTCGGCAAGCGATGCTTTGGTGGGTAAGCGAGATTACCGCCGTAACTTGGTGATGAACCAGTCCGCTCGCTGCATGGCGGCCTACGTTTATTCGTCGGCGGGCGTGCATGAATCGACGACGGATATGGTCTTTAGCGGGCACTTGATGATTGCCGAAAACGGTAGCATGATTGCCGAAAGCAAGCCGTTCAGCCGCGAATCTGAAATTATTTACGCAGACGTGGATGTGGAACGCCTGAACATGCAGCGCTTGAGCGAAGGTTCGTTCCAGGATTTCGACAGCCGCAGCTTCTATGCGCGCGCGGCGAGTTTCGATGGACTGCGCCCGATTGATTCGTTGAAGTATCGCTTTGTGGCGCCGATGCCGTTTGTGCCGGGGAACATCGAAACTCGCGACAAGTCCTGCACCGAGATTTTCAATATTCAATGCGCAGGACTTGCGAAGCGACTCGAAGCGTCGCATTCTGCGCGCGCGGTGATTGGCCTTAGCGGCGGGCTTGATTCGACGCTTGCCTTGCTCGTAGTCGCAGAAACCTTCAAGCTATTGAAGCGCCCTGCTTCTGAAATCCTGGTGCTCACGATGCCCGGATTCGGCACGACCAAGCGCACCAAGAGCAATGCGGTGACGCTTGCAGAACTTTTGGGCACGGAACTGCGCACGGTCGATATCCAGAAGGCTTGCCTGCAGCATTTTGCCGACATCGGTCATGATCCCAAGAATCTGAGTGTGACTTACGAGAATGTTCAGGCCCGCGAACGCACGCAGATTCTGATGGACATTGCCAACAGTGTAGGCGGAATCGTTATCGGAACAGGCGACCTTTCTGAAATCGCGCTCGGCTGGAGCACTTATAACGCTGACCATATGTCCATGTATGCGGTGAACTGCGACATTCCGAAAACGCTCGTGCGCCATGTGGTGGGCTGGTATGCGGACCATGCCGAAAGCTTTACCGCCGACAAGAAGACGGCAAAAGAACTTGCCGATGTGCTCCGTGATATCTTGGACACGCCGGTGTCGCCGGAACTTTTGCCCGCCGATTCTAACGGCCAGATTGCGCAGAAGACCGAAAGCATCTTGGGCGCCTACGAAATCCACGATTTCTATCTGTATCACTTCGCAAAGTACGGCGCTGCTCCGCAAAAGCTCCTGTTCCTCGCGAAGTACGCCTTTGAGGGCAAGTTCAGCGACGAAGAATTGGAAAAGGCCTTAGCCGTATTCGTGCGCCGATTCTTTACGCAACAGTTCAAGCGCAGCTGCATTCCTGACGGCCCGAAAGTCGGTACAATCTCGTTGTCGCCGCGAGCTGACTGGCGTATGCCCAGCGATTCAAGCTTCAGCGACTGGATGTAATTTTTTGAAAAAAAAGCTATGTAAAAAGTCAATCCATTAGATTGGCTTTTTCTATTTGCACCCCACACAATTTTTTATACGATTAGATTTCTTCCAGGATTCGTAATCGTTCATTGTGATCATTTGTCCGAATTCAGGAATTTTCTTGTTGAAAAAAACAATAGTATATGCCGAAATTGCGGATGAATTAGTATGTGTTATTGATGTGTTTGTTGAAGGATAATGATATGTAATAGCCGTTGAACCGCTAATTGTTGATGAAACTCCACGATCTAAAATCAAAACGGATTTTGCTCCAACATACATACAATCAAAAGCGGCTTCTTGGATTTCATAGTTACCGCTTGTTTCTATATGACTATCTCCCTGAATAAAATCTTTATATTCGTTTATAGTCTCTGCAAACTTTGTATTTAAAGCTGTTTTTGCTACAAAGCATTGGTTTGTTCCATGAGTGGAAAGTGGACCATTATATGATTGTAGTGATGACAATTGTGTTTGGGGAGCGCAACCAAAAAGTAATCCTGCAACTGTTAGTATCAAAACAGGGAATAATGCACGATATATTTTAGAAAGAATTGATTGCATACTCTCAAATATATGTTTTTTTCAGGTGCAGTTCAATGCTCAAGCGTCGGCCAAGGATGCCTTCGCAAAAGTGTGCAAGTGAGTGTCGCATAGGCTAGTTTACTTGCCTATATGACCGAACGCAGCCACGGACGCCGTAGGCGTCAACTCCGAGCTGGGGCCCCTCCCGCATTATCAAGGGGTTTTAGGGGTTACCCCTAGGCGAGAGGGTAGCGGATGCCGCAGGCGGCAGGAGCGAGGGGGATTCTTCCCCCTTTTTACCTAGTCAAATAGTTCTGGGTCGGATTCGTCGGAGCTTTCGTCTTCGCTGCTTCCGTCGTCGAAACTGTCGGGCGGAGTGATTCGGGTAGCGCGCTTCACCTTCTTGGCGGTGAACTTGCTACCCAGAGCCTTGTAGCCCTTGACTTCGGCGACTTCGGTGAGGTCCAGTTCTTCCTTCTGGACTTCGCGGCCTACCTGGTATTCCATGAGTTCGCGTGCGTCATCGGTGGCGAAGAATTCAATCATCTGCGTGTCCTTGTGGTCGGACACGAGGCTGAATTCGGTCGTCATGGGGCAGCCTTCCAGGTTGAAACGCTTCACCATGTAGTTGAAGTTGCCACCTTCGAAGTAGAGGATCGTGAAGACCTGTTCCGGATCGAACTTGTGGATGTACTTGATACCCGTACCCACGAGAATCGGGTCGGCCATGTCGTGCACGCGGGCGGTACCGTTTTCCTTGACGATGAGAATCTTGTCCTTTTCGCCGAATTCGCCGATGCGGTCGCCCTTCTTCTGGGTGCTGATGATGCCGGCGAGGGCGTCAAAGTAGAGAACGCGGGCGCCCAAGGTGCTAACACCCTTGCGGACGCGCTTGATGCTCTTGACCGGGTACTTGGTCACAATGTTACCCATGGCGCCACGGCCCTTCACGTCGATGGTGCTGAAATCCACCTCGAAGTTGAGCTTGGTGCGCGGACGCGGCTTCAGCGTGACTTCCACGACTTCGGCTTCGCCGTTCAGGTTGCTGGACATGTACAGAATCTTGCTGCCCGGCTTGCCCTTACCCATAAAGTAATCCTTGTCGCGGGTAACGCCACCCACGTTGAATCGCTTGATGTAGTAAGCGCCGTCCTTGCCGTCCTGGTGAATCACGTTATAAATGTGGCGGTCGTCGTCCTTCTTGAACTTTTCGACGAGCAAGATGTTCTTGCCCACGAAGTCCTTGTCGCTGACCTTGACGACCTTGAAGCTGCCGTCGGCCTTGAACACGATCAAGTCGTCGTATTCGGACACGTCGAAGAGGTATTCTTCCTTCTTCATGCCGGTGCCGAGGAAGCCTTCCTTGCGGTTCACGTAGAGTTTCTGGTTTGCGAGAGCCACGTGCACGGCTTCCACCTTGCCGAATTCCGCAATCTGCGTGCGGCGTTCCTTGCCTTCGCCGTACTTCTTCAAGATGTTCTTGAAGTGCTCGATGGTGTATTCGGTAATGTGTTCCTGGTTGTACTTGCAGGTGGCGATGCTTTCTTCGAGTTCGCGCAAAAGCTGGTCGGCCTTTTCGCGGTCGTAATGGCTGATGCGGCGGATCGGAATTTCGATGAGCTTGCCGATTTCTTCGTCCGTGATTTCCTTGCGGTGCAGACGCTTGACGTAGGGCATAAGGCCTTCGCGCACGAAGTTGATAATCTGTTCGCGGTCTTTTGCCTTCTTGATGACCTCGTAGACTTCCTTTTCGATGAAGATCTTTTCGAGGGTGGTCATGTGCCACTTGTCTTCGAGGTGCTTGAGCTCGTTGGCGAGTTCCCATTCCAGGAGCTTGACCGTGTGCTCCGTGTTCATGCGGAGAATATCGGAGACGCCGAGGAATTTCGGGTGCTTGTCCACGATGACGCAGGTGCACGGAGAAATGGACTTTTCGCAGTCGGTAAAGGTGTAGAGGGCGTCGATGGCGACCTGCGGGTCGGTGCCCGGCTGCAGGTGCACGAGGATTTCGACTTCTTTACTCGTGTTGTCGTCGACGTGCTTGATCTTGATTTTACCCTTGTCGTTAGCCTTCACGATGCTTTCGATAAGGCTTACTGTGGTGGTGCCGTAGGGGATTTCGCGGATGGCGAGCGTCTTGTTGTCGACCTTTTCTATCTTCGCGCGCACGCGGACCTTGCCGCCGCGCTGGCCGTCGTTGTAGTCGCTCACATCGATGATGCCGCCCGTGAAGAAATCCGGGTACAGCGTAAACTTTTTGCCCTTCAAAATCGCGATGCTAGCTTCGCAGAGTTCGCGGAAGTTGTGGGGGAGGATCGAGGTGGAAAGACCCACGGCAATGCCGTCCACACCTTGTGCCAAGAGCAGCGGGAACTTGACCGGGAGTGTGACCGGTTCCTGGCTGCGGCCGTCGTAGCTCGGAATCCATTCGGTGGTTTCGGGGTTGAATACGACATCGACAGCGAACGGCGTGAGGCGGCCTTCGATATAACGCGGTGCTGCGGCGCGGTCGCCCGTGAAGGGGTTACCCCAGTTACCCTGGGTGTCAATCAGCAAATTCTTCTGGCCGAGGCCCACGAGAGCATCGCCAATGGAGGCGTCGCCGTGGGGGTGGTAGGCCATGGTTCGACCGACGATGGTGGCCACCTTCTGGTAGCGTCCGTCGTGGTTTTCGAAAAGGGAATGCAAAATGCGGCGTTGCACCGGCTTAAGTCCGTCCTCGTAGTAAGGAACGGCGCGGTCCAAAATCACGTAGCTCGCGTAGTCCAGGAACCACCCGTCGTAGAGTTTTTCTAGGTGGTGAACGTTCGAAAGTCCAAGGGTCGAATCTTTAATTTCTTCGCTCATATTTTAAACTTTAATTAAAACTCTATGGATTGCTTCGTCGCCTAAGGCTCCTCGCAATGACGTTTAAGGTTTAAATTTCAACTTACGCACACAATATAAAAAAAAGTAGTGTCAAAAAATTGACACTACTGCACAAAGGGGCAAAGATTGGCTGTTAGAAGCTGAAGATGGATTCAACACCGAACTTCAGGTTCATGTCTTCGCCGTAGTCTTCGGTAGAGACTGCCTGTTCGTGGCCTGCCTTTTCCCAGTCGTCACCCATGGGGAGGACTGCCATGGCAAAGCCAGTGACTTCGAGGCCGTCGACCGGGGTGAAGTAGAGGCGTGCACCGAAGTTCAGGCTTCCGAGGTCGGTGTCGTCATCCAGGGAGTTGGTGTGCAGTTCGCCGACAAGACCGACGGTGATCGGGTCGCTCAGCTTGATGTCTGCTTCACCATAGGCGAACATGTATTCAGGAATTTCCGTGCCATGGACCGTAGCTTCTGCCAGGTTGTCTTCAAAGATGGCGTAGAAGAAGCCTGCCTTCACGTTCACGTTAGACACCTTGAAGGAGGGTTCAGCCAAGATGGCGTGCGTGGCCTTCGGTTCGTCTTCGGAGAGGTTGTCGGCATGCAGGCCATAGACGGCGTGGATGGCGAACGGGCCAAATTCGAGAGCGGCTTCCAAACCGGCGTGGAGTTCGTTCTGCTTGGCGGTCTGCCAGCTCTTGTAGTGGGCGAACGGACGCAGAGCCTGACCAGCGAAGTCGAGCTGGTAGGCAACGTGACCGTCATAAGAGGTGAAACCACGGCAGTCGCCATCGGGGCAGTATTGAACGTCGTTTCCGCCACGGCTGAAGCCGAGACCGAGCTGCAGACCGTAAAGGTCGAGTTCCATACCGCGGATGTCGTGTTCGACCATGCCAGCAGCGTTAATGGACGGATCATCGTAGCCGTAGTAGTTGAATGCGCCTTCCGAGAAGGTCAGGTCGCCAAACTTGACGATGAAGTTTTCGTTCTTGGTGTACTGGACGAATGCACCATTGTAGAGCGAAGCCGGGTCTACGCTAGGGCCGTCGGCTTCGAGTTCGACCTGTGCGGACCACTGTTCGTTGAACTTGACCTGGAAGTCCACATCAACGGTAGACCAGTAGTCATGGTAGAGTCTCTTGTCGTCGCCAGTTTTCATGTTGGCATAAGCGTCAAATTCGGCGGCACCGGAAACCTTGAATTCCATGGCCTTCTTGGCTTCGGGGGCTTCGTCTGCCTTGGTGATGTTCAGGCGGTCAATGAAGGATGCACCGGATTCGGAGCTGTTTTCGGCGGCCTTGGCTTCTTCAGCCTTCTTAGCCTCTTCAGCGGCCTTTGCTTCTTCGGCCTTCTTAGCCTCTTCGGCGGCTACGGCAGCGGAATCAGCGGCCGGCTGTGCAGCAGGCTGAGCGGCAGGCTGTGCAGCGGGGGCGGCCTTCGGGGCTTCGGCTGCGGGTTGAGCGGGCTGTGCTGCAGCAGGAGCTGCGGCAGGGGCTGCCTGGGCAAAGGCGCCTGCGGCGGCGAGGCCGAGCACGATTGCAGAGAGCTTCATCGATTTCATGGGTTACTCCTTAATTTGTGTTATAACGCCTGTAATTTAAATAAAAAAATTCCCCGATAGACTCGGGGAATCGCTTTAAGGGGGCTAAATGGTCCGACTAGAAGCTGAACACGGTTTCAACACCGAAGCCGAGGCTGGTATCGCCTTCGTTGTCCTGCACCGGAATGTCGACCATGCCGAGAGCAGTGATGTCGAGGTGTTCGACCGGGGAAATGTAGATGCGAGCGCCAACATCGATGGATGCCTGGGTGTCGTCGTCGTCATCGAGAGTGTTGGTGTGGTATTCAACCGGGATACCGACCTTGATGAATTCGGCAAACTTGAATGCCGGTTCGCCGTAAGCGAACATGTATTCAGGAATTTCACCGCTGAAGATGTCGGAAGTCGGAGTGTCGCCTTCGTCAATGAATGCATAGAAGAAGGTAGTCTTGATTTCGAACATCGAAACGTTGAAGGTCGGTTCAGCCAAGATGGTGTGTGCGACAGTGGTCCAATCCTGGTCGTTGACCACGTCTTCGTCGTCCATCAGGTAGTCAGCATGGAAGCCATACACGGCGCGGAATGCGAAGCCGCCGATGGAGACACCAGCATCGACACCGGCATGCATTTCGTTGTGCTGGGTCTGCTGGTAGCTCTTGTAGTCGAAATACGGACGCAGGTGCTGACCGGCGTAGTCGAATTCGTAGGCAACGTGAGCATCGTAGACCTTGCAGCCGTCATCTTCGGCAGGATCGCCCCAGTTGCAGCGATCGTTTTCGCCACGGCCAAAACCGAGTCCGAGTTCAAGACCGGCGAGGTCGATTTCGATACCGCGGATGTCGTGTTCCTTCATGCCGGCGGCATTGTAGGCAGGATCGTCGTAACCGTAGTAAGCCTTGAATGCACCTTCCGAGTAGGTCAGGTCACCGAGCTTCACGGCAAAGAAGTCTGCCGGCTTGTACTGGATATAGGCGCCATTGTAGGCAAGACCCGGGTTGTCAATCGGACCGTCGGCTTCGATGCCCACATGTCCAGACCATTTTTCGTTGAACTTGACGTCCACATTCAGGTCGAAGGTGGTCCAGTAGTTATGGTTCACATCGTCATCGTTCAGGATGTCGCCGGTGTAGGCGTCGAATTCCACTTCGCCAGAGAACTTGACTTCCATCTGGGCAGCAGAAGTGCCTTCGTTCATGCTGGCCTTGAGCATGTCGAGAGCGTTGCCAGCTGCAGCGGAGACTTCGCCTTCTTTGGGGCCTTCGCCGTTTTCAGCGGCCTTAGCTTCTTCGGCCTTCTTTGCTTCTTCAGCAGCCTTAGCCTCTTCAGCCTTCTTGGCTTCTTCGGCCTTCTTAGCTTCTTCAGCCTTCTTGGCTTCTTCGGCCTTCTTTGCTTCTTCAGCAGCCTTAGCCTCTTCGGCCTTCTTTGCTTCTTCAGCAGCCTTAGCTTCTTCAGCCTTCTTGGCTTCTTCGGCAGCCTTAGCCTCTTCGGCCTTCTTGGCTTCTTCGGCTGCTACGGCAGCGGAATCAGCGGCGGGCTGGGCGGCAGGCTGTGCAGCCGGCTGGGCCTTGGGGGCTTCAGCTGCAGGTTGAGCGGGCTGTGCTGCAGCAGGTGCTGCGGCAGGGGCTGCCTGGGCAAAGGCGCTAGCGGCGGCGAGGCCGAGCACGATTGCAGAGAGCTTCATCGATTTCATTGTTTGCTCCTTTAGAGTGTGATAAGCTTACATTACAAATATAGTTTTTCAGCCTTGAATTTGGCTAAAAAGTTTCTTTAAACCTTTGTTTATTTTAACAATTGCAAAAGGCGTGCCAAGTAAAAAGGCTCGCCTGAGGCTCTTTTTAGCCTAAAATTTCGCTTTTTTATAGCAAAAAATGGAAATTGTTACAATTATTGTAGCGATTTCAGGAATTGTTCGATGTATTGGCCGTACAGCTTGGAAATCGTCTCGGCGGTGGTTCTCGGTTCGCGGTCGCCCATGCTGCTTTTCTCGTCGAAGGTCTGTTCCCAGACGACTTCGTCGCTGTCCGTCTTCTTGAAGGTGAGCTGGATGGCGAGGCGTGCGTACTGCGAGGAGCCTTCGTCCACTTCTTCGATGGCGACGATGTTTCCGAGGAGCTCGTAGTCGGGCTTGCCACTGGCCTTGGTCTCGACGCTCTTGAAAAGGCCGCTCTGGTTCAGATATTCGCTTGCGACTTGCGCCATCATGTGTTCGGGGCGGCTGGCCCACAGGTCCAGGTCGTAGAACATGAAGTCGTAAGCGGATTCGCGGTAGACGATGTTTGCTCGCTGGTAGGCAGGCTCGATGGTGAACTTGCGCACTTGCAGGCGCTTGTCCTTGTAGGAGTCGGTTGCGGGGGCGCTGATTTTTTCGACGGCGATGGTGTAGTACTTGGTTGGTTCGCTGGAACCGCCGCCCAGACAGGCGGTGAGCGAGAACGCAAGCGCTAAGGTGAAAAGAATTAATGTGATTTTGTGAATCATAAATGTCCCTTTTTGATGCCGGAACAAGTCCGGCATGACAATTCAATGGCTATTTCCTCCGGCTCTTGTTTTCGGCATGAATCAGCGCCGAGGGGTTGTTCTTGATTTTCTGCGTAAATTCTTCGAGGTTCTCGAGGACGGCGTTGAGTTCCACGACGGCGTCACCCACCTGGTCCTGGTTCTTGTACACCACCTGGTCAAGCCGCTGCGTGAGCTGCCTGATAGATTCCATCGCTTGCGTCAGGTTCTCGTTCATCGCCTTGGTATCGATGGCTTCGAGCTTTTCCTTAAGGACGTCCATGTTTTCGCTGGTCTTTGCCGCGATTTTAGCATCTTCGATTTCAGTAAGGACGTTCTTCATCGAGTTCGCCGCATTCGAGATGTTGTTGATGGGCGCGTTCAGGTTCTGCGTCAGCCGGTTCAGGTTTTGCGTAGCATTTTCGAAATTCTTGAGCGAATTGCTGATGCTTTGTGTATTTTCTTCGGAGAAAAGGCTGTTGATGTTGGTCATCAGCGAGTCGACATGAGCGATGATATCGGTCGTCTTGTTGGCAATCGCATCGAATGCCGTCTTTTCGGCAGGGACATAACCACCTTCGGCGACGTCGGGTTCGTCGAAGCGGCCTCCCGAAAGCACGATCTGCTTTTCACCGGTGAGCGAGATGCCGTGCGTCATGCCCGCGCGGGTGCCTAGCTTGATGGGTGTTCCCTTGTTCACGCGGAAACGGACGACCACCTGGTTCAGGTTCGAGGAATCGATCGCAATTTCGGTCACGTTACCGACATCGATACCGTTCAGCTTGACCTGCGCATCCTTGTAAAGGCCGATGACAGATTCGTTGAATATGGTATAATAGTTGTCGAATTCCTTGTTCAAGAAACGCGAGAGCACATAGCCCAAGAACACGCATATCATGATTCCGCAGAGGAGCATGAAGGCGCCAATCTTGATTCTTTCGGCACGTGTGGTTTCCATGGTTACTCCAAATCAGTCGATAAAGTTAAAATGGTAATATTCATTGTGGTCTTCTTCCTTGGGACATTGCCTGTTGAAGAAATGCCGCAGGATGGGGTCGTCGCTGTCAAGCCCTTGCTGCAAGGTGCCGTCCATGAGCACGTAGCCGTCTTTCAGGTAAATAAAGCGGTCGCAGACGATCTTGATGCTCTCGAGTTCGTGGCTTACAATAACCATCGAGACCCCGAGCGTGTCGCGGAGCTCCAGCAGCAGTTCATCGAGGGAACGGGCGGTTACCGGGTCGAGTCCGGTCGAGGGTTCGTCGCAAAAGAGCAGCTCTGGCTTTAGCGCGATGGCGCGGGCAAGGGCCGCGCGGCGTTTCATGCCGCCCGAAAGTTCGGAAGGATACTTGTGGAAGGCGTGCAACAGGTGGACTTTTTCGAGACGGTCGGCCACAATCGCTTCCATCTGTTTTTTGGGCATGTAGGGCATGCTGCGGATGAGCGGAAGCATGGCGTTTTCGGCCACGGTCAAGTCCGAAAGGAGCGCTCCGTTCTGGAACAACACGCCCGTACGCAGGCGGGTCTCAAAGTCGAGGCCTTCCTTGGCTCCGAACGTCTTGCCGAAATAGGTGATGGTTCCGTTTTCGGACTTGTAGAGCTTGAGGATGTTGTTCATGAGCGTCGATTTTCCGCAACCGGAACTCCCGAGAATCATGCGGATTTCGCCCTTCTTGACGTCGAATGAAATGTCGTTCAAAACGGTCTTTCCGTCGTAACCGGCCTTCAGGTGATCTACTTTGAGTGTAATGTCTTCCATGTTGCCCCTAGTAGAATATAAAGCTGAACGCGCAGTCTGCGACGATGATGGCAGAAATCGAAACCACGACGCTGGAGGTTGTTGCGAGGCCCACCGCTTCGGCACCGCCTTCGGCATTTAAGCCCTTGTTACAAGAAATCAGCGTAACCAGCCAACCGAACACGATGGATTTGATTGTACTCTTCAAGAAAAGAATCGGCGGAATCCCGTCGCGAATAGACTGGAAGTAGTTCGCAAATGAAATGTCGAAGAAGAAGTAACCTATTAGGAAGCCGGCGAGGCAGCCCGCGATACCTGCGCAAAAGGCAAGAATCGGCGTGCAGATGGTCATCGCGATAAAGCGGGGGACCACCAGGTACTGCACCGGCGAAATCGCCATGGTCTTAATAGCCTTGATTTCTTCGCAGACGGACATGTTTGCAATTTCTGCCGCGATGGAGCTGCCGGAACGCCCCGCCAAGATAATGGTCGTAAGAAGTGGGCTGATTTCGGCAAAAATCAGGTAGCCAAGCCCCGAGGCGAGGTAGGAACCGCCGCCCACGGCCTTGAGCATGAACGAACTCTGGAGCGCCATGGTGAAGCAGATGAGGGCGACCATCAGAAAGCAGATGCCCGTGGCTTCGGTACCGAGCATAAAGACCTGCTTGGCGGTGCCGCCGAACTTGCTGCGCCCCTTGTCGAAGGGACCGCAGATCATCCAGTAGATGCTCATGTTCAAGAGGATGAACACCTCGGCAACTTCCTTGGCGATGACGATGGTCTTTGCGCCGAGAGCTTCGAGGAAGTTGCTGTAGCCCGTCTTGACTTTTTCGGGAATTTTCTCTTTCTTGAGTGCCCTGAGCTGCGCCTTGATTTCTTCGCTAAAGTGGGCGAGCGTGAGCTTGTTGCCGGTCTTTTCGCTTAAGTCGGCGAGGAGCGCAAAGAAGGCGTCGCCGCTGTAGTCCATGCGCGTGAGGGAAGAACCGTCGAGGTTGAGCGGCTCCTTGTAGAGCGTGCGCCGACACTCCCGCAACAATTCTTTGCTGTTTGCGGCGGTAAGGGCTGCGGGTAGAGTAATGGTCCTTCCTTCCATTGTGCACAAATTTAGCAAAAGAAGAAAAATTTACATAATAGATTTTATAATTTTGGGATAAACGGCGATATATAGGTTATGATGGGTAATTTTGACTTGACAAACGGACCGGTTTCGGCAATCACGGACGGGCTCGATAACGAGCAGAGGCTCGCTGTAGAGACGACCGAAGGCTATATCCGCGTGATTGCGGGGGCGGGGTCTGGCAAGACCCGGACGCTCACACACCGTTACCTGTACCTGGCTAAGGAATTGGGTATTTCGCCGTCGAACATCTTGTGTGCGACTTTTTCGAACAAGGCTGCCTTCGAGATGAAAAAACGAATCCGCACCATGCTGAAAGGTGACGATTCGGGCTATATTTCGACTTTCCACAGCTTTTGCGTGCGGCTCTTGCGCGAAGATATCCACGTGCTCCAGTTCCCAAAGGAGTTCCTTGTTCTCGACGAAGAGGACCAGAAGTCGCTCGTGAAAAAGGCCTACACGGAACTCGGCTATTCTCTCAAGGACTTGCGCATCAGCAGTGCCATCGACTTTATCGGCGGACGCAAGGCGAACGACATTTCGTATGTGCAGTGGTTTGCAGGGCATGACTTGGTTTCGGCAAACGACGCTCTGCTCAAGATGGTGGAAAATGCCCCTGACAAGTGGCATAAGGTCTATTACCGCTATCTTTATGAACAGAAAAAGAACTTTGCGCTTGACTTTGATGACTTGATATTGGTGACCCTGTACATATTGCAACGTTTCCCCGAAAAGCTCAAGAAATGGAGCGAGCGCATGATGTACGTGATGGTCGATGAGTTTCAGGACATAGACCTGCAGCAGTACCAGCTCGCCGAACTCCTTTCGAGCTATCATCATAATTTGTTTGTGGTCGGCGACCCGGACCAGACGATTTACGGCTGGCGTGGCGCCGATGTGAATCGCATCTTGGAATTCGACAAGGTGCACAAGGATGCGAAAACGATTCTTTTGCAGAACAATTACCGCAGTACGCCGAGCATCTTGAAACTCCCCGATGCGGTTATCAGGAACAACGAGTTCCGTATCGAGAAAGTGCTGCGTCCCATGCGTAGCGGCGGCAAGACGCCCGTGTTTTGCCACGCGAAAAATACCCGCGACGAGGCGACCTGGATTGTCGAAAACATCCAGGAGGCGATTGCGAATGGGGTGGCGAAAAAGGATATCGCGGTGCTTTACCGCATGCACGCGCAGTCGCGCTCCGTCGAAGAGGCGCTGATGACCGCCGATATCCCGTACAAGGTCTATAGCGGCGTGGGCTTTTACCAGCGGGCAGAAATCAAGGATGCCATTTGCTACTTGCGAATGCTGGTGTACGGCGACGACATGGCTTTCTTGCGCACTGTGAATACGCCCAAGCGGCAGTTCGGCCCGAAAAAGGTGGCGGCACTTGCGGCTCTTGCCGATGAACAGGGAATGTCGCTGTACGAAACCTTGCTGCAGATATGTTCTGTGGCGGGAGCTTTGCCGCTTGCCCAGGCGAAGGATGCCGCGGTTGCGAAACCTTTCCCGTTGAGTGCGGAACAGTGCAAGGCGTTCCTCGCAAAAAGCAAGGTGGGGGAGTACGTGGCGCTCATTGAAAAGTTCCGTTTCAAGTACCGCGATATGCCCATTACCGAGGTGTTTACGCGGCTCATGCGCGAATCCCGCTACGAAGAAATGCTGCGCCTCGATGGCGACGAAAACCGCCTCGACAATCTTGCGGAACTCAAGCAGGGCCTGCTCGAATTTGAAAACGTTCTCGAAGAAGATGCGACGCTCGACGAGTTTTTGCAGAACATTGTGCTGTTTACGAACTCCGACGAGAACGACGGCGACCGTGACCGTGTTCAGCTGATGACCATCCACAATTCCAAGGGGTTGGAATTCCCCTACGTGTTCGTATGTGGAATGAACGAGGGCTTTTTCCCGGTCAAGCGCATCGAGAACAAGATGCAGCTGGAAGAAGAGCGGCGGCTTGCGTACGTGGCGCTTACCCGTGCCGAAAATGTGCTGTTCCTGAGCGATGCCGAAGACGGCGTCGGCGAAGAATCAAGTCGCTACCCGTCGCGGTTCCTGCTCGAAATGGATATGGCCGATCTCCACGTGGTTCGCGGTGTTTCAGAAAAACTGCTGCAGGAGGCTCGCGCCTACATCGCCGAATCCGACCGCAACCGAGAACTTTTCAGCGACGAAACTTTGGGCCTCGTGAAAAAGGCCCCTGCTGCGGAATTTGCCGTGGGCGACCGTGTTTTCCACCGCATCATGGGCTTTGGGACAGTCGCCAAGGTCGATGAACAGGCCCTCTGCTACCAGATTAAATTCGATAAAATTGAGACTCCGCGGGCGATTCAATTCGATTTTCCGCTCAAGCGGGTGATGGAAGAATTGTCCTGACTTTTACATTTTGTCCGGCTTGTCAACATCGGCCATTCCGACTTCATAGACGGATGGAGTCGATTCGCAAGTGCTGCATTGCAATAGAGTCGACTGTGGCGTTAGCGTAATGACCTTGATGCAAGGCTTTTCGTAGACCTTTTTCATTCTGGCTATCCTAACTAAAAGCGTACTGTTGCTAATTGAATTCAACTTCAATAGTGTCATCGTTGCAGGTGCTGCATTGCAGCAGGGTGGACTGCTGCCTAAATTCGACGATTTTTACGGTTGGGGCGATATATTCTTTTTTCTGTTCGGATCGGTTTGCTTGAGTCTTTTCCATAAGTCAATAGTTTATAGTTGATGATTGCTACGTGTCATGCCCGCTATACGATACTAGGCAACTTGTTGCCATAGTAGAGTTATCCTCTTTGTGGAGAAGGTGGGCATCCCCTTTTCCGCTCACTTCTTGAAATAAGCCCCTTTAGCTTTCGGCTTTCCGACATGGCGACCCTTCAGGTCGAAGGTTCGGCTTGGACGTATGCTGCTGAATTCTCCCGTACGGGTATCCATTCTCCCGATGAAGGTTGTATGTTCTTCGCCGTTCTGGTCCTTTTCGAAGAATTCGACCTCAATCGTTTCAGGAGTGTTGTCTTCGTTGAAAAGATTTGCGATACTTGCCGCACGCTGTTCGCCCGATGCTAGCGGACGGTTCTGTACGGGCTTTAGCTGCACGCTGGCGTCCTTTTTTCTCAGGTAGGCGCGCAATGGGTAAGCATATCCCCCTGCAGCAATCTTTCCGAACTGCCCCTTGGCTATGTTATGTTCGTTGCGGCCTGCGAAGGCGTAGGCGAGCCCGAGCTCTTTGTCATTATCACCACCCCAAGTTTTGTACTGATAAACGCCCACAAAGTACCATAATTTATCCTGGCTTTTGACGGTGTCAATTTCATTTTCGTCCATATATACAGTGACATGCTTTCCTTGCAAATCGAATGTCAATTCTTCTTCGTAGACGATGATTGCATAGGGGTGAAGCGGTTGAATATGTCCATCTGGTATTTTCTCCATTCTTGCTTTCCATGTATTCCCTACCTGCTCAACAGAATACAAATCATAAAAATCTGCGTTAGTTCTTGTTTCAGTTGGTAGTTTGAAAGGGAGGACGATTGTTGCAGGAGTGTTTATACCAAACGTCCTTTTAACTTTGATTGCATTGACTTCGATTCCATCTTCGTACTCGGGGAGGTTAATTTCATCATCTCGGTCATACGAACAATCGAGAACAGCCGTTCTACCGTCTTGGTCTTCTTCAATCGTGACTGCGGCAAATTTTCTTCTCTTGGGTTCGACAGTCAGCGTTCCGTTCACGAAAGTGATGTTGTAGTTGTCTGCAGTCAAGCCGTTTGGCGTAATGGTGTATTCACCTGTATCATTCCAAATTTCGTAGTTGTATCCATAAGTCAGTGTTCCGCCCAAAACAGATGCATCATCCGAGCCCAAGAAGCCGTTGTATTCAACACCGTCATTCGCAGGCTCATCACCGTAGACAATGGTTTTGTCCTTGGCGGTGATTGTCAAGGGAGCCCTGGTAATTTCAAAAGTCTTCGAAATGGAGCCAGGGTAGTCGCCCATGCCGGTGATGGTCATGTTGGCGGTTCCGGCCGACACATTGTTCGCGCATTCGACCGTATAATCGGTACCAAGGATGAGCGTTGTTTCGCCGTCTTTCACGGAAATTTCGGGACAAATCTCAGAACCAGAGTAAGTCTGGTCGGGGATGGTGTCGATGGTGATATCAGAATGCGAAAGAGACTTTTGTACGGAAATCGTTAGTTCAAGTCCGTATTGGTCATCATATCGGTAAATCTTTTGAGCATTCAAGCGTATCAGCATTGAATTGCCGGCGCTAGCAAATGAAATGTTATTACTATTGCCAAACAGCGAGGTTATCTCATCAGTCAAATTCTCGTTTTCGTATGCAGACAGGAAATTTGTAGTGTCGTGCTGCGCTTCGTTCCATTTCATTGCATCGGTTTTGCCTGAAACCACCAAAGCGTATCCTGTAGGAACGTGAAGTAATAGGCGTCCGTCGGAAACTACTAATTTTCCATCCTTGCCTTCGCTGTCATAGACCTTGATGCTCTGTCCGACATTGAGATAGACCGTCTTTGTTCCATTCTCAGGCAGATTTGCATAATGCTCGCTACCATCCTGCATCAAAGCCATATCCCATTCCACAAGGCTGAACGTATATGCGTTCGAGCCACTGTAATTGCCCATACCCGTCACCGTCAGCGTATAGTCGCCCAGTTGATCAAAGGTTGTAACTATTTGGTCGTTGCTGTTCTTAATGACTGCAGTGTAGTCAGTGCCATCTGTCAGCTTGTCGCCGTTGTAGTCGTAAACATCATAACTGATATCGACTGCTGTTCCTTCTGTGGTGACAAAATTCCTCTGCATCAGAATCTCACCACTTGATAGCAAACTGTTATCAAGAACAGCGGGAATTATTTTTTTCTCCTGTTTATACAACCCTTCTGCTTTGGCAAACATCTCCGTTTCGTCATAGAAGAAACGCTTGCCTTTGAGAATAGTGATTGTACCGGCATAACTCGCATCGATGAAGTCCGTGTTGTCAGTCCACGACATGGAGATTGTACCTTCTGCACCGTCTTTACTCGGTCCTATTCCGTAGGCGCCATCAGAGCCACGGGCGGTAACCTGACCTCCGCTAATAGCGATAGTTCCGCCACTACCATTTACGCCACGAGCTCCACCGATTCCGGCACTTTCATATCCACCTGTAGCATTTACAACGCCGCCAGTGATGGTGATTGTGCCTGCAGAGCTGTTCGAACCGCCTCCAATGCCAGCACTACCGCCAATTGCTCCCCCAACGGCTGTAATATTACCATCATTGATAGTGATACTGCCTTCTCCGTCAGATTTTTCTCCGCTTCCAATTCTAGCTCCCCTGGCGCTACTACTGGCTGGTACCGTTACTGTACCCCCGGAAATAATAATTATACCGGCATTGCCTTTTTCGCCACCGCCTATACCAGCACCAGTAACAGCACCACTTCGATTTGCTGTTATAGATCCACCTGCAATAGTAATGTGACCGCCATTAGCACCTTTGCTACCACCTATTGAGGCCGCGCCTCCCTGTATGATATTTGTTGTAATCGTACCACCATTGATGATAATAGTGCCATTGCCACCATAATTACTATATCCGCCTCCTATCGCGGCAGAGACACCTTTGCTATTATTACTTGCATTAATAGTTCCGCCAGAAATAGTAATCGTACCCGCATTAGGACTACCATAACTGCCACCGATAGCAGCTTCAGAAAAAGTGTTGCTATTAGCTGTTAGATTTCCTTCTCCGTCAATCGTCAGACTATTGCCTTCATGTACACCAATACCCCCGTTGGCAATAAGCGTTGCACCTGCACCGAGGTTCAGTGCAACATCACCATTGATATAGATACGAGAATCGAAGGTTACCGTGCTATCACCCGTAATGTTGACAGTACAATTCTCCCATGTTGTAGCATCAGAGATTGTTTGACCATTGGCTTCAATGGTTATTTCTGTTGCCCATGCACTTGATACAAGAGCGGTAAAGAGTAACATCGCAAGAAATTTGAAACTATTCATATTCTCTCCAACGAAAAATGATATCGCAAAAATAGATAAAATGTGACTGTTAATGTGACTGTTTTTTTTTACAAATGTTAAAAACTGCATCGATGTTTTTGACAATATTTCGTGTTTTGGCACTTGTAAATGCAAAATATCTAGTTTTTATGCATTTGTAAATGCAAAATATTGAATTTTTGGGCAGGAATGACATCAAAGTCGTAATCCGACCGCGCAGATGGGCTCCCTTATTTTTGGCGGACAACCGACCAGATGGAAGTCGATTACCTCGAAGTCTGCGGCTCAAAAATCAAGGCGTTCGAATTCAAGTGGAACCCCAAAAAGAAAAGCCGCGTCGGGATCGACTTTTTTGTAAAAAGAAATAAATTTTTCGGGGAAATGGGGGGTGAGTGCTTCAAAAATACGTGTATAGTAATAGGGAATCAGAAAGGATCCCTGTATTGACAATAGAAAACTTAAAACCTATTTTAATGTGAGGATAAACCTATGGCTGTAGAAATAAGATCAATACCGACGCTTTATGGGGAAGACGCGGAGCGTTTTCTCAAAGCTGCCGATATTGCTGAAAAAAATGAGCATAAACAGGATATTAGCGAAACAGTCCTGCTCGTGAAGAAGTTTCTACGTGAACAGGGTTTCTAGGAATGAATGTTGCTGAATTTTTGTCGAGTTGTTCATTTTCAAGGCTTATTCCGGAACTTCTAAAAAATTGTAAACCATTTAAATGTGGAAATAAGGATCTTGATGACTTCTTCGTCAAGGACTCTTTCCTGTATGGGAAAAAACTTTTGGGTAAGACCTATGTTTTTCGATTGAAAGAAATCCCCGATAAAATTGTAGCGGCCTTTACGCTGTCTAATGATTCCGTGCGGATTAAACAGCTTGTTCCTGAGGACAAGGCTAAAATAGAATATATTACGGAAAATGGGGAGAAAAATTTGCGTCGTTATCCGGGCGTGTTGGTTGGTCGATTGGGGATAAACTCAGAATTTGCAAAGCAGGGTTTTGGCTCTGCCGTGATGACTTTTATCAAGACTTGGTTCCGTAGTGATGAAAATAAGACCGGATGCCGATTTATAATTGTGGATGCGGTCAATAATCCCGATGTTATACACTACTATCGAAAAAATAATTTTAAGTTTTTGTATGGCTCTGATGAAAATGAAGCAAGGGCGCTAGGTATAAATGTTAAGATGCTTTGGAAAAATCCTTTGCGTACTCGTCTGATGTATTATGATTTGATAGATCTTGATGACAAAATGGGGGATGGCTCGCAAATAAACTGACAAGCCCTTAAAAGTCGGTTCATAGGGATTGGCTTTTTACAAATCGGAAGGGGGAGATAAAGCGGAACTACTCCCGCCACGGGGCTTCGCTGCGTTCTTTCTCTTTCTGTTCGTAGGCTTCGCGCTTTTTGTGCCAAACGGCGAGCTGCTCCTTGAAGGTTTCGCGGAGGCGTTCCATGCCGATGTTTTCGCGGGCGCTCACCTGGATTGCTTCGGGGTAATTTTCGCGGAGTTCTGTGCGGCGGGCCTCGTCGCAGATTTCGGCCTTGTTGAATACGCGGATACGTGGCGTCTCGGAACTGATGATGCCTTCCAGCGTCTTGTGGGTGACTTCCAGATGCTCCCGGTAGTCGGGGGCGGAGCCGTCCACGACTTCCAAAATACAGTCCGCATGAGCGGCCACACCCAGCGTACTCTTGAAGGTCTCGATTAAGTTGTGCGGAAGCTTGCGGATAAAGCCCACGGTGTCTGACAGAATGATGTTTTCACCGTCGAGGTAGAGCTTGCGGGTGGTGCTGTCCAGCGTGGCGAACAACTTGTCTTCGACATACACGTCGGCGCCGGTCAGGCGGTTGGTCAGCGTAGACTTGCCCGCGTTCGTGTAGCCCACGATTCCGATGTGGAAAATATCGTTACGGTTTTCGGCCTGGCTTTCGCGGGCGTCCTCGATTTTTTCAAGCTTCTTTTTAAGTTCCTGAATGCGCTTGCGGATCATGCGGCGGTCGGTTTCGAGCTGAGTTTCGCCGGGACCCTTGGTACCGATGCCTCCGTTGTGTTGGCGGCAAAGGTGTGTCCATGCACCGGTCAGGCGGGGCATCATGTACTGGAGCTGTGCCACTTCGACCATCAGGCGGCTTTCTGCCGTGACGGCGTGTTTCGCGAAAATGTCCAGGATAAGACCCGTACGGTCAAGTACCTTAATTCCGGGGAGCCTCTGTTCCAGGTTCCTGACCTGCGAACCAGACAAATCGTCGTCAAAAACGACCATCTTAGCGTTCAGTTCTTCTAGAGCGCGCTTGACCTCGTTCACCTTGCCTTCGCCAATGAGCGTTGCCGGGCTAAAGTTCTGTACCCGCTGCAAAAAACTCTGCACCACCTCGGCGCCTGCGGTCTCGGCGAGCCTGCCCAATTCAGCGAGTTGTTCGGAGGCAAGCCAGGGGCGAACCTTCGGGGTAGAGATCCCTACGAGAATGCAACGTTCCTTTTCGGCCTTGTGTTCGATGGTCAAATCCTTCATACGCCCTATATATTAGAAAAAATTTTGTTATAATTGTTAGAACTATTGACCCCATGAAAAAGATTAAGCTGAAAAGATGGATGACGTTCAACCCGGCTGTGGTCGTGGTTGCCGTCGCTGTTGTGGTTTTTGTTTCCCTGTCCGCTTTTTTTGCTCGCGAGTACTTCTTTAAGCAGGTGGAACAGAATATTGTTCAGGACACAAGGAATGTGTCGGCGGAATTGGAGAGCAAAATCCTCTATGCAAAAAGCAGCGTAAAACTGCTTGCCAATTCGGTATCCGGTAAAATGGATGGAACGGAACTGAAGAATCCCTATGCGACCCTGATGTCCAAGATTGACGGGACGCCTTTTTCGAAGGTTGAATTTACCAATGGAAATGGCGTGAATTATTCCCAGGACGAAGACCCCTACGATGCTTCCGATAATGAATCCTTCCAACGGGGAATGTTGGGTGAAACTGGAATATGGGTTAACTACAATCCAAAGATATCGTCTGAAGCGCAGGTGAATGTCTACACGCCGCTCTATTACAGGGATTCCATTGTGGGTGTTGTTTCTGGGATTCTGGGGGGCAATACCGATATTGCTGCCTTGATGAACTACTACAAGATTTATGGGGAGTCCATCGTGGGCCTGGTGTGCGACAAGCACATGAATATCATTGCGTCAAACATCATTTCTGACGATTACGGCAAGTCCTTTGAAATGCGTGCCCAAGATTTCTTTCCGCCGGAGATTTACGAAAAATTCAAGAAGAATGCCGTGCTGGATGAACCGACTCCCTTCAGGATTTCGTCGCCTTACGGTACATCGGTTGCCTGCATTTTCCGTGCTGGGGGAATTGACGGCTTTGTCGTGTTGATGGTTCCTTACCATGTGCTGGGAGGTGTTACCCGTGCGCTGGTGATTCAGGCCATCATTGCCATTTTCGTGGTGCTTTTGTTCTTCCTGATTTATATGCGTTCCCTTTACCAAGTCAACCGGCGCTTGCGTGATGAAATGGAAGGTAAACACCTGAACGTCATCAACGCCTTGACGGAGTCGTATGGGTCGGCCTTTGTCATTGACATGAATACGGGCTACGGTGAAAGCTACGCCATCGATAGCACTTTGCTCCGTCACATGCAAGATGCACTTGACAAGAACAGCCACTACGACCAGCTGATGCCCTTGTACGTGAACCAGATGGTGATTCCGGAAGACCGTCCGCAGTTCGATAAGGTGCTGTCCCTGGAAAGGCTTGGCCATGAATTCTTAAAGCACAACCGTTTCGAGTTCATCTACCGCGTTTTTAGGGGCAACGAATACCACTACATCCAGGCTCACTTTGTAAAGCCGTCCAAGGATCGTAACGAAATTGTCATCGGTTTCAAGATGGTCGATGAATCCATGAACGCCGAGCTGGAGAAACGCAAGGAACTGAACGACCAGCGGACAGCCCTTGCGAAGGCTCTGGAGCGAGCCCGCAAGGCTGATAAGGCGAAGTCCAACTTCATGTTCAACCTTAGTCACGACATTCGAACTCCGATGAATGCCGTGCTCGGCTACGAAGCCTTGGCGAAAAAGTACTTGCTCCGCTTAAATTTATCCGATGCCGAAATCTCGGTGCTTAACCATTATTTTGATGGAATTCAGACGGCAGGTAGTTTCCTTTTGGACATGATCAACTCGGTGCTGAACCTTGCGCGAATTGAATCTGGTTACGAAAAAATCGAAGAGACGCCGATCTTGACTGCGGAACTGAGCGGAAACCTGGTATCGACCTTTGAGCTTGCGGCTCAGCAGAAGAGTATTATGCTGCAGGTCTCCAGGAACATTCGGCCAAGGTATATTTACTGCGATAAGGTGAAGATCCAGAAAATCCTTCTGAATATTGTAGGGAACGCCATCAAGTATACTAGGGCGCAGGGCCTGGTTCGAATTTCGCTAAGGGACTTGCCCCATGAAACGCCCGGCATGTGCTATATTGAGATGGTGGTCGAGGATACTGGTGTCGGCATTTCCGAAGATTTCTTGCCAAACGTGTTTAATGACTTTGAACGCGAACAGACTCCGCTGACCCGCGGTATTGGCGGTACGGGCCTTGGCCTCAGCATCGTGAAGAAGCTGGTAGACCTGATGCATGGAACCATCAACATTACTAGCCGCGTCGGCGAAGGGACCAGGGTGGTCGTGGTGACTCCGCACCGGATTGTCAATGAAAATGTTCCAATGGTGAAGGACAGCCCTCTTTCGTCGAGAGACAAGTTTGTCGGTAAGAGAATTCTTTTGGCTGACGATGATCCGGTGACCTGCGAAATCGTTACGGACATGATCAAGTCGGTTGGCGCAGAAATAGTTTGTGTTGGAAGCGGCAACGAATGTTATCGAAAAATCGACATGTCGCCTGCAGGGTCGTTTGACGCTGTCCTGATGGATTTGAAGATGCCTAGAGGCAACGGTTTTGAAACGACGGCGCGCATTCGCAAGATGGATGATGACCGCAAGGCAAGCATCTTGATTCTTGGCTTGTCGGCAAGTGCCTTCGATGAAGAAAAACAGGCCGCACTCGATATCGGAATGAATGGACATATTGCAAAGCCGATTAATTTTGCGGAGTTGATCGATACGCTTTCGCGGTCGTTTGTATGATGTTTCAAATAACACAAGAATCCTTGAACAGGCTTAAGCGCTTCCGCAAGAACAAACGGGCTTTTTGGTCGCTTGTTGTGCTTGTGGCGGCTTATCTTTTATCGCTTACCAGTCCATGGACGGTGAACGATGAGCCGCTGTACTTGAAGTACAATGGCAAATCCTATTTTCCGGCTTTTGTTCGCTACAGTGAACAGGACTTTGGCGGAAATTACCAGACGGAAGCCGATTACGGCAAGCTGTTTGCCGTGGTGCGCGAATGCGAAGAAGATGCCGCCGAAGGCTTTACCCGCGCGGGGGGCTGTCCCGAAATTTGGGCGGTGATGCCTCCGATAGCCCATGATCCCTTGAAGGCCGATTTGACCGAAGAGGGAACGCCGCCGTTTGCGCCGAGTGCAAGGCATTGGCTCGGTACCGACAGCAACGGCCGCGATGTGCTTGCACGCTTGATTCATGGATTTCGCATCTGCATCAGCTTTAGCCTGCTTCTCACGGTTCTAGGAACCTTCCTAGGAATTGTGATTGGCGGCATTCAGGGTTATCTCGGCAAGTTCTGGGATACGGGAATGCAGCGATTCATTGAAATTTGGTCGTCGCTCCCGATGCTTTACGTGGTGATTCTGATCGGGAGCATCTACGGTCGTAGCTTCTGGCTACTGATTCTGATCATGGCGGCATTCAACTGGATTTCGCTCAGCTACTACATGCGCGCGGAATTTCTCAAATTGCGCGGTATGACCTATGTGCAGTCGGCGAAGGTGTTGGGACTTGGACACCGCCACATCTTTTTTAAGGAAATCCTGCCGAACGCGATGACGCCGGTGGTGACATTGTTCCCGTTTACGCTGATTGGCGGCATCGGAAGCCTGACATCTCTTGACTTTCTGGGGTTCGGCTTGCAGCCGCCTACCCCCAGCTGGGGTGAACTCATGAGTCAGGGACTTAACAACTTGTATGCCCCGTGGATTTCGGTGAGTACGGTCGCCGCACTGTTTATCACGCTCCTCTTGACCACCTTCGTGGGCGAGGGCGTGCGGGATGCAATGGATCCGAAGTCGGGAGATCGCTATGTTTAGTAACTTTCGACTGAAGGATCCATGCCAAGCGAGAACGACTCGTATTAACGAGTCGTGGGAGCGCGGAGCAATCGAATGTAGCTTTTTAAGTCGACAAAGATCGATTGCGGAGTCGTGTGAAGATCCGAAGTCGGGAGATCGATATGTCTGATATTGCAAAGTCAAAGAAAGGTTTGGTTCTTGAAGGTGGTGCCATGCGCGGGCTTTTTACCTGCGGGATTCTTGACACCTTCATGGAAAATGGCATCGAGTTTGATGGAGCCGTAGGAATCTCTGCGGGTGCCTGCTTCGGTTGCAACCTCAAGTCCAGACAGCCTGGCCGAGCCTTGCGCTACAACCTTCGCTTCGCAAACGACAAGCGCTATTGCAGCATCCGTTCGCTCATCAAGACCGGCGACATCTACAACGCCGAATTCTGCTACAGGACCATTCCCGAAGAGCTTGATCCGTTTGACTACAAGACGCTTCGTGAAAATCCGATGGAATTCTACATGGGCGTCACCGATATCGAGACGGGAAAGGCTGTGTTCCCGAAGTTTACCGAAGGCAACGAAACCGAACTGGAGTGGATGCGCGCCTCGGCATCGATGCCCTTGGCCGCAAAAATTGTCGAAATTGACGGTGGCAAGTATATGGATGGTGGCATTGCCGATTCGATTCCGCTGCAGTTCTTGCAGTCGAAGGGCTACGACCGCAACGTGGTCATCTTGACGCAGCCCAGAAACTATGTGAAAACGCCGAACAAGCTGATGCCTATCATTCGGATGGTTTACCGCAAGTATCCGAAATTTATCGAAGCGGTAGCGCACCGCCACGAGATGTACAACGCCGAGACCCGCTACGTCTTCGAACAGGAAAAGATGGGAAATGTATTGGTACTCTGCCCCGAGGCGCCCCTCGGTATCAGCCGCATCGAAAAGAACGTGAACGAATTGCAGCGCGTCTATGACATGGGAAAGCGTATTGCGAACGCTCGCCTCGAAGAAATTCGGAATTTTTTGGGTGGGAACCAGCCTGAACGCAGTGAAACGGAGCCAGGTAAATGAAATCGGTTCTGCAAGTAGAAAACCTTTCGGTGGCGTTCGGTTTTGACAAAAACGGGACGCCCCGCGATGGAAAGACTCCGTTGCAGGTGACCGACAAGGTGAGCTTCGAAATCGCTGCGGGCGAGTTCTTTGCGCTGGTTGGCGAATCCGGCTGCGGCAAGAGCGTGACCGCAATGAGCATTTTAAGGCTTTTGCCTTGGCCGAGTGCAAAAATTGTGGAAGGCTCCGTGCTGTATTGTGCCGGTGAAGATGCTTCGCCGATTGACCTTGCAAAGCTTCCGCTTGCCGACTTGCAGAAAATTCGCGGTTCCGAAATCGCTTGCATCTTCCAGGAACCGATGCAGGCCCTGAATCCGGTAGTCACCATCAAGAAACAGCTGCTCGAAGTGTTCAAATTCTGCAATCGTTCCAAGAGCGACTTTATGACGGTCATCCGCGAACAGCTGACTCTTGCAGGCTTCAAGGACATCGACCGCGTCTTGAACTCCTATCCGCATGAGCTTTCGGGCGGAATGCTCCAACGCGTGTGTATTGTGATGGCGCTCTTATCCAAGCCTAGGCTGATTATCGCCGACGAACCGACGACGGCCTTGGATGTGACGGTGCAGGCGCAGGTGCTCGCCGTTCTCAAGGATATGGCGAACCGCACGGGAACGGCTGTACTCCTGATTACGCACAACATGGGAATCGTCTCGCAGTATGCGGACCGCGTGGCGGTCATGTATGCAGGCCGCATCGTGGAAACGGGTGATGTCCGCGATGTCATCGACAATCCGATGCATCCTTATACGCAGGGGCTCCTGGCAGCCATTCCCGAGAACCACAGCGACATGCGCACCATGAAGTCAATTCCGGGGTCCGTGCCGCATCCGCGCGACTTTGCAAAGGGGTGCCGTTTTGCGGCGCGCTGCGAAAGATGCACCGAACAATGCCGCAGCGATGAACTGCCGCCCAAACAAAAAGCTCCGGGCTCAACGAACCACGAAGCGAATTGTTTTATGGAAATATAAGTTTCTTGGTGGATTGCTTCGCCCCACGGGGCTCGCAATGACGTGATTACCGCACGTTTCACATGTCAATGCCGGGCTTGACCCGGCGTCTCCTCTTGTAGCCTGCTATTACTTAAATTCCTTGCACCACTTGGGCACAATGTCTGTCGCCTTGCCTTCCATGAACACGTCGGTGTAGGGGTCGCTGGCGGGCACTTCGAGGTTCAGGCAGGTGACCTTGGCGCCAAAGCTTTTTGCAAAGCTCTTGAAGCCTGCGGCAGGGTAGACCACGCTGCTTGTGCCAATGTAGACAAATTCCTTGCAGTGCCTGAGCGCATCCTGGATTTCTTCCATGTAAAGCGGCTGCTCTCCAAAGAAGACGATGTCTGGGCGGCTCATCGCACCGCAGAAGGGACAGCGGGTGTCGAGGGTTTCTTCGCCATCGAACATGAATTCGTGTTTCGGGTTGTGCTCGCAGGTGAGCCGCATCAGGTCGCCGTGCATGTGCAGCACGCGCTTCGAACCGGCGCGTTCATGCAGGTTGTCCACGTTCTGCGTGACGAGCAAAAAGTCATCGCCAAGGCGCTTTTCAAGTTCAGCCAGGGCGATATGGGCTGCGTTGGGTTCGTGTTCCTTGAGCCCCTTGCGCAAGAAGTTGTAGAAGTCCTTGACGCGCTTCTTGTCGCGGTAGTAGCCTTCGGGAGTGCACACGTCATCAATGTTTTCGTGTTCCCACATGCCATCGTTGCCGCGGAAAGTGCGAAGTCCCGATTCGGCGCTGATTCCAGCCCCGGTCAGGACGACGAGTCTTGGATACTTGGTCGTGCTCATTAGCAGATTCCTCCAAAGAACAGGGTTTCGGCGACGATGCCGTGTTCAAAGTCTGGTAGGTAAAGGCTTTCGTTTTCGCCATGGGCGTTACATTCCGGGTCCTCGAGGCCTGTCAAGAGAATGGGAATGTTGCCAAAGGTGTTGCGGAACAGCTCTGCACCGGGGATACTTGCCCCACAGCCGATGAACTTGGTTTCCGCGTTGTAGGCGATGGACATTGATTCGCTCATCTTCTTGAAGAAAGGATGCGTGGTGTCCGTGACAAAGGGGTTTGCGCCGTCTTCGGTGGTGATGTTGCATTCTAGGCCGTAGGGCACCTTTTCCTGCAGGAACTCGACCACCTGTTGAGTGGCGATGTTTGCGTCCATTCCCGGGGCAAGGCGGATTCCGATGCGGGCGTAGGCGGTGTCCTGCAACACGTTTCCGGCGTTCAGTCGGCTGCCAACTTCCATGGCGGTCACCACGATCGAAGGCCTGCGCCACAGCGAAAGAAGAATTTCGTTTTCAGGAACCTTCAGCTGGACTCGGTCCAAAATTCCGCCGTCGTTGCGGAAAATCTTCTCGGTCATGCCAAGGCTCTTATAAGATTCCAGTTCGGCTTCGGTCGGCGGCACCAGCGTGTCCTCGAAATGAGGAATCAAGATGTTTCCCTTGCCGTCGGTCATGCAGGAAATCATGCGGCAAAGCACCTGACCCGGGTCGGGAATCGGGCCCGACCAGCTGCCGGAATGGAGGGGAGCCTTCACGGCCCTTATTTCCACGTTGACTGCGCTCATTCCACGGAGCGTTGTCGTGATAGAGGGCGTCCCCTTGGCGAAGTTTCCAAGGTCTGCGACAATCACAGCGTCGCATTTCAAAAGGTCTGCGTTCTTCTTGAGTATGGCCTCGAAGCCTGCGCTGCCGGATTCTTCTTCGCCTTCGATCAGGAACTTGAGATTCGGCCCCTCGCTTCCTTTCCAGGCGCGGACCTGCTCCAAGGCTGCAAGGTGCGTGATGATGCCCGCCTTGTCGTCGGCAGTTCCACGACCATAAAGACGGTCTCCTTGGAGACTTGCTTCGAAGGGCTTGGTGTTCCAGAGTGCTTCGCGCATGGGTGGCTGCACATCGTGGTGGGCGTACAAAAGCACCGTCGGCTTGTCTGGGCTCGTCAGGCTTTCTCCATAGACGGAAGGCCGTCCGCTGGGCGGAAGCAGAAACTGCACGTTGGTGAGCCCTGCCTGTAGGAATAGCTCCTTGACTTTTTCGGCGGACTCGAGTACGTGTTTCTGGTCAAAGTTGTCAAAACTGATAGAAGGAATGCGCACCAAGTCACTGAGCGTGTCAATGTAGGCTGGCATCTTTTCGCGTATGGCCGCGACAATAGAATCAATCTTTTTCTGTTCCATGGTCAATTACAATGTTTTTCGTTAAACAAAATAGAAAACGATTTCAAAATTGGTCGTCGGGGGACGATATTTTCTATTTTTTGGGGTGAAAAGTTTTGGCTAGAGGAATCTCCATGTCTTTTAACTGCGTGAACCACGAGTATTACCTGAACTTCGGCGACCGCGTTTTGGCGCTCATTCGCCGCATTTTTCACAACAATCCCGAATTCCGTCATGATTCCCTGAAGCATGTTGCTAGGCTTGCCCCCTATATTCCCTTTATGGGTGGCCGCCCCGATTTGAGCAAGACGCTCAAGCGCGTTATTACGTTCCCGGACCACAGCAACTCCTTGTATTTCGGATGCCCCATCATCTTGGCTGCAGGTGCAAACAAGACCGCAAAGCGAATCTGCGATTACGCGAACATGGGCTTTGGCGGTATCACCGTCGGGACGGCGACCCGCCATTTCCGCGAAGGCAACACCCACCGCCCGCGAATCGGTTTTCTCGAAAACGACCGCGCCATCCACAACAGCATGGGGCTGAACAACGAAGGGGTCGAAGTCATTGCACGCCGCACCGACGAGCAGTTGACCAAGGCTCACAAGGCGGGCCTTTGCGTGGGTGTTTCTGTGGCAGAGACTCCGGGGCTTACAGACAACGAAGAAAAACTCAAGGACTTGCTTGAAAGCTTCGCCATCGCCTACAAGGCGGGCGATTATATTGAAATCAATGTGAGCTGCCCCAATACCGGCGAAGCCCGCGTCGACATGGACCTTTCGCTCACCGAACGCATTTTCGGTGAAATCATGAAGTACAGGAACGCCCAGGCCCTCCGCAAGGCTGTCTATGCAAAGATCAGCCCCGACCTTTCGGAACGCCATCTGGTGAACATCATGGACATGCTCGTGCGCACAGGGGTAAACGGTGTCGTGGTCGGCAACACTTATCCTTCCAAAAAGATCAGCGAACTTCCGGTTGACACCAAGTTTGAAAACCTGACTCCGCTCCGTGCCGATGGCGACTGCGGCGGCATGTCGGGCAGGCCGCTCTACGAAAATATGATGTGGAACGTGACCTACATCCGCACGCATTACCCTGAAATCAGCGTCATTGCCTGCGGCGGTATCGACCACGGCTTCAAGATTTTTGACCTGATTAAGCTCGGTGTCGATGCGGTGGAATGCTACTCGGTGGTCGCCTTCCGCTGGATGGCGGCACACGCCATGCGTAAGGAGCTTGAAGCGGCTCTCCTTGAATCGGGCTATAAGACGCTTTCGGATTACGACGACCACAATCCGAAGCAGACCAAGGCCGTATAACCTTAACTTGTCGTTTCGGACACGGTTCTAGGGACAGGTTCTGATATGAATATTTGCGCTCTGTTTCGTTCTGTTGCATTAGTGCTTCTGCTTGCTAGCGGATTCTCCTTTGCCGTGCCGTGGCTCGGCGTTACCTTCAAAAAGTCGACTTACCAGAACCACCTGGCCTTGAATGTGATTGGCGTCCATCCGGAGTCGGGCTGCTTTTCGGCGGGCATGGTCGCAGGCGATTTGATCGTCGGCGTGCAGGGGAGTCCGCTCACGGATATGTCGCAGATCCAGTCGGCGGTTTCTGGCCACAAGGCTGGGCAGAAGATCAAGATCGAAATTTCACGCGAGGGCAAGTCCAAGACGCTTACGGTGGCTTTGACGGAACGCCCCGACGACATCAGCAGCCTTACCGGTTCTGCCATTGGCAGCAAAATTGCAAAGTTTGGCGAGAACTTTTACAAGAATGGCGAAAAACGCAAGGAATCTCCCAAGGCGACGCTTCTCGACTTCTGGGCGACCTGGTGCGGCCCTTGCCGCAAGACGCTTCCGGTGCTTGCAAACATCTACAACAAGTACAGCTCCAAGGGGCTCGAAGTTATAGGTATCGCCGACGAGTCCGTGGACGTGCTGAACGACTTCTACGCGCATCAGCATGCCTCACCGTATCCGCTGTACCGCGATGCCAAAAAAGAAATGTGGATCCGCTATGGAATCCACGCTGTGCCGACTTTGATGCTGCTTGATAAAGATGGATATATCAAGCGCGTCTGGAGCGGCGCTCCCACCGAATACATGATTGAGCAGATTTTAAAGGATTTACTTTAGTCTGCAGAAGCCTTTTTCTGTGTCGCAAAGATGTCTTCGTATTCTTCCTTGCTGATGCGGGAATACCCGGTCGTGATTCCGCCGAATTCATAGTAGGCGGAGTCGCCCTTGACACTCATGCAGTAGGGCATGTCGAGCGAATTCTTGCCGCAGAGCTTGCCATCTTGGATGGTGGCTTGCAGGTCGCCGTTCACGTTGCGAATAGTGAAATCCTGGTTGTTGTCGCTCAGGACTTCAAAAATCATGTTGGCTTCACCCTTCCAGCAGCCGGTGTAGTTGGTCTGTTCGCCACAGCCGAAAAGGAACATGGTAGAAACGAGAGTTGCAGAAATAAGGATTGCTTTCTTCATGTCCCTAAAATAGTATTTTTGAACGTGTAAAAATGCAATTTTTTGTTAAACATTTGTATTTAATGGCGCCAGTCATTGCCGTTGCCGTCTTGATCGGCGTGTATATCCTGATCAAGTCGAACGAAAGGCCTATTCCGCACTACGAACCGAAGCAGGTTGAAGACACCTGGTCTGCCGAAGAGTACATGCGTCATTTGAACGTAAAGCCCTTCAACCAGCGCGAAGTCCATCGGTTGCTACTCAAGCGCACCAGGCAAAAAGAAGGGGTTTATCTTGAGAGCCTGTTGCCTGCGATGGATACGGCGGGTATAGAGATTGTGCATTGCTTTCATCAGGTGATGGGCGATGACTATGTGCCTGTCATTACGAGTGGAAACGACTACCCGTACCACAAGCCGAATTCGAAACATTACAAGAATGCTGCGATCGACTTTAGGATAAAGTATATCCCCGTGGAAAAACGCCGCGAAATCGTTGAAAAGGCCCAGGAAAAGCTGGGAAATCGATTCCGAGTGCTCTGGGAAAAGGGCGAAACGGAGCACCTGCATGTCGAACTGGTCGATGTGCAGGAATAATTCTAGAACTATCTTACGCCGAAGAAAATCACCATGCTCACGATGAGCGCAAAGATGCTCACCAGGTGCATGCGCCACACAATCTTCGAGTTCATGAGCGGTTTGCTCGGGAATCGTCCGTCCCACTTCTTCTGGTAGTGGTGGTGGAGCGGGGCGCAGAGGAAAATTCGCTTACCCGTACCGGTGGTCTTCTTGGTAAACTTGAACCAGAGAATCTGGAGCAGTACGGAGCATGCTTCGGCAATGATGATCACGCAGACGATTGGAAGGAAGAGCCCAGCCTGTACCAGGATAAACATGATGCCGATGGCAGCGCCAAAGCCCACGGAGCCGGCGTCGCCCATGTAGATTTCGGCGGGGGGACTGTTGAACCACAGGTAGGCAAGCAGTGCACCTGCAATTGACGTGGCGAGCGGAAACAGTTCGTCGCAACCCGGCAGGTAAGGTACGCTCAGGTACTGGCTAAAGATGAAGTTGCCGCTCACGTAGGCGACAAGGCCCACGAACACCATGCTGGTGAGGATTGGAACCGACACCAGGCTGTCGAGACCGTCGGTGAAGTTGGTGCCGTTGGCGGCCGCGGCGATCACAAACGTCATGAAGGCGACAAAGATCCAGTTGGGCAGATGAATCTGGAACACATCGATGGGGCAGAAGGGGATGGTGAGGTCGCCTTTGAGCTCGGGAATGAACTTGTAGCAGAAAATGGCGACGACAAGGCTGAATAAGAAGTAGAGGAACAGTCTAAGGCTGCTCGAAATGCCGTCCGCCTTGTCCATGTAGTCGGCGGCCTTGAGCTTGCCGAGCTTGATGAGCCGTTTGGCGCGGACCTTTGCAATGTCGTCGATGGCGCCCACGGCGGAGAATAGCGCAAGGATGACGAGCGTCGAGATGGTGTATCCGTTCATCTTGCAGACAAGCAGTGATACAATTTCAACAACAATTACCAGGAGAAGTCCGCCCATGATCGGGGGAGATTTGCTCTTGCCGTCCTTGTCGAAGTCCGAAGTGGCGTCGAGACCCTGTAAAAGCCTGATGTACTTGGGCATGAAGAACAGGACGAATACGATGGAGAGCATGGCGGCAACGCCCGCGCGGAAAAGGCGTCCGTCAAAAAGATCAATACTGGTAATATGATAGAGCCATTGACAAAGCATGTTGCAAAAATAAAAATATTGTGTCCTCCTTGGCATCGGATACTCAATTTTTTCTACATTATAGGGCATGAGTGTAATTCATATCGGATGCCCCCACTGCGGAACCTCCTTCGATGCCCAGATTCAGGGTGAAGGTGCCAACATGATGGTGTTTTGCTGCGTGCGCTGCAAGACGCCCTTGATGTACTTCCATGGAGAGGTGGCTGAGCTCGACCGCGACGAATTTGCCGGGCTCCGTCAAAAGCTCAGCCGCGCCATTGATGCGGTTGCAGCCAACGACGGTACCATGGCGCAGGTTGCGGCCGCCCTCAAGAAGATGGTGGATGCTTCGAACGCTCTTGCCGATGAACGCGGAAACGACGAACGGACGGGTGAACATTCGCAGTCCCTGCCGCATCCGCGCGAAGGATCAGCCCCATCGGAATTTGCCGATGCGGCTTCTGTGCAGGAAGCTTCTGAAAAAGCCGAAGCGACGCCTCTTTCCGACGACGCCCTTGCGACTTTGCAGAAAGACCTCGATGAACTCGATGTCGATAGTTTCTTGGATAAGCTGTAGAATTCAACCGTCTACAGCCAACTTCCTACCGTCTACTGTCTACTTCCTACTGTCTATGCTAGAATTCTTTATTGCTGCCTTGGTGGTAGGAATTGCTCCTGGTCCAGATAACTTATTTGTCCTGGCGCAAAGTGCGACCCATGGTGCCCGTGCCGGTTTTTGCGTGATTCTTGGACTTTGCACGGGTATTGTGATTCAGGTAAGTTTGCTCGTGGCTGGAGTGTCTGCGCTTATTGCCGCAAGCCCAATGGCTTTCTTTGTAATGCAGTGCCTGGGGGCGGCGTACTTGCTGTATTTGGCCTACAAGAGCTTTCAGGTCCGTGCCGGCACGGTTGCTGCTGGCGAGGCTTCCGAGTGTCGTCCTGAGCGGAGTCACGAAGTGACGGAGTCGAAGAATCTAGGACAGGAGCATCTTCCCGGTCGTAAGCTTTACCTGCGCGGAATCCTCATGAACATTTCGAACCCGAAGGTGATTCTCTTTTTGCTTTCGTTTATTCCGCCGGCAGTTCGCCTGGAGCGCCCGATTCACCCGAGCCTGCAAATTGCCTTGCTCGGTGCTGAATTCATCGTAGCGACCTTCATTGTGTTCGGCTCCGTCGCGTTACTTGCGGGTGCCGTCAAAAAGTTCTTGCTGAATAGCCCGAAGGCGAACCGCAACCTCAACTGGTTCAGCGGCTGCGTATTCGTGCTCTTGGCTGTGGCGCTGTTCTTGGTTTAAAGCTGCTTTTCGATTAGCTTCAGGATTTTCTCGATGGTCTCATCGGGTGCGAGGCTGGTGGCGCCGCCGGCGGCACGGGTGTGGCCGCCTCCGCCGAATTCACGAGCGATGGCGTTTACATCGACTACATAGTTGCTGCGCAGGCTAATCTTGTACTTGCCGTTCACGGGGTAGAGGAAAATAGCCACTTCGGTGCCGCCGACTTCGCGGATGGTGTCGATGGTGGTGGAAAGTTCCACGGGCGTGACTCCGAATCGTTCCATGTCTTCGGGCGTGACGTAGCTGTAGACGACCTTGCCGCCTAAACCAAGCTTGCTCTGCTGCATGGCATAGCCCGTAATGAGCGTCTGCTTGTAGGTGCGGGTGTAGTAAGTCTCATTCACGATTTTTGCGAAGTCGACGCCAGCTTCAATCAGGTCGCCCACCACCTGCATGGTGCGCTTGCCGGTGCAGCTGTACTTGAAGGCTCCTGTATCGTGTACAATGCCGAGGTAAAGGGAACTGGCTGTATCGCGGCTGATTTTAGCCTTGTCGAGGTTTACGTAAAGCACTTCGCTTGCGGAGCTCGCTTCGGGCTCCACCAGGTTCAGGGTGCAAAGATTCAGCGGGTTGCTAATGTGGTGATCGATGTTGATGGTTTTCTTGGCGGCCTTGATGCATTCGGCGCCATTTGCACCTACGCGTTCAAAGCTCGGCGTGTCCATGAGGAATGCCAGGTCGTAGGGCTTGCCACCATTGCATTCGGCAGTCCAGGCGGGGCGGGCATCGCTTGCCCCACGCAGAATCTTGTAGCTGTCGGGGAAGTTTTCAAGGAACAATTCTGCCTGAATGGCGGGGTAGTTGTCCTTGATGTAATTGTAAATGCCTGTGGTAGACCCCACACAGTCGCCGTCCGGGCGCACGTGTCCGAAAATGGCCACTGTCTTTGCTTCGCTCAAAAATTCATCAATTCTCATAGTTGGGAATATAGCAAACATTTCTATATTTCAAGCTATGAAACTCCTTTTCACAGACCTTGACGGCACGCTCCTGACCGACGACAAGACCATCCTCGATGTAGACATGAAGGCTATCGAGGGGCTGCTTGCACGCGGGCACAAGCTGGTGCTCTGCACTGGGCGTCCGCTTACGAGCGCAAAGCAATTGGCGCAAAAGTACGGCTTCGACAAGCCGGGCTTTTTCCTGGTGAGTTTCAACGGCGGGCTTATTTACGATTACGCCACCGAACAGTCCATTTTGACTCGCTACATTCCGGTAGAATCGGTCAAATTCATTATGGATGCGGCCCACAAGGCGGGCATGCACGCGCACACGTACTCGGGCGACCTCGTTGTCTCGGAATACGAAACCGAACAGCTCAAGACATATTGCCGGCTGATGAAGATGGACTACGTGGTTGTCAAGGATATTCGCGACTACTACGGTGATTTCATCAATGTGGTGGTAAAGCCTCCCATCAAGGTGAATATCATTACGCCGTTTAATCACGATAGCCTGCTCAATTTCCGCGCCGAGATGCGCAAGACCACCGCGGGCAAGCTCTTTGACGTGTTCAGCAAGCCCGAAATGCTCGAATTTTCGCACATGCAGTCCAACAAGGGAGACGCGGTGCGCTTTATGGCCGATTTTTACAAGGTCCCGCTTTCGGATACCATCGCCGTGGGCGACGAAGAAAACGACTGCCCCATGATCGAGGCCGCAGGTGTAGGAATTGCCATGGCGAACGCTTCCGATGTGGCTAAATCGGTGGCCGACTATGTCACAAAAGCGGACAACAACCACGGCGGAATTGCCGAAATTATCCAAAAATTCGTGATTTAACTGCGTTTTGTGCGCCAATATTCCAAGTTGGAATATCCTGCGTCATTTTTTTTATACAATAGGGGGAACTTTATGGTATCTTGACTATATAGTGTTAAATGTAGAGATGCCATAGCAATGAAACAGTTCCAGTTCGATTATCACAGTATTACGTCGCTGAAAAGGGATCTCGACAAGATCAATCTTTGGTGTCGCTCCAAGGTTATTTCGCATGTGGTGTTCCAGATTTATTCTGATTCCCTGGATCGTGGGCAAATCGACCTAGTCTGTGATGTCGTGTCTCAGAGCTTTCCGGATGCCATTTGCATGGGCTGCTCTACGAATGGAAACATCATCGAAGGACGCCTGTCCAGTGCGTCCATTTCAATTGTCTGCACGATATTTGAGTACCCGACCACAAAAATCAAATTGTTGCAGTACACCCTGAATTCCGAGACGGCATTGGATGTCGTCGAAGAAGTGAAAAAGGAAGTCAAGGCAAATCCGTGGGTCAAGGCAGTCGAAATACAGCTTACGATTCGTGGAATGTCGATGACTCCGTTCTGCGAGGCGTTTACGGATGTCGACCCGTCGATTGCCATCTTTGGCGGGGGAGCGTTCAATCCCGATCTGATGCGCAACGACGCCTGTGTGTTTTCCAATGTCAAGGGCTATTCGGAACAGGGCGTCATCTTCCTTCTGATTGGCGGCGAAGACTTTAACATCTATACCACGCATGTCGCCGGCTGGAAGCCGCTGGGCCGCGAGTTCCTGGTGACTCGTGCTAAAGGGGCGCTGCTCTATGAGCTGGACGGAAAGCCCGCTTACGATGCCTACTTCCGCTATCTGAACATCATGAAGGACGAAGACTTCTTCTACAACACACTGGAGTTCCCGTTCTTCTACAAGCATAACGGCATCAATATCTTGCGTGCACCCATTTCTTGCAATGATGACGGCTCCCTGGTGATGACGTCCGACATCGACGAGAACGTGAAGGCGCGCCTTGCCTATGGCGATCCGTGGACAATCCTTGCGAGTGTGCGTCAGGTAGGCCGAAAGATCGGTGAATTCAATCCCGAAATCATCAAGGTGTTCTCCTGTGCTGCGAGAAGAACCTTCTGGGGCAAGGACGAAATCAGCAACGAGACGCTCCCGCTACAGAGCCTTGCGTCTACTTCGGGCTTTTACACATCGAGCGAGTTCTTGAGAACGGGTGGATTTGTGAACCAGCACAATGTGACGCTGGTGATAGCCTCGATGCGCGAAGGCCGGGGAGGGGACTCCTTTGAACTTGAAATGGCGCAGGAGTCTTTTTCGGGCAAGGTCTCGATGATCAACCGACTCGCGACTTTCATTGATGCTGCGACCCAGGAACTTGCCGAGGCGAATGAAAAGCTCGCACTGATGGCCATTACCGATCCGCTGTCCAGCTTGTTCAACCGCGGTGAGATTCAGCGTAGAATCAACAAGAGCGTTGCGGAAAAGATTCCTGGTTGCCTTGCGATGATTGACATCGACAATTTTAAACAAATTAACGACAACTATGGGCATAAGGAAGGCGACAATGTCATCAAGGGCGTTTCTTATGTGATACGCAAGGTTCTCGATGAAACTGGACTTTCTGGCATATCCGTGAGCGATGTAAGAGCTTCTGAAGTGTTCGAAACAAGTGAAACCCTGTCTTCCTGTGGGGTCGATGCCAATTTGACTCAGGACCTTCTTAACGTGAAAACGCCGGTTGGCCGTTGGGGTGGCGAGGAATTTATGGTGCTTCTGCAGGGAGTGCCAATTGAGTCGGCCATTGATTTTGCCAACAAAGTCTGCAGGGCTTTTAACGAACTGTCCTTTGAAAAGGCTGGCAACCGTTCGATGAGTGTCGGTGTTACCGAGATCAGGGCGGGAGAATCTTCTGATGAAGCCTGCGTAAGGGTTGACCAGGCCTTGTATAGGGCCAAGGATGAAGGCAAAAACCGTGTGGTTGTTCTATAAGAGGCGTGTCTATGGAACAGTTTAATAAACAGAAATTGGATTCTTTATTCGATGCGTTTTCCATTTTGTCGAATGGGGCCTATACCTATGTGACCGATGCTAAGTCCGATGTGACTCGATGGTCCAAAGAGGCTGTTGAATATTTTGGGCTTCCATCGGAGTACCTGGAAAATACAAAGGATCACTGGATGGAACGCGTCCATCCGGATGACCGCGCCGCCTATTTGGCTGATATCACGGATGTTTTTAGTGGCAAGAAAGCTGAACACAACCTGCAGTATCGTATGAAAACGAAGGACGGCTCCTATATCGTGTGCACTTGCCGCGGCGTTCTCGTTCGCGATGAAAACGGAAATCCCGACTATTTTGGCGGCACCGTAAAGAACAACGATTCCTTGAGCTACTTTGATGATGTTTCTAACTTGAGAAGTCTGTACGGTTTCTTGGAAGACCTGCGCTCTGCGCGGTGGAAAGGCGAAAGCATCCAGATTATGCTTCTGGGAATCAACGATTTTTCGCACCTGAACGAAATCTACGGCTATACTTTTGGAAACCGCGTGTTGCAGGAATTTGCAGCCATGATCAAGACGGAAGCCTATGGCATGGGAACCTGGTATCGTATGGACGGCACCAAGTTTGCCATTGTATGTAACAAGGCAACCATGGGCGATTTCAAGAATCTTTACAAGCGCATCCAGTACAATGCTATTCATGACTTTGTGGTTGAGGGCCACCGTGTTGTGCTTTCGTTTGTGGCAGGAGCCATCAACTTGGATCGGCTCGATGTCCCGGCAGAAACGGTGTACTCATGCCTGCGCTTTGCCTACTACGAGTCCAAGAACAGCCACTTGGGCGAACTGTTTGTACTCAAGAACAATGTGAGCGACGACAAACGCTTTGCCATTGAAAGGGTGAATGTCATTCGCAACAGTATCGTGAAGGACTGCGAAGGGTTCTTCTTGTGCTACCAGCCGATTGTCGACGCTAATAGCGAATATGTTATCGGCGCAGAGGCGCTTATCCGCTGGAAGAACGATGAATATGGTGTTGTATCTCCGGTACAGTTTGTGGATGTGCTGGAGCAGGACAACCTGTTCCCAGAACTTGGCAAGTGGATCCTCCGAAAGGCTCTCTTGGATAGCAAGAAGTTCTTGCAGCGTTATCCTGGCTTTGTCGTGAATGTTAATTTGTCCTATACGCAGCTCGAGAAAAGCGACTTTGTACACGATGTCCTTTCGATTCTTGACGAAGTCAACTATCCGCCGCAGAACCTGTGTCTGGAAATCACGGAACGCTGCCGCCTTTTGGACATGGATCTCCTTAAGGAAATTTTTACGAAACTCCGCAGTCATGGCATCAAAATCGCACTGGATGATTTCGGCACGGGTTTCAGCTCGATTGGAGTCCTTCGCGAACTTCCGGTGACGACGGTGAAAATCGACCGCAGCTTTGTGATGAACATCGAACAGAACAGTTCCGACCAGAAGACGGTGCGGTTTATCTCGGAACTTGCGGATTCGTTCTCTTCGTCGGTGACGGCAGAAGGTATCGAAACTCCCGAAATGCGCGAATTCCTGCTGCGTTTCAAGGTGAAGAATCTGCAGGGATTTTATTACTCCAAGCCGCTTCCCTTCGATGAATTCGTGGAAAAATATATCGACATCCTCTAGCGATTCGTAGCGATTAACTACATTTGACGGCATGAAGAAGGTTCTTGAACGCCTGGGCGATTGGCGCAGGCTTTTGACTGTTTTGGGTATTACGCTTGCCGTTCTGGTGGGTGCCTTCCTAATTTTCAACAATCTGACGGTCTCGTACGCCAGGCGGTGGGATATTGACTGGGGCTACTACGCCATCCTTTCAACGTTTGTTCTTTTGATTGTCGGTTTCGCAGTAAACCTGCCGGTGATTTTGCGGAATATGAAGGATTTCAGGCCTTCGGGCAAAAGCATTTGCGCTTTTGCGGGGATTGCGCTTGTGTTTTCGATTTTCATGTTCGGAAATATCAGCAATACGCACCGCGTCCTGAGTGACGAGACCAGCTGGGAGTCCATGGGACTCCAGATGTATTACGAACATACGGGCGGCATCTGCAACGAAGGCATCTGGAAGGACGGGGTGCTCGATTGCAAGACCGAAGTGAACAACTTCAAGGGCAAAGCGCTCGGGTTCGTCTATTCACTTGTGTTCAACTTTATGGAACCGGGGCGCGACACGGCGCTCTTGGTCAACTACCCGTTCTACCTGCTTAGCCTGCTGTTCTTCTTCTTTGCCCTTTCCAAGTGGTTCAAGAATGAATGGGCGGCGCTTGCGGCGACGGCGTTCCTGGGGGGGATGCCCATCTACCTGATGCAGGCGCGGTCGGCATCGACTGAAGTCCTTTATGTCTTCTTGCTCTCTGTACTCATGGCGTGGTATGCGTTTGTGCCGGCAAGCAAGGTGAACTGGAAACATTTCCTCTTGACTGTGCCTTTGCTCGGCTTCTTTGCCCAGACGCGTCAGGAGACCGTCTTTGCGTTCATTCCGTTCGCGCTTTACTACTACAAGTATTTCCTGGAAAAGCCGCATAGGCTTCCGTTGTTCGTGGCCTCGGTCATCGCCGTGAGTTGGCCGTCGGTGAACACGATGGCCGCCTACCGCGGCTACGATTTCCAGGGCGGCGAGCATGCGGCTCATTCGCTCGAAAATCTCTGGTTCAACCTGAAAACCAACATCGAGATTATGTTGAATCTGGAGGGCGATTCGTCCTTCGGCGGCATCATGCAGAACCCGTTCTATACGACGTTCACCGTTATCCTTCTGGTTTCTACGGCTTGGCTCCTGTTCCGCCTGATTTATTCTAGACGCTACTGGCGTGGAGCCCTTCTGGGTATCACCTTCTGCGTGCAGATTTTTGTGATTCTGTTGAATGTGTCGGGAACATTCACCATCGATATCAACCAGCGCTATGTGTTGGTGGCGCTCCCGCTGTTTGCTTTGATCATGGCGCTAGGGCTAACCGATGCGCTTACATTTGCGACCAAGATGAAGTACGAAGCGGCGGGGATGATCGTTCTTGCCTTGTCTGCGGCACTGTCAGTGGGACTCATGGTCTACCATGGCGACAGCTATCGGCACAACATGCTTTATTACAGGAACAAGCTGCTTGGCGAAGAGGACTACCTGGACAAGGCTCTCGAAAATTATCCCGAGAATTCCATTTTCATCTACGCAAGACCTTGGCAGATGCTTGCGTCGAGGCACAGCTCCTTTAGCGAGCGCACCTTTATGGGCTGGGACAATGAGACCTTTGCCAAGTGGCAGCACCTCTCCGGTGGCAACATTTACATGGTCCGCGGCCAGGACGGCTACGGAGAACTGAACCGCAAGTCCCGCGTGGTGGGCTTCAAGACGACAGATCAGGTTGACGAAATTCTGAAGGACTACAAGAGCGAGCGCGTGCTGATAGAGCCCAAGCTGTTCGGTTACCCCCTTGCTATCTACAAGATTACGGCGAAGAAGGGGGTGTCGACCTACCTGCAGAATTTCTTTGTGGGCGACGTGGCCGACAGCTCCATTGTGGTGAACAAGCGTTTCCCGGAAACGATCACTTGTAATTACATGCTGAATGGCGAATTGCAGGAAGAACTGATGCTTTCGCAGGAATCCGATACGCTGTCGCTGGATTCGTCAAAAATCCTTGCGGGTATGAACCGAGCTGCGTTTGAATGCCTGATGCCCGATGCCGACACGCTTCGCTTGGTGAAGGATTTCTTTGTGGAAACACCCGAAGTTCAGTTGCTATCTAAGATGGAAATGGTGGCCTTCGATCAGGCGTGGGGAAACCCACAGAAGGACGAAACTGTGGAACACCGCAAGCTCACCTTGGACAAGGAAGTGTTCCGGTACGGAATAGGATCCCATGCCCCGTCGTTTGTGCGCTACAACCTTCCGCGCAATTTTGCGAAACTGCACGTGACCATTGGTCTTGACGACGAAAGTGCCTGCGGCGATGGCGCTGCGTTCATCGTGAAAGGCGATGGCCGCGAACTTTTCCGCAGTAAGCGGATGTACCCGACCGAAAAACAATTGCTTGACATAGATGTCTCTGGAGTAAGAGAACTTGAACTTCGACTCGACGAAGGCGACAAGAAGGACAAGGACTGTGACCATGGCGACTGGGCGAACGCCTGGCTGGAGGCTTCTCGTTGAAAGTCCTGGTCGCACCACTTGACTGGGGACTAGGGCATGCAACTCGTTGCGTGCCCGTCATCCGCGAGTTCCTGAATCAGGGGGCCGAAGTGGAACTAGCCGTGGTGCGCTCGAATGCGGGGCTTCTGCGTGGATTTTTCCCGGAACTTCGGCAGCACCTGGCGCCGTCCTACAACATCGTCTACCCCAAGCACGGCTACAACATGGGGCTGTGGCTCTTGAAAAACGGGGCGCACCTGAATCGCGTCATCAAGTTCGAGCATCGTTTCGCCGAGGAAATGGTCTCGCGCTTCCATTACGATGTACTGGTGTCGGACAACCGCTTCGGTTTCTATAGCCGCAAGGCGAAGTCTGCCTACATGACCCACCAGCGCCGCATCGCGTTCCCGCCGCTATTGTCAGCTTTTGAACCGCTAGGAATGCTGTGGCACGCCTCGGTGATGAAGCACTTCGACGAGGTCTGGGTGCCGGACATGCCCGAGTCTCCCGGATATGCGGGCTCGCTTTCTCATGTCAATAAGTCGCCTGTGCCACTCCGGTTTGTCGGAGCCCTGTCGCGATTCGAAGTAGAATCCGTGCGGCCACTGTCTGGTACCGCTGCAGATGACTGCGGACCGTATCGTTTCGTGGCGGTGATTTCTGGGGTGGAACCAGCCCGTAGCCGCTTTGAAGCGCTGTTGCGCTCTACCCTTGAAAAGATTCCTGGACACCATGCGGTTATTCTGGGAAAGCCCTTGCAGGGCATCAAGTCATGGACCGAGAAAAACATCGACTTTTATACGCATCTCGACGACGCGCGCTTTGCTGCAGTCGTGAAGAGTGCCCAGTGGGTCGTGTCCCGTGGCGGCTACAGCTCCGTGATGGACATGGCGGTGCTCGGGGCGAAGTGCATCTTTGTGCCGACGCCGGGACAGTACGAACAGGTGATTCTGGGACGCGATCTTGCCTTCGAAGGTTATGCAGCGACGATTGATGAATCTAAATTTACGACAGAAACCCTGCTTGCTACGATTAGCGAAAGGGGGAATGTTGCTTTGCCGAAACCGAAAGACAATGAGCTTCTAAAAAACGCTGTAAGTCACTTGCTCTCTGATTCTTAATTATCCATCATCCACCATCCATTACCCATAATCCATATGCCACAATTCATTCTTGCGTTCCCGTTGAATAAGGAAGTCGGCGAACCTATCGCCATCTCCGAGACCGTCACGCTTGCCGCGGATGCCGCGTCGGTCATTGTCCCTGGCTGTAGCGTCTCTTTCAAGGTTGTCCGCAAGGAACATGTGGACGGACTTGCCGAAATCTTCAAGGAACATCAGGATATCCCTGCGGAATTGGCGGCTGCCATCGATGCGCACAAGTCGTTGCTGTTCTTGGTTGGCGAAGTCAAGAATATCGACGAAGTCTCGCAGGTGAACATGGCGATCCTCAAGCTGTTCTGCGCAGGGGCGCTTGGCGTTTACATGCAGCAGAGCGGTGCCGCCTGGACTGCCGACGGTTTCCGCGAAGAACTCGACGACGGAGAGTATCCGATGGACCCGTGGATCAACTTTGTAGAAGCGGGCGAGACGCTCTACACGCTTGGCCTTGCTACATTCATGCTGCCGGACCTGTGCGTTGCGACGACTGTCGAAAACCCGCAGCAGGCATTGCTGCTTTCTGCGGATAGCTTGTTTGGCGACGGAGTTCCTGCGAAGTCAGGCTCCGAGATCAATTGTGGAGAAGGCGAGCGATACGTGCTGCGCCAAGAAGCCAAGAGCCCATTCCCGAAGGATGCCCCTGAATACAATAAACAAGGCGTTATGCGCCTTGTTAAGAAATAAAAAGCAAGGTTTTCGAGCATAAAATCGATTGCGGTCCTTCATTAGAAAACCGCAGCGGTTTTGCGTTGAAATGGAATAATAAGCCCTGCTAGAGGCTAGTTTACTTTGCGCATCACGCCGATGAGCTTACCGGCAATCGAGAAGTTCTTGTCTTTCTTGACGATGATGGGGCGGTAGCGCGGGTTTGCCGGTCGCAGCTCGATGTGGTCTGCGGCGGGGTGATAGTACTTGACCGTCGCTTCGTTGTCGACCTGTGCCACGATGATTTCGCCGCGGTCGGCGGTTTTCTGCTGACGGGCGAAGATCAGGTCTCCGTCGAGGATGCCGGCGTTGATCATGGAATCGCCCTTGACGCGGAGCGCGAAGACGTCGGAGCGGCAGGCGAGGAAGTCGCGGTCGATCGTAACGGTGCCTTCGAGGTTCTGCACGGCAAGAATCGGCGTGCCGGCGGCCACGCGGCCGACAATGGGAATTTCGATGGTATTGCTCGGGGCTTCGGCGGCATTTTCGTTATTGCTGTCGATCACCTCGATACCGCGGCTGAGCCTGGGGGAGCGGATGATGTAGCCCTTCTTGATGAGAGCGGCGAGGATGGAACGAACGCCGTTTGTCGATGTAATCTCGAAATGGTTGCCGATTTCGCGCACCGTGGGCGGCATGCGGTTTTCTTTGGAATATTTCTTGATGTATTCCAGGATTTCTTCTTGGCGGCTGGTCAGTTCCTTGCGCTTGGAGTTGTCAGCGCCGTCAAATCCGTCGAATTTTTTGAGATTGTCCATGTGTAGCCTCGCTTTTTGCAATTTACATATACAAATATAATGCACAATTGGGCAATTGTCAATAGGTTCACTGCACAAAATTTCATTATTTTACATTAAAACGAAAAAAGGGCCTTTTTGGGGGAATTGTTTAAATTTTTAGTATAGATTTCAGAAGGTATCGATAGGAGCATGATATGCATAAGATAATCGGTGTTTTGGCTTGCTCGGTCGCCCTTCTGGGGCTTGCTGCTTGTTCTGACGATGCGAATAGCGCATCGAGCGTTTCTCCAGAAGGAACCAGGCAGATAATCTCTGACGGGGACTTGGTATATGCAGTTCCCATGGGAGGGGATGTTGTCTATACGATTCAAGGCGAAGATAATGTTACGATAGGCTGGTTTGGTACCTATGATTTTGAGAAAAATTCGTTCAGCCTTGCAACGAACGATACGCTGACGGCTATCGCAGCCTATGACGGAGGCGTTGTAGCCTTTATTGTGGGTGATAAGTTGATGGTCGCCAATCTTTGGAACAAGGATAGTGAAGAAAATCCGCTCATTAAGGTAGATACGCTTGTCCAATGGATCAGTTCTTTGGGCGGGCGATCTGCAGTTGCCGTGAATGCCGATGGTGTTTACTATAAGGACGGTAGTTCCATTAAGGTGTTCCCCTTGGAAAAGGGTTATGTCGACATGTCTGCAGCCCCGATAGAGCTTGTCGACAGGGTCTATAACCAGGATAACGCCTATTCTGCTTTTTCGGACCTTATTGTATCCGATAACGTGCTTTATGCATCCGTTGCCTGGGACTCTCCCAATGGCACCGTCGTGAGTGTAGACCTAAACGGCATTGACTGGAAGCATGGAGAACGTCCGGAATTGAGAACTTTTGCCGACGGACTGGGGTCTCCGACCGACCTTCAGGCGACCGATGATTACGTGTGCATCAACGGTACAAGCATTTCTTGCGTATCCAAGAGAACGGGAGAGAAAAAGGTGATCCAGTCGTCGTCTTTGTTTGCCCTGAACAACTACAGGCTGGCTTCTTATGGCAATCAACTGTTTTTCCAGTCGCCCGACGGATATTTCTACCGCTATTCGTTGGATGATGGTCGCCAGACGCAGTTGACGAAATATAGCGGTACGGCCATGGCTTCGTTGCTTTCCCAGTCTGGGAGCCTGGTCGCGATGGAAGGACATTTTTTCTGGCTTGAAAAAAGTAACGCCATCTTTTACCTCGATCTTCAGGAATTTGAATCGGTATCGAAAGAAAAGGAGCAGGAATCTTCCGTATCGCCGCCGAAAGTTTCGAACAGTTGTATGACCGAAACGGGTTCGTACAAGACGACTCCGTATGCGGGGTCGTATATGGGTCGCTTTGAATACAGGACCAAGCCCGAAGACTCCGAAAACTGGACCGCAAACAGCTTTACGGTGAATATAGCCATGGAGTGTGTCGCAGACATGTTGGGCATGACAACATTGAAAATTGTCTGGGCCCAGTCGAACGACCCGTTCTTCGGGTGCACAATGGGCTGTACGCCGCAAGAAGCTTCTGCTGCGATTCTTCCCTCTGGGGAGGCAAATCCCTCGAGTCCTTCCTTGGGGGGTGCCGGGTTTACGATTTCATTTCCGAACGGGGCCTTGTTGACGACATCCAATGCAGAAGGCGAAATGAACGTCTCTACTGACGGTAGGACCATCGCCAGTGATTTTGACGCCGGTTACGGCGTGACCGGCGATAAGCAGATGACCTGGATTGCCACGAAGGATGGAGAAACTTTCCCGAGTGAATTCAAGGGAACAGTCGAAATGACAAGCTGGATATTCAACTGGAGCGCACTTTAAAAAAGCAAGTAGGGGCCCGCCGAGCGGACCCCTACGGGTCAATGGAGGTGAGGGGAGTCGAACCCCTGTCCAAAATCACGTCCATGCACGTTCCTACAAGCTTTCCCTTCGTATTTAAGGTCTCGTCTGATCTACGCCCAAGAAGGTCGGCGCGGACTTTGACCAGCCTAGTGAATCTCGGACTCTAGCCCCAGGCATGCGAGAATCCTATCCCATATTGCGTCCGAACTTTCACCCCGATGGGAGCGGAATGAGGCCCGGCGTTGCCGCTAATTAGGCAGCGAGTGCGTAGTTTTCGTCAGCACTTATTTTTTTTCAGACTTTTTTACGAGTGCCCTCGTCTGAGACCTCGGCTTGCAACTAACACTTCGGTAAC
>NZ_JAZSAF010000087.1:0-26971 GCF_045601785.1 Fibrobacter sp.
GATCATCTTCGGGATGACCTCTTCGACGGTGCCGTTGATCACGTAGTCAGCGATAGCGTTGATCGGGGCGTCGGGGTCGGAGTTCACGGAGATGATGATTCCTGAATCCTGCATGCCGGCGAGGTGCTGAATCTGGCCGGAAATACCGCAGGCGATATACACCTTCGGGCGTACGGTCACGCCGGTCTGGCCAATCTGGCGGTCATGATCGGCAAAGCCCGCGTCGATAGCGGCACGGCTTGCGCCCACTTCGGCGTGGAGTTCCTTCGCCAGTTCGAACAGCATGTCGAAGTTTTCCTTGGAGCCCATGCCGTAACCACCGGCCACCACAATCGGTGCGCCCTTGAGGTTGTGCTTGGCCTTTTCCACATGGCGTTCCAGCACCTTGACCACGTATTCCGTTTCCGGCACGTACTTGGCCACGTCGTGCTTGATGACTTCGCCCTTGTAGTTTACGTCCACGATTTCCTTCTTCATCACGCCTTCGCGCACCGTCGCCATCTGCGGGCGGTGTTCCGGGTTCACAATCGTTGCGACGATGTTGCCGCCGAACGCCGGGCGAATCTGGCAGAGCTGGTTTTCGTAGAACTTCTTCACGCCACCGATGCTCATTTCGAAGCTGTCGATTTCGAGTTCGGTACAGTCGGCGGTAAGGCCGCTGTGCATGGCGCTGGAAATACGCGGGCCGAGGTCGCGGCCAATCACCGTTGCACCCAGCAGGCAAATCTGCGGCTGCTCTTCCTTGAAAAGGTTCACCACGAGCGATGCGTGCGGGTTGGTGGTGTAGGGGAAGAGCCCTTCGGCGTCAAACACATGGACCTTGTCCACACCGTAGGGGAACACCTGCTTTTCGATTCCGTCGAGGCCCTTGCCTGCGCAGATGCATTCGAGCTGAACGCCGAGCGTGTTGGCGAGCTTGCGGCCCTTGGACAAAAGTTCGAGGGAAACATCGACAACGGTCGTGCCCTCAATTTCGCAATATACAAATACGTTATTCATAGGCTAGCCAATAATCTTCCCGTCTAAAAGTTCCTTGATAAGTCCTTCGACGTCGGCGTCGCTTGCGGTGAGCGTGCGGCTTTCCTTCGCCTTGAACACGATGTTCTTGACAGCCTTCACGTTCGTCGGCGAACCGGCCTTACCGATCTGGGCAGGGTCTGCGTCGATGTCGGCGGCACCCCACTGCGGAATGTTCAGGTAGGGCTTCTTCGCGATGAGGGCTTCGTACTTTTCGGCATCTTCCGGCTTGCGTTCGGCAACCACGGTTGCGTTCTTGAACTTCATGAGGCGCTTTGCGTTGCGCGGACGGCACGGAGCAGCACTGCCGTTCACGGTCACGACCAGCGGGAGCGGTGCTTCCACCGTTTCCACGCCACCGTCAATATGGCGGCGGATAACGACCTTACGGGCCTTTTCGTCGAGGGAGAGGATTTCTTCGGCGTAGGTCACCTGCGTAAGTCCCAGCTTTTCTGCAATCTGCGGACCGACCTGTGCGGTATCGCCGTCGATAGCCTGGCGGCCACCGAGGATAATGTCGTAGTCGCCAATCTTCTTGACGGCCTGGGCGAGCGTGTAGCTCGTAGCGAGAGTGTCAGCACCACCGAGCGGGCGGTCCGTCACCACGAAACCCTCGTCGGCACCGCGGTACAAAGCTTCGCGGACGACTTCGGCAGACTTCGGGAGACCCATCGTCAGCACAGAGATGGTGGAACCCGGGAACTGGTCCTTCAAACGAAGGGCTTGCTCCAGGGCGTTCAGGTCTTCAGGGTTGAAGACCGCGGGCAATGCGGCACGATTGATGGTTCCCTGCTCCGTCATGGCATCGGGGCCCACGTTTCGTGTATCAGGTACTTGCTTAGCAAGCACAACGATTTTAAGACTCATAATTCTCTAATTAGGTTGTACAGTTAATTGCTGAAATCTTGCGACTTTGCAAAATTTACGGGGTATAAAATAGCATTTTCTCTCGAATGTCGTTCTCGGCTTGATTTGGAATCGCCGCATTCATCTGTAAATTATGTGTAAGAAAACTATAATAAATTCGTAATATGTTGTTTTGCCCAATGAGGGGGACGCCTCCCCCTGCTTGCAGCCTTGCCCCAGTGTCATCCTGAGCGAAGAGCCGCAGGCTCGTAGTCGATATACGAAACTTGGCTACTTGTAGCCTTAGTTGAGTTAGGTTCGTAGGAGCAGGATCTAGGGCAAGTCTTCCAGCACCCCCTCGCCTAGGTGGTTCCACCCCCTAAAACCCCCGGATGTCACCCCGGACTTGTTCCGGGGTCACCTTTCCATCCGAGAAAACGCTTAGCAAGCAACGCTCCGGCTCAGCCTGCTCCGCACGCGGACACATTACGGCCTTCGGCCTTTACTGTCCGCTTAGCGGCCAGGCATTCGCCGTCGCTTTAGCGCAAACGTGGTTCAAGCGATTCAGTAACGTGCAAGTGAGTGTCGCGACAAAAGGATGCAAGGCGAGATAGCGCAAAAAACTTGTTTTTGCATTATCGAGCCGCAGCTACGGACGTCGTAGACGTCAAAACGCTTGCGTTTTGGCATGACCGAACGCCGCCGTAGACGCCTTTAGGCGTCCATCTTGTAGTTGTTAACGCGCTTCTTGGAATTTTTCATATTCTTTTTGTTCTTAGACATAGGTTCTCCTTAGGGCATGCCCCTCAAGCCCTAATTTTATTGTTAAAATTTTTTTGTTAATTGACTAGTTTTTGGCCAAAGGATTATCTTCGTCCATTACACAACGGACAGAACGAAATGTTCTTCGTGTTATTTCTTTACCTGACAAATCAGCATTATTTGAAGTAGAGTAAAAATACACTGCTTTTGCGACATTACTTTCCAAAGCAGAAGGCATCCAAAGCGCAGTATAAACATCTGGTTGCAAAATGAAAGCTTTTCCACAAACACCCTTGAATTTCCTAAACTCATTAGGTATATTGTAAATACGCCGGTTTATGAGAGCGTTGCCGGGCTTTCACCTGTTTAGTGCTAGCTCCAGAGTTAATATATTCACCTTCAGAATAAGGATAAGGCAATGGCTGTTCGTTCAAAATCGGCTTGGTTCCCAAGTAATAAGCATGTCGTGGTTCCGCCTTCGCAGGTTGAAAGGGTCCTAAAATACCTTAGGGGCGAAATTAAAGTCCCGGTGGTTGATCGTCCGATTACATATAAGTCATCTGCCAAATAAACAGATGCTTGATGCAAATCATTTTTCTCTACTTCCTTGCACAAAGGAAGATATTTCGGCTATTGCCTCACGGGGAGTTTCATGAATAAAATAAAACTTTTAGGTGTTAATTGCGAAGGGAGCATGCGTCTCTGGCGCGGGCCCGAAGTGAAAATCAGCGTGTTCGCGTCGCGGCATTTTGATACAGATGATAGTCGCCTTGTGCAATGGGCGGCAGAGATGGGAGAAAGGCATCGGTGCCTTGTAGGAACGTTCCATTCTAAGGCGGAGCAGCGAATTTTGAATGTCGCGCTAGAAAATGGGGCGTTTGCGGTTTGGCTCCGTGGATGTTCGCTTCCGAATTCCTATAGCGGTCCGTTATGGAATGCGATGGCCGAAGACCGGATGCTTGTGGTTTCGTGTTTTCACATGAAGCACCACACGCGGGATACAGCACGATATTGTACGCATTTGGCTGCCATGTGCTGTAAACGTCATGCATATTTCTTGAAGGATGATGATTCTCTGCTGGCTCCGTGTTGTCGCAAGGCTATCTCGTGGAAATACGATGTTCAGGTGTTTAACGAAGATTGTGCCTGCAAAAATGTGTAGAATGATATGAGGCAAAAAAGCCGGTCTCTTGCGAGGTCGGCTTGTAGTAGTATTAGAATGTAGGCGAAATTGAATGCAGGTTACAGGCTTTCGATTTCTTCCTTAGAAAAACCTGTCCTGCGGATAATAACGTCCATAGGGACGCCGTCTTCACGCAAGCCCTTTGCTATTTCGCGCTTTTCCTTGTCGGCTTTGGCTCGTTCGGCTTTTTCACCTGCGGCAAAGCCTTCGGTCTTGCCGTCAGCGTAGCCTTCAGCCTTACCCTCGGCGAATCCTTCAGCCTTGCCCTCGGCAAAACCGAGTTCACGGCCTTCCGCGAGTCCTTCTTCGTGTTCTGCTTGCAAGTCCGTCATGTTCTTAACCTCGACATTAAAAAGCTCTTCTGCAAAGTTAATCAATTTTACGGAATCCATCAACTTCTGGAAGGTCTCGTTCTGCAGAATCTTTTCAGGCGCACTTTCTTCCTTGACAATCGCCTTGATGGCGCGGAGCCACTGGGCGGCATCGGAGTGGTCGTCCTTGGTGGTCCCGGCGTTTTCGAGCTCGAAGAACTTGTCGATTTCCACGAAGACCTTCTGGATCTTGGGGAAGAACTTCTTGCCGTGGCACATTTCGTCTACGTGATGGATGTACTCGGCGGGTTCTTCCGGGAACATCTCGAAATCAAGGAGCCCGAGGAAATAGATGCGGGGGAGTTCGTACTTTTCGCTCGTGTGAACCTGGTTTTCGATGACGCGGGAGAGGTAATACTGCACGCGGTCCTTGAAGAACTTGTCCTTCTTCTGCTGGACTTCGACCAGAACCTTTTCCCCTGCGTTGGTGGTGCCGATGATGTCCAGGATGCAGTCCTTCTTGGTAAAGATGCCGGGGTATTCCTGCATTTCGAGCGAGATGCTCTTGATGGCGTCGCCGTCATGCAGGTCGAGCATGGCGTTCAAGAGCGAAATCAGGAGTGAATGCCCCTTTTCTTCGGCGAATACGATCTTGAAAACGCCGTCGCACAAGAGGTAGGCGAACTTGTAAATCTGCTGGTACTTGAGCAGGTTCTTGCTGTCGATTCTCATAGCCTCGAGCATGGCCAAATGTTGTGTACGGTTCATATTAACATTCCCGGTACGGGAATCTCCTATGGGTTGTTTAACGGTTGTAGTCTGCAAACAACCAAGAGCGGAGAGGTGCACAAGGAATGGATTATATTTTCGCAGAGCACCATCAACAGCCTGCCCCAGAGGGCTTTGGCCATTTGCAAACCAGTTGAACGACTGATTTTTTACGTCCGCGTTTTGTGGCAGACGGTGCTCTACGTTGATAGCCAAGGGGCCGGTTCCCCTCAGGGCAACTGTCGCGATTTCAAGCGTGTCAAGGCTTGCGAAGGGCGACGACCTCAAGCAGATAGTGGAACTTCCCGCCCGAATCGAATACGCTGTCAGCGGGATTGACTGCTACTCTGCGATTAAATATACAATAAAGCCGTGCGAAAAGCAATAGGTGTGACTTTCACCCCTACTTCGCCACTTCGACATACACGCCCTTGGGCAAATCGGGGAGTGCTCCGTTAGCGTTGCGTACTCCGACGGGCTTTCCGAGCACATTGAATATCTTGCTGCCGGGCTTGCCGTATTTTGCCTTGCGCAGGTTGGTGATGACGGTGGTGCCGCCTTCGATTGTCACCTTGATTTCGAAGGTGACCTGCTTGCTCCCATAAACGAGGGCCTGCCTTACGGTGAAACTTTCCCCGCCCTTGACCTTGTTCGGCATGTGGCCGATTTTTGTGGTCATGGTCGTGAGGTCCACGTTGGAGAACACAATGCTGGTGCCGTTCGGGTCCCAGGCAACAATTTTGCCGTCCTTGTCGAACCAGTGGCCGGTGCCTTCACCGGTAGTATTGCTGTCGAGTTTGCCGTTCGGTTCTACGCCGTAGAATTTCACTTTGTCTTCAATTTCGGTGCGCTTGATGCCGAGAATGCTTGCGACTTCGCTGCCGTTCAGGTCGAGTGTTACGGGCGCATAGTTGTCGCTTATCGGGAGTGTCGTTTCGAGCGCGATTTTCTGGATGGTGATTTCAGCGACGCTGCTGGAACTTGCCACTGTCGACGAGCTGGACGAGGGCTCTGAACAGTTCTCGCCGATGCAGAACGTGAGCGTTTCGCCGGGTGTGCCGATGTCAGTAATCTTGAGGCCTGTCTTGGAGCCGTTATACCAGCGGATAGCGGGGTAGGTGTCATCTGAAAATTCCGGATAAGTTCCGCTCATGAAGAACGTGTTGGCGGTGCTACCCGGGCTTGGCCACTGGTCGCCGGGATTGTCGCTTGATTTTCCCGCCGCGCTGGCATGCACGATTCGGAGTCCCAGTTTGTCTGCAGCGGAATTGCCTTCAATCGAAAAATCGTAGTGTTGCATCATGAGTCCGCTTCCGGCGAGTACCTTGTCACGGCCCGTGTTACGCACGTAAGACCAAACTAAACCTTCCTGGTTCGGCCTTGCGGGGTTCTTGTAGCGGTAGCAGAATTCACCCGGTTTCGTGACTTCGAGGCCTGTTACGTTGTCTACATCTTCGCTCGTGATGTCCACGAACGGAATCCAGCCCTGGTCTGCACGGTAGAAGTCGTTTATCGCCACCGGGTTCAGGTCGTTCGCGCGGTTGCCCATGGTGCAGTAATCGCCGTACCAGTAGAGGTCCGGCCAGCCAAAAATCATGTGTCCCGATTCATGCACAAAGACATATATCGAAAACTTGCCCGGCATGTCCGTCATCTGATGGTGCGTGAGCCGGACTCCATCGCGCCTTTCGCTGGACCATCCGGAATGCGGCCAGAGCCCCTGACCCCAAGTTTGCCCGGCGCCGGCGTATACGATGTTGATGGCTTCGGTAGTGCCGTCCTTGTCGTTGTCGTAGCGCGAAAAATCAACCTGAGAATCGAAATACGCGAATACTTCTTTCATGAGCGAGTCTGATCCCGTGTATCCTTGCTGGCTCTCGTACCAGGACTTGGGATGTTTTGCGCGGTACCAGCCGTAGACTTCGTTCGTGAGGTCCAACTGCCCGTTGGAAACGTCGAGGTAATAGTCGCGTACAGAACCGTTGCAACCATCCCTATTGAAGCCTTCCTTGTTCAGCCATTCCTCGACTTCGTCCACTGTAACGGGGGCGGGCTTGTCCGAGAAATCGACGAGGAGCGTGAGACTGTAGATTTTGCCCTTGGGGGCGGCGTAGTGGCTCTGGGTTGTGACCGCGGTCGTTTTCATGAGGGCGCGGCTTTGGGGTGCCCCGCGGGAATTGTCGAACGTGGGCCTTGCCTCGGCGGGCCATTCCTGGACGCGCTTCCCCTGGTACACGATGTCGGCAAAAAGCGTTGTCGGGAGCGCTAATGCGATAAGACCATAAAGTAAAAACTTGTTTTTCATAAACATTCCATTTTTTAAACCACCGTATATGGAAATACATTTTTTTGCGGCGAGTGGAACTCTTTGTCCGTTTTTTATTACATTTCCTATGAATAAAAACATTAACCCTAGGATGTTACCAGAGTTTCCTTTCACGGGCTACTTCTGACTTCCTACTTCCTACTAAAAATTATGTCCAAATTCAAACGCATTCTTCTCAAGCTCAGTGGCGAAGCCCTCGCAGGCGAAAAGGGCCACGGCATCGACAACGTCATTCTTTCTGACATGGCGTCCGAAATTGCCTCCATCGTCAAGCAGGGCGTGCAAGTCGCGCTCGTGATTGGCGGCGGCAATCTCGTCCGCGGCATTTCTGCTTCTGCAGGCGGCATGAACCGCGCCCAGGGCGACGCCATGGGCATGCTCGGCACCGTGATGAACGGCCTTGCTATGCAGGACGCCCTCGACAAGCAGGGCGTTGACTCTGTTGTGATGTCCGCTATCCGCATGGAACCGGTTTGCGAATTCTTCGACCGCCGCAAGGCCCTCAAGCTCCTCTCCGCTGGCTCCGTCGTGATTTTCTCCGCCGGTACGGGTAACCCGTTCTTCACCACCGACAGCTGCGCTGCGCTGCGCGCTATCGAGAGCGAATGCGACGTGATCATGAAGGCCACCAAGGTCGACGGCATCTACACCGCAGACCCGGTCAAGGACCCGACAGCCACCCGCTTCGACGACATCAGCTACAAGGAAGTCATTTCCCGCGGCCTCAAGGTCATGGACACCGCAGCGGTCGCTCTCTGCATGGAAAACAACATGCCTATCTTCGTCTTCAAGATGGAAAAGGGTAACCTGACTCGCGCCGCCGTTCAGGGCGACCTCGGCACGCTGGTGCACTGCTAATTTCAAACGGTTAAATCAAACTGTATTTCTGGCTTCGTCCGCCCTTGTTTTCGGGGCGGACGATTTCTTTTCGAATCAAGTCCTGGATGTCGCGAAGTGCGGAATCGTGGCTCGTGCCGGTAAAGGCGGCCACCTCTTTTACCGAGAATACGGCCGGCAGTTCTCCATTCCAGACGGCTTCGATAATCATCCTTTCGCGCCCACTCAAGTCGGCCTGCTGGTTCTTTTGCAGGAATTGCACTTTTTTCAAAGTGGCTGCAATTTCTTTTTCGCGGTTTTCGATTGCGCTCTTCAGGGCCTGCAGGAACCATAGGATCCATTCGGTCAAGTCACCGTTGCCGGCCTGCGCCTTTGAAAGAATTTGTATGTAATTGTCGCGGTCGTTTAAAAATTGTTCGTTGAGCGCGTACTGGCAACGAGTCGTGTTTTCGCTGCGGGTGAGTAGCATGGCGGTGAGTGCGCGGGCGATGCGTCCGTTGCCGTCTTCGAATGGGCGTATCGTTAAAAACCAGAATTGAGCGATGGCAGCCTTGATGGCGCCGTCCTGAGGATCGTTTTCGAACCAGTCGACAAAACGTTCCATTTCAAGCGGGATTCGTTCAGGACTTACTCCGGTGAAAGCCCCTGCAAGGCTCTCTTTGGCCCTAAAGTTCTTTACCTTGTTTTGGCCAATCGCGGCGTGCCATGCAAAAATTCTATCCATGGTCAGCGGCTGTTTTGCATTTTGAATGGCACCGACAAAATTTCGGATGTCGCTCCTAGCTGCATTCTTCTTCTGGATTTCCTCGACGACCATTTGCGTGTCCAGCACGTGGCCGTCCATAGCGAAGTTCGCGACAATATCTTGTGCAAGAGTCAGCACCTCAGATTCGGGGGAACTTGTTAAGTCGACGGTGCTGATGAGCGCGCCTTCTTTTAACCGCGTCTGTCCTAAGGCAGCGAGAATGCTTTGGGCGTTGTAGCGGAACCGTGTCCAGTCGGGGTACTGGTGAATGAATAGCGGCTTGGTCTTGATCATTTAACGCAAAATATACGTAGAAAGGAATGGCTTGTGGGTTCCAAGTTGGAATGTTCCAAGCTGGAAACTACTTTTTTGTGTTTTTTGCTCGTTTTTTTCTTTTGTTGTTTAATTTTGTTTACGCAAAGATAAATGGGTCCAAGCGATTTCAGGTGTTTGCGCTTGGTATAGAGGTTCGGGCGGGGTGCCGAACCTCTCCTTTTTTTACTTTTGGGCTATGCAGAAAATAGATACTTGGTATAAGGCGGAGGGGTATTGCCCTGCCGAAGAATTTGAAATCGCAAGCTACCTGCTTTTCGAAGCCGGCGTGGCGACACTCGAAGAATTGGACCCGAAGGCCGATGGCCGCACGGACTTCTGCTTTTGTACCGGTGACAAGGCCGAACGCGACCGTATCGTAAACGAATTTCCGCAGTATCATTTTGCTGTTAGCGAAGAACCCGCGAAGGATTGGGACAAGTGGTGGCGCGACCGTGCGCAGCCGGTGTCTGTTTCCCCGCATTTGTGGGTGCGTCCGCCTTGGGTTGAATTTACACCTGACGATCCCAAAGCCGTGGTGCTTGAACTTGAAGCCAAGACCGCTTTCGGTACTGGCGAACACGATACCACAAGTAGCTGTGCGACTTTGATGGAATCGATTGATTTTAATGGTAAGACCGTGCTTGATATCGGAACGGGTACCGGCATTTTGGCCATGTACGCCCGACGCTTGGGCGCAAAGCTTGCCGTGGGTACCGAAATTGACCCGCTCACGATCCCGTGCATTGCCGAAAACTTTGAACGCAACGGTTTCAAGGAAAGCGACTGTATTTTGGGATTCCTGGATGCATTCAAGGAGGGTGCGAAGTTCGACGTGATTCTCTGCAATATGATTCGCAGCGAACTCTGGCCGCTCCGCGACGACATTGAAGACTTGCTCGCCGATGGTGGCGAACTCATTATTTCGGGACAGCTCCTGACCGAAAAGGATTACATCCTCAAGTGGTTCGAAGAAGTCGGCTTCAAGGTGAAAGTTGAACGCGAAAGTGGCGAATGGTGGAGCGTGCTTGCACACTCCTAGTGTGAATCAGAGAAATTGATTCCGAAAGATTTGGGGATGACGATTTCCTTGTAGGTGTTCATCAAGAAATCGTCCGTCATTCCGGAGACATAGTCTGCGACGACGCGTGGCTTGGAAGTTTTGCCCTTGTATGCTTCGTTCATCGAATTGAACCAGTGGTTGATTCCGGTGACTTTCTTGGAAGAATCAAGTTCTTCCATGCATTCCTCTAGAACGGTTAGGAACATCGTCTTGATCTTTGCATCCTGCGAAGATTTCTTCGGATTGAGGTAGATGTTCTTGTAGTTCCATTCTTTCAGCTGATTCAGTGCGTCAAAGACGGTCGGCGAGAAGGATAGTGTTTCTTTGTCGATGCTGTTATTGACAATATCGACGATGAGCGTATTGACGATATCGCCGTTTTTGTTGCCGAGTACATCCGTGATTTCTCGGGGTATGTCTTCGCGCTTCACCAACTTCAGTATGATAGCGTCTTCGATGTCGCGGCCGATGTAGGCGATGACATCTGAAATTCTCATGACGCATCCTTCCAAAGTCATGGGGACCATCGCCTTTGATTTGAGTGACCCGTTCAAGCTATTCTGGTATTCTTCCAGAAGTGTTTCAGGGGTCTTGCTGCGGTTGCAGCCGTAGTGGTTCTGCAGAATTTCTCCGTTGTGGCAGATGATTCCATCGAGGACCTGTGCGGTCAAATTCAGTCCCTTGCCGTAGGCCTCTATGTCGTGAAAAAGCCTGAAACTTTGGACATTGTGCTCAAAGATACCTTCGTTCTGCTTCTGAAGGAATTCCGACAAAATGCGTTCCCCATCATGGCCGAAGGGTGTGTGTCCGACATCGTGCCCGAGCGAAATGGCTTCGATCAGGTCCTCGTTCAGGTTCAAGAATCGGCCGATGGTCCTTGCAATTTTGGAAACAAGTTGCACATGGAGTACGCGGTGTGTGATGTGATCGTTTTCGACGAGGTAGAAAACCTGCGTCTTGTCGATGTAACGGCTGTAGCAGTAGGAATGGATGATTCTATCCGAGTCATGAAAAAAATTCGGACGGATGTCTTCGGATTCTGCGTGAAAGCGAAACGCGTCTGCAGATTTGCAGGCATAGGCGGCAAGGGATTTTTCCTTGTCCTTTAGGCGCGCGTCAATATATTCTCTTGTTGCTGCGTTCCATTCCATAGTAAAAATCCTAGTTGATGGGAAGGACTATTTTCCGCTGCGCATTGAACTGAACTGCACCGGAGAATTGCTGCGCTTGTCGTTTCCGCGCGGGTTGCTGCGGTTGCTTTGATTGCCGCCCCCGCGGTTGTTTGACTTGCTGTTGCGAAAATCGCGACGGTCGCCGCTGTTGAATTTGCGGTCGCTGTGGAAACTCTTGCGCTGCTCACCGTTGCCGAAATTGCTGTTGCGGTTGTCGTCACGGAAGTTGCGGCGTTCGCGATTGTCTTCGCGGCGCCCTTCGCGGTTGTTGCCGCGGTTTTCACGAGAATCGCCGCCGTTGTTTCCGCTGTTGCCGAACTGTGCTGCGCGCCTCTCCTTGCGGGCGGAGTTTTCCCAGCGGCCCTTGTCGCCGGATTTCTGCGGCACGATGGTGACGGCGCGCTGTTCGCGTTTCTGCTGTTCGCGCTCGCGGTAGACTTCGTTTTCTTCGCGTTCCTTGCTCGGGAAGAATTCCTTGCCTTCGGCTTTTGCGCTGCGGCTCAGCAATAGGCGGCCAATCTTGCCGAGTTTCAGGCGCTCGAGTGTGGCGCGAATCTGCGGGCGGTTTTCGGGAATGTACCAGAAGAAGAACTGGCGCTGGCTCCGCTTCTGTTCCGGCGTTTTCGCCACGTAAAGCGGCTTTCCGTCCGGCGTCATTTCGCTGTAGAACATTTCGGTTGCAATCGTCATCGGTGTCGGCGTAAAGTCCTGCACCTGTTCCAGCTGGAATCCGAGCTGCTTTGTCTCGAGTGCAAGTTCCGCCATGTCGGCTTCGGTACATCCGGGGTGGCTACTGATAAAGTAAGGAATAATCTGCTGGCGCTTTCCGATGCGCTTGCATTCGTCGTCAAAGAATTCCTTGAACTTGTGGAACAAGGTAAAGCTCGGCTTGCGCATCAGCTTGAGCACTGCATCGCTGGTATGTTCCGGGGCCACCTTCAGGCGCCCGCTCACATGATAATCAATCAGTTCGCGGGCGTATTCCTCGTGGTCGCGAATCAGTTCCTGGTCGTCGGTTTCTTGCAGCAGCATGTCGTAGCGCACGCCGCTTCCAATGAACAGGTGCTTTACCTTCGGGTGGTTGCGCACTTCGCGGTAAAGTTCCAGGAGCTCGTGGTGATGCGTGTCCATGTTGTCGCAGACTTTCGGCGTCAGGCAACTGGGGCGTGCGCACTTTTGGCAACGGCTTGGGTCGCGGCCGCGCATGTTGTACATGTTGGCGCTCGGGCCGCCCAAATCGGTGATGGTGCCGGCGAATCCGTCCATCTTCGTAATCAGATCGACTTCGCGCAAAATGCTTTCGCGGCTGCGGCTTGCGATGAACTTGCCCTGGTGAGCGTTGATGGCGCAAAAACTGCATCCGCCAAAACAGCCGCGGTGCGTGTTGATGCTGAATTTGATCATGTCGAACGCAGGCACGTTGCCGCGTTTCTTGTAACGCGGGTGCGGTTCGCGGGCGTAAGGGTATTCGAAGCTCTCGTCGAGTTCGCCGTATTCCAGCGGCGGGTACGCGGGGTTGATCACCACGGTTTGTTCCGCGACATCTTGCAGAATGCGGCGCTGGAACCACTTGTTGCATTCAATGTCCACCTTGCGGCAGTTCTCGATTTGATTGCGCTTATTGGCGAGGCATTCCTCGTAGCTTGCGAGGCGCAAGTCTTCCCACTGCTTGGTCGTCGGGATTTGTCCCTTGGGCGCGAGGTAGGCCGTCTGCGGAATCGAATGCAGACTTGAAAACGGTACGCCCTTCTTCAAGAGCCGCACGATTTCCTTGAGCGGCTTTTCGCCCATGCCGTACACGAGAATGTCGGCCTGCGTATCGAAAAGGATGCTAGGCTTAAGTCTGTCGCTCCAGTAATCGTAATGCGTCACGCGGCGCAGGCTCGATTCGAGTCCGCCAATCAGCAGCGGAACGTCGGGGTAGAGCTTCTTTAAAATCTTTGCGTACGTGTAAGTTGCGTAATCCGGGCGGAAACCCGCCTTGTTTCCTGGTGTAAAGGCGTCGTCGCTGCGGAGGCGCTTGGCGGCGGTGTAGTGGTTCACCATGCTGTCCATGCCGCTAGAAATCGCGAAGAACATACGGGGCTTGCCGAGTTTCTTGAAATCGCGCAAGTCGTCGCGCCAGTTCGGCTGCGGAAGGATTGCTACGCGCAGGCCTTCATGCTCGAAAAGGCGACCGACCACGGCATGCCCAAAGCAAGGGTGGTCCACGTAGGCGTCCGCGCTAATGATAATCACATCGACATAGTCCCAGCCGAGTTCCTCCAGGTCTTCTTTGCAGATGGGTAAAAAGCGCGGATCGTACATAAGAGACAATTTAGAAAATAAGCTTTTAAGTCGTTGCGAGGAGCCGTAGGCGACGCGGCAATCCATATTTGATCTAAGGAAAAAATTTGATTTTGACTAAAATCTCATTTTCGTTGATTTTTAATCAAAAACACCATATTTTTATTACTTTGTAGTAAATTGTGTTACCTTTTCCAATATAATTTTAGGCATTTTTGTTGCCTTTTCCAACATTTGGCTTTTTGAGACCCTCGCGCTGTCTCTTTTTGTAAAAATTTCGCCAAAAAAAGGCTTTTTTCGCAAAAACACTTGACATTGTTTTTTTTTGTTTACATTTGGTGTAAGAAAATTAACATTATAGGATGTGCCTTATGGAAATTGTCTCTCCGATAATATCAAGTGCTATTAGTTTCGCGCTCGGGAAGGCGTATAACTGGATTGCGGAAAGGAAAAACAAAAAAGCCGATATCGAAGAAATTCGGAAATTTGTGGAAGATTCCCGCACGAAGGAAACATTCCAGAAAATTGAATTTGAAAACGGCTGGTATGGAATTGAATTTCATGGTACAAAATTCGAAAACGATGTCGATGATTTCTTGATGTCGCTCACGCTTTATTCCGTGTCATACAAGGAGAAGGATTCCAATCCGTTTATGGTGTTGCTTGGTCACATGCTGGTCCAGACGCTAAAAAATTTTGATATGCAGACGTATCTGTACAACCTGCGTAATTTTACGCTAAGAACGAATACACCGAATCCCTATGCACCATTGATTGAATGGGGCAAGAATGCCGACGTTCTTGGTAAAGACTTCTTTGACGAAACAAACAAGTCTGGTCGTTACGTGAAAACAATGAATTGGTAAATATAAAGGAGATAATTTATGCGAAATTATTTGTTCAAGATATGTTTGAGTGTGTCATGCTTTGTTGCTTCCGTTATGGCAGTCAATCTTCAGAATGTCCAATTGGATGGTAGCTTTAAATCAAAGCAAAAATCGATTGCTAGATTGAAATCGGATGTAGAGGCAAATGAGGAAATAGATGCCTCGAGAAAAGCACGTTTGTTGCAGGATATTCAATCGATAGAAGCAGATTTTTCAAATTGGAATGCTGTTGAAGAAACCTGCCCAAAGACCCCCCAGAAAGAGCTGCTTAGCGACGAATGCGAGGAGTTTTATGATGATGCTTGGCCTAAGCTAAAAGTCAGGATTAAGATGGCTTTTATCGATTTCAAAATCGCACAACTTGATGCGGTTAAGAAAAGCGGAGACCAACGAAAGTTTGTTAAATCTTGTATAGAAAATATTGGTTCAACGGATTTTCACTTGTCAAATTATGAGACCGGAATAAAACTTGGTTTAAAAGAAGAACTCCTTGAAGATGGATATCGTGTAAAATATTATGTGAGTGCTGTTGGACCAAAAAAGTCTATGACAGAGGTTTGGCTTGATAGTCTTGGTAAACGGTGCTTAGATGTGTTAGTTGATAAAACCAGAAAATCGCCGGAACGATCTCGTGATGACGCAATTGGAAAACCAACTTATTTTTGGTCGGATTATGCAATCTCGGCATTGGTGAAATTTAATGAAAAAAATTCTTCTGGTAAATATTACCTTCAATGGTGGAATGAAAGTTTTTTCCGATCTTATTGTGATGAGAAAAATCCGCCAAAGAATTACCCGCGAAAGAAGGGGGATAAAGATTATGAAGAATGTATGGCTCTTAATAACGAAATGAAGGAAAAATTCCACTTTATAAACTGGGGCGATAAAGTAATTGTGTCATCAAACAATTCTATGAATTATTCCTATTACCTGAATGGTCAAGAGATTTATTCGTGCAAAAAGGAAAAGAAATCTATTGTTAATGTCCTTGGTTTTGCCAAAAGTCCTGATGGCGAAGATCTTTTAATGGACGCATCTGGAAGAGCTACGGCGATGACTTGCTCCTGTATCAATGGCTTCTTTTATAAAGAAGATAGCGGTATACGTAAATGTTCTGGGTCCATTATTGTCTCCGATGATGAAATAAAAAGAGGCTTGCTAGGGACGATGATTTGGAATGATCAGGGTAAAATAAAAGGTACTGAATCTAATTGCGATGATCCGACCCTTACCCCGAAAGAACAAAAGAAATGTAAACTGCGAGCTGGAAAATGATGCGTAAAAAAAAGTGATGGGCGAAATATGCCATTGAAAATTGCTTTATGCTTGCTTGCATTTATGGTTTCTTTTGCGGCTGCAAAAGAAACCAAATGTCAACGGTCTTATTCGAAATCGCGGGTAATCATAGAGACTGTTTTTGTGGAAGGCTTTTATGAGTGTGATGACGGTACAAAACTTGATAATGTTGATTGCGGACATTGGACAAAAAGTTTTGAGTCTAAAAAAACATGCCCTCTTTTTTTAATAAAAGAAAAATATATTGGTGAAAAGAATGTAAAAGATGAAAAAAGGAAAAGGGAAACTGAGGCGTGGTCGAAAAATTTTGAGGCCGCCAAAAAGAAAGCACGTGATACAAGACAACATGAATTAGATGTCTTTCGAGGTAAATTTAAAGATGACCGTGATGGACATGTCTACAAAACTATTCAAATAGGTTCCCAAGTATGGATGGCCGAAAATATCCAGTTTAAAAAAGACTCCTTCTTGTGGGAAGATGCTTTGAAGGCTTGTCCTGATGGTTGGCATTTGCCCAGTAAGGCCGAATTTGAAATTTTATTTATTGAAACAGAAGGACTCCTTCCAATCAAAGATGATTTCTTTTCCACTGCAGAAGGAAAAGAACTAAAAGGTGTTTGGAGTTTTCAGAGGGTCAAAAAAATTGATGTCCTTAACTGGTATGGGTTTAGTGCAAAGCCAAATATTGTGAGGGCGGGAGAAAAACGTGCTGCATTTTGGAGTTCTACTCCGACCGATAGCAATCCCGATTTTGCTTATCATATGTTTTTGTCTTCTGACGGTAAGACGTATTTTATTACGGATAATGTAGATTTAGATAAGCTGATTGCTCCGATACAGAAACAAGAAAAGTTGGCTGTCCGATGTGTTCAAAATAATGAATATGCTTACACAATCGGAACTCTGGTTGATTCCCGTGACGGTCAAAGCTATAAAACTGTTACCTTGGGCAATCAAACATGGATGGCGGAGAACTTGAATTATGAACATTCTAGTGGCTATTGTTATGAAAAAAATCCGCATAATTGCATTAAGTATGGCAGAATCTACAAGGGGTATGGAGGTTGGGGAATATCTAAATATGATCTTTGTCCCAAAGGATGGAAAATTCCTAGTGTAGAGGATTTTAATTCGTTGTTTGCTTTTGTGGGTGGGAAAAAAATTGCAGGTGCCGTGTTGAAATCAAAAAGTGGTTGGCCAAACGACGGAAATGGGCTTGATGCTTATGGATTTTCCATTTTGCCTGCAGGTTGTGTGAGTAGCGTGACGAGCAACAATGCCGACGAAACTTCTTTTTGGACATCAGGGAAAACAGGTTTTGGAGATGTAATAACTGTTGGGTTTAGCAGAAATCCTGGAATAGGTGGTTGTGAACATTCTTTTTCTGATAATGGTTTTTCTGTTCGGTGTATTAGGGAGTCGCATGACAACTTCGCCGACAACAATCGGCAAGGGAGTGAAACGGCTGCGAAAAGTGTCTCTGGAAATCTAGACTTGGATACAGTTTCTTCCCAATATGATTCTTTTGTTGATCCAAGAGATGGTAAGAGCTACAGGATAATGTCTTTTGATCTCTCTTATAACATTCAATCAAATTACGATTCTAAAGGAGAAAAGCAAATAAATGAAACTAGAACCCGACAAACATGGTTTGCCGAAAACTTGAATTATAGTACGGGAACTAGTGATGATAAGTGCTTCAATGATAAACATTACAATTGTAAAAAATACGGACGATTCTATAAATGGGGGGCTGCCCAGTATGCTTGTCCCGATGGGTTCCACCTGCCTACAGAAAGTGATATCAGAGTCTTTCAGTCTAATGTTTTCAAAAATACAGTAAAAAATGATGCTTGGAGGGAGTATTATTGGTTGAGTAATGGAAAAACGTATCCCTATCAGGACTATTCGCGCAAAAAGGAATTTAATTTGGTCCGTTGCGTCAAGGACGCAGAATAATCCTCCCCGCCAAAGCTGGGATACAAGAATTTGAATCCGCACAACGCCAGCCCCAATCATCGGGCTGGCGTTTGCTATTCCTTAAAATAAGCAATCCGCAGTCAGTTTGACGGCGACAGATTCCGAGTATTGGTTCTTCTTCAAGGGGCTTGCCGTAATGAGCGTTTTGAAGATGCCTTTGCGTGTCTCTGCTTCGTTGAGGAATGCGGCAAAACGGCGTTCCATCTTGTTGTATTCCGTCTCGCTAAGGGCGTAATCTGTTTCGGAATATTTTAGCTCGCAGAGATTGATCATTCCGTCTGCGCGGTCGATTATCAGGTCTATCTGAGCCGGTGTCTTTTTGCTTTTGCTTCGCCAGGAGTATTGCTGTGTCGAAATTCCGTCTATCTTGAGCGCGGCCTTGATTTGCTGTACGTGGAGCAGGCAGACTTTTTCAAACGAAAGCCCTAGCCAAGTGTTTATGACAGGGGTGTTGATGTGGTTTTCCAAAAAGCGGCTGTCGCCCTTTGCCTTGTCATTGAAATATAGGTGGAACAGGGTAAATGGGTCGATGAGTTGGTAGATTCCGCTGTTTTCCTTGATGACTTTTTTTTCTCGCACCATGTATTTTCGGATAAAACCGCATTCTACCAGATTTTGCAATTGTTCGGAGAGCGTTCCTCCTTTTTCGGATTTCATAGCTTCGATAAGTTCTTTGCGCGTCATGCCTTGCTTCTTTTGAGCGAGGGTTTCCACGATTCGCATGTAGGGCTCTGCCGCATTGAACAGTGTTTTGAAAAGTCGCTTGTACTCGCGGCGCATTTCTCCATTTTCCGAGAAATAGAGCCTGTCTATGTTTTGTGCGAGACTCTCGCATTCGTCGAAAAGGCTGAGGTAATAGGCGACTCCGCCTGTGAACATGTACGACTGCAAAATCATTTGCCTGGTCCAGGTGAAATTTTTGGACTGCAGGTATTCTTCGGTTTCTTTGAGCGTAAAGGGCAAAAGCTTTATTTCGTGTGTAATCCTGTTGTGGAGTCCTCCCTTGCTATCAATAAGGTTCTTGATCATCCAGGAGGTTGCCGAACCGCATACGATGAGTTTGAAGTTGTCTTGGTTCCCGGCCCAACTGTTCCAAAAATGTCCGAGGGCTTTTGTGAATCCGGACCCTTGCGTGTCAAGGCTTGGAATTTCGTCGATGAAAACGATGCAGGGTGACTCTTTTGAAATTTTGCTTGATAATGCCTTGCGTAGTTGCGAGAACGCTTCCATCCAATTTTGGGGGCGCTCATTGGTTTCATATCCGAAGATGTCCATCGCGTCTAGGAATGCGCTTATTTGTTCGTCCTTCTTGCCGTCTAAGACGCCTGTCATTGAGAAGGCGAATCTGTCCTTGAATGTCTGGTTGATAAGGAATGTCTTTCCTACGCGACGGCGACCGTATAGGGCGATGAATTCCGCGTTTTTAGAGGCGACGTGGCGCTCCAGCAGCTGAATTTCGGTATTTCTTCCAATGATGCTCATACTGTTAATCTATAATATTTTTCGCCAAAAGTCAACGAAAATACGAGTTTTGGCGAAAATTGTGTATGTTTTTCGCCAAAAGTCTACTTAAATACGAGTTCTGGCGAAATATGTGACCCGCTTCGGTTATGTCAACATATTAATTATCCAAAACGGATAATCTGATTCGGATAATTTATGAAAATTCTACATTTACTACCATGAAGCCTTTAAGCAGTCGTACGGAACATTTTACGGAATCGGTCATTCGCCACATGACGCGCATTGCAAACGTTTGCGGTGCCATCAACCTTTCGCAGGGCTTCCCGGACTTTGATCCGCCCAAGGCCTTGCAAGACCGCCTGGCCGAAGTCGCCCACACGGGCCCGCACCAGTACGCGCTTACGATTGGCGCCCAGAATTTCCGCGAAGCGCTTTCCAAGAAACAGGAACATTTCAGCGGACTCCGTTACGACCCGCAAACCGAAATGGTCATCACTTGCGGCAGTACCGAAGCCATGATGATCACGATGATGTCGGTCTGCAATCTGGGCGACAAGGTGGTCATCTTTTCGCCGTTCTACGAGAATTATACCGCCGATACGATTCTGAGTGGGGCGACTCCGATTTACGTGCCGCTCGATCCGCACGATTTTACCTTTGACGCAAACGTCCTCGAAGATGCCATGAAACAGCCGGGCGTGAAGGCGCTCGTACTTTGCAATCCGTCGAACCCGAGCGGAAAAGTCTTTACCCGCGAAGAGTTGCAGATTATTGCGGACCTCGCCATCAAATATGATTTGTATGTAATCACCGACGAAGTCTACGAACACATCGTGTTTGCGCCGCACCGTCATACTTATATTGCGACGCTTCCGGGCATGCGCGAACGTACCATCGAGTGTTCTAGCCTTTCCAAGAGCTATTCCATTACGGGCTGGCGCCTGGGCTATGTGCTCGCTGCTGAGCCCATCATGAACTGCATCAAGAAAATTCACGACTTTACGGTGGTGGGCGCCGCCTCGCCGCTGCAAGAAACTGCACTCACCGCCCTCAATTTTGGCGACGATTACTACGCAGAACTGCAGGCGCATTACACGCACATGAAGGAAATCTTTACCGGTGGCCTGCGCAATCTGGGCTTCAAGTTCACCGAGCCGCAGGGCACGTACTTCGTGATGATGGATATCAGCGAATTCGGCTACAAGTCCGATGACCAGTTCTGTATTGACCTCGCGCAAAAAGTGGGTGTCGCCGCAGTGCCGGGTTCCAGCTTTTTCCGCGAACCGGTGAATCACCTGATCCGCTTCCACTTCGCCAAGAAAGACGAAACTCTAATCGAGGCATTGAGTCGCCTGGAAAGTCTTCGTAAGAAACTTCTATAAGTCGATTTCCGGTTATTCTAGCTTTCTTTTATGTCGTTGCGGCTTGCCAAAGTTCATGCGAATAATGGCTATGAAAAGTTCGCCTTGATACAGGTTTGCACCTGCTTAAGATTAAGTGGCGTTTCGGCGGTCTCAAAAGTTGCGATGAAATTTCTGCCCAGAACATAGCCGTTTTCGTTGTATCGTAAAATTTTCTGAATGGCAACATCTGCGTAATCGTGATCACTCATCATGCCGAAATGTTCCCAAATAACTTCTGTGTGGGTGCGTTTGTCGAGACAGGTGAAGTCAGGGTAAAGTGTTCCCCACCCCCTGATGCTTGTGGGGAATTCATAGCGGAAGGGAATGCCAGCGCGGTTGAGCGCGTCCGCGATGATGACTTCGGATTTTGAGCGGACGCGCACGCCCGTGCTCGTGTAGAATTCGGGAGCATTGATTTCGAAAGGCTTACCTGTATAGGGGAAATGCAACCAACTTGCAACGAAATCGTCGTCGGTTTCGCGCACGGGCGTCACCAAGGCGCGGCGTCCGGGATGCAACTTTGCGAATAATTCGTCGACTACATTCGGGCGGTATGCTGCGAGAAATGCATCGATGATAGCTAGTTGCTTCTTGATAGTTTTCGATGCCGCCTTATTGTAGTCGCGCTGGGCGATTGTTCGCGCTTTGCGGATGTCTTTACGTGGAATAAATGTCCCGTTATGGTCCCCCTTTTCATTTATGATGTAATATTGAAAGCTGTTTTTTCTGGTAAGAACCCGCAGGCTTTCCTTCGGGTGTTTCGCTGTATACTTTATTGTCCCGAGAAGCGATTTTAAATAGTCCCGTTCCGCTACAATTTCTGCCATGTCAATTTTTTTTGTGCTGTAATTTTTTACGGTGTCCATATGATTCTCCTTGGTAGGGAAAAATACAAACAAAAAAGGATCATTTTGCAAACTGTATTTTGCAAAATGAAAAGCCGACCACGGTTAAGGCATGCCGAATGGCTCTTTAAATAGGGGTGTTTTATGATGACGGCATATAATTTTGATTTTTTTTGTTAATTATATGCCTCTGCTGAAAAACTCATCATTATCGCGGGCTTTTTTGAGGCTGAAAAACGGGGGTGATGCATATAAAAATGCTATACAGCGACTTTTTATATGCCTTGATACAGCCTCCTGGTGATGTTTGGAGAGAAACTCACAAGGGAAAGGCATATAAAAGTTTTATTTTGCCGAAATTATATGCCGCCTATGCTGTTTTTTTTACCAAAATCCGATTATTTTGTTCTGAATTCCGCGTAGGAGGCATATAAATAATCATTTAAATGAAAAATATATGCAAACCAATAAATTGCGGGGCTTATCATGCGGTATTGAGGCACCCTATAGTCATCTTTGGTTGTTAATCGGCGGCATCGGCGTCCTTCGCCGAACATTTCATTGCGCCGCAGCGCTGTCTTTAGCTGCATCATGCGCTTCGACATCGCGCTTCTCCGCATCCCGCTTTTCCGCGTCGCGGCGCGAGTAGACGCAGCCGCAGTAATTCTGTCGGTATAAATTGTATTCCGCCGAAAGCTGGATGGAGCGCTTGTAGCCGCCCTTCTTCTTGAAGTCGCTGGGGAGTCGCTTGATTCCGTAAATATCGCACTGTTCCTGCACCACTTCGTTCAGCACCTGCGCATTCTTCATGGGGCTGATGGTGAGCGTGGTCGTAAAGTATTCGCAGTTCAGTTCCTTCGCGAGCCTAGCCGATTCAGCGAGGCGAAGCTCAAAACACTTGCGGCAGCGCGCACCGCCTTCGGGTTCGTTTTCAAGTCCGCGAACGGTGTCGTAGAATTTTTTCGGGTCGTACTCGCCTTCAATCAGCGTGACCGGATGCTTCGTCTTGAATTCGGCGACGAACCGCTTGATTTCTTCGACGCGGTGACGGTATTCTTCGTCAGGCGCGATATTCGGATTGTAGTAGAAAAGCGTAATCTTGAAATACTGCGACAGGTATTCAATCGTGTAGCTGCTGCAGGGTGCACAACAGGCGTGCAGCAAAAGCGTCGGCACTTCGCCGGTGCGTTCCAGCCTGCGGATAATGTAATCTAAATCCCGCTGATAATTGTGCTTGGGTTCTTCCATCTTACAGCAGCTTCACAATGAGCTCGTGCGGCTCGGCGTCCACCACCAGCGCATCGCGGAATTCGCCCACGTCGGCATCACCTTCCAGCACCTTCACGATATCGTCGTTTTCCATCGAGTTGCCTTCGGTGCGTCCGTAGAAGTGGTATTCGCTTTCTTCGGCAATCTGGTCGATAATAATGCGGACCGTTTTCCCGATCATCGCCTCGGCATGTTGTGCATCGAGTTCTTCTTGCAAGTCGTTTACCGCATCGAGCCTTGCGCGTGCTTCGCTTTCGTCGACCGCAGGCAAGTCCATTTCCATCACGGGCGTGCCTTCTTCGGGACTGAATACGAATCCGCCCAAGTGATCGAACAGGATGTCTTCCAACAGCTCCATCAGTTCTTCAAAGTCCTCGTGCGTCTCGCCGGGGAACCCGACAAGCACCGTGGTGCGCAGCGTAACGCCCGGAATACGCTCGCGAATCTTGTGCAGAATGTCCACGAGTTCTTTCTTGCGGTAGTTGCGCTTCATATTCTTGAGCACGTTGTCGCTTGCATGCTGGATCGGCATGTCCACATACTTCACGAGGCGTGGCTCGTTTGCCATCAGGTCCAAGAGTTCATCGTCGACAAACATCGGGTACCAGTAAAGCGTGCGGATCCACGGGATGTTCGTGTTGTCGAGAATCGCGCGTAAAAGTTCCGCGAGCGTGCCGCCCTTCTTGCCCTTTTCGCGGCCGAAGTAGGTCGTGTCCTGGGCAATCAGCGTGATTTCCTTGACGCCCTGTGCTTCAAGTTCTTTGGCTTCTTCTACAATGTCTTCGATGCTACGCGACACCTGCTTGCCACGAATCAAGGGAATGGCGCAGTAGGCGCAGCGGCGGTTACAGCCTTCGGCAATCTTTAGGTAGGCGTGGTGCTTGAATCCGCCCAGGTTCATACGCGGCAGGTTTTCGGCATCGCAGCTCTGCGGGGCGACAATGCCCATTTTCTTCAAAAGTTCACCCGGTTTGTAGGTGCCAATCCAGTAGTCAACTTCAGGGATTTCCTTTTCGAGTTCCTTGCCGTAGCGGCCAGAGAGGCAACCAGACACAATCAGCTTCTGCTTCGTTTTTTTGCCGTTAATCTGCGAGAGAATTGCATTGATGGATTCTTCTTTGGCGGCTTCGATGAATCCGCAGGTGTTCACCAGAATGTAGTCCGCCTTGGCGGCGCTGTCGCAGGTCACAAATCCGGCGTTTAGCATTTCTCCGACCAGGTTCTCTGCATCGACCTGGTTCTTGGCGCATCCTAAGTGGACAACGAAAACTTTGGGCTTTTTTGTGGGCATATTGCCAAATTTAGAATTTTCTCTTGTAAAAGCTCTTTTTATTTGGAATTTGCAATTTCAATTATCTATATTTCGCAACTAGTAACTGATAACTAAAAACTATTAACACGCAAAGAACTATGGCAGAATATACCGAAAAAATGGACAAGGCCATCGAGGCCACCGAACGTGAATTTTCCAAGATCCGCGCAGGCCAGGCTAGCCCCGCTATCCTGAACGACGTGCGTATCGACTACTACGGCACTCCGACCCCGATTTCCCAGGTGGCCAAGGTTTCTGTTCCGGAACCGCGCATGCTGCTCGTGTCCCCGTGGGAAAAGACCATGGTGGATCCGATCGAAAAGGCAATCCTTGCTGCAAACATCGGCCTTACCCCGATGAAGGACGGAAATTGCATCCGCGTGAGCCTCCCGATTCTTACGACTGAACGCCGTCAGGAACTTGCAAAGATTGCCCGCAAGCATGCCGAAGAAGGCCGCGTGGCAATCCGTAACATCCGCCGCGATGCTAACGACGCCCTCAAGAAGAACAAGGAACTGCCCGAAGACGAAGTCAAGAAACAGCAGGACGAAATTCAGAAGGCTACCGACAAGGCTATCGCAAAGATAGACGCTCTTCTGGCCGAAAAGGAAGCAGACATCCTCAAGGTGTAGTCCGGGGCGTTCGTGGCAAATCAGCTTAGACATGTCGCTATCATAATGGATGGTAACGGGCGTTGGGCCCGTAGCCGTGGTCTCGAGCGATTCTTGGGTCACCGCAAGGGGACCCAGGCGACTATCGATGCGGTCGAAGTCGGCGTAAACCTGAAGCTCGAGCACATGACGCTTTACGTGTTCAGCTCCGAGAACTGGGGCAGACCGTCCAAGGAAGTGGATTACCTGATGAACCTCCTGATCGAGATGGTGGTGAAGGAAATCCCCGACCTCATGGAAAAGAACGTGAAGCTCACGGTGATTGGCAACATGAACCGTTTGCCCGAGAAGCCGCGTGCAAGCCTGCAGTCCGCCATCGACAAGACGGCGAGCAACACGGGCATGCAGCTTAACCTTGCTATTTCTTATGGTGGCAGGCAAGAAATCGTAGATGCCGCAAAGTCGATTGCCGCGCAAGTGGCGTCGGGGGCGCTCAAGCCCGAAGATATCGACGAGAACCTGTTTGCCAAGAATTTGTACTTAAAGGGGGCGCCCGATCCGGATCTCGTCATCCGCACGGGTGGTGAATTCAGGCTTTCGAATTACCTGCTTTGGCAGGCCGCCTACAGCGAATTCTATGTAACGGATACGCTGTGGCCCGACTTTACCAAGGAAGAATTCTTGAAAGCTGTCGAATTCTTCAACACTAGAGAGAGACGTTTTGGGAAGGTGTTGCATGAGTAATCTTGCGCAGCGTTTAATTACGGCGTTTGTCGCCATTCCAATTGTATTTGCATTGCTGTGGTTTAACGACTATAGCCGCATTGGCCTTATGTGCTTCATCGCCGCCGTCGGTGCCTGGGAATGGGCCGGCATGGCTTGCAAGATGTACAAGGGTCCCGATACCCGCTACCTATCGTTCGCCGCATCCCTCGCGCTCACGATTGCATGGGCGCTTTCCAAGGGTGCGTATTTCGGACTTCCCGCCGTGCCCTACGTGGTGGGCATGACTTTCCTCGTGATCTTTGCAATCTACATCGGTGTGGCTTTTGCGAAAGTTGAAATCGATCACCTGTTCCCGTGGCTCGTGATGCAGCTTGGCGCCCCACTCTATGTGGGCCTCTGGGGCGGCATGAACGTACTCATGATGGGTAACGGCCAGGGTTTCGAACACTGCTATCCGTTTATCTTGGTCATGACTTCGTGCTGGCTCTGCGACACGGTGGCGTATTTCTTTGGAAAGTTCGCGGCGGGCAAGGGTCCCTTTGGTCGTCACCTGTTTGCACCGAGCATCAGCCCGAAAAAGACTTGGGAAGGTTCCGTCGCAGGTTCTGTCGCGACTATCGCCTGGGTCGCTTACTGGGCCAAGTGCAGTGCTGCTCTCGGGTGCTTTAATGTGGATATCGACTGGGCGAAGGCGATTGGCCTTGGCCTCTTGGTAACTGTCGCGGGGCAGGTGGGCGACCTCCTGATGAGCGCACTCAAGCGCTGGAGCGGCACCAAGGATTCTGGAAACTTGTTCGTGGGTCACGGTGGTGTGCTTGACCGTTGCGATTCCTTCTACCTCGCAGCTCCGGCACTTTATCTGCTTATGGATTTCTTCCAGAAGATTGCGTAACGCAAACGAAGAACGAAGTGGAAAATTTGAAGGCGGGCATTTGTCCGCCTTTCCTATTTCTTAATTCCATGCTCTGCCATGTAGATGGCAAGGTAGTCGATGACGCCGGAATCGGCGCCTTTCACAGGGATGTAGCGCAAGTTGTTTTCACCGTCGATGATGACGGCGAGTCCTGCGATGTAGTTTATCCAGTGGTAGTCTTCGTGGTACTTGAGTGCGACTTTCCCTCCGGAGCCGAATACGGCCAAGGGCATGACGAATATGTCGTGCGAAACCATGATGCTTACTCGTTTCCACTTGGGCAAGTTCTTTAGGATGATGGTCTGCATGAATTCCTCGGTGCGGGGAGCAAGTTCGTAGAATGCATCGGGATAGGGCTCTCCGTAGGCCCAGTGGGCCATAAGTTCCACGGAGCTTCCCTTCATGCCGAGCCCTGTCGCGTATTGCGCAAGCGAATCCGCAGAAATTTTCAGAAACCAGTTGCCGGTGATGTCGTAGTTCGTGATGAGTTTTGGCGGGTTCGCTTCTCCGCGCCCCTTTGATATGTTGTTCGCAGTCTCGTTCGTGCGCACGAATCCCGAGGTGATGTAGCTGAATTCCTCGTCGCTCTTGAGTGTTGCTCCCAAATCCTGTGCCATCTTTACGCCGTTTGCGGTGA
>NZ_JAZSAF010000088.1:0-12598 GCF_045601785.1 Fibrobacter sp.
GTGTTCTTGCCGTTAATCTTCGTCTTGATGTTGGCGCGGCGTGCCTGGTAGTCTTCGAAGTTAGAGCAGGAGCTGACTTCGAGCCACTTCTTTTCCACCGGGGCGTAGACTTCGAGGTCATAGCACTTGGCGGCACCGAAACCGAGGTCACCCTTGCAGAGGGCGAGGCGGTGGTAGGGCAGTCCCAGCTTTTCCAGGAGCTTTTCACCGAAGCGGGTGAGTTCTTCGTGGTCCTCGTAGCTGTGTTCCGGGTGGGCGAAGTAGACCATTTCCACCTTGTTGAACTGGTGCAGGCGGAGGAGTCCGCGGGTATCCTTGCCGTAGGAACCAGCTTCGCGGCGGAAGCAGGCGGAGTAGGCGCAAATGCGCTTCGGGAGTTCGGATTCCGGAATCACTTCGCCGGCGTAAAGGTTGGTCAGAGGCACTTCTGCTGTGGGGATGAGGAACAGGTCGTCGTCCTTGTCGCAGCGGTACATGTCTTCTTCGAACTTCGGGAGCTGGCCCGTGCCGCGCATGGTATTGCGGGTCACGAGGTACGGAGGCGTGAATTCCTCGAAGCCGTTCTTCTGGTGTTCATCCAGGAAGAACTGGATGAGGGCACGTTCCAGGCGGGAACCGAGACCGCGGTAGACCGGGAAGCCGCTACCGGAAATCTTCGCGCCGCGTTCGAAGTCGAAAATGCCGAGGCGTTCGCCCAGGGTCTTGTGGTCCACGCGGGCAAAGTCATCGTTCTTGGTGTAGTAGTCAAACGGAATCGGGCCGTCCTTCTCCACCACGTTGTCGCTGGAATCCTTGCCTTCCGGGGAGCGGGGGGCGATGTTCGGCACGTGCATGAGCATTTCGGTCTGCTTGTAGTCCAAATCCTTGAGCTTCTTGTCGAGTTCGTCAATCTTGTCGCCCAGGGCGCGCATGGCGGCCACGGCCTCGTCGGCGTTCTCGCCCTTCTTCTTGAGGTCGCCAATCTTCTTGGATTCGGCGTTGCGTTCGCTCTTGAGGCGTTCCACTTCGGTGAGGAGCGGGCGGCGTTCGTTGTCGATGGCGAGAACGTCCTTCAGGCTCACTGTGGTGTACTTCTTTTCGGTTTCAGCAATGTAGTATTCCGGATTTTCGCGGATTTTCTTGATGTCAAGCATTTTATGCCTCGGATGATAAAAATTTTACGCGGGAGAATATAGCAACTTTTTGCCTGTTGTGTTTTTCAACAACACAATTTAGTGACATGGAGTAGACCTTTTGTAAGATGGATATATATTATACGATGGTGTATAGAGTAACAAAACTCAAAAAGGAATTCCAAGGAGATAAAAATGAAATTCCCGTTGTTACTTTTTTTGTCTGCAGCCGCGTTTTCGTTTGCCCAGTGGGGCGGCGGTGGCGGAAAAACCATCAATGACTACAAGAAGGTCTCTATTTCGGGCAGGGATGTTCATGTGTACGCTCCGAGCGGCCTTGCGGCCAAGAGCCCCTTGCTTCTTTCGTTCCATGGCATGAACCAGGATCCTGGCTACCAGCAGGAAAACACCCATTGGGAGGCGGTTGCCGATACGGCGGGCTTTGTTGTGGTGTATCCGAGGGGTGGCGAAGGTTATTCTACATGGGATATCGGCGGAGATAAAGATACCAAGTGGATTTCGGAAATCATCAGCCAGATGGTTAAAGATTATGACATTGACCCGAAGCGCGTATACATGTCGGGCTTCTCGATGGGCGGTATGCTTAGCTACCATGCCATGGGAAAAATTGCCGACAAAATCGCCGCATTCGCGCCGTGCTCCGGCTATCTGATGCAAGGAGCGGGAGTTGCCATGCGTCCGGTTCCGATTTTCCACACGCACGGCACCGGCGATGATGTGGTGGGCTACGACGGTCTCGAGAACAACTTAAAATCTTATCGTCAGCAGTTTAATTGCCCCGCGCAGGCAGAGGTGCAGGAAAACTGGCCGCATCAGGGTGATAGGGCGACACTTTATACCTGGGGCCCATGTGACGATGGTGTCTACATTAAGCACTTAAAACTTCAGGGGCGCGGTCACATGCCTTCAAAGAATGAGGTCTCGGACATCTGGAACTTTGTGAAACAGTTTTCTTTGGACGGTGCCAATATTACACCGCCCATCGAGGTTCCGACCAACAGGGATACCGTGTTCAATGGAACATTCTCGGATTCCTTGAAACTTGCCGGCTGGAACCTGCAGCAGCACAGTGGCGAAGGCTCCCTGAAGTTTAGCGAAGGCAAGGCTGAAATCAACGTGACCAAGGTTGGTACTAACGCTTATGATGTCCAGATGATTCAGAAGGGTCTGCACTATGAAAAGGGCCAAAGCTATAAGCTCACCTTTGAAGCCTATGCATCTGTGGCAAGGACTCTCGAAGTGAATCTCGAAAAGGATACCGACCCCTGGACCAGCTACATTGGCGGCGGAAAGACATTCGATCTCGGCACCGAGAAAAAGACCTATGAAATCGTCTTTACTATGGAAGAGCCGACCGACGAAGATGCTCGCATCTCCATCAATGCAGGGCTTGCCACGGGCAGCGTGTTCATTGACAATGTGGTGCTTTCTAAGGCCAGTGCGGGTGATTTGACCGGAATCGCCAACAAGGTTACCGTGTTGAATGTCGAAAGGACCTACAGCGTGTACAACATGAAGGGTGCCTTCGTATGCAAACTGAAGGGGACCCGCATGGGCGATGTCCAGGCGCAGTTGAACGCGATGAACCTTGAAAAAGGTCTTTATGTCGTGAAGGGTGGACTTGTCAACCGCGTATTCTCGGTAAAGTAGTCCTAAACTTCTAGAAACAGATTAACGCAAAAACCATGGCGATGCCGTGGTTTTGTTGTATTTACAGGTTATTCTTTTCTACATTTACAGCATGCTCGCTAAGAAAGTGTCTCGTTTACTTTGTCTTGTGATGGTGGCCCTGTCTGTGGGGCTCCTGAGTGGTTGCTACAGCTTTACGGCGTCTACGCTCCCGAGCCATATCAAAACGGTCAAGATTCACGAAGTCGAAGACAAAACGCTTGATCCGGTGCTTGCGAACAACATTCGCGAAGGCGTTGTCGAAATGTTCCGCAAGAATGCGGGTGGCGTGCGCTTGGTGAACCAAGATGCAAATGCGGACTTCGAGATGACTCTTTTGAGCTATACGAATAAGCCTGAAAACTACAATAGCAACAGCGATGTGGAAACCTACCGCGTCACCATTCGCGTAAGTGTCAAGTTCTACGACAACGTGAAGGAAAAGGTCATTTACGAATCTAAGTCTCTGAGTGCTGAAGGCACCTACGACGTGCAGGCGAACGAGACCGAAGACCGCCATGGCCAAGCCCGCGCCATTGAAAAGATGCAGGACCTGATCATTACCAACGCCCTCGCAAAATGGTAGTCGCTTCGCGACGTTAAATTAATCAGGGCTGCGTTGGCTAAGTGGTAATTACTAAAAAAGCAGAGCTCACGAGACGTGGACTCTGCTAGGGGTTGGTTTGGAGTACTTTCTAAAATAGAAAAAAGAATCTTAAAAAGATTCTTTTTTTTGTAAAATTTTGTAGTAAATTTTACTCGATTGCTACAAAAATTGAAAAAAATAAGCAAATTTTAATGATTGTCTGGAAATCTTTTTACACGTTGAAGTCGCAAACGCTTTCTACGGTGACAGGGTCTTCATTTAGCAATGCCTCGGTCAGGGTGGAGCCCTTGTAGGTGAGCTTGAGCGAAAAGAAAGGCGCGCCCCGTTCAAGGAGTGCCAAGAAAATGAGGTCGCCGTCCCAGTGGGGGAGTTTGGCCACGTCTTCTTTGGGTATCCATTCGAGCGTGCCTTCGTCGCAGTCCTTGAGCGTACCGGTAAATTCGGTCGCCGTGAACAGGTGCATGAATTCGGTCTGGTCCATACCGTCGCTAATGAAGGTAACAATCCCTCTGTACTTAGGGCGAATCAGCGTGAGGCCCGTTTCTTCGAGAGCCTCGCGCTTGATGCAGTCCTCGGGAGATTCCCATTCCTCGAACTTGCCGCCAATACCTATCCACTTGTCCTTGTTGATGTCGTTTTTCTTCTTGACGCGGTGGAGCAGTAGGTACTTGCCGTCTTGTTCGATGTAGCAGAGGGTTGTGTTGAGCATTAACCCAATGCCTTGATGATCGCATCACCCATGCCGGTCGTACCGACCTTGGTGCAGCCTTCCTGGTAGATGTCGCCAGTGCGGAAGCCCTGAGCGATGACCTTTTCGCAGGCAGCTTCGATAGCCTTGGCCGCTTCTTCTTCCTTGAAGGTGTAGCGAAGCATCAAAGCCACGGAGAGAATCTGGGCGAGCGGGTTTGCGATACCCTTGCCTGCGATGTCCGGAGCGGAACCACCTGCCGGTTCGTAGAGGCCGAAAGAACCTTCGGCGATAGAAGCGGACGGGAGGAGGCCCATGGAACCGGTGAGCATGGCGCATTCGTCGGTGAGGATGTCGCCGAAGAGGTTCGGGCAGAGGAGCACGTCGAATTCACGCGGGCGCTTCAGGAGCTGCATGGCAGCATTGTCCACGTAGAGGTGTTCGAGAGTCAGTTCCGGGTAGTCCTTGATGACTTCGTTCACGACTTCGCGCCAGAGCACGCTGGTGGTGAGCACGTTGGCCTTGTCGATGGAGGCGACCTTCTTGTTACGGAGCATGGCGGCATCGAAAGCGAAGCGTGCAATGCGTTCGACTTCGTAGCGGCTGTACTTCATGGTGTCAAAGCCGATTTCTTCCTTGGAGCCCGGAACGCCTTCGCGGCCCTTCGGCTGGCCAAAGTAAACGTCACCCGTCAGTTCGCGGACGGTGAGGATGTTGAAACCGTCACCCACGATGTCGGCACGGAGCGGGCAAGCGCCTGCGAGTTCCTTATAGACGCGGGCCGGGCGGAGGTTGCAGAAAAGCTTGAAGTGCTTACGGAGCGGCAGCAGTGCACCGCGTTCCGGCTGCAGGTTCGGGGGGAGGTGTTCCCACTTCGGGCCACCCACGGAACCGAAAAGAATACAGTCAGAAGCTTCACCGAGCTTGAGGGTGCTTTCCGGCAGCGGGGAACCGCTTTCGTCGTATGCGGCACCACCGACGTTTGCCCATTCGGCGTTCACGTCGAAACCGAACTTCTTGGAAACCACGTCCAGCACGCGGACAGCTTCTTTCATGACTTCGGGGCCAATACCGTCGCCCGGAAGCACTGCAATCTTGTAATTCTTGCTCATCATGAGTCCTTGGTTAAATTTTGAACGTGGTAAAGATAGCATTTTTTATATTTTCGTCATAGATGCTTAATCGAATTTGGCATAGCCGTATCCCTTTCTTTTTTGTTGTGGTTCTTTGCAGCGTGATGATTGGGGGGTGCTACTGGGAAGAAACGGATTCTTCGGCGGATTATCTCCCGATGGACGATTCTTTGTATCCCTATGCGGGGCTTCCGCGAATCGTCATCGAAACGAAGGATTATGCGGGCGTTCGCGACCGTGAAACGGAAATTCCGTCAAGGTTGCAAATTTATGGCGAGAAAGCTCCTGAGAGCGAAGTTCTTGAGTTGACGGTGCGTGGCCGTGGAAATTCAAGCTTTATGATGCCCAAATACGGAATGAAGCTGGAGTTCGAAGACAAGGTGTCCCTTTTCGGGATGCCCAGGAGCAAGGACTGGGCGCTGGTGGCAAACTTTGGCGACAAGACGCACTTGCGAAACTACATGATGACTCGGCTCTCGGAATGGCTCGGGGCAAAATACACTCCCAAGATGCAGTTTGTGGAAGTCTACCTGAACCGCAACTATATGGGGCTCTACCTGCTTGCCGAAACGGTCAAGGTCGCCAAGGACCGCGTGAATATCGAAAAGAACGATTCGACATTTTTAGTTGAAAAGGAAGATACAAAGAAGTATGATCCGCCTTATGTGATTACGGATGACTTTAATTACATATACCACATCAAGTCTCCCAAGGAGCCTTCTGAAGAGTCCCAGCAGTTATTGCTCGACCATTTGAATTTGTTTGAAAATTTCTTGACGCACCAGTATCGGTATCCCCGTGACGAAATCGTGAAGTGGATTGACCTAGACGATTACTTGTTATTCTATTGGGTACAGGAGTATTCCAAGAACGAAGACGGCAACTATGCCCGCAGCGTGTTCTTTACATGGACCAAGGGGGAGCCGATTCATTTTGGTCCGCTTTGGGACTTTGACCTTGCTTTTGGAAACGCTTCTCGCGAACGGAACCAGAATCCGGAGGACTGGTATATCCGTACTTACCGATTAAACTATTATGTGATGAACAGTCCCGTGGTGGATAGCGCGGCAAGCGCCTATTGGCGAAAGCACAGCGATACATTCTATGAACTGATCGACAGCATTCCCGTCTATCGCTCCATTATCGAGCGTGCAATCAAGAACGAATATAGGCGATGGCCCGTGATGCAGAATACCGAAAACTGGGCACTCAAGGACCCCTACGATTCCTACGACGAAGCGGTTGAAACGATGGTCGATTGGATGAAAAAACGCTACCAGTGGATAGACAAAGAAATCAATAATTAAACGTCATTGCGGGCGTAGCGCGGCAATCCATTTTTCTATCTTTGAACCATGCGCAAGATATTTATGGCAGGAATGAGCCACAAGGTGGCTGAGATCTCGATCCGCGAAAAGTTCTACATCCCGATGGATGTGAAGACCGAAGCGTTGAAAAGTTCCCCGTTTGATGAACTTTTGATTCTTGCAACCTGCAACCGCACGGAAGTCTATGTGGCGTCTGATGCTGAAATCTCGGAAGAGTCGCTCGTTCGTTACGTATGCCAGTTGGCTGGCCAGAGCTACGAGAATTTTTCGAAGTTTTTCTACTTCAAGTCCGGCGACGATGTCGCGCTTCATGTGATGAATGTTTGCGCAGGGCTTGATTCCGTGGCGGTCGGTGAAGACCAAATTCTGCACCAGATTGGACGCGCCTACGAAACGGCGCATCAGCTGAATGCGACGGGAAATACCCTGAACAAGCTGTTTCAGGGGGCTATACACACGACCAAGCGCATCAAGACGGAAACTAACCTGAGCAAGCTCAGCTGCAACATTCCGTTCCTCGCGATGAAGCAAGTGTTGAATACTTTCGACGACCTGGAGAACCGCACCGTCTACATTGTGGGCCTTGGTGAAATGGGTTCCCTGATGCTCAAGTATGTGCAGGAAAATACGACGAAAATCTTTGCGAGCAGCAAGACGTTCGCAAATGCCGAAAAGTATGCGGACGTGCTGACACCGGTGCGCTTTGAAGACCGCTACCAGGTGATTGGCAAGTGCGACGTGGTGATTCTCTGCAGCGCCTGCCAGGAACCGATTGTCACGAAGGATGAATTTGCGAAGGTAACTGGTTGTGTTGAGACGTCTAGCGATGGGGCTCCCAAGGCGGGTGCTGTCGATGTGGTGTTTGAACAGCATTGCAGCAAGGTGGCAGAACACCCCGTTGTAAACGACAAGGCTAAGCGTTTGGTTATCGACCTTGGCAGCCCACGCAATGCGGAATCTAGCATCGGTGAACTTCACGGTGTTGAATATGTTTGCGTCGACGATCTCGAAAAAATCGTGTCGGAAAATCGCCGCCTGCGCATGGTGGAACTCGATGCCGCCCAGAAAATTCTGAAGGAAGGCCTAGACGAATTCCTGCAATGGATGCGCATGGACGAAGTCTCGAAGCAGATTAGCGTGCATGCGGAACGCATGGTGAATGTCGCCAACGAAGAGTCCGAAAAATTGTTGCGTTCCTTGCCGGACTTGTCCGAAGAAGACCGCAAGCGTATCGCCATGATGTATGAAAGGTTTGCGAAGAAACTTGCGAACGATTATCTGTACAAGGTGAAGGCTGAAAATTCGCCCGAAGATGTTGAAGTGTTCTTGAAGTGCTTGGAGGCAAACCGTGGCTGATTTGAAACTTCGCATTGCTACCCGCAAGAGTGCGCTTGCCGTAGCGCAGACGACGATGGCGGCTGATTCCATTGTGGCTGTAAATCCGGGACTTTCGTACGAACTGGTTACGATGACGACCGAAGGCGACCGCCGACTCGACAAGTCGTTAGCGAGTTTCGGCGGCAAGGGCGTATTCATCAAGGAACTTGAAGTGGCTCTTCTTGAAGGCCGAGCCGACATCGCTGTTCATAGTCTCAAGGACATGCCCGCCGAGGTTTTGCCCGAATTCAAGCTTGCTGCTGTATTAAAGCGTGAAGACCCGCGCGATGCATTTATTGCCCGTGGGGGAGCTGGCGGCATCAAGTTCATGGATTTGCCCGCTGGAGCCCGCGTCGGTACCGGAAGCATTCGCCGCGTTATACAGCTCAAGGCTCTGCGCCCGGATTTGGAATACGTGCCTATTCGCGGCAACATCCAGACGCGCCTATCCAAGCTTTCGGAACTCGACGGAGTCGTGCTTGCCGCCGCCGGCCTCAAGCGCATGGGCCTTGCCGACCAGGTGACGGAATTCTTCAGCACCGAACAGGTGCTCCCGGCCTCTGGCCAGGGCATCCTGGCGATAGAAACGCTTTCTCGGCCGCGTCATTGCGAGGGCGGTAGCCCGAAGCAATCCATTGACGCAATTCTCGCGCGAGTCAATGACGCCGAAACTTACTGCATCGCTTTTGCTGAAATGGCCTACCTTAAGGCACTCAATGCGGGTTGCCAGTTCCCAGTCGCAAGCTTTGCCGAAATCGTGGGCGGCTCCGACAATCTCAGAATTCGTGGCATTTACTGGGATGAATCCGGCAAGCGCTTGCTCCGCGCTCAGGTTTCTCAGTCTCTTGACGCCCGCGCCGCCGACGCTGTTGCACAGGCCCGCGCCGCCGGCTATGCCTTGGCTGAAAAAATCCGCGAACAGCTGTAAAAATAAAAAATGCCCAGGTGATTACTGGGCATAGTCAAAAACAAAACCGGGCATCGCTGATGTCCGGGTCGATCTATTTTTAGTAAGAGTTGGTGCAGGGGTTGTCGGAACCATCGCTGAAGGTGAACTCGGTTCGGCCTTCTTCCGGAGCCTGCGTAAGGGTGTACAGGGGGCCGACAGGGTCGGACCAGTCGGAAACTTCAACTTGGTCTTCAAGGTACCAGATGACTCTAACGGAACCATAGGAGTGACACATGTCGTATGTGTTGAGCAAGATGAGAGTGTCGGTGACGACTTCCGGTTGCTTGGGCGGATTCTTGCCTGCGGCGGGCTGATAATCGCTGATTCTTATACGGTGCCATTCCCTTGGTGTTTCGTCGTTCCACCTAAATTCGTAGACGACGCTGTCGGCTGCCATGACCGCAGTGTGCTTGATATAGTTTCCGTGCACCACGAGTTCGAATTCGTATTCTTCCTTTGCAGCGTTGTTCTGGAATATGATAGCGGAAACGACCGGTGTCGGGGCGTTGGATGAATAAATTCCCTGATCCGTAGAGTCGCTGCTGTCAGAATCGTTATTCGAAGACGTGGTGGAAGTCTTCTCGGAGTCCTCGTCGTCAGAGTCTTTGCTTGATTTCTTGGTAGAGTCAATATTGACAACGACGCTATCTTCGTATTCAAAAGTGATGCTGCTGGTTCTCGAATTTGTTTTGTCGTTGGAATCGTCGTCTGCGGAAACGGTGCTAGAGCAGGCGCTCAGCCCGATGGCGAACGCAGCGATGATGCCTAATTTCAAAAAGTTGGCGTTTTTCATAAAAAACTCCGTGAGGATATATTTTATCCATAAATATAGTTTTTCTGTAAAGAAAAATTCAATAATTACGTAAAATAATATTTACAATATGATTGCAAGGTGCCCTGTATGTTGCTTGCTCTTCGCTTTTTGTGCCGATGAATTTGTTATTTTGGGTTTATGCTACTCTTTCGCCCGCCAGATTGCTCCGATCGTACTGCTGCGACTTGCCTCGTGGCCGATTCGGGCTATACCGGCAGTGACGCAAGCTTCGCGAACATTTTTCTGCTGCGCAAAAAGTACGGTACGCAGATTGCGTTGCAAGACGGGTTCCTGTTTCGCTACTACAACGGACTGGGGAGTCGCCGGGGCTATGCTTTTCCGCTAGGGGAGGGCGATGCGAGTGCGGCAATCGCGCTTATTGTCGAAGATGCCCACAAATCGGGCCGTCCGCTGGAATTCTGCCTGGTGGATGAGCCGCGGGCACAGATTTTGCGGGAGTATTTTGCAAGCGCTGGGGCGAACGGCGCAGAACCGCCCCTTCATTTTACAGAAAACCGCGGCGACAGCGACTACGTTTACTCCGCAGAAGCGCTAGCGACTCTCGCAGGTAACCAGTACCGCAAAAAGCGCAATCATATCTCGCGATTCAACCGCACTTATACAAACTATGAACTGCGTGAAATTACGGGTGTAAACATCGCCGACGCCCTTGAAGTTGAAAAGCGCTGGCTCAACGTGGAATCTTTAGGCGAATCCGACGTTCCCGACTGCGAGTGTACCTGCGAATGTCGCGAAGCCGCCTGGGCAGAACGCTCCGAAGATGAAAAGTCGCGCTTGGCGGAATATTGCGCCATCCGCGAGGCGCTGGAAAACTTCGACGCGCTCCAGATGCGTGGCGCTGTCTTGTATGTAAATGGCAAGCCCGTCGGTATGACCATGGCTTCTGAAATTGCTCCCGGCGCATGGGATATCCATTTCGAAAAAGTCATCGACGAATACGCCGTGAATGGCGGTTATGCGATTATAAACAAACTATTCGCCGAAAAGCTCTGGGCTACGGGAGCTCATTTGATCAACCGCGAAGAGGACATCAACATCGAAGGCCTCCGCAAGGCAAAACTCTCGTACTACCCGCAAACGATTCTCGATAAAATGCACGTTCGAGTGGGGGAGTGATGCTTTCTCGCGTCCTTTCAAGATCATCCTGTGCCGCCTGCAAATTCTGCTGCTCTTTCCGCAGGCAGAGCCTCTGGGAAACGCCGCTGTTCCCGCCCGAAGTCGTTGAAAAACTCAGCAAGCCCAACGAATACGGCGTGGTGGGGGAGTTTCGCGACGGCCAAATTGTCCTTGGCGGCTACAAAACTGGTGATCCCGAAGAAGAAGTTCCCTGCACCTTCCTGGATCCGCACAAAGGCTGCATTTTAAAGCCCGAAGACAAGCCCTTCGACTGCTCCATCTGGCCGCTCCGCATCATGAATAAAGAGGGTGAACTCGTCATCGCGCTCACGCCCACATGCCCAAGCATCGGCGCGCTCCCGAGCAAGGCCCTCGTGGATCTCGTACAGGACGGTCTCGGCGATAAGATTTTTGAATACGCCAAGACGCATCCGGAAATCATCAAGGAATACCGGGTCGGCTTCCCGATAATTTAATCCGATTGCGTTTTCACGCCTTTAATGCGAACCAAGTGACAAGGCAATCTTCTTGCACTTGGCAATTTCTTTGGGCGTAAGGCCATTTTGCTTATGGGTTCCGCCTTTTTGAATCACGCCTGCAATCTTGAATCCGCTCCAGCAAAGGATTTCCTTGAGGGCGTGAACGGTACCCGCCGACTGCTTGAAAATCAGGTTGAATGGCCATTGAGTAGTGCATGTCGTCACAATGACAGCCTTCTTTCCTTTTAACAGTGGAATCGGGTAATCGCGTTCGCTGTGGTCCATCATGCCGTAAACCCAGCGGTCGAATAGCATTTTGAGTTGCCCGGTCATGTTGCCCCAGTAGCATGGCGAACCGACCACTAGGGCGTCGCATTCTTGCACCAGGCGCAAAATCCGCTTCGCATCGTCCTCCGGCATCACGCAATCGTGAGCGCTGCGGCATTTCATGCAACCGATACACGGGCGAAATTCCAACTTGCAGACATCAATGATTGTTACCTCGGTGCCCTTTTCAAACAGGGTATCACCTATGATATTCAGCATTTGGCTGATGTTTCCGTCTTTGCGCGGGCTTGCATTCAAAATGACCACTTTTCTCATTGTGTCTCCATCCAAAAGAAATGTTCTTCTATAAAACTTTCCCCTGTTAAACACCCCAGAATCTAGAAAATGTCACTTTTAAAAGAATTCTCGGACGAAATCCGATTCTTACGCAAAAACACCCATGTCGATGATTTTCTGCAAGGAGGCTATTGTGTCCTTGTATTTAGTGTTGTCGAAAATAAAGAACCGCGTCACACCTTCGTAGTCCTGCTTGAAAAAGTTTTTTTCGCAGATTTCCTTCAAAAGCTGATTGATGTTTATCCCTGGTTTTGCCGAAGGGCAGATGTCTAATGAACGGCGAATTTCACGAACTTTCTCCAGAAGTTCTTTGAAATGCTCGTCGAATTTAACTAGCGGAAGTATCTTGTGAATATCGTAAATGTGTCGCGATAGACGGCGGGACTTTTGGGTAAGGTAGTAGTCGCAAATGGCGAATATCTTGTCAATTAAAGTTCGCTCCAAAGCCTGAACGTTCATCGTGAACGGTTCCAGTCCATAATCGCACAAAGAAATATCTTTTGCGTAATCTGCGATGTAGTTCCCTATTGGCATCGCTTTGAACGGAAACACTGCCGTGACAAGGCTTGTTTCTACCTTGACTGCAGGGACGATATGTGCGTTGGATTTGCAGAGCGGCTTATATTCGAATATGTAGTTGTTTATGTCGCGGTCGCTTTGC
>NZ_JAZSAF010000089.1:0-12019 GCF_045601785.1 Fibrobacter sp.
GCCTCGGTACAATAGCTGTACCAATTGCCGTACTCGGTATTACCCGCAAATTGCGGGAGATAATTATGGTTTTTGGCAAGAGCATAAGCACCGACGGAGCGCTGGCCGCCGCCCATATCCGGCAGTTTCTTTCGGCCATGGCGCATTTGGGTTATGAACACAGCAGCATCCTGACTCTTCTGGAGCAGAACGCGGAAAAGGAGGTATGAACTCGTGTCTGTATTGGAATGTATCGGCCTCGGCAAGCGCTTTGGCTCTGCCGACGAAGTCGCGAACATTGTTTCTGCCTTGGCTTCTGACCAGTTTGCCTACGTGACCGGCCAGGTGTTCGTGCTCGACGGAGGTCTTTCTCTATGATGAATATTTACGAAATCAGCGAAAAGATTGCTCAGCGTCCGCCGTTCCAGATGATCGAGCGTGTCACGGAACTTACGCCGAACGAATCTGCCGTGGGCATCAAGAATGTGAGCGTGAACGAGCCGTACTTTACGGGACACTTTCCGGGAACCCCGATTATGCCGGGCGTGCTCATTGTGGAAAGCTGTGCTCAGCTTTGCTCGCTTGTGATCGAAAAGCCTGCCGAAGATTTGGAAAAGAATCTCTATGTGCTTTTGAAGATTGACGGATTCAAGTTCGTGAAGCCGGTGATTCCGGGTGACCAGCTTGAAATCTCTGTGAAGAAGACAAAAGAAGGCGGCGTGCTGGTCGGCTTTGACTGCATCGTGAAAGTGAACGGCAACGTTCACGCGAAGGGTGCTCTGACCTTTACGAGCATCCCGAAAGAATCTCTCGGAAAATAATGAAAAAGAAGAACCCGCTGTTCGAACTTTTCATGCAACTCGTCATGGTGATAGTCATCTACACCGTGCGCGTCTATTTGTTGGTGTGGTACCGCCCGAAGGTGACCTTCGTCGGTGAAACCGTTAAGTCTTCGCGTCTGAAGACGCCGTCGGTGATTATCGCGAACCATACGAGCATGTGGGACCCCCTCATGATGCTCGCTATCTTTTTCCATCACAAAAGCATTGTGGTGGCAAAGGATCAGATTGAAGACCCGCATTTCAGCTGGGCGCTGACCCGCGTGAAGTGCGTGATTCCTTGCGACCGCTTTAACCTGGATACCGAATGGGCGTTGCTTGCCAAGCGTGAACTGGAAAAGGGAAACAACGTCATCATTTTCCCCGAAGGCAAGTGCCGCTATGACGGCTTGCTGAACGAATTCAAGACGGGTTTTGCATTCCTTGCCCGCAGTACGGGTGCCCCGGTCTTGTCGGTGGGAATCGATGGCATTTATAAGCGTGGACACCGCACGCAGATTGTCGTGAGCGAACCTGAAAAGATTGAACGCGTGAAGGGAATCTCTTCTTCGAAACACTTGGCCGAACGCAGCGAATACTTCAGGCAGAAAGTCTGGGGACTCAAGCAGCGGGCTCTTGGCGTAGGCGATGCGCCGGTTTTGCCTGTTGCCGCGGATACACCCGAGGAGGTGCAGGCGTGAAGGTCGGGTTGGCTCTAGAAGGCGGCTCTCGCCAGACGATGTTCAGTGCGGGCGTACTCGATACGCTCATGGATGAAAACATCCAATTCGACTATGTGTCGGGAGTCTCTGCGGGGGCCCATGCGGCGGTCAACTACATTACGCACCAGCAGGGTCGTCTGCGTTTCATTGTGCTTCCGACGCGTCTGCAGAAGGGCAAGAAGTGGGCGAGCAAGTACATTGGAATCCAGAAGGAATTCCGTGCGCTGAACTACCTTTCGGCAGATGGCGAGATGCCGCTCGATTTCGAAGCCTACCGCAATTCAAAAATTGAATTCGAGATTGGACTTACCTGTTGCGAAACGGGCCGTGCCGAATTCAAGAGCGAAAAGAACGACAAGAAGCGCCTGCTGGACTTGATCAGCGCCAGTTGCGCCTTGCCGATGATTTTCCCGATTGCATCGCTCGACGACAAGCACTATGCCGATGGATGCATTACCGCGCCGATTCCGTTCGAGCGCGCCTTTGAAAAGGGCTGCGACAAGGTGGTGGCAATTTCGACGCATTACCCCGGCGAGGCCGTGACGGATTTTCGCAAGTACCGTGCGATTTTGAACCCCCTGTACAAGCGCAAGTATCCGGACCTGTTCCGTGCGCTCATGATTCGCCTGAATCGCTACGAGAAAATGTTCGTGCGGATTGAAGAGCTGGAAAAGGAAGGAAGCCTGTTCCTAATTCGCCCGTTGATTGATCTTTGCGACCAGTTCGATACCAATATGGACAAGATGAATGAGTCCTACGAACATGGTGTCGAAATGGCCAAAAAGCGCATGGATGACTTGAAGGCGTTCCTTGAAATATAGCCCAGGGCGGCAAGTCCGCTGAAGTGGGTGGACAAGTTTTCTACATTGTGACTTAGTCGTCTAGTTAGATGTCTACAGGGGCTAGACTTAGTGAGGAAAATATGGGAGTCTTTCTTAAGGCATTTCTCTTTTTTGCTGTTTGGTGCTTTTGCCTGACGGCGTGTGGTTCGGATTCAAAGTCCAGTTCGGTTCCTGAAAATGAAGATTCCGCGGAGCAGGATTCGCTCCGAGTTTCCGACCGCGACTCAAGCGGCGTTTCCGATGTCGATGTAAAGGCGTCGGACGCACCGGTGATTGTCAGCAAAATTGAGGACTACCGCACGGGAGACTCCATTGGAATTGTCCAGATCGGCATGTACATTTGGATGACCGATAATGTGACTAGGAGAGGTGTCGGAACGTCGAGTATCTGCTACGGCGAAGAAGACGAAAACTGCGAAACTTACGGTCGGCTTTTCGAGTTGCCGTCGGCAAATTCGGCATGCCCCTCAGGATTTGACCTTCCGTCCAAAAGGGACTGGAGCTGGCTTGGCGACTATAGCTTGATGTACCCGGAAGCGGTGAGCGCTCTGCAGTTTACCTATGGCGGCTACTGCATCGACAGAATGGATTCCCTGGATTGCAGGGGCCTAAATTCCCAGGGCAAGTATCTAGCGTCCGACGGTGTCGCTGTGCTTTCGCCGAAGTCTCCGCTGCCGACATTTGAAAATACGCTGAAGCTCGGCTATTACCAGTTGCGTTGCATGACCTACACCTACATCGTCGCAACGAAGAAGGATTTGCCGCTCTGCGATTCCACTAGTAAAAATAGGCTGGAGCCCTTCTACGTGGTGAGCGAGAAGAGCAACTACCGCTGCCTTGGAACTCGCTGGGAAGACGACTTTAGTGATGACTGTGACCATGTCATTACGGGAACGGCGGTAACGATCAACGACACCATGTACATCTGCAAATATGACGGATGGAAGGTGGCCAATATCTACGATGCCCGCGAAACCTGCACCGAGGAAAACGACTCGACGACGTTCTTGTTCAACGGGGAGCGCTACGTGTGCGAAGATGGCGGATGGCGCCTCTTTACCGAGCTTGAAGAAAAGTTCGGCTATTGCCGCAGCAACCTGCTGGGAACCTTCGACACCCTACGCGTCCGCAGCGATTCTGTTATAAAGAGGGTGGAATACATCTGCGATACAAGTGGCTGGCGACGCTCCGTAATGACGGACCATGTGGGATTCTGTGACAGTACCAAGCTCTACAAGAAGGTCAAGTTCCAGGATACGGCCTATGTTTGCCGCAATGACGAATGGCAGAAGTTGACGGAACTTGAAAAAGAACTGGGCGTGTGTACTCCCAAAAAACAGGATGTGATCGACACGACAGAAGAAGGAAGAGGCTACATTTGCGATAATACCTACTGGCGCCTTGTGGAGTTGGAAGATTACATCGGGAAATGCGATTCTACCAAATTAGAGAAAATTGCAAAATCTGGGAATTATAGCTATTACTGCACTACAAGTGGCTGGCACCAGATGAGTAATCTGGAACTTGATCTTGGAATGTGTACCGATAAAAACGACAAGTCCGTCAAGAAGGCGAAAGACGGAACCTATTACGCCTGCAAATATTCGAGGTGGGAAACCGCATACATCACGGATGTCTTTGGCTATTGCGATAGCACCTGCCAGTACAAAGAGATTGTCTTCAACAACAATAAATATTACTGTCTTGGAAAATCCTGGACGACAAAGACCCGTCAAGACAGTGCCATGGGGTTCTGCAAGACCGACATGTTTAACAAGGTGGACTCCATCGTTGTAGATAAAAATACGGAGTACTACCGCTGCACGGGCTCGGAATGGGTTAGACTGAACAATAACGAAGTTCGGTTTGGCATTTGCTCGTCCACAAATGCGGGCGAGGTAAAGCGTGTGACGGATACGGCTTATGTGTGTTCCAATGGGCGGTGGACTGATGGCGGTGCGGACAGCTATCTGGGTAGTTGTAAGTGGAGCAATACCGGTGAGGCGAAAACTTATCGCCGAAAGCAGTATGTTTGCCATGACCCCTATTGGACCGAAATGACTGCTCTCGAAAAGAATCTGGGAACCTGCAAGGAAAGTAATTGCGGCACTGCGGTGAAGGATGGCAGCTCGTATTATGTATGCAATTGCAAAAATCTTAAATGGGAAACCTCCTCGGCAACGGATTGGGAATTGGGGAACTGCCCCGCCGATACGGTTTTCTACAAGCAGTTGAAGCCGACCTGGTATTACAAGTGCATTAATGCCCGTTGGCAAGCTGTTACGGACCCGTTTGAAATCTATGGGCAGTGTGGGCTCGGCAATAATGTGGAACCGAGAACGGTCGTGCTACGGGATCAGGAATTCGCCTGTGACAAGAACAACTTGAAATGGAATGATTGGGTCGCCTTGGAAAGTGTCGACAGCGTAAAGGGGTACTGTACCAAGGCGATGCGGTATGACACTTTGTTCTACGATGGTACCTACTACATGTGCGATTCGACCACCGCTAGCATCACCACTCCGAACTACAGGAAGTATTACTGGAAAGAAGTGACTATTCGCGAATATATGCGCGACTGTAATGCGTCCAGCGAAGGCAAGGTGATGTTCAACGGCTTCAACAATAGCAGGTGTTCCAACGGCAAGTGGACGGGTATTACGACCGAGACGATGACCGATTCCCGCGATGGTCGAAAATACAGGGTGTTCACGGCCGGTGGAGTCACCATGATGGTCGAAAATCTCTCTTATGCGACTGCGGATTCCAGCTGGTGTATCGGAAATTCTGGTAGCTGTAGTAATGGTCGCCTTTACGCATGGTCGTCTGCCAAGAAGGCGTGCCCTTCGGGCTGGCGCCTGCCAGGGCGTGGAGATTGGAGCGATATAAATGATGTCTTGAAAGCCGTTGGTAACGATTATTCATATTACGGAGAAGGCTGGGACAAGGATAAAGGCGAGGATCTTTATGGGTTGAATATTACGCCGACAGGGTTCTATGAATTCTATATGCAAAATGGTTCTGATCCGATGACGATGCAGTCCCATTCTACGAGCGGAGCCTTCTATTGGATTGAGGATGAAGAATATATGTCTTTTGGCATGACTTTGAAACCGGACAGCTCTGCGCAATATGTAAACGCTAAGATTATCGGGCTGGGTGTTCGTTGCATTAAGAATTAAAAAGGGAAAGGAGTATGATATGCCAATAGTTGTTTTGTTTGCGGCGTTGCTTCTGGTGATTACGGCATGTGGTGGCGATTCGGGAAGTTCCGCCCCTGCTCCAGAAAACGATAGCCCGTCCAGCTCGGTAGAGCCTTTGCGGTCTTCCAGTTCTGCAGAGATTACAAGTGCGACGACCGTTGTAGATTCCGATGCCAAGGAAATCAACGACGACACTCCTGTCGATGGCAGGATGGTGGATTCGCTGACGGGAAATTCCTATAAGACTCGGACAATTGGAATTTATACGTGGATCAACGAAAACATAAGCGACAAGAATCCTTCTGTCAAAAGCACCTGCTACGCCTACAAGGAATCCAACTGCACCCTGTACGGCAGACTGTATATGAAAAAAAATGCCGAGGACTTGTGCCCTAGGGACTTTTTCATTCCCACAGTTTCCGATTGGAAATACCTGATGCAGGAAGACCCGCGCTCGTTCAGCTATGCGGGGGCGTGCTTTAAGTATGATTCTTTGGAATGCGCGGGTATTAACGATTCGGCGCAGTATCTGGCGTCTAATGATTCTGCGGTGGTGATGAACCGGTATGGTGATTTTTCGGAGACATTCAGTCTCGATCATGGCTTTTATTCCTTGCGCTGTGTCAGATACCGGAGCATTGTCGCGTCATATTCCGACCTGCCCGAATGTAACGATCAACTCCCTTCGATGTATGTTGTAGAGAAAGATTCTAACTATCGGTGCTATAGAGGAGAATGGGATAGCTATCGAGTGACGCCAAAAGTTTGTCAGTCCAGCGAGGAAGGCGAAAAGTACCTGGTGAATGGACTTGTGTACATTTGCAAGTCCGGCTACTGGGGGCTCACCACCGCCGACGATGCGGGAATCAAGTGCACCAGGAAGCATGTCAACGAGGAATTTTATGTGAACAATGTGCGTTACGCCTGTACGGACACCGGCTTCGTTGAGTTGACGTATCCGGCGTCGGTTCTTGGATACTGCTCGTCAACGCGTGAAGGTACGGTTGCCGAAGCCGATAGTGGTAAATATTTTACATGTGAACAAAACCGCTGGAGAAGTGCCACCGAACGGGATTTCCTGGGGGTGTGCGATGCTTCCTTGTATGGAGAAATAAGAACGGCCTTTGGGACGCAACATTATACATGCATCAGGGGGGTCATTTGGGCGAAGACTACCGAGCTTGAAGAACTGGTGGGCGGATGCAAGCTCGAAATGAGTGACTCCGTCATCACGAGTCCCATTGACGGAGCCCATTATGTTTGTAAGAATGGCGAATGGAAGGGCGGGAGTATAGAAGAAATTTTTGGAAAGTGTACTAAAAGCAATGCTCACGACACGATCAACGAAGGCATTATTACATATATGTGCCTGGCGGAAGCGTGGGATCTTATTGACAACCTGGATCGAAATTTGGGCTTCTGCACCGATTTGAGTGTTGGCAACAAGGGCGAACATAAAGGGACTATCTATTATTGCAAATACTATGGTGGCGAATATAAATGGATGACCGCTTCTACGGCGGAAGAAAAGTGGGGCTATTGCCCGACAGATACGACATTTGTCAAGGAACTTGATGGCGACTATTACAAGTGTGACCATGGAACTTGGAAATCGTCATCCTCAAGCGAAATTTTCCCTTATTGTCGCTCCGCGAGGGGCGAAAAGAAGGTGTACCAGGGGGTAGAATATGTTTGCGATACGAGTGCTTATCAGTATAACGGGGAATGGTATGCAATGACGTCTCTTGACTCGGCTCTGGGAGGCTATTGTCGGACATCGATTTTGAACAAAGGTGTTTTGTTGAATGGACGAGTCTATGTATGCAAAGTCGATAGTGTGTTAAGTTATAAGAAAAGCTGGTCCTTGGGCACTATGCAAAACTATATGAGAGGTTGTACTGAAAAACGCTTAGGAGAACGTGTGTTCAATGGGCTGGATACAAGTGTGTGCATTTATAATTTGTGCTCTGCTAAAATCCCAAGGACTTATTATTATGACGGAAAGTCCACGAGTGCCTGTATTGAATATTCTTCGGGATATATGTGGCAGCCTATTGTTCGTGATAGCCTTAAGGATAAACGAGATGGAAGGGTGTATGGTGTTGTAACAATGGGTTCACAAAAATGGTTGAACTACGATTTGCATTATTGGGTTTATACAGCTTATGGTTCTGATGGCTATACTTTTTCAATAGATCCGAAGGAGTATGAAGCTCGAGAACAAATATATAGATCGTATTACTATAAATGGACCGATGCTATGGGAAAAAAGGATATTTGTCCCGATGGGACGCATATTCCGTCCTTGGCGGAATGGAAAACTCTTTTTGATTATGCGCAGAAGTTGTCGCCGACAGAAGGGCTTTTGGCTTTGTTCCGGAGGTGGGATATTCGAACCAGTTATGTAGGAACTGATCTCTATGGCCTTGGTCTTAGAAAGGATGGCTTTGTGGATATGGATTATCTTCCTCCCGGTAATGATCCCAGATCGCATCTCAACGGTGACTATATGGCGGCCTATTATTGGGCGTCTGATGTAGGGGAAACTGATGGTACGGCCAGAGTGATTCATGTGGATACGACCATGACGGTTAATTATCAAACTGGAGCCCTGAAAGAAGACGCATACGCCATTCGCTGCATTGTGGATTGATGACCGCTCAATTCCTGCGTCATTGCGAGGGCGTAAGCCCGAAGAGGTCCATTACTCTTGTATGTTTAAAGCACTGCGCGCGCTTGTAGGCTGCTTGCCGAGCAGCTTGTAAAGCCTGCAGCGGAACAGCGGAATGGCTGCGATAACACCTGTCGCCACGATGGCGATGGAAATGTATGCTATGCCAGGCTTGTTGAAGGCTTCGCGGAAAAGCAAGCGCATAACCAGAAGAATGTACCAGTGAACCGCAAGAATTACGAGCGCGTTGCGCGAGATGTTGCGGAGAATTCCCTTGATGATGCGGATGGGGGCGATGTCTGGTAGTTTGTCTGCAAACATGAATGTGGCGACAAGACCCGCAATTCCAAAGAAGGAACTAGCGAGGAATACGGGGAGCGATTTCCCGAGATCGTTGTTCATGATGCTGAAATTCGGATCGGGAATTTCGATGAAGGCGTAAATGACAAACGAGAGGATTGCTGCTGCCGCGAGAATGGTGCCGTTACGCAAAGTTCCCACGTTTTTGCGAGCCCTTGTGACGAAGCAATCCATAGAAAATTTATTTACTGCGCCTTTGCACAGCCATCCGTTTGCAAAGAAGAACAACACCGTCAAGTCGCGTTCTATCCCGAGTGGCAAGCGAATTTGATTTTTGTAAAGCATCCAGCCGCCTGCGAGACTTGCGATGGCGATGATTATGGTCGCGGTCCGCGGAGCCTTTATGTGATTCGCAATTTTCTGCACCCCATAGAACAGCAAACTTACCGAGTACAGCGTGAACACGAACCACAGCGGTCCCGATCCGATGGAAGACTTGCCTGCCACAAATATTTTTGCAAGGTTCCAGTAGATGTAATCCCACACGGTCGCGATTTCGGGCTTGATATTCATGACCGTCATGCGGGGCGCCCTCGGGAACAAGTCAAAGTTGTAGAGCACCGGGTCCAGTACGAGGAACAACAGCGAAAGCAGGATGTAGGGAACGAGCAAGACGCGCGTCTTGTGAACAAGGTAGCTTTTGAAATCAGGAAAGCGCCGCGTGCTGAATAGCATTCCCGAAATGAAGAAGAAGGCTGACATGCGGAGCGCACTCAGGTGTAACATCCCCATTTGCGCCTGCGGGAAGGACTGCTCCACGTGATAAAGGCACACGAGCAACAACACGAATCCCTTGAACTCGTCAATCCACCCAATTCTTGCCATCGCCTTGTCACTCATGTCGTTTGATTGTCTTGCCCGACTCTTTGTCGTCCCCGCGTTTGTCATCCCGGCCTTGTGCCGGGATCACCGATTAGTACCACCTGCTTTCATCTGCAATCGTCGTCATGGGCCCGTGTCCGGGGAACACCACCGTCTCTTTCGGGAGCGAGAGCAGTTTGCTTTTAATCCCGCTTACAAGTGCATCGTCGTCCCCGCCAAAGAGGTCGCTTCGGCCTCTGCTACCTGCAAATAGAATATCGCCCGGGAACAGGAGCGGCGGAACATCTTTCTGCCCGTTCACTTCGCCCGGGTTTTCGCAGAAAAACGCGATGCCGCCGGGGGAGTGCCCTGCGATGTGGAAAACCTGCAGCTTGATGCCGGGCACCTCGACGGCATCGCCCTCGGCAAGGAAATTGCCGAGTCCGGGCGAAGGGGTGCGCAGCGGGAGCCCGAACATCTGGCTCTGCTCTTCCTGCAGGTCAAGCAAAAAGGCGTCTTCCTCATGGGCCTCGGGCTGCACGCCGTACTTGCGAGCCACAAACGCGTTGCCCAGCACGTGGTCCAGGTGCAGGTGCGTGTTCAGCAGGTGTCGCACGGTCAGGTTATTTGTGGCAATGTAGTTCGCCAACGCCGCTTCTTCGCGCTCGCTCGAAACACTCGGGTCAATCAGAATCGCATCGCCGGCGTCGTTGCTTAAAACGAAACCGTTCACACCGAAGGGATTGAATGTAAAAGCCTTTAGTATCATTTCTCTTTAATATAAAAAAGAAGGCCCGACGCTTTTCGCTCGGGACCTTCGCCTTTGAACATGAACTATACAATGTGTGATGTGGAATGAGTGATGTGTAATGTTTCTCTTACACCCCTAACCACTAACCACTAATCACTAACCACTGTCTACTGTCTACTGTCTACTAACCCTTGATTTCCCAGGTCGTGCCTTCCTTACTGTCCTTGATGACCACGTTCATGGCGGCGAGTTCGTCGCGGATGCGGTCACTTTCGGCCCAGTTCTTGGCGGCGCGCGCTTCTTTACGGGCGGCAATCAGCGCTTCAATCTTTGCGACATCCACGCCATCGTTCGCACCCTTCTTGGCGTATTCTTCACGGGGCTCGTCGAGCTTCAGACCGAAAATCTGGTCGAAGTCGGCCACCAGCGCAGCCTTTTCGCCGTCGTCAATACCGCTCTTGAGCATCGTGTTCATGATGCCCAGCGCACGCGGCATATTCAGGTCGTCGCCGATGGCGTCCTTGAATTCCTGCTGGAAAGCCTTGGCTGCATCGCTTGTAATCGCGGTAGCCTTGCCAATCAGCGGGTCCGTCTTCTTGTGCAAACTCTTGAGGCCTTCTTTAGCGCCTTCCAGAGCTTCCCAAGTGAAGTTCAGGTAGTTGCGGTAATGGCTACCGATGGCGAAGAAGCGGTAGTCGAGCGGGTTGAAGCCGCGGTCCATCAGGAGAGATACCGTCAGGAACTCGCCGCTGGACTTGCTCATCTTGCCAAACTTCTGCTCGGTGGTGCCGTCTTCCAGCTTTTCTTCGCTTGCTGTGCGCAGGAATTCGCCGTGCATCCAGAAACGTGCAAACGGCACGCCGTTGGCGCATTCACTCTGGGCGATTTCGTTCGTGTGGTGCACGCGGATGTGGTCCGTACCGCCGCAGTGGATGTCGAGCGTCGGGCCGTTGTACTTCATGGCCATCGCAGAGCATTCAATATGCCAGCCGGGGAAGCCGACGCCCCACGGGCTGTCCCATTCCATGGCGCGCTTCTTGTCCTTCGGGCTGAACTTCCACAGCGCGAAGTCGGTGGCGTTGTGCTTTTCGCCCATGTCGATGCGGCTACCCTTGCGGAGGTTTTCCACGTCGAGGCGAGCGAAGTCCGCGTAACGCGGGAACTTGAGGCTGTCGAAGTAGATGCCGTCGCTGGTGCGGTAGGTGTAGCCCTTTTCTTCCAGGGTCTTCACCAGTTCAATCTGTTCCTGGATGTGCTGCGTGGCAGGCGTCCAGCGGGTCGGTTCCTGGATGTTGAGGCGGTGCCAGTCGGCCATAAAGGCGTCGGTGTAGAACTTCGCGATGTCCCAGACGGACTTGCCTTCGCGGGCGGCGCCCTTTTCCATCTTGTCGTCGCCGGAGTCGGCGTCGCTGGTGAGGTGGCCCACGTCGGTGATGTTCACGATGTGGTTCACCTTGTAGCCGTAGTACTTCAGCGTGCGGACCAAAAAGTCTTCAAAAATGTAGGTGCGGAGGTTGCCGATATGGGCGAAATGGTACACCGTCGGGCCACAACAGTACATGCGCACGGCGGGAACGCCTTCCGGGAGAGTGAATACTTCTTTCTTGCGCGATGCGGTGTTGTAGAACTGTAGAGCCATTTTAGCCTCCGTTTAATGCGGCGCACATGCGCCAAGCGGGTGCAAATATAGCAAATGGCGAGAGTCGCGACAATGGCGCTTGTGCCAATTGGCATGACATACTGTATTAAATGTCAAGAGGCTTTTGTACAAAAATTTGGTACATAGGCCTCTTTTTTCGTAAGGACTGCATAAAGTTGTCGAAGCAGCTTGTTCGCCACTGCAATCAAGGCTACTTTGCTAGGCTTGCCCGA